>JBBSQY010000018.1:0-59832 GCA_038243585.1 Candidatus Sumerlaeales bacterium | reverse complement strand
TGTCTTTTTTTGTGTACTGATCATCGCGCATTTCAACAAGGACGCCAGCGACAGGAAAAGGAAGTTCACGTAATGCCATTTTTTCAACTCCAATATTTTCAATAATTTGTGGAAAGATTCTTTAGACTTACATTTAAGGAAGTTTGGGAAATACACGATTTTAGGGGCGGGAGAGGAGTTTTGGAGAAAGTGCGATCTAGTGCGGGCTTTTAGAAAAGCCTGAGGGGTCGTAAGTTACTCACGCTGTTAGATTTTCATTGACGCTATTTCTCTCGTGTGGGTAAGAGTCTATCAATTCGTTATAAACCTGTGACCGACCCGACATCTGGTCCTGGTTAGTTCATGCTCATCCTGCGGAGGATATTCGATGTCGCTTTTAATGTCTGTTGCCATGGCACAGTTCGACCGGTACCTGCAAGTCGAACGCAATCTTTCACCTGCGACCCGGGAAGCCTATCGGTTCGATCTCCAGAAGTTTAAGGAGTTTCTGATTCGCACCAAAGGCAGCGAACCTGACCTGGATAAGGTGCTTACGGAGAGTATCAAAGATTACCTCCACTACCTGCAATCAACCAGAAGTTATAAAAGTACAACTCTATCTAGAGTGATTGCGTCCATACGAGTGCTTTTTGAGTTTGGTGTGATGAACGGTATGCTGGAAAGCAGCCCGGCAGCTTTCATACATAATCCGAAACTTCCGAAGAAACTTCCCATATATCTGATCGATAGCGAGCTTAAGAAGCTCCTGAGCGCTCCAAACGAAAATGATGTGATGGGGAAGAGAGACTTCGCTATTCTTGTTTCACTTGGATTTACTGGAATGCGTCGCCAAGAATTGGTTGGTATGGACTTAACATCAATCGATCTAGAGCGCAGAACCATAAAGGTTATGGGTAAAGGATCCAAGGAACGCCTGATTCCAATGAACGAATACGTATTTAACGCGGTTAATACATACCTTGATGTCCGTCCCATTACTGGCGACCCTCAAGCGGTTTTTCTCAATCGTCAGGGCGGCCGTTTGACTGGAAGATCGATTGTAAACATCGTACAAAAGTATGTCCGAATAGCCGGAATTGGTAAAGAAAACATCAGCCCACATAAGCTTCGTCATACTTTTGCGACCTTGCTTCACATGAATGATGTGGACATCCTAGAGATCAAGAGTCTTTTGGGCCACTCCTCTATTACGTCGACTCAGATTTACACTCATACAAACTCAAATAAATTGCGATCAGCAGTTGATCGGCTTAACCAGTTTGCAGTTCCCAAAAGCTGATTTTAGCGTAAATCTTATGCCGATGGACAACCGATGCTCCTTATAACCGGCGCGTCAGGCTTTGTTGGAAGTCATCTAATGGCGGAGGTTAGCAAAAGCTCCTCCACAACGCCCATATTTTTGCGTAGTATTTTTCCCATATACCATACACACCAAGTTGCGGGTGGGATCTCCGTGAACCTTGCGCATAAATCTGAGGTTGAGGCGCTTTTCGCCGGACAGGCCATTTCTGCCGTCATTCATCTCGCTGCAGAAGCCCGACTAGCTGATTGTGAAACGAATCCCGACGAGGCATACAAAAGTAATGTATTGGCAACTTCAAACCTTCTTTCCGCCTGTCAGGCAACACTCCCCTATTTTCTATACGTGAGCACCGATATGGTGTTTAGCGGCAATCGAGGCACCTATACAGAAGAAGACATACCTGAGCCGATTAGCGTGTATGGCCGCACCAAACTGGAGGCAGAAAAACTTGTACAAGATTACCCCGGCGCTTGGTGCGTTGTAAGGCCCTCGCTTATCTATGGCACCGAAGTCAACGGACGAAAATCGTCGCTAACCTGGACTCTTGAGACAATCAGGTCAGGAAACGGACGATTTTTTTCCGATGAAATTCGCACCCCGGTGTGGATAAACGACCTCGTAGCCCTCCTGATTAAACTTTGCGCCACACAGCATCAAGGGTTAGTACATGCTGGGGGACCTGAACGTCTATCCCGTTTGGATTTTGCGTACTGTGCGGCGGATATATATGGGCTGCAGCGAGCTCAGATAAAGGCCGATGAACTAAGTGGTAATCCAATTCACAAGTCTCGCCCTCGCGACTTGTCACTCATTTCAGAAACTGCGCATCGCCTAATCGCCTTTACCGATGTTAAGACTGCCCTCAAAGTCATCCGCGGGAAAGTCATCTGCGGCGATGCCGCGCCCTAGAAAATGAGCCACTAACTTCCCGATTAAATTTTCGTTGCATCGGTCAGGTTGTTTTTACCCAAATGATGATAACTCGGTAAAACTTATATCAGGCGTTTTTCTTATGATCTCTTCTTCATTAAGTATGATCCAACTTCTCCGTCCCCGTCAGTGGACAAAAAACCTGCTGATATTTGCCGGACTTATTTTTTCAAACCATTTCACGGAGCCAGATCGTGTTGCAAAAGCGGTCCTCGCGTTTGTTGTTTTTTGCCTTTTATCATCAGTAGTTTACATTGTTAACGACATTAGAGATGCAGAGGCCGACCGAAGCCACCCCTTGAAGTGCAAACGGCCGATTGCCGCAGGTTCATTATCTAAATCCACTGCCTCGGCTCTAGGACTATGCATCGCGGTAGTAAGTATGGTTTTATTGTTTAGCTCATTTGGTGTTAGATTTCAAATTGTAGCGTTGTCCTATCTGGCAATGATGGTGCTTTATTCGGTGTGGTTAAAGCATATAGTGATACTTGATCTTATGATTGTAAGTCTAGGTTTCGTAATGCGCGCTGTCGCTGGTATATTTGCTATCGAGCATATGGGCGAGAGCATTACAGTTACACCCTGGTTCATAACATGCATCATGTTTTTAGCTCTCTTTGTTGTTATCTGCAAACGGCGGCATGAGATAATACTGCTATCTGATGACGCAAGATCGCATCGACCAGTATTGGAACACTACTCCCCTTTATTCCTCGACCAGATGATAAACGTGGCCACCACGGCAACGGTTATTTCATACGCGTTGTATGTAACGCTCGGTGTTCAAGGCCAGGTGCGTGCAGGCTATATGGTTTTGACTTTGCCGTTCGTCCTATACGGAATATTTCGCTACCTCTATCTGGTGTATAAAAGAGATGAAGGCGGGTCGCCGGAAATCCTTCTTTTTCAGGATCTGTCACTCCTGCTGGTTGTAATTCTATGGTTAACTAGTGTCGTGTTAATATTATATATTTGAGAATTTGAGGCAGCTAGTGCCCGGGAGGTGGATATGCGTTTTGATGCGTGGTCAATAGGGGTGGCGCTGTTGGTTCTTGGAATAGCTGTTCTAGGAATCAAATTTATTGCTCGTCGCATAGAAGAACAGCGTTACCGAGAAGATTTGGCGGAGATGGAATTTGAGCAGACGCTATTATCTTCTGCAGCGTCAAGTAATCACGACTCACGAGATTCAGTTTTTTTGCAGGATGAACTGGCGTCGGAGCCTGGTAAAACAGTTGTTACTTTTGCGGTTGAACCTACTCCTATCCCCTATCAGAATGAAATAAACTCGGACATGGTGGCCGCAGATGTTGCAGCAGTCTCCGTTATTGAAAAATTAAAAATGGCGGGGTTGCTGCGCACAATCGAAGGGTATATTGACGTGCATGGGAATCCCAAAGGTGCGGTAATAATATTATTACGGAGTGGTAAGCGCGCGTTGCTTGTCCCCCACATGGAATCAGAATTCTTTTTTCGGAGGAATTCAAAGCGGGTAGATTTTTTCATTGTTCGTGGGACTGACGGAAATGATCTAGTAGTAAGCGCTCTGAGCAGCTGGCTTGCCGAAAACGTTTAAGAAAACTAATTCATGTGGTTTGATCACACCTCGGTTTTATACTGTTGAAGCGGATAACCGAATGATTACGAGGCTGCGATGTTTGCTAAAATTGCCGGCGTTGCTGCAACCGGCAAATCCTGATGAGGTTGTGTTAAACTGGGTCGTTCAGTAGTTAAGTTCCTTTCGTCGCTTCATCTTGGCATTGTGTTAATCGGATTAGTAGCCGCTTCCTGTATTGCCGGTTCCCTTGTTGCTTCAAATGAAGATCTTGGCGTAGATTACGGTCGCGAGTACGTGTTCCACACGTGGTGGTTCCTTGGCTTAATGGGTTTGCTTTTGGTAAATCTTTGCCTATGCTCGTGGGAGAAAAGCTATATTGCACTTACTTTGCGCAGGAAGCGCAATTTCCAGAAGAACGCTAAGTTTTACGAAAGAGCCGGGCACGCCATTGCCTTTCCCTGGTCCGGCTCCGTGGAGCAGTTGGACCGGGAACTAAAGAAGGGCTTCACGGTGTCCAAGTCGTGTGGGACGGCTTTTTATTCTCAAAAAGGACTCTTCGGTCGCGCTGGGGCTACGATAATTCATATTGGCCTATTATGGACAATGGCTGCAGGATTTTACAGGATTCTGGCGGATGACTTTGGCTGGGGAATTTATGACGCGACTATTATTTTGCCAGAAGGCCAGGTTAGCTCTACCTACGTAACCAGAAAAGATAGGCTAAAGGAGCCTGCAGGCGAAAACCTAAAACCTGTAGCAATGCCTTTTGCTTTAAGAAACTTGGATTTCAACGCGGAATACTTCCCACACAGCACAGTCGCAAAAGGTTTTGCCTCCCTTGTTGAGCTGTCGGATGGAGATTACCGCCGTATTTATGAAGTCAGCATGACGAATCCGGTTATTTATAACGGCTACAAAATAACTCAAAATAGTTTTAGCGCCAATGAACGCATTAAGCGTGGCAGATTCCGGATAACAAACACTAAAACAGGACATTATACTGAAGCTGACGCGATGCCCGGTGACCCGGTCCGACTGCGAAGCCTTGACGACAAATCCCGCTTCATTCAGGTGGATTCGCTAACCCCTGAAACGAATTATTATATTCTAGACCTTGATAATCAGAAAATTTTAGAAAACGGCACCGCCATTCAGCCGGAAAAACTTCCCATACCAATAGATACCAGGGTTTTTGCAAAAGAACTGGCCGATAGCCGCTATAGCATTATGATTGGTGCGCTTTTTCCCAATTTCACATTTGATGAAAACAAGCAGCCCACTACGAAAGATGAAAAGTTTGAAAACCCCGCTGCAATGGTCATGTTGTTTAAGAACGGTCGCCCAAATGGCTACGCATGGCTTTTTTTAAACCCGGAGGCTCAAAAGATAGTGGGTCAACCCCACCCCGAAGTTGAATTAACTTTTGAAAACTACCGCAAAAAAGCCGGATCAACTACCGCCACTGCTACGCTTTATGATTATGAAGTAAGTTTAAGAATTAAAGAAAAACTTACGGGTGACGAGCTCGAGGAAGTTTGGCTTTCTGCAGGGCAGCTGCATGAGCTGAGTATGAGCAACACTGTACTCAAAAGCGCAAATATACGTATGGATAGCCTGGCGGATACTCATGCCACATCTGAAACGATAACAGAAGTTCCCCGTGCACACGATGATGCAATGTCTACATCTGCACAAACTAAGAGTACTACTTCGTCCCTGAGCAAGGCAGCAATTCCGGGACAGTATCAAGTTGAATTTCTGGGAATGACAGACGGTCATGTTACCTTCTTAGGTTTTATGAGAGATCCTAGCGTTGCATGGCTCTTTACCGGATGTATGATAATTATCTTTGGTACTTTAATAGCGTTCATCCTTGTGTATAGGGAAGTTTGGTGCTATTATGATGAGCAAAGTGGATTGCTTTACATGGCTGTTGCGGTTCGCGGAACAAGTCCATCGGCACACCGTGATTTTGACCGTTTGGTTCAGAAAGTTAAAGAGCTCTCTAACACCCCAGATCCGCTGCTCGGCACCGGACCTCCATCTGTTGGCGGTTGATCGATCATCAGATAAATTTCCACAGCTTACGGTGATATATAGGCATAATGTCTATAATGCAAAAACAGGCTCTCCCAGAAATGGATGAAGCAGCTCATCGCGGAGTTATTGTCACCGAAGTGCAACCCGGAAGCGCTGCCGCGCGCATTGGCCTTCAAGTTGGTGACAGGCTGTTGTCTCTAAACAGGTTTTTGATTAATGACCTCTTAGATTACTGGTTTCACGTATCAGCGGAAAAACTTGACGTACGGTGGCTTCCAGAAGGTGCAGAACAACCCCGTACCGCTCGTGTCAAAAAGACTTTCGATCAGCGACTGGGTATTGAATTGGAGCCGTTTGAAATTCGGCGTTGCTCTAATAATTGCGTTTTTTGTTTTGTGCACCAGCTACCAAAAGGCATGAGACGGGAGTTGTATATTAAGGATGAAGACTACCGGCTGTCTTTCTTATATGGAAACTATATAACGGGTACAAACCTATCCCCTGCAGACAAAACACGAATTATTGAGTATAAACTGAGCCCCTTGTTTTTTAGCATCCACGCTACGCGGCAGGACGTTCGTGAGCAGCTTCTGGTAAAGAATAATATTGAACCGGTTATTCCTATGTTGAAGGAACTGACCGACGAAAACATCTATATTCACGCACAAATTGTGTTGTGTCCAGGTGTGAATGATGGAGAAATATTAGAGGAGACTGTTGCTGATTTATCTACACTTTATCCGCATTTAGAATCCATTGCGGTTGTTCCGATTGGCCTTACGGATCATCGGAGCCGATTACCGCAAATGCAAGATGTAACTCCGGAATACGCTCGTGCATTTGTGCGCTTTTGCGCTAAGGTTCAACAGAAAACTTCTGCAGCTATCGGATATCCGCTAATTTTTCCCAGTGACGAGTTTTTTTTAATTGGGGATTTGGAACCACCCTCTTACGATGAGTATCCAGAAATACCTCAGCTTGCAAATGGCGTGGGAATGTATTATCGGTTTTACCAGAATATCGATGATCTTCTTGAGCACATTGCGTCAACAAGTCTGTCGAAACTTAAAGTTGCGGCTATTACAACACACATGGGGAAAAAGGTACTGCGGCGTTTGGTTAAGGATGTAAATGCACGGCTTGCGCCACTGCACGTTGACCTCATTTGTGTAACCAATTCCCTCTTTGGACCGGGGATAACTGTGACCGGACTGCTACCAGGTGCTGATTTCTTAGCCGCAATTAAATCCAATCCTGGTTACGACCGATATTTGATTCCCGCCAATGCACTTAGGACTTGGGATAAGCGCTTTCTTGACAACATGAGTCTGGATGAACTTGGAGAAATGGCTGGGGCTAACGTTGAAATCCACACAGGAGGAGATACAGCCCTGAGTTTTCTCGAGGCTTGCCTCCTACCGAAAGTATAAGTTACGCGACTTCTTTTCGCATTTTTGCGCTAAGAATTTTCATTTGCTCCCTGTATTTGGCCACGGTTCGTCGAGCTATGTTAATGCCCTTTGCACGAATCAACTCGGCAAGCTTTTGATCGCTATATGGTTTTTTTGGGTTTTCATCAGCGATTAATTCTGCTAACAGTGCCTTTATGCTGGTGCTGCTGGCATCGACTCCGCTTTCCGTTTCAAGACCCGGACTAAAGAAATATTTTAATTCAAAAATGCCGCGTGGAGTTTCTATATATTTATTCGTAGTAACACGAGCAACAGTAGACTCATGCATCCCAACGACTTCCGCCACCTCTTTCAAGGTCAGAGGACAAAGACCGCTGGTCCCTTTTTCTAAAAAGTCTCTCTGGAACTGCATTACGGCTTCGCTAACTTTAAGGATCGTGCTTTTTCGCTTTTCAATATTTTTTATCAGCCAGACCGCAGACTTATATTTCTCCATGGCGAACTCTTTTTCCTTCGAGTTAAATTCCGCCTGCTGCTGAAGAAGCTGTCTATAATATCGGTTAATTCGAAGTCCACTCGTTTTGCCTTCATTTAGAAATATCATATAGGCATCATCCACTTTTTTAACAAAGACATCCGGCTGTATGTATTTTACATCGTCAGAATTCCCTGATCTGCCGGGTTTAGGTTCAAGATGTCCAATTTGATGAAATACATCCCGCACCTTTTGCTCATCAACCTGCACTTCTTTCGCTATTTCTTTAAACTTCTTTTTTTGAAGTAGATCAAGGTAATGTTCTACAATATTTAGAGTTACCTTGTCTTTAACTCCGCGATTCTCCAGCTGAATCCTGAGACACTCGGCAAGATTTCTAGCCCCAACCCCTACAGGATCGAAGGTCTGTATAACGCGCAGTACACCCTCAACTTCTTCGATTTTGCACTTTAGGTCTTCTGCCAGCTCCTCCATCGGAACACGCAGATATCCGTCATCATCCAGGTTACCTATGATATACTCACCAACTTTAACCTGATCTTTATCGAGCGCACATACATGGAGCTGCCATAGTAGGCTATCGTATAGGTTCTCTCGACCTGCTACGAAATCAGTAAAGTCCCGCTCCTCTTCTTGCGGTTCACTGGGGGTATAAACGCGGCTGTCTGAATCTCCGTAAAAATCTTCCCAATTCACGTCTACGTCTGCCGAATGGTCTTGATCTGTAGCTTGCTGCTCGGAGGATTCAGCTGAAAGCTCCGGTGGTGCATCATTTTCCGGTGCGCTATAGGTGAAATCAATAACACTCTCATCGGAAGCGGGATCAGCGCTGTCAGCCTCTGTCTTTTGCTCTGCTTCACCCTCAGTATCTTCAGCTATTTCAAGAAATGGGTTTTCCATCACCTCCTGGCCAGCCAGCTGCTCTAACTCTTGAGCAGACATTTGCAGAAGTTGAATCGATTGTTGCATCTGCGGTGTCATTATCAGACGTTGCGTTTGTTTTTGGACTTGGTTTAGAGACAATGCCATGGAAATAAAGCCTTTTATGAACTTGTGTTTAGCTGCTGAGGGGCGGCGAAACAGACCGCTCGCGCCCCAAATAAGCATGATTTATGCCATTACAGTCTAGACGCCGGGAGGCGGGATTATGTTCCGTAAAATTATAGGTTTATCCCCCATGAACTCACATTCGCATTGGTACCCGCAATATTTGCGGATCTTTTTAGTGTTGGCTTTCGTTTTAGGGCAAATCGTAATCGTCACTGCCTTCAGACAGCAACAGACGAAAGTGCATATACAGCAATCACACCGGCTTTTAGCGGAGGGCAACTTTGCCAATCGCGCAGAACCTATTGCGAAAGAGGCCGTGCGTTTAAATCCGTACGATGGATACTCCTGGTTTTACTTTGGCACAGCACTGTACCTCCAGCAAAGGTTTCCAGAGGCCATTATCGCGTTTGAGAAAGGGATGCCATACCTACCCCACTCGTATAATGCGTTGCGTTTGCTTGCTTTTTCTAACTACAAGCAGGGCAAATACGAGCAGACAGCTAATGGATTATCAGATTATCTAACTATGATACCACTTCCACCCGTGGCACCGGAACTCGTATTTCGAATGGCCGGCTTATCATTTTTGCGCCTTGGTGAGCTGGCTACTGCTAACAGTTACCTGCTGCATTCGACGCACCTTTCCGAAAAATCAGACGACAAAGGTGATCTTTTACGAGTTCGCGCTGCTATATCTCTTTTATGTAATCAGGCATGGAGCGCCGATTACTTCTTCCGTACATTCAGGTTTTATCAGCCAGAGCAGGAGTTTAACCCATACGAAATAGTGACAAACGCTATAGAAGCTAACAAGGTTGGAGTAGCGATGACTTTCCTTGAGTCCGTTCTAGTTAGAAATCCTGGAGACGCCAGCATTGTAAAGGCATTAGCGGGAGCTTACAGAAATACTGGAAAAATCACCAAGACAAATCAATTGCTCCAAGCTGCAATAGAAAGAAATCCTGAAAATTCTGATTTTCGCCTTATGTATGGAGACGTTTTGTTTAGCGAGAAAAAATATGCGCAGGCTTTTGCTGAGTATGACAAACATCTTAGCCTGACACCAGAAAGCAAGTACCGTAAGGCTATTTTGGAAAAAAAAGCCACATCTCGATATTGAGATGTGGCCGATTACAATATCCTGCTTATATTAAACTCTAATGTTGCGGTTCGCGTAGAGGGGGAAATCTTTTACGAGCAGCCCGATTTCATTCTTAATGTTCTGACGCAGCGTTTCGTCCGTAGGTTTTATTAGAATGGCCCCAATCCATTGACCAATTCTTCGCATTTCCTCAGCGGTCATTCCTCGGGTTGTGAGAGCCGGCGTTCCCAGTCGAATTCCGCTGGTTTCAGCAGGCTTCAGCGCGTCAAATGGAATCATGTTTTTATTACAGGTTATACCGGCCTCGTCCAGTAGGGCCTCTGCCTGTTTTCCGGTAACATTGAAAACTGAAACATCCGCTAAAAGAAGATGGCAATCGGTTCCCCCGCTGACGATCCGTAACCCAGCTCTGGACAGTTCGTCACCCAAGACCTGAGCGTTTTCTTTTACGGCGGCAGCGTAGTGCTTAAACTCAGGAAGCAAGGCTTCGCCGAAACAAATGGCTTTCGCGGCAATAACGTGCATGAGTGGGCCACCTTGAAGTCCGGGAAATACCGCTTTGTCTATGCCTTTTGCGAATTCCTCACGGCACATCACGATCCCCGCTCGGGGACCACGCAACGTTTTGTGGGTTGTAGTAGTAACAAAATCCGCATAGGGAACCGGCGATTCGTAAACGCCACCTGCTATTAGACCGGCATAGTGGGCAACGTCGGTCATAAACAAAGCTCCGACTTCTTTCGCAATCTCAGCAAATCTGGCAAAATCGATTTGGCGGGGATAGGCGCTGGCACCAGCTATTATTAATCTTGGTTTGTGTTCGCGAGCCTGGCTCGCCACGTGATCATAGTCGATCAGTTCAGTGTCCTTTTTAACACCATAGGAAACAACATTAAAATAAGTGCCGGAAAAGTTCAACCGCATGCCATGGGTAAGGTGTCCGCCATGGGCCAAGTCCATACCAAGAATGGTATCGCCAGGCTTAAGCTGCGCGAAAAAGACTGCCATATTCGCTTGGGCGCCAGAATGAGGCTGCACATTAACGTGATCAACACCGAATAGCTGCTTTGCGCGGTCAATCGCTAGAGTTTCTACTACGTCTACGTGTTCGCAACCGCCATAATAGCGTTTTCCCGGGAGTCCCTCAGCATATTTGTTCGTTAATACACTTCCTTGAGCTTCAAGAATTGCCTCGGAAACAAAATTTTCGCTAGCTATCATTTCAAGCGTACTTTGCTGACGGCGTAGTTCGGCATCAATTGCATTATATATTTCAGGATCCTGCTGGGATAAGGGTGCTGCCTTATCTGACACGGCGCTCATTTCGTCTCTTCTCCTTCGTGGTTAAGCAGTCCGATCCCGCAGTTGGACCGTATAGCTTCGATTTTTTGAATCCTGTCTTCGTGGCGTCCATTTTCAAATTCTGTCGCCATCCAGATGGAAAGTAGTTTGCTGTTCATTATTTCTGACTGCTCACGGCTTCGCAATGAAAGACAATTAGAGTTATTATGCCTGCGGCTCATTTCTGCAGCGAAAGGATCAATCACCATTGCACAACGGATACCAGGTATTCGGTTGGCCACTATGCTCATACCAATGCCGCTGCCACAAACTAGCACGACACGGTCGACTTTTCCGTGAACAATATCTTGCAAAGCAGGCGCGGCCACATCGGGATAATCTACGCTATCCTCCGTTTTTACTCCATAATCCAAGACTTCATGACCAGCCTGTCTAAGTTCATCGATTAGATGTCTGCTGGCAACGGCAGCGTGATCATTCGAAAAAGCAATTTTCAATTAAGGATCTCCAAGATATTCAGTCTGGCATACTATGCCTACCATCATCAAACGTAAATTACACAAAACCCAGGTTCGTTAGTCCGATAACGGAAATGATACCGAAGCCGGTGTGCGAACTAAATCAAACTGGCTAATTTGTTTGAGGTGTCGCTTTAGTACTCTGTGTACGCCGTTAATGGTTTTTTCTGTCATAATTTCTTCCGCCAGGGCACGAGCATCATTTAAGTTAATGCTTCTAATTAAGCGCTTTACTGGCGGAATGCTAATTGCGCTCATGGATAGCTCATCCACTCCCAGTCCCAGAAGAATTACAGCGGAGACAGGATCAGATGCCATTTCGCCACAGACCGATATTTTAATCCCGGCTTTTCTGGCAGCCTGAATTGTTTGTTTTAACAGTCTTAAGACTGCAGGGTGCAAGGGTTCATAAAGGTACGCCACTTTTTCGTTTCCACGATCTACGGCTAACGTATACTGGATTAGGTCGTTAGTGCCGATTGAGAAAAAGTCACTTTCAAACGCCAGATCGGCGGCGACAATCGCAGCAGACGGCACTTCGATCATTGGACCAATTTGAACGCGAGAATCAAATTTGATACCTTGAAACCGCAGTTCGGCTTTCGCTCTACGAACTCGCTTTTTTACTTCCAACCACTCATCAAGGCCGCTAACCATTGGAATAAGGATTTTTACCGGGCCGTAGGCGCTTGCACGTAGCATTGCGCGTATCTGAGTATTGAACAGAGCTGGTGTTGCCATGCAAAGTCGCACGGCGCGGAGTCCCATAAAGGGATTTAATTCCCGTGAGTAAGCGTCTGCATTGAGAAACTTATCTCCTCCAAAGTCGAGCGTTCTAAATACTACTGACTCAGGTGCCACTTTTTTAAGGACAGTCGTATAAATTGCAATCTGATCCTCTTCTGTGGGTAGTTCTTCCCGATTCATAAAAAGAAATTCCGTCCGGAACAGACCTATTCCACGACCTCCGTGTTTATGGATATGCTCTGCTTCTTCCATTAGCTCCACATTTGACCGTACCGTTATTTCGTAACCGTCCAGGGTTTCTGCCGGCAGGGTACGCAGGTCTTGCAGCTCGCCCTCGGTTGTTTTGTAAGCCTTTTGATGGCGTTCATATAGCGTTAATGTTTCAGCAGTGGGATTTAAGATAACTTTGCCCGATTGCCCGTCTACTATGATCGTGTCCCAATGCTTAGCTTCGGTTAAAATTCCCCGAACCCCCACGACTGCGGGAATTTCTAAAGCCTTCGCCATTATGGCCGTATGAGAGGTAGCACCGCCTTTTTCCAGGATAAATCCTGCCATTTTGTGCTTTACGAGCTGAGTCGTTTCTGAAGGGGCTAAATCCATCCCAACGAGCACCGTGTTCGGACGAAGCTTACTGTAGTCAACCTCAAAATTAGATCCGAGATTTTTTTGAATTCGATTCGATACATCCAGCAAATCACAATTTTTGGCCTGGAAAGACTCATCTTCGAGTTGAGAAATAACATCCATCAGAATTCGGACTCGACGGTCGAACAGGTAGTCAGCGTTGATATGTTCTGTTCGGATGGCCGTTTCCGTGTCGTCAATCAGCTGAGGATCATTAAGAAACTGCGCTTGGGCAACGAATATATCAGCGTGTTTTTCATCAAGGGCCCGGGCTACCTGATCCCGAATTTTCCCCAATTGATCGCGGGAGATTTGAATAGCTTGTCGAAAGCGGGCAACTTCCGCCTCAACTTCGGCAGCCTGAATATCTCGAGGCTCCACCATTCTGAGCCCGTAGGGCCTTATTACAAAGCAACGCCCTATAGCAAAACCCGGACTAACGGGAATTCCCTGAAAAACCTGTTCTGTTAAGACCATAGACATACTTAGAAGGTGAAACTGAACGACACGCGAATCAGAGACAAGGAACTTTTTACTTTTTTATTTGCTGGTATTTTACCGGCAGACATCGCTATAGAATAACTTTGAGGAAGTACCGCCACTTTGAATTCAGCTCCACTAATAGCAAGCAGCAAAAATCTACCAGATAAAGTTGCAATCATTGCTGGTCAGGGAGATTTTCCCATACTCATCGCACAGGCTGCTGTTGCTGCAGGGACTCAGGTCGTTTGCTTCTGTGTTATAGGTTTTGCCTCTAAACAACTGCCCGTTGCGGTATCAGAATCTGGAAAGTGCTATTGGCTGGAATTGGGGCAATTGGGCAAAGCTTTGGAAATAATGAAGGCGGAGGGGGTTCATCATCTGGTGCTGGCGGGTCGGGTGCCCCACAGCACTATCTTTCAGTATAGGCATTTTGATTGGCGCGCCATGAAGCTGCTTGCACGCGCGGCCACCAAACAGGCAGATGCTCTGCTGATCGCGGTTTGTGAGGAATTCGCGAAAGAGGGCATTCAAGTGCTTGAATCTTCTTTGTTTTTAAAATATCTGATGCCGGTGCCGGGGTTACTTACTTTGAACCGTCCGATCAGCGAAGCAGAACAGGCAGATATCGATTTTGGATTTCCTCTGGCTAAAGCAATTGCTGGATTTGACATCGGACAAACGATAGTGGTTAAAGATAAGATGGTTGTGGCGGTGGAGGGTCTTGAAGGAACGGACAAATGCATCCGGCGAGCCGGTGAACTTGCGGGACCTGGTTGCGTGGTTGTTAAGGTCTGTAAACCAGATCAGGACCTGCGTTTTGACATCCCGGTTATTGGCCCTGGAACCGTGAATGCAATGGCCGATGCGAAGGCTTCAGCACTGGCTCTTTCCTCTAGCCGATCGCTTGTTTTTCACCGAGAGCAGGTCGTTGACGAAGCGGAAAAACATGGCATCGCCATTTATATTGTGGATGACGTAGAATCAGGTAAAACATCGGTGGGAAAAATAAACCCGTTGTGAACCGGGTATGGTATGCAGCTGGAAATGGCGGCGTAGCCAAGTGGTAAGGCGGAGGTCTGCAAAACCTCTATTCAGCGGTTCAAATCCGCTCGCCGCCTCCACTTTTTCTTGATCAATCACATTAAGTGTTTTATTTCTTGCGTGTTGCTGTCTGATAAGCCCTTTGTGGCGTTTGCATGAAGCTGATTTATTTGATAAGGTCTTATGAGTAAAGTAAGTTCTGCCAGAATCGCCAAAGATGAAAACCGACGTCGCCTCAAAGAGCTGATGGAGCGGTATGGAAACCTGCTGACTGAAAAACAGGCTTCAATGGTGCGGGCGTACGCGGCAGATGGCAAGAGTTTCAGCGAGGTTGCGCGCTTGAGTGGTGTGAGCCGGCAGGCAGTTCATGAGTCGGTACGTTCAGCGGAACGGGTTTTGTCGGAATATGACGATAAACTTAAACATCTTTCCCCTCAGCAACAGCAGCAACTGCAGCATCAGATCGTTTATGGCTCTCCTGATATTTCGCAGGTGGTTTCCAAACTAGAATCCCTTAAGCTTAAAATTGCTCGTACCGGAATTATCTATAGCGTTGACTGGATTCGCCGCGAAATTGATACAGTTATGGGCTTGCTGGAGACCAACATGGATGGCTCCCCTGTTCAAGATGGAAAATCTCAGTCGTCTGGAGATGAAACACCTAAAAAGTCCCGGCGAATAGAGCCAGGCAAGCGATAGGTTTACAGTAGCTAGCACCTGTAAATCCGCAAATTTATCGTCCAATAATCTCGTCTGAGAAGTTAGTCCACTGCCACGCAGGATTCATTTTGTTTGAGAGGGCTTGGAGAGCCGTACTGGTCGGCCAGTCTAATGGTATTCTGACAACCGATATATTGTATCGTCTCTGGAAGCCGGTCCAATCAAGATTTTCTGGTATTGTTGCTCCTTCTTCTGAGTCTTGTATTTTTAAAAGTGCGGTTAGTTCTGGATCGTTTTGGCGCTTCGTTATAACATCCGTTGGAAGGCGTGCAACGTATGCGGAGATAATGGGTCTGCCGTGGTTCATCTGGCGTCGCAGGGTTTCTCTATGGTAGGTTCCCAGTCTATGGCCCTGGCCGCTTATGACTCCGACGGGGATGTCCAACACGGTTCCCGGCGCGGCGTTTTTTGATGGTTTAATTCCTGATAGAAGTGGCTGCGCAGGGGTCAGTGGCACTGGGAAACGCATCAGATCGAAAGCCAGGAGAAACAAGAGCAGAGTAAGGAGCGCTGTTCGATTAAACCGGCGCAGGCGGTGAAACAGACTGTCGCTACCTAAGGCTACGCCGACGGCTAACACAGCGCACAGGGCGAACTGCCAGCGGCCTGGGACCCTGAATTCCGCGAAGGGGAACTGCGTTGGCCAGTGCTTGCCGAAAGCTAAAAGTGTGCCGGGCCAAGCGGGTTGCGAAGTGTAACTGTTTGCGCCGGACAGACCAAGGGCCAAAAGAAAAGCTATGACCCAAATTAGGAATCGGAGATGCTCCCGCTGGATTAAGGCTCCAATTGCAGCTATGAGGAGACTGACGGCGCCGAGGTAGGTGTATTCGTTAAATACTGAGATGGCATTTGGATCTCCAACGTATACCAACGGCCTCCAAACTGGATGGTATTGGGGCAGGCTCACGAGGCGACTCCAGCGGGCGACCAGATAACTTGTGTCGCCTGGCGCAAGGGCTTGGTAATTATGACCGTGGCGGGCTGTGACAACGGCGTAGATCCATGGCAACAACCCAACTGTGGCAAGTATGATGGCAATGGCGAAACCTTTCCAGAAGCTGCCAGAGAAAACCAAGGCCCGGCCGTGCTGTAGGAACATATGTGCGGCAGCGGCTGGAAGCAGCAATAATATGGTCATCATGGCGAGATAAAAGTCTGTGGCAGCCACGGCCATGACGCAAGTTCCTAATCCGAGGGCCGGGGGAAGCCAGGCGCGCCAATTAATAGTTTTAGCTGTTGCGCTGCGCCGGGCAAGTTCTGAGAGGCTGAATAGGGCTCCGGATGTGAAGCCAATCTGTACCAGGGTATAATGGCCTGGAAGGTGGACCGCTACAAAGGGTGAACACATATAGGCAAAGCCGCCCAGAAACGAGCCTCGGGCACTGGCTCCCAATCCCTGACAAAACCGAAAGAAGAACCAGCCTCCAAACCAAATGTGAAGAACCAACCAGATATTAAGGGCTGCCGCCGGGCCGATCAGGAGGGATATAGGGGTCATGACGAGTGCGCCTACGGAACTACTGCTGGCGAATACGAGACTTATCCCATCGGGAAAAAACTGTAACGTCGTGTGAAAAAGGTCTGTCATACCGCCCATTAGAGCGCGGGGAAAATACCAGAAATACCATAATGTGGGAATGGAGTCGCCGTTGTCGCCGGGAACGTGTGTTGTAAAGCGCAGCGCCAGGGGTGCGGTGTACAGGAGAGCTATTATGAAATATGCAACAAAGGACCACCGGCGATAATTGGGTCTCAAAAGTTGTTCCAATTTGTCCGGGCACCCCTAATGTATTTATTTCGGCTTATAACGCTGATATTGTTTAAGTTGGAACTACGTCCTCTTTTGCTGATTTAACATGTAACTTCCGCGAAATCAGTAGTAAAGGCCGATTTAATTATTTCTTATTTGTGGTACGACCGGAAGTAGTTTACTGGGACTACAGACTGGCAAATTTCAATTACCATTGAGATCCAGTTATGGAATCTAGTATTTAACTAACGTATGCGAAGACGCGTCGCTATTCCCGCACGGCCACTTAAATGGAAAATTTGGGTGCATAGACGTGACACACGCAAAAGAAAGTAAAAGTAATGCAGGCGGAATTATGTGGAGGTAGGGTGTGGATCACCAGACTAAGGCCAATGGGCGAATTGTGGTGTGTTTTCTATTGATTATAATTCGCGCGTAACTTCAGTTTCAACTCCTGTAGTAATCCGTCATTTCAGCCATTCCCGAAGGAAGCATGCTCATGCGTTTCAACACTACCTGGATAATTTTTTTAACCACTCTTACGCTTATTATGACCGGTGTTGTAATGGTGTATAGCACCAGCGCCGCTATTGCCGCTCGCGAAACATCACGTCTTGCCATGGAAAAGCGGGATTCAACCGACACGGCGGCTATTCTGGATCTGACCAGCCACAGCACGTACTTTCTTGAGCGCCAGGGACTTTTCGCGCTGCTGGGTATTGTGGCCATGCTGGCCGCTTACCACATGGATTACGAGCGGTACAAAAAGTACGCGTCTCACATGCTATGGGGAAGCTTTGTGCTGCTGCTGATGGTTTATCTGCCGCGACCAATCGGGGTGGAAATTAATGGTGCGAAACGATGGATTAACCTGGGCTTTATTAATTTGCAGGTAAGTGAGTTAGCCAAGCTGACCATGATCCTGTATATGGCGAAAAAACTTACGGAAAGGCGGAATGAGCTCAAAAGTTTTATCCACGGGTTTGTGCCGTCTTTCGTAATCCTGGCCCTGTTTCTTGGGGTTATTGTGCTTGAACCGGATCTGGGAGGTTCGGTGATTCTGGCGGTTATTGTTTATACGATGTGGTATATCAGTGGGATGAGAATTATCCATTTGATGTCTCTGGGACTTGCGGCTATTCCGTTGCTGATTATCGCGATTTGGGCCGAACCCTATCGGGTAAGACGACTGGTCGCGTTTACCAATCCACTTGATGCAGAAATCCGCAAAACAACAGGCTGGCAGCTTAGCCAGTCGTTGATATCCGTAAGCACAGGTGGTCTAACAGGACTTGGACTAGGTGAAGGGCCTCAGAAGTATCAGTTTTTGTCAGAAGGGCATACGGACTTTATCTATGCCGGTATCTGTGAAGAGATGGGTATGGCTGGTGGGATAGCCATTTTTCTTGTTTATGCAATACTTATGATTCAAGGGATTAGAGTGGCGACGAAGGCCCCTGATATGTATGGCTCGCTGATTGCGACGGGAATAACTATCATGATAGGCCTTCAGGCATTTGTAAATATGTACGTGGTGCTTGGACTTCTTCCTACTAAGGGACTAACATTGCCACTGATCAGCTACGGTGGCAGTTCGCTGATCATTAACTGCGTGGCCATCGGAGTTTTGATGAACATTTCTCGCTATACTGAAATTGCCGCAGCAGCGCCGGCCAGAAAATCTGCCATGGCCATGGCTACCTGACATGGTGAGCCTGTTTATTAGAGAGGGATTCCGTTGATACCTGTCAGTATTAATATTCCTCTGTTCCCATTACCCGAGACCGTATTTTTCCCTCACACACTGCTGCCTCTCCATGTGTTTGAACCGCGGTATAAGGAAATGGTCTCGGATGCGCTTGAGGGCGATAAGATGCTGGGAGTAGTTCAGCTCCGACCAGGCTGGCATGAGGGCTATTTCGGTGCGCCACCAGTTTATAAGGTGCTAGGGGCCGGAAAAATCATAGAATATGACCGGTGGGACGATGGCCGGTATGACATCATTTTATCTGGCGTTTACCGCACTCAGATCACCCAGGAGTTGGAGGGGCAGGCCTATCGTACAGCGGAAGTGCAGGTTGTTAGCGACTATGTCCCCATTGATAAAACTCAGGAAGTCGTTGATACGCACGATCTTTTATTAAAAGTCTTTGAAAAGCTTTCCTCCGCGCTTCCCCAAGATATGTCTATCCTGCATGAGAACGACGTTGCGGCATTGACTCCCGGAATGCTTTGCGACATAATGTCGAGTCTGCTTGTGAACGACCCGTATGAGCGTCAAAGCCTGCTTGCCGAAGCGGATGTCGCGCGGCGACAGCAGCTTCTTCGCGTGCAGATCCAGTCTCTTTTCAACCCCATCATTACTGACGAGTAGGTGTTCTGACTGTATTTAGGCCCTACCACTGATCTCGCCTGGCGTTGAACTCCCCCACTGCCTCTTCAAAGACGGATGCTACGCCATCAACGTACTGATCCAGACCAAAGTTTTTAAGGGCGTGTTCCCGGGCTGAATTGCCCATTTTCTCCCGAAGAGCAGCATCATTTGCCAGCCGCTCGACAATGCCAGCGAAAGCGCCGGTTCCTCTCCAGAAAGATACGTCATCGGCTCCGGGAACTCCCAATAGGTAGCCAGTTTCTCCGTCTTCGATCAGTTCCGGAATCCCCCCGACACGACTTCCAACAGTTGGCGCTCCGGTAGCGGCTGCCTCCAGGATTACCCTGCCAAATCCTTCCTCGTCGCTTACCAGCATATTTAGGTCGGACGCGGCAAAATAGGGGGCTATCTCGTTCTGGAATGGTAGAAATGTCGTAACATCGTTGAGTCCCTTTTCCTGCACGAGCGCCTTCAATTCGTCCAGATAAGCCTGCTGTCGGGGACTAGCATCTCCTATGAACAAAAATCGGGCTTCAGGTACCCGTTGAAGTATTTCCCAGGCCGCATCTATGAGAAATTTTGGTCGTTTTCGCGGCATCATCAAGCCTATTTGAGCCACGACGAAGTTTTCGGGTTTATATCCTAGCTCCGCTCGAATGTCGTCCCGCTGCTCTCTGGCCGCGGTGAACGGGTCGAAATCGAGGCCGTTATATACTACTCTGACCAGCCCGTCCGTCCAGGCAAATCCGTCAAAATCGGCGGCCGCGCCGTGGGAGACGGCGATTAGGCGGGTGGCGTCTGCAAGGTAGTAATTCCGGATAAGTCGATGGTTTACGGACAGGCGCATGTGGGTGACTACGGGAACTTTCTGCGCCCTCAGTGGCCGCCGTTGCAGGAACCGGCTGATCAGTTCCATTCGCACGCCGCCGCCGGCAGTCGCCACCAGAGCGTGAGGATTGGGATAGATTTCGTTACAATGAACCACATCCGCCCCAAATTCCGTGATCACTCGTCGCAGTTCCAGCACTTGCTTTGCCATTGAGAGCCAGCTTTTACCCTTTCGCCAGGGGGGCAGATAAACGACTTTCCAGGGTATGTTAAGGCGATCCAGTTCTTCTGTCAGAGCGCCCTGCGCTGGCACTATTACAAGTGACTCAACCCGGGTTCCCACCAGGTGTTTTACAAGGCTCAGCAAGCTGCGCCGTGCTCCGAGCAGCCTAACGCTTGGCGTTATATGAACCACCCGCAGGGTTTTCACCTGGGGCTGCCGCCTTCGGACTTCTGCACCAGGGGTTTTTTAAAGGGGGCTCCAGCGGGACGCGGGTAAGCCCTGGGCGTTGGTTCGACTTTCTCCACCACAAAGATCATTCGCGCCTGTTCGTCATCGGGAAGGCTGTAGGGATATTCTCCGACAGCGGCGCCTCCCAGCATTTTTGAAGCCTCCTCGCAGCTGCGCCATTCTTCCAGCGCACCTTCGGTTTTAAAAAGGTATAGCCTTCCGCCCTCATTCAGGAGCGGTAATCCTACTTCAAGCAACGACGATACTGGACCTACGGCTCGTGAGGTTACCAAATCGAACTCCTCGCGACCACTCCCCCGCCCGATGTCTTCGGCGCGTTCCGCCACAACCTCTACGTTTTGCAGTCCCAGTGCCATCGCAGTCGCCTCGACAAAGGCAGCTTTTTTCTTAACTGATTCGATGCCGGTCCAATGGGTCTCTGGCCATATAATTGCCATTGGCAGCAGAGGGAAGCCGGCTCCGGTGCCTATATCGGCAGCCCTTTGAATGGCGGGTCGTCGCACGGGAAACTCTTCAGCGGCAAGGGCGAGGGCCATTGCATCGGCCACCAGATGTCGCACCATGGCCCGTGGGTCTCGTATTGCGGAGAGGTTCATGCGCGACTGCCCCTCGAGAACGAGGCGGATAAGGTGGGCGAATAGTTGGCATTCGTTTTCCGGGCGCTGGGCGAGCATCGGCTCGCTATGGATTGCGGCCAGGAGGTCGGACTCGTTGATTTCAATGAGCTGTCGTCGGTTCTCTGGCGGAATGTTGGTGGATGATGGTTGGTCGTCGGTCACGTTTAGGTCGTTACATCCTTTTGGTGTTAATCATTATTCTATATGAAAAGCGGTGCACTCAGCGCAGGAACAAGGCGGCGGCAGGCCGCACGCACTCCAGGACGGGTGATGTGTATATCAGGGCACTCGAACACGTTTGTGAAATACACGTTGGGGTAATCCTGGGTATTTTTGCAAGGTTGGAGATGTGGAGTATGGACGCTTCATTGGTATCGCTGAAATTTGAACCCGCCATTTTTATTATTCTGTGGCTGTGTTACAGGCTGCGCCCTGCATTTGATCAAGGCATAAATAATTCCCTTTGATCATAACCGCGCTGTCGTTGTAGCGGTGATATTATGTTAAAACGTACATCTCATCCAATTGAAGAACTGCTCAAAAAGCGTATCCTCATCCTTGACGGTGCCATGGGCACCGTTATCCAGCGCTATAAACTGGAAGAAGCCGATTATCGCGGCGACAGATTTAAGGATTATCACCGGGATGTGCGTGGCAACAATGAGCTTTTGAACCTGACGCGCCCGGATATCATCCGCGACATTCACAGCCAGTATTTCAAGGCCGGGGCTGACATTGCGGAGACTAACACGTTTAACGCGCAAGTGATTTCCATGGCGGATTATGGCATGGAAGACCTGGTTGTCGAAATTAATATGTCTGCTGCCAGGCTTGCCCGCGAGGCTGCGGATGAGGCGACGGCGGCCGACCCGTCGAAGCCGCGTTTTGTAGCGGGAGCCATCGGACCCACAAATCGTTCTCTTTCCGTTGCTACGGATGTGAACGATCCTTCGTATCGCGCGGCTATGTTTCCGGAATTTGTTGCGGCTTATAAGACGCAGATCAAGGCGCTGATGGATGGCGGCGTTGATCTGCTGCTGGTTGAGACGATCTTTGATACAGCGGTGGCCAAGGCGGCGTTGGTAGCGATTGCCGAGGTGTTCGAAGAGACCGGCAAAGAATTGCCGGTGATGGCATCGCTGACGATTATTGATAAGTCTGGGCGTAATTTGTCTGGCCAGGGTGCCGAGGCTTTCTGGTATTCCGTCCACCACTTTCCGCTGCTATCGGTTGGCCTGAACTGCGCCCTCGGGCCGGCAGAAATGCGGCCGTTTGTTAATGATCTTCACGATCTGGCGGATTGCTATGTATCGTGTTATCCAAATGCGGGGCTTCCAAATGCCATGGGAGGGTTTGACCTGACCCCAGAAGCGACGGCGGGTTTCCTGGCGGAGTTTGCACGGGAGGGCTGGCTGAATATTGCAGGCGGCTGCTGTGGCACGACGCCGGAACATATCGAAGCGATCGCGGCAGCGCTGAAAGACATCGCCCCGCGCCAGCCTTCTGAGCCGAAGGCGTACACCCGGCTCAGCGGCATGGATCCCCTGGTCATTCGAGAAGAAACCAATTTTGTAAATATCGGCGAGCGCACTAACATTACGGGTAGCCCCAAGTTTAAAAAGCTGATATTAGGCGGGGAATACGAACAGGCCATCGCCGTCGCGCGCCAGCAGGTGGAAAACGGCGCGGCCATCATCGATATTAATATGGATGAGGGGATGCTGGACAGCGAAGCGGCAATGCGCCAGTTCCTGAACCTTGTGGGCGCCGAGCCGGAAGTCGCGCGTGTGCCGATCATGATCGACAGCAGCCGCTGGTCTGTAATTGAAATTGGGCTCCAGTGCATCCAAGGTAAAGGCATCGTCAATTCCATCAGCCTGAAAGAGGGCGAAGAGGAATTTCGCCGGCAGGCGAAGATCGTCCGGCGCTATGGCGCGGCTGTCATCGTAATGGCCTTTGACGAACAGGGCCAGGCCGACAATACGGAGCGGCGTAAAGAAATCTGCACCCGAGCGTATCGAATCCTAGTGGATGACATTGGCTTTCCGCCGCAGGATATTATTTTCGATCCCAACGTGCTGACGGTGGCGACGGGTATGGATGAGCACAACGACTATGCCCGCTCGTTTATCGAGAGCACAGCATGGATCAAGGAAAACCTGCCGCTGGCTAAGGTGAGCGGCGGTATATCTAACGTGTCGTTTTCGTTTCGCGGCAATAATCCGGTTCGGGAAGCAATCCACTCAGCCTTTTTGTATCATGCCATCCGAGCCGGACTGGATATGGGCATCGTAAACGCCGGTATGCTTGAGGTTTACGATGAAGTGCCTAAGGATCTGCTTGAACTGGTGGAAGATGTGCTGCTCAATCGCAGGCCGGACGCTACGGAAAGATTGGTAGATTTTGCAGAATCCTATAAAAAGGAAAAAGTCGCCGGAGTAAAAGACGACGCCTGGCGTCGGGGTTCGGTAGAAGATCGGCTGTCTCACGCGCTGGTGAAGGGCATTGTCGACTTCGTGGAAGCGGACGTAGAAGAAGCGCGGCAGAAGTATGCGCGGCCCCTGGATGTGATCGAAGGGCCTTTAATGGCTGGTATGGCCATTGTGGGCGATTTGTTTGGATCAGGCAAGATGTTCCTTCCTCAGGTGGTTAAAAGCGCCCGGGTCATGAAAAAGGGCGTTGCGATTCTGCTGCCGTTTATGGAGGCTGAAAAAGCTGCCGGGGGCGGGGGCGGTCGCAAGAACCAGGGCGTTGTTGTTATGGCGACGGTTAAGGGCGATGTTCATGACATCGGCAAGAACATTGTGGGCGTAGTGCTTGGATGTAACAATTATGAAGTCATTGATCTTGGCGTGATGGTTTCCAGCGATAAAATTCTGGCGGCGATTCGGGAGCATAACGCGGACCTGGTTGGGCTGTCGGGGCTAATTACGCCAAGTTTAGACGAGATGGTTCATGTGGCTAAAGAGCTGACGAGGGAGGGTTTCACCATTCCCCTGCTCATCGGCGGCGCGACCACCAGCAAAGATCACACGGCGGTAAAGGTCGCCCCGGCCTACACCAGCGGGCCGACGACCTATGTATTGGATGCCAGCCGGGTGGTGGGCGTGGCGAGTAGCCTGCTCAGTGCTGATAATAAAGCCGCCTTTGTCGAAAAAACAAAAGCGGAATATGAGGCAATTGCCGAGAAATATGCTTCTGGTAAGAAAGCCCGCACACTGTTGTCATTAGAAGACGCACGGGCGAATCGCCAGCAGACGGACTGGGCGACGGTTGATATTCCGGTACCTTCGTTTACCGGGGTGAGGGTGATCGATCCAGTGCCACTGGAAGACATTCTTCCATTTATCGACTGGTCGCCATTCTTCCATGCGTGGGAGTTGCGCGGGCGGTATCCACAAATTTTGAAGGATCCCGTGGTGGGTGAAGCGGCTACGGAACTTTGGGCGGATGCACAGGTCGTGCTTAAGATGATCATGGAGAAGAAGCTGCTCCATGCCAGCGCGGTTTATGGGATGTGGCCGGCTAATTCCGTGGGGGACGATGTGGAGCTATATACTGATGATTCACGCACAGAAGTCCTGACGACGTTCCGCATGCTGCGCGCCCAGGGCGTTACTTCCGGTGGGCGGCCAAACGTGTCCCTGGCGGATTTCATCGCACCCAAGGATTCCGGTCGGAAAGATTACATGGGTGCGTTTGCAGTGACCGGCGGGCATAACGCGGATGAGGAAGCGGCAAAATACCGCGAAGACAACGATGACCATACGGCGATTCTGATCAAGGCGCTGGCGGACCGGTTTGCCGAAGGCTGCGCTGAAATGCTGCATAAGCGGGTGCGGGATGAATGGGGATTCGGGGCGAACGAGGATTTGAGTTGTGAGGATTTGATCAACGAGAAGTACCGAGGTATCCGCCCGGCGGCGGGGTATCCTGCGAGCCCGGATCATACGGAGAAGTTCACGCTATTTAATCTTCTGGACGCGGAAAACCGGGTAGGGATTACCTTAACAGAGAGCTGTGCCATGCACCCTGGCGCATCCGTGAGCGGTCTGTATTTCGCACATCCGGACGCGAAATATTTCCCGGTCAGCAAGATCGGTAAAGATCAGGTGGAAGATTACGCTGCACGAAAAGGGATGACCGTGGAGGACACGGAGCGGTGGCTGGCGCCTAATTTGAATTACTAACTTTCATTACTGAATGGCTTTAATATAAAAAGCGCAACGGAAGGATTACTTCCGTTGCGCTTGTTTTGCGCTTATTTTAGAGAGGTTGCGTCAGAAACAGTTAGCTTGACGGAACTTTAGTTTCATAAAGTTTCCCGGCAATCAGATTATAAGGCTGCGCTCCCGTAGAAGTGTCTTTCATCCGACCTTCACCATTAGCGGAGTTGTAAAAAATGCTAAAATTTGCGCCGGTTATAACTCCAGTTTTGGCAGCTAAAGTTCCGTATATTGCACCGTTTGCTCCGAGATCAGCTGTCCCGTTGCAAATTACAATTCCATCCACAAAAACCCCATTTCCTTCCTTTGGGGCAGGTGTTGAACTTCCGTATTGTCTAAACTGAGTAAACTGCTCGGGACTTCTCATAATTATGTTAGGAGCACTCCCGGCACCAGAAGTTTCAATAGGGCCATTTGCGTACACCACGCCTTTCCAAAAGGCGGGCAACTGTACTGCTTTTGTAAAGGGAGTCGCTTCTGTTCCTGCCACACTATCCACAAAAAGCATTCTGTCAGAAACGGCATTGGCTGCAAGAGTATCAGTATTTCCGGGGGTCATGGTTGGCATACTAACAACTGTCCCTGCAGCATTTTTCAGAGTGGAACCATTCCAAGTATAGTAAGCGTCATGTGATTGGGCATAGGTTTTCAGTTTTTCGTAATTTACATCTCCAAAAAAGCTGTTTATTCTAGTGTCAACAGAAGGAGATTTTTGAACCATTGCTCCGCTGCCGAGGGCAGTATCATAGAGACCGTTATACTTTAATGGGTTCGTCAAATCGGTGCCCCTATCAGTAAACGCAGAATCGAGTTCAAGATTATTTTTATTAATGGGAGTAAGTCCAATGTTCAGTGTCCCGGCCAAGAGAGACTTAAAAAAATCGAATTCTCCAACTGGCTGGGGGAACAAATTTTTAAACATATATTCGCCTTGATACCCATAGATCTTTCCATTAACGCCCGTCTTCCACTGGAGCTTGGTATCAAGAATCCCGTTAAAGTTAGAACCATTATTGCCGCTCTCTGCCACACCAGCGCCAGCCATGTTCGCCTTCTGGCTTTGCTTAAACGTAAGCTCCCAGCCCTTAAACAATTTCCCTTGAGTTGTTTGCGTAAAAATATTTATAAAAGGGTTTGTAATATCACCCTTTGCAAGAACCGGTCCCCAATGGACATTGCCGCTGCTCATCGATTGTGCAGAGAAAGCTCCACCGGTCAATATCGATTCAGTGGCACTTAAAAGGGGTTCGCCGGGCTTATTAGGCTTGATTAATATTCTCTGCTGTACTACGCGCTCTTTTTTAACCCCTGCGTACTCGCTTACGCCTTTTGCTTCAACTATGAATGTAGTTTCCCTTAAAGACGCGGACGTTTCCGCATCGGTGCCGGGCGTGGTGATACGCACCCACTCAACATAGTTTTTGTGCCCCCCGGCAGGAGTTCCTTGAAACAAGTTTTTGGTAAATTTCGGTTGGCCTGCGTTGTTAATAAGCGTAACCAGTGGATTGCACGGAATATGATAAAGTAGCTTTCGTCCTCCCGAAAGTGAAGTGTTCGGAATGGTAAATCCCGCCGTCGCGTAGCGGCTGGTACCGTAGAGGTTCATGTTGGTGATTGGAAGTTTCGCAAGCAGCTTAGCCGCAACTTCAGTTGAAATAGTTTTGTTCATTGCCGTCGCTCTGTCCACCAGGTTCTGAATGTCAGCCTGAGTCGTCGAAGCATTTTTACCATTGGAAAAATTTCCCGACATTGTGCCAACCAGGGGTGGATCGACCAACCATGCCCGCGCTATGTGAGTGCCTGCGAGCGCCGCCTGGTAAGCTTCTTCATAAGTAAGCCTGTCAGCAGATCGGCGAATAGCCGTTCTTGTGGTGGAAAGCATAATTCCCACTGCCAGGGCGACAATACCCGTAATTACTAAGGCGCCGATAATTGCCGATGCCCGCCTACTATTAAAGCAGGAATAAGGACGTAGTTGTTTCCGCATAATGACCGCTTTCTCCTGGATGATGGTTTTTAGCTATTACGTCTGTGATAAACTCGCCGGCCAGCTTCTTGTTGTTATCGTTATCGTGGGATGCGAAGTTCATGTAGCTTCGATACGAGTAGAAAATCCGGATGGTCATCCACGTTGATGTCCGATAGTTAATCCCAAAATTCTGGATTCCCTTAAATTCTTGATCGCCCTTGGCGGTTTTGGTGGTGCCTGCTGTGTAATTTTCAAATATTTTAATAACACCGTCTGATTTTCCCGGTGTAGCCTCCTTAAACAGGATAGCTCCCGTTCTAAAGCCACTGGCCTTAGTAGGATCAGGAGTTTCGAAAAGAATTTGAGACAGGGTTGTTGCCTTGTTATCCGCACCAATTGGTTTAATAAGGGCAGCGTTCCGGACTGTGTT
This sequence comes from Candidatus Sumerlaeales bacterium, assembly GCA_038243585.1. Classification (GTDB taxonomy): domain Bacteria; phylum Sumerlaeota; class Sumerlaeia; order Sumerlaeales; family Sumerlaeaceae; genus JAKFFN01. The sequence goes on along the minus strand of JBBSQY010000018.1, from coordinate 31,837 downwards.
GGTTATACGTTCTGCAGCGGATGCGGCCTGATTTTGAGAGAGCGCCTGTTCGCTAACCAGCACGCTATTTCGTCCAGTCATGATAACCAAATAGGCAAGGGCAACGAACATTAAAGCCATTATACCTATTGAAACAGCGGTTTCGACAAGAGTGACACCTTGGTTTCGTCGATAGACACGTTTAATCATCAGTCGATCCCCCTTGTCACAATAGTAGACATGGCGACTTCTTGATTACGGGCGATAGAACCGTACGGGACCCATTGTACAGACACCCGGGCATAGACTGGTCTATTAACAGCGGGACCTCCGAGAGGAGAACTCCACTTAACGGTACCGTCGTTATTTAAAGCAAAGTACTCAACCTTGAGTTGTGCGTTTAGATCTTCAATTCCTGGAGAGTTAAAAGGCACCAGCATTTTTGTACCTGCCGAAGCTGTGTCAAGTGACTGAACCGCTTCCATAGCCTGACGGCAATAACCGAGGGCGGCAAGGCGTTGTTTTTCGAGTTCGAGGTTGAGGCGGGTATAAGTGATTGCGCTAATAGTGCCGATGGCTGCGGCTAGTACGATAATCAGGCAGATCATTACTTCCACAAGGGAGAAAGCCCGTTTGGTAGACGCTGGAAATTTTACGAATTTCACGTTCCTATGTTTCCGGGAGATGCGCGCCATTGCCATAGTGCTATGGCGAAGTCGCGCCCCGGTTATGTCCTTGGTTTGGATCATTGGGCAACCTTATGGAAGATGTCAAATTAACAGTGTCGCGAGCTCTGTAGAGTTTAACTGGCTTCTACATGCTTTTGTAATTCGTCTGGATATACGCTGCTTGCGTGGTTAAAAATCAAGAAAAAAATGAAAACGTTTAAAAATAGCTTAGAAATTTCTAAATGGGGATCGGGCGGGCGTGCCATTTGGGTGGAAAGAAGAAGGAGAAAAAGCGAAATAGTAGAGGCGACAATAGTAATGATATAATAATTTATTATCTTATTGACAAGATAGATAATTTTCAAATTTATTGTCAGGTCGCAGGCGTGGGTAAATGGGTGAAAAGCGTTTAGGTTTTGTTTGGGTGCGGTTTGATGGTTTGGGTTGGTCTGATGGACTCTGGGTATTTAAATCTTTAATGGCGTTGCCCTGGTCGCTTAAGCTTAGGCCGGCGGGGACGCCGGCGCTCCCAGGAGGCGGTTGAGCGGCAGGGTCTGTTTTCCTGGTTATTAGCGGTTTTCCAGTTTCTTTTTTAGTCGTGCCTGGAGACGTTTTTTTCCGGCTCTCAGGATTGGGCTGGATTTGAAGCGGCGTTCGAACTGGCTGTTGGTCTGGGGGGCAAGGAAGGTTTCGGGCTGCTCCCGGGCGTTGACAATTGTGCCGGGGGCGAAATCTGGGATTTGGCTTTGTTCGGGGGCTTTGTTGTAGGGGCAGACGTCCTGGCAGATGTCGCAGCCGAAGGCCCACTCCCCTGTTGCCTGGGATTCGGCGTCGGGTAGTTCGGTTTTCTTTTCGATGGTGAGGTAGCTGATGCATTTTCGGGCGTCGAGGACGCCGGGACCGGTGAATGCCTGGGTGGGGCAGGCATCGAGGCAGCGTGTGCAGTTGCCGCAGGTGCCGTCGCGAGGCGGGTCGGGTTCGATTTCTGCGGTGGTCAGGATCTCGGCGAGGAGGGTGTAGGAGCCTTGCATCCATGTGATGAGCATTGCGTTTTTTCCGATGAATCCGAGACCGGAGGCGGCGGCGTAGGCTCGTTCGAGGAGTGGCGCGGAGTCTGTGCAGGCGCGCCATTGGTGGCCAGGGTGGTTGGCGTCGAGGGTTTGTATTAAATCGACCAGGCGGTCTTTGAGGACGTAGTGGTAGTCTTGGCCGAGGGCGTAGCGGGCCACTCGGACTGTGGCGGGGGTGGTGTTAGCGGGTGGAGTTTCGTGTTCGGGGTAGTAGTAGGACGCGGCCAGAACTATTACGGATTTTACGCCGGGGAGGATGTGTTCTACTCCGGCTGCGCGCTTGGCGCTGAGGCGTTCCATGTAGGACATTTCGCCGTGGTGACCGGCGGCGAGCCAGTCATGGTAGGCGGCCCCGGCGGCGGGCGGCGGCGCGGCGGAGGCGACGCGGGCATCGAGGAAGCCTAGTTCGAGGGCGCGAGCGCGGAGTATGTTTTTGAAATTGATAGACATGCTTACGAATTTGACGGGAAGCCCGAAGGACGCGAAGGAAAAGCAAAAGAAAGAAAGCCAAACTGTGAAAAGCTGATACAACTGGAAATGGCTTGCGTTCCGTTTTCGTGCTGGATGTTTTTGATTATGTGGTTTTCGACAGTAGTTGCACGACGTCTTATCTTTATAGCTCTTCTGGCGGTGGTGGCGGGTTGCCCTTTTGCCATTCCGGTGCCGTGGCTGGGGATCACCCGTTGGGTGTCTGGACGCGTAACAGAAAATCCGGATTTTCTCACGGGCCCCGTTGATAGTCAATCCTGGTTTGTGGTGTTGGGCGCCTTGTGCGTTGGATGGGCTTCGTTGTTATGCTTTTTGAAGCGTCGGCGCTTTAGTAACATTACCGCCGACCCCGCCGGACACCTGGTGTTTTTCGCAGTTGTGGCTTGGTTTACTATTACGCTGGTGAGGGCGGTGTTTGCGCCGCAGTTTCAGTCGATGGGCCGCGACCTGCTTTTGCAGATTGCTTTCCTCGTGGTTTTCGTGGCAGGGGCGCTGCATCGGAGCGTGACTCGAGATCTGGTTGTTTTTCAACTGACTTTGGCGGTGGGAGTTATTCCGCTGGCTGTAATTGCGCTTATGCAGAATAGCGGTTTGGATCCCTTAGCTTATAGCGCGGTTGTTCCGGGAACGCTCGACATTATCCGGGGTAAACAACTGATTGCATCAACTTTTGGACATCCTAATTATATGGGCAGCTACATGGCGCCGGTGGTGGTGATGGCGGCGGGGCTGGCGGCGTCTCGGGTTCCGCTGGCGTGGCGTGTGGTTGGGGGTGGGTCGGCGGTTGTGTGTATTTTGGCTATGGCGGCTGGGGGGACTCGAGGGCCGGTTTTGGCTGTGGTCGCTGGACTGTTTTCATTTTTTATGCTGGCATTGTGTTCGGGGGCGAGTCGGTGGACTGGTCGCCGAGTCGTGAATTTCATGGCTGTAATGCTTGGAACAGGCTCCGCGCTGGTATTGACACTGGTTGCTTTTCCGGGTCTGAGGCCATCTTTTGATATGTCTGATCGCGTTTTCGCGGGGCAGGAGATCGCGAGCCGTGTGTTCTATTGGATTGTCGGGCTCGAAATGCTTAAGACATCGCCTATTTTCGGAATCGGTGCCGGTCAGTTCGACAGCCAGTTCTGGTGGACGCTGTCGCGGATGCCGGAGATTGAGCCCGGGGAACCGTGGCATTTTATCGTACAATATGTGATACGGGGCGTGCGGCCAGGATTTTTGCACAATGATCATCTTCAGGTGTTGGTGGAAAGCGGACTAATTGGGGCGTTTGCATGGACGGGAATATGGGCGTGGGTCGGGGCGGGTTGCGTTCGATACAGCCGCAGAAATGCCGTGGGGCGATCAGGTGCTTTGGTTAATGCGGCGTTTTCGGGTGCGTTTGCTGCTGTAGCGGTCGATGCGTTTTTTGGGTTTCCGTTTCACCTTCCATGCAGTGGCGTGTTGTTTTGGGCGGCACTGGGGCTTTGGTGTGGGTGGCAAAGAGATAAGGATGATGGCTGTTCTATGATGCTGACAGGAATCTTTAAGGAGAAGCGGCCTGAGCATGATGATTGTTTATTAAGCGCAAAATATCGGAATGCTCTGTGATGCGTCATTGCACTTGTATTTGTTAAAAGTTTTTGTGGGATGCGTGGGTAATTAACCCGGCGGCAAGGGTGACTAATGAGCGCAATTTTAGAGTTTGCGGATAAATTAAGGTCCCAGGTGGACATTGCGGATGTGGTGGGCCGCTATGTGGAACTGCGCCGCATGGGCACGAATATGAAGGGGCTGTGCCCATTCCACAATGAAAAGACGCCGTCGTTTACTCTGAGCACGTCTAAGCAAATTTTTCATTGTTTCGGCTGCCACGAGGGCGGCGACGTAATTAAATTCGTTCAGAAGATTGAGCGGATGGAGTGGATGGACGCGGTCCGCCACCTTTCGAAAGAATATTCTATTCCCATGCCGGAGTTTCGCAACGCTCCGCAGGAGCAGGCTGGCGAACGCGATGCCAAGTCGGCCGCGCTGGCTGCGACGCAATTTGCCATGGAGTATTTTAATCGGCAGCTTCGGAAGCAGGTTGCGGCTGGCGATGAAATACGGGATTATCTGAATCGACGCGGGCTGGGTCCTGAGGTTGTGGAGCAGTTTCATATTGGGCTGGCCCCGGACGCTTGGACGGCGCTTATGGATGAAGCGATTAAGGCAGGACACAGCCGAGAATGCCTTTTAAACGCGGGCCTGATAACCCGCCATGCTACTAAAGACCGGGTGTATGACCGATTTCGAAAGCGTCTGATTTTTCCGATTCATGACAGCCACGGCGCCCCGGTGGCTTTTGGGGCCAGGGTGTATGCCGCCGATGCGGGGCCGGACGAGCCTAAGTATATTAATTCTCCCGAAACGCTGGCTTATCATAAGGGACAAGCGCTGTATGCGCTGCACGTGGCGAAGGACTCCATTGTTAAGGAAAAGAAAGCTCTGCTGATGGAAGGCTATATGGACGTCATTCGCGCCCATGTCCATGGCATCACTAACAGCGTAGCCTCTTGCGGTACGGCTTTCACAGATGACCAGGCACGGACGATCAAGCGATTTTGTACTGATGTGGCATTTGTGTATGACGGTGACGAAGCGGGTCAAAAAGCGATGCTTCGCGGCACCGAAACGTTGCTGGAGCAGGGGCTGGGGGTAACTATTGTCTCGCTGCCGGATGGCCATGACCCTGACTCGTTCCTGACTGCTAACGGGGCTGATGCTTTCAAGGGGCTGGTTGATACGGCGAGAAATTTTTTCGAGCATTTCCTGGGTCTCGCACTACGGCGTTTTGATGCGCGGTCTGCCGAGGGCAAGGTGCAGACGGTTGAAATGTTGTTGCCCTTGTTGAGGCGGGTTAAGAAGCCTATTGCGAGAAATGATTATGTGCGCCGCCTGGCCGACCGGTTGCAGGTGGATAGTTCGCTGATTCAGAGGCAGTTAAGTGAGACGAATCCGAGGAGCCTGGATCGGCTGCGGGAACAAGTGGCAAGTAGCCACGACGGCAACGAAGGCGTCGTGGAGAAGACATTGCTTAAGCTGATGGTTGAGTGTCCCACGGCACGGGTGCGGATCCGCGCTAAAATTAATCCAGAATGGCTGCGGGACAGAATGGTTCGGAAATGGTTTTTGATATGCGTTCGAACACAGCCAGCTGAGCTTAGCTGGCAACACCTATTGGCTAGCAACGAGGTGGAATCAGAGCAGGAGACGACTTTCTTGCGGTCGTTGGCGGTGCTGGAAGATCTGTGCGACTCTTCAGATAAAACCATAGATCATGTGGCCGTCAGGATTCATCGTCATTATCTTTGCAGCTTGAACCGGACGACGGCAGCGGAAATTGATGAGTTTTTCCATGGACAGCACGCTGACGATATTCTGACAGACAGCTTACGACGAGCGGATGAAAACACGACTCCGGTGCGCCCTCTGCTGTCCGGGTATTTTTTAAAGAACACGTCGTCGCAGGACCATCATTAGTGGTTATGAAGTTTTTTAGAAACATTGTCGATAGCTTATCCCCTACCACGCAAAAGCAAAAGCCGGAGAAAGCCACGAAGAAAAGTGTTGCCTCGGGCTTAAGTGCGTATGATCTTAGCCGGAATGCAAATGAGTCTGCTGAAAAAATACACAACTCGCCGGAGGCCGCACGCGGTGTTATTCGTATGAAATTACGGTCTTTTGGAATTACAGATATTGGTCTTAAGCGAACGCACAACGAAGATAACTTCTTTCGATCCGACGAGCTAGGTATGTATCTGGTGGCGGACGGCATGGGGGGACATGCGGCGGGAGAGGTCGCGAGCAGCACTTCCATTCAGGCGGTAGCAGAGTTTGCAGAGAAATTTGCCCGCGATAAAAGCCTTACCTGGCCGTTTGGGTTTGATACAAGGCTCTCTAACGAGGATAATGCGCTGGTAACGGGAATTCAGCTGGCAAACCAGACCCTTTGCAAAATGCAGCAGGATCGCACCGAACTAAACGGCATGGGAACAACGCTGGTTGGAGTGCGCGTCACGGGAGATCAGGCCGTAATTGCCCATGTTGGCGACAGCAGAGTCTATCGAATGCGCGGCAGTGAGTTTGAACTACTAACGAGCGACCACTCCTGGGTTAACGAACAGCTGCTTAAAAACATTATCACGGCGGAAGAAGCCCGCACTCACCGTTATCGCAATGTTATCACTCGCGCTTTAGGAAATCGAACCGAGCTTGAGATCGACCTGCGCATGGAAAAGGTGGAGGACGGCGACTATTTTATGCTGTGTAGCGACGGGCTGTCTGGAATGATCGAAGATCACGTTATTGAAGAAATAATGCGCACCCATAGCGACAGCATAAGGCAGGCGGCGAATACTCTGGTTGCGCGGGCAAACGAAGCGGGCGGGCATGACAATATTTCAGTAGTTATTGTCTCATGTTCGGCCGGCGAATAGCACAAAAGATTATCACGGTTATCTTGAATAAGCACCCCGGTTTTCGCGTATTTGGGGGCGCATCTCACAGGGGCCTGGGTAGCTCAGTCGGTAGAGCAGAGGACTGAAAATCCTCGTGTCGGCGGTTCGATTCCGTCCCCAGGCACCACGTGCAACAGCTCGTTGTCATGTCATTTTGCATTCATTGCTGATCAGTTGTTATCTTCCTTATTGATATCCGTAACAGGTATAAAGCGCGCGCTTAAAATGGGGCGGTCTATTTTTGTTTGCGTCTAATCGAGGACGGTTTTATCTCCTCTAACGCCTGTTCCTTTTTGCATCGGCTTTTCGCTTTTGTTTTTCAGGTTCAGGCTGCAGACCTTTATCTTTGATGCGGCTTTGCCATTCGACCAAGGCCGTGCGCATGGCTTCCAGTTTGGATTTTTGTTGTGGGTCATTGGCGAGGTCGTTAATTTCGTAAGGGTCCGCTACAGTGTCGTAGAGCTCCTCGGCGGGCTTTTTTGCCTGAAACAGCAGCGCTGCCGGGCCGGTCAGAGTACCGTCCTCGTGCATTCGTCTCATCTCGCGCATCGTCGGATTCCCGTCCGGGTAAACTGTTGGTTGAGCATAGATGATTTCAGGGAAGAAGTTTTTGATATACTTAAACTGACGGTCGCGGACCGCCCTGCTCATGTCTACTGCTTCGTCAATACGGTCGCGAGTTGCGAAAATATACTCCGGTTCAGGCTGTTTTTCAGGGCCAAGAAATATCCGCCCCTGCATATAATTAGGGATTTTTAGACCCGTAATTGACAGCACAGTTGGTGGCAGATCGATCAGGCTCACAAGTTCTTCGTTGCGGGAACCCGGTGCCGTAACCCCCGGCCAGCTCACCACCAGCGGAACGTGGAGGCCCGCGTCGTACAGCCAGCGTTTGCTTCGCGGAAGTCCGATGCCATGGTCGCTGAAGAGAAATATAATCGTATTGGTGGCAAGGCCGTCATCTTTGAGCTGCTTGAGAATCCTGCCAGCTTCCACGTCGAGTTGCGAAGCGAGATCGTACTGACGAGCCCAATCATTGCGGGTTACGGGAGTATCAGGAAAATAGGGAGGCGGCTTGACCGTTGACGGGTCAACCCGGTGGCTGGGACTTACATCCTTTACCATCTCCTCAAACTTTTTGTCGGTGAGCTTAAATTTCCCTTCATGGGTGACAGTGAAGTTGAAAACGGAAAAGAATGGCTGGTCGGGGTTTGACCGATCACGCCAGTGAGCTTTTCTGCTGTTTTCATCCCAAGTACCTTCTGGTACGGCAAAATTGTAGTCGGTTTTTACGTTGTTGGTGCAGTAATACCCAGCATCGCGCAGATAGGTTGGAAACGTTTTTATCCCTGGCATCAAAGCGACGTCGCTGCGCATGTGGTGGGTGCCAAGGGTGGCGGCGTGAACGCCCGTGATGATGGTGGAGCGACTTGGCGCGCAAACCGGCGCGGAAGAAATAGCTCGTGTGAAGACAGTGCCGCTATCAGCCAGCTTTTTCAGGTTCGGCATATGAGCGTGAGGATCCCCATAAAAAGGAAGCTCAACGCCGTGATCTTCGAAACTAAGCCAAAGGATATTGGGTCGCGTGGCGGTGGTCTCTGCTGAATGGGCAGGCAATGGAACACCTGACAATACCACGGCCAGAGCCAGACCAGATAGAACCGTTTTGCTTGAGTGGTAAAGGATGGCTGGAAACATCATTTCGATTTATCCTCCGGAACAACGACCGTAGTTCCAATAGTGTCTTTGTATTTTAGCTGCAATTCCTTCAACTGCTTTTTCATTTTCGCCAGTTCGTCGGCATACTCAGGAACGTCGTACACGCTGCGCATTTCATTGGGGTCTTTTTCCAGATCAAAAAACTCCCACTCGTCGGTCGGGTAGTAATAATGGATCAGCTTGTAGCGGCCGTTGCGGATGCCGTATTGACGCGGCGCCAGATGGCCGATGGGCGTCGGGAATTCGTAAAAATGGTAATACATGGCGGTCTGCCAGTCCTCGGGCGTTGCGCCATCCAATACCTTCCGAAAGCTGACCCCCTGCATTTCCGGCGGTTTATCCACTCCCGCAAAATCAAGCAGTGTCGGTGCGAAGTCCACGTTTGTTACCATCGCGCCGCTGCGCGCGCCGGATTTAATTTCCTTCGGATAACGCGCCAGAAACGGCATCCGTATGGATTCCTCATACATAAACCGCTTGTCGAACCATCCATGATCCCCCAGGAACATGCCCTGATCCGACGTATAAATCACGAGGGTATTTTCCAGCAGTTTCTCGGATTCAAGGTAATCCAAAATGCGCCCGACATTGTCGTCCACAGACGCGATGCACCGTAGATAGTCTTTTATGTAGCGCTGGTAATACCAGTTTTTTTCCTCAGCCTCGCTCAGTCCCGCGGGAACCGTCGATTTCACATCCGATCGGACAAGATCGGTCATACGCAATTCCGCGCGCCGGGCTCCTGTCGACCGACTTGTGTAGTCATCGTTGAATGTTTCCGGATGCGGGATATCCACGTCTATATACATACCCGCATGTTTTTTGTCCGGCTGCCAAGGGCGATGGGCCGCCTTATGATGCACAGCCAGCATAAACGGTTTTTGTTTATCGCGCCGCTTCAGGTAGTCGATACTGAAATCCGTAATGATGTCGGTGGCGTAACCTTTATGTTTTTTGCGCTTTCCGTTCTCGATCATGTCCGGGTTATGGTATTTGCCCTGCCCCGGCAGAATGTTCCAATAATTGAAACCTGTCGGATCGCTTTTCAGATGCCACTTTCCTACAATAGCCGTCTGGTATCCGGCCTTTTGCAGAAACTTGGGGTAAGTCATTTGTGAGCCGTCGAATGGCGGGCTTTTGTGGGTTGTGACGCCGTTTAGATGGCTGTACTTGCCAGTTAAAATTGTCGCGCGGCTTGGGGCGCACAGGGCGTTTGTCGCGAAGCAATTCTCCAGGATCATGCCCTCAACGCCAATTCTATCGATGTTGGGAGTCTTGTTGATCCGGCTTCCATAGGCACTAATCGCGTGCGCCGCGTGATCGTCGGACATAATATACACGATATTGGGCCGCTCTGCGGTGGAAGTCGTGGCGGCGCATCCTTTGTTGCCAGGCATTGTCAATAATGCTGCGAGCAAAGGTGCCATCGATATTAAACGCAATAAATTGGACATTACTTCTCCGAACAAAAAATAAGAGTTGTGAGGCAGCTTGCCATGATGCTAAACTAGAATACCTTCATCTCAAATAACGACACGCCCCACTGGCTGCCTCGTTTTGTCGCGGTCAGGCGAACGTAGCGGGCCGTCACCGGAACAAAACGAATAATGGGTTCGGCGCCATAGCCGTCCTCCGTCTTGTAGACCCGCGTCCAGGTTTTAGCGTCGTTTGAAACTTCAATGTGGTAAGCCTTGGCATACGCCTGCTCCCAGACGAGTTCGATGGCGCTAATCTCAGTGGGCTTCAGGAGATCGACCTGAACCCACTCGGGAACGGATTTTTCCGCCGCCCACCGGGTATTCAGGTCACCATCGAAGGCGTGAGCGGCCTTGAATTCTAACTTCGTTCCGGCAGTCGGGGAAGATGCCGTAGCCGGTTTTCCCACCGCGATTCCGGCAGTCGTCACCAGTTCTATCAGCGCCGGGCCCACGGTTATATCGCGCCAACTGCTCACGGAATCCATTCCTTCCGAAAGCATCTCGGCCCGGATTTGATAAGCGCCTTCAGCAGTCGGAATTTCCAAGGAAAAACTCGTTCGGCCCTGACCGAGCGCCGCTGCCTCCAGAGAATTTGCCTGTTTGCTGACCGGCTTGTCATCCTGCAGCAGGCTCAAGCGAACCTGGCCGCTCCAGCTCGTGGGCAGGTCGTTGGTCACGATGACGGGAATTTCTCGCGTCTGGCCGGGCGTTGTTCGGTCGTCCCAGAAATCGATCATAATGCCCACAGGCGCGAACGCGTCGCGGACATGTTTTTGAAAGTCCGGATCGAGACGCAAAGATTTTACGTCCGCGAAATGATCGCTGGTCTGACCATCCGGTCGTGAGTACCCGAGAATGCAAAAATGCAAAATTCCGGCGCAGGCGCGATTGCCACGCCAGAATTCCGTAAGAGCCGCCAGCAGCCGCGCGTGCAGATGACGACGCTCCTGAACCTTGAGGGGCTTTCCGCCAGTTATGCGATTATACACGGCACGGGCCAAGGTGGAAGGCGTGCCGTCTCGGTTGAGCCAAACCCAGCCGTACTCATTGATGATAATAGGATTGTCTGCGGTGTTATCTGAATGATTTCCGGTGGGTGTGCCGGAAATGACCGACAGATCTTTAAGGAGAAACGCTTTATTGTTAAACTTTTTATTAAACAGGTAAGGATGAGACTCGAAACTGTCGCCGGGAAGACGATATTTCCCATAGCCGTTATCCCAGGGGCGGTTGGAAAGATCGAGATGGCGGACAGCGGAAATGGCGTGTCCCGTGATAGTGGTTCGAGTTTCGTTTTGCGCGTCCCACAGCACGACGGACGGATGATTCCATCGGTCTCGCATCCAGTCCGTATACTCACTGACGAGCTCCTCCGTCTGAAGGATTTCCGGGCTGTCTTTGCGGGTCCAGATCGGAAACTCGTCCTGTATAAGAATGCCTTCTTCGTCGGCGATGTCGTACCAGAACTCGGGCGGGAACCCGATGCAGTAACGGAGGGTGTTCCAGTGCATGTCGCGAACCAGCTTGTGCAGATTTCTCACCCACGTTTCGTCCCACGGCAACGCGCCGCGTTCGAAATCTTCAAAAAATCGGTACAGGGTAATGTTGCTGCCCCTCATAAAATAGGTCTCTCCGTTCAGGTAAGCGCGTCCGGTGGCTTGGTCCAGGCGGAAATTGCGCATTCCGAAACGTTCGGTGACCTGGTCGCTTTCACAATTTACCTGCACGTCATAGAGAAATGGATCTTCGGGCGACCAGAGCCGGCAGTCGGTTATGGAGATTGTGACGGTTGCCGTCGTTTCTTCGCCGGATGCCGGCAGATTCACAGTGGTTTCCCCCGTGCCAACGATACGACCAGATTTATGTTCGTGGACGGTAAATTTAACGCGGGTGCTGGTCGATGCGCCGGAATCGTTTTTCAGCAACGTCTGTACGCGAACCTGCTTCTTGTCAATCTCCGGCACGGTTTGTACGTTTGTAATTGTCGGAGAACCGGTTAAAATTAAATCTACGGAATCATAAATGCCCGGGATGTAGCGCGTCTTTTCGACATCGTAGCCCTGGGGAACCCCCTCTGGTAACAGACTAGGGTGGGCACCAACGCGGATCAGCAAAACGTTTTCGCCGACGACCAGAGCGTCGTGGACATCCGTGTAAAGCGGGGTAAACGAGGGCCAGCGCTCTTCAAATTTCTTGCCGTTAAGGATGACCTGGCTGCCAAAGGCGGCCTTGTAAATTTTTAGACTCGCCACGGACGGCAGCGGACCATCAACCTGAAAGGTCCTTTTATACCAGAAAGCGTCCCGCGTGGGGCTTACTACCCCGACATCCGCAAAAGGCGGCTCCGCCATATCGACAAGACCCGGAACCGGAATGGAACCCGGAAACGCATCAGGCGGCGCGGCCATCTCACCCTGGCCGATGTTCCATTGGCCATTTAATGAGATGACTGATCGCGGAGAGACGCTTTCCCCGCCCTGCTGTATGGCGGCGCCGGCGGAAATGGAGGCGATGGTGGTGGCTAAAACGGTTACGAGAAATTTACGGAAGTTCATAATCAAAGTTTTCCTTTGGCTGAGTCTGCTCAAGTTCTTACATAGGCTTTCAGGGTTGCGCATTGCATCCCTAAAGAGGGGCCGTGGGGGCGTATCGTATAGGCACCAATGGCGGCAGGCACGGTGAATGTTTCTGCGTAGTGTACGACAACGGGTTTAAAGGCGGCAGTCGGGCTTTCGACGATCGCTTCTTCGCCCTCCACCAGGTTTAAAACGTTTACGCCGCCGTTGGTATCATGAGCGATAATGGCGTCAAACCAGTGGCGCCGGGTTTCGATAAACTCTCGTTCGTGCAGTCCGGTGCGTTCTTCCGTCCAGTAACTAAAATATTAGCCAACATCCAAGCTTGAACCAGTCAATCGCCAATGAAAATATCATTGTTAGACGGACTGATTATCGTTATGGTAATTTACCCCATTACCTCGCTAATGATGACTCTGTAGCATCTTGAAAAGCACTTTGTGAGACGGAGTCGGGAGCCTCACTCAAAAGAAGTTCTCATACTGGCCTGACTTTCTCAGACTAGAGTTCCTGGCCGAGTCCTTTTGCTATCGAAAAAACGTCTTTGTCGCCGCGTCCGGAGAGGCACATGATTATCGTGCCTTTGTCCATCTGTGGCACCATTTTCTGCAGGTAGGCGATCGCATGGGCACTTTCGAGGGCGGGAATTATGCCCTCAGTCAGACAGAGAAGTTTTACGCCTTCGAGAGCTTCGTCGTCGGTTATACCGTGGTATGTGGCTCGGCCGGAGTCGTTATAGTAGCTGTGCTCGGGTCCGCTACCTGGGTAATCCAGACCGGCGGAGATGGAGTGGGCGGGGGTTATCTGGCCGTCGTCGGTTTGAAGTAGATATATCTTTGAGCCGTGGAAAACTCCCACTGAACCTCTTGATATGCTTGCGGCGTGCTGATCCGTATCCAGGCCGTGGCCGGCGGCTTCGACGCCTACCATTTTCACGTCCTTATCGTTGTAGAATGCGTGGAACAAACCTATTGCATTGCTTCCGCCTCCTACACAGGCGACAAGAGTGGTTGGCAGTTCTTCTTCGAGTTCAAGGATTTGGCGGCGGGCTTCTATACCAATTACGGATTGGAAATCGCGCACCAGCATGGGGAAGGGATGAGGCCCGACCACTGACCCTACGATGTAGTGGGTGTCGTCGGAGCATGACATCCACTGGCGCATGGCTTCATTTGTAGCGTCTTTTAAAGTGGCAGTGCCGCTGGTGACTTTTGTGACGGTGGCACCGAGGAGTCTCATTCTAAACACGTTGAGGTTCTGGCGCTCCATGTCTTCAGCGCCCATGAATACTTCGCATTCAAGGCCGAGCATGGCGCAGGCGGTGGCGGTGGCCACGCCGTGCTGTCCGGCACCGGTTTCTGCGATGATTTTCTTTTTCCCAAGCCGTTTGGCCAGCAGGGCCTGGCCGAGGGAGTTGTTTATTTTATGCGCGCCTGTATGGCAGAGATCTTCTCTTTTAAGATAAATTTTGACGTTGGGGTTACCAAGGGCGAGGGCGAGACGATCAGCGCGAAAGAGAGGGGTTGGACGGCCCACATAGGATTTGAGAAGTTCGCCTAACTCGGCTTGAAATTCCGGATCGTTTTTTACTTCCAGATACTTTTTTTCCAGATCGATAAGCACGGTCATTAAGGTTTCAGGGACGTAACGTCCTCCAAATATGCCATACTTGCCGTTGCTGTCTGGGATAATAGGGGTAGATAGGGACACTAAAATTGCTCCTGGTGGGAATGGTTGGCGGTGGCGGTGCGGACGGTATCAATAAACATTTTTACTTTGGTGCGGGATTTCATTCCCGGACTATCTTCCACTCCGGTGGATACGTCTACGGCAAATGGATGAATATGGCTGAGTAGTTCGCCAACGTTATCGGGATTTAAACCGCCGGCTAAGAACATACGGCCAGTCTCCAACGATGATGGGAGGGCGTTTAAATCAAACTTCCGGCCTGTTCCGCCTTTTAGATTTTCGTCGTGGGTATCAAACAGATAGAAAGCGGTGTTATATTTTAAGACGTCCAAACGAACACCGGTCGGTCCTATACCAATAGCCTTAATAGCCTCTACCCCAATTGCGTCGAGACCGGCGCAGTAATCTGGTGTTTCATTTCCATGGAGTTGTACAAAATCGAGGCCGGCTAGGTTTCTTATCCAAGCGACGTTGTGGGGCTCTTCATCCACAAATACCCCCACATGACGGATGTCGGGAAACTGCTTTCTGACATTTCGGATAATGTCTCCGGCAGTACGAGGGGCAACGAAGCGTTTGCTTGGTGCATAAAATATGTAGCCAAGAAAATCCACGCCGGCTTCCGCAGCAAACAAAGCGTCATCCAGACTGGTTATCCCGCATATTTTTACGTGGGTTTTCATTTCTGAGTTGTATTACCGACTAACGTTTTAATTATTACTTCCCATGCAGCGTCTGAACAAGATGATTTGTGCCGGCTGCATGCTTTTTCACGATAACAAGGCATAAGGATTTGGATTAGGATGAGAGAATTTCAAGGAACGCTAGATGGCAAGGCCATGCGATTTGCCATCGTTATAAGCCGTTATAACGACTTTATTACGGGTCGCTTGAAAGACGGGGCTATTGATGCGCTTCGTGAGAATGGTGTCGTGGATGATGACATAGAACTGTTTTGGTGTCCAGGTGCTTTAGAAATTCCGGCTCTTGTACAGCGAATCGTATCCAAGGGCGTAGGAGCGAGACATTTTGACGGAGTTGTAGCGATCGGCTGCGTCATTCGGGGAGATACGGATCATTATGCTCATGTTTCGACTGAGGCCGTACGGGGGGTATGTGAGGTAGCGCTGCATCATCAGGTCGCGACCGGCAATGCCGTACTGACGGTTGAAAATGCGCAGCAGGCTACGGAGCGAAGTGGTGCAAAATCCATGAACAAAGGTTACGAGGCAGCGCTGGTGGCATTGGAAATGGCTAATCTTTACCGCTCGATGAAGTAGTAAAGAGTAAGAATTGCGCTTCAAAAATAAATTAGCTAAAAATGGCGTACTAGTACAAACCGCTGGGTCTGTTAGTTACGCGCAGCAAGCGGTTGAAGAATATCTGAGTTGAGGCGAATTACCATGGCAGCCAGCAAGCAAAAAGAAGAGATGCAGACAAATAGCGCTGATGTAGCGTTGGAATCACATGATCCAACCGATTTTTTTGAGTCAGAAATCTCGCGCTATTCTGCTAATCTCGAAGCTGACCCTGAAGAGACGTATCAGCGTTACGGATTCACGTTATTTCATTCGCTGCCTCCGGCGCAGATGGTATTGGAAAATAAGAAACTTGGATTTTATCGTGGAGACGCAATCGACACGTATAATATGGCCGGCCTTGAATTGGCAAAAAACAATATCGAAGGCGGCCTTGAGTTGTTGGAAAAGTCGTATAAAATGGATGACTCGCTGGCGGACGCTGCGCATAATATGGCTGTTTGTTATGAACGGCTGGACCGAAAAGCGGACGCTCTTAAAATGTGGAAACGCTTTTTAGAACTGGCAGAAGATGAAGAAGAGATCGCTCCGGTTGAAGCGCATCTTAAGGAATTGCAGGCTTAAGTTTGATTGGAGCTTCGGCACGGCTCGGGATAACGACAAGTCCCCTCCTTAACGACCGATGTCTCTGTTCCGCGTCTTTTACTGCTGTTGAGCCAGTTTTTGTAAGAAAATTTTCTGTTGATGCGTTTACTACTAAAGCCATTTAATATAGCTTCACATCTGTGTTGGGTTCTCTTGATTAGCTTAACGTGCTGCACAGCAAGCGCAGCTAAGGTTACCAGGATTTCCTGGGATCCGCCTAATCCTTCCTTCAACAAGTTTATCTTAGAATTCGACCAAATCCCCAAATATAATGTTGTAGACAATTTGGTGGAGTCGAACTTTTTCTATGTGGATTTTTATGGCCTACAACAGGGCTATAAACGCCGTTTGCTTGAAATTGATGATGATACTTTATTGAAATATGTGGATGCATTGTCTTACCCGGACTCCGATGTACTTCGCTTGGTTTTTTATGCAAAGCAGGCGGATTCCCGGTTCGATATTCAAACATCAACCAACCCGCCTTCAATCGTTATTTACACTCTTCCGAAGGGCGGCGTCGCTCCTGTGAGCGGCGTTAGTGTCGCAGGAAGTGACGTTCCAGAAAATCAGGCCACAAACGTCGCAACAGGACAATCTGGTGCGACCACCAGTTCCGTCTCGACACAGGTTGGATTTGTAGTTCCAAAAATTCCAGAACCGGGCTCCCGCCTGAGTCGTCAGCACAGCAGTGGAAAGAAATACATAATTATTGACCCTGGCCATGGCGGAGCAAACGGCGGGGCCAAGTCTGATATTAAAGTAGGCGGGCGCTTTTTAAATGAAAAAGAGCTCACGATCAAATTTGGGTATGAACTTAAGAAGCTGATCGATAATCATCCTGACCTGGTTGGATTGTTAACTCGGGTGGACGATTCAAACGTTGGTCTGCGGGAACGGGTGAAAATTGCAGAGGAAAACCGAGGGGAGGCAGGAAATTTATTTGTATCTCTTCATTTGAACGATGCCCCCGATAACGCTGGCGCAAGGGGTATGGAAGTTTTTTTCCTAAACCAAAAGGGCACCGTAGATGCTGCGGTCAGAGAAATTGAAGAAAAGGAAAACAGTGAGGTTGGCATCTCCGGCAGTGCAGGGGGAAAGAGTCTTCTCACGAGCCTTTTAACAGATTTAGAGCAACGTAAATTAGAGGACTGGCAGTATGAAAGCTATATTTTTTGCCGGCGCCTTGAGCAATCGTTGCTAACCTGGCCTTACTTTTCCAAGTTTAACAGGGGCGTTAAAAACGCGAATTTTGTAGTTTTAAAGAATTTTGAAATGCCAGCTGTTTTGCTGGAAATTGGATTTATATCAAATACCGAAGAATTGAAAAACCTCCTTGATCCTCAGTTCCAACAGATGACAGCTATCCTCGTGTATAACGCGATCAACTCTTATTTTGCTGAGAATGACCCTAGTTTTAAACCGCGCTATGTCCCGTTGCCGGTAGGTGCGCAGTGAGCCAGTCTGGGATTAGCAGTAACGGGTCTGGGCTTATGCGTCGCCGTGAGGCTCGGCGAATCGCAATGACCATTTTATACGCTCAAATGTGTACGGGGTATTCATTGGACGAAGTAGTTGCCCTTATCAGGGAGGTACGGGCTGACTGGGCGGAGCTGCCTGATTTTTCTACTACCCTGGTTTATGCCGTCCAACGAAATAATCTGGAAGTCGAGCGGCATGTGGCTGCCGTTCTTGAAAACTGGCGTCTGGATCGAATTTCTCCCGTAGAACGCGCGCTATTGCAGCTGGGGTGCGCCGAGATATTGTATTTTTCTGATATTCCTCCTAGAGTTACCATAAATGAGTATATCGAACTGGCGAAAGTGTTTTCCAATGAAAACGCCCCAGCTTTCATTAATGGAATCCTTGATAAGCTAGTTCATAAGACGGGAAAACCCGACGCCGTAAAACGGTAGACTGGTTAGCTAGAGTAATTATATTTTCGGGTATTAGCTCAAAAAGAGAACTCTTGGTTCTAATATAGCACTTTAATGCGCGCTAGCTGAGTTTTGCCAGAATAGTATATATGCGACAAGCTAAACAACCAAGTTATGTCCCGTCAAATTGTAAGAAAAAAACTTCCCATGGTGGCCATTGTTGGTCGGCCGAATGTGGGCAAATCTACCTTGTTTAACAGGCTCACGGGGTCCCGTAAGGCTGTAGTTCATGAAAAGCCGGGAATGACCCGCGATCTCAACTACGAAGCAGCTGAATGGGAAGGTCAGGAATTTTTCCTTATTGATACCGGCGGGTATGAAGTTGAGACGGAAAATGAAATCTATCGCCAGATGCGGGAACAGACGTTGCTCGCCATTGAACAGGCGGATGTCATAATTTTTCTTACCAATCTGTCTGAGCCACATAATGCGGTAGACGACGAAGTCATGACAAGGTTGCGGCGGGGCGGAAAGCCGCTGATCCTGGCGGTGAACAAATGCGATTCAAAACCCCGTCGGGATGAGGCAGTCATTGAGTTTTCGGGGTATGGTGCGAAGTACCTTGTTGGAGTAAGCGCGTTGCACGGGAATGGCACCGGCGATTTGTTGGATAGGGTCATTGAACTTCTGCCTGATATGTCTGATGAAGAGGCGGAGGACGAGGGTATACGGCTTGCGGTGGTAGGGCGGCCGAACGTCGGTAAAAGTACACTTGTTAACAAAATTCTTGGATTTGAACGCAGTATTGCCACTGCAATTCCGGGAACAACTCGGGATGCGGTAGATACAACTTTTGATCGCATGGGTGAACGGTACACAATTATTGATACGGCCGGTATTCGGCGCCGTGGCAAAATTGAAAGAGGTCCGGAAAAACTCAGCGCTCTTGCGAGTCGGATGAGCATGGAGCAGTGCGACGTTGCGCTCTTACTTGTGGATGCGATCGACGGAATTACGGATCAGGACGCTCATGTGGCCGGATACGCGGTTGATGCAGGCTGCGCGGTCATTATTGTCGTAAACAAATGGGATGCCTTTGAGGAAAAGGACCACAAGTCTGTAGAGAATTTCACTAAAGATCTGCGAGATGCCTGGGGCTTTCTGAAAGACGCCCCGGTTATGTTTATCTCTGCACTTACCGGTCAGCGGGTTGAGAAGGTTTTTACCATTATCCATCAGGTGTTTGAAGAATACACCCGGGAAATCCCTACCAGCGAACTCAATAACTGGCTGATTCAGACTACGAACCACTTATCGCCTCCTGTACGTAGCGGACGGCAACTTAAAATTAAATATGTAACTCAGACGGGCAGGCGTCCGCCAACGCTGACGTTTTTTGTAAATGATCCTGATCTGGTTCATTTCTCGTATGAAAGATATCTTTTAAATCAGCTCAGACGCCGCTTTGGCTTTACGGGCGTGCCAGTCCGAATGAGGTATAGGCAGAAATCAGACGAAGCGCCTCGAAAAGGTCGTCCTTTTCAAAAGTAATAAGGGCACCCCTCTTCCCCACCTGTAAGCCGCGTGTATTATCCCTTCGAATTGATTGGGTTTTTAAAGTTTCCGCTCTCGCTTTTATAAGCGTCTAACGCCAGGCAAAATGCGGAATAGAATTCACGAATTACACCCGACTCCAAATCAGAAACAAAACCTTCAGTACTCCCCTTTTGGGCATCTGTAAAGACTCCAAACAGATGATTCTGTAGTGTCTCAAGCTGCTGGGTATCATATTGCTCAATCCCTTTCCGACACAACCCAATGCGTGGATCGTCTGCAGGAAGTTGTGGAAGCTGCCCGGTGGGGTATGAACTGTAAAACGTCGACGGAGTGGCAACAGCTGCGCTTTGCTTAGCGCCTCCACGACTCAGCGACGACGTGGTGCGAGCTTGACCAAAGGTACCGGCAGGGCGACCTAAGGCACTGGCAGAACGACCAAGGCTTCCGGCGGGGCGACTACCAAGTCCTCCACCGAGACGCGGCAGCGATCCTGGCGCGTTGTTGCCCAGATTACGGGGCTTCGGAATGGCTGGGGAACTACCTGGTTTCGAATCTGCGGTGGGAGCTGAAGAAGCAGGGGTTACATATTCCTGCTCGCTTAAGCCTACGGAACTCTTAAGATCCTTAAGCCAATTCTCAAACTCTACTTCCTGTTCGTCATTCTTTACCCCGGAGGATGCCTGAAGTTCTATCGCTTTTTCAATTTTAGCCCGGAGTTCTTTCATGGCCGGATTGCCGGGGGTGTAGCGCAATCCTTCGTCGACAGTCTCCCGCGCCTTGTTCAAATTATCCTGACGGATAAAGTGCGTTGTCGCTGTGCGTAGTTCTTCCACGGCGTCGAAGTAATTTCCTTGTTTCAAATATACTTCGCCAAGGGTACGGTGGCTCTCCGGATACTCTGGGCAGAGTTCGATCATCTTTTTACAAACGGTTTCAGCGTCTTTAAGTTCGCCTTTGCGCATATGCTTGTCAACCACCCACTTCAGCTGAGAAACGGCTTCGTCTTCACGCTTAAGGCGGCTGAAGAGATAGCTGAGCTGCTTGCGAACCTTGACGTCGTCGGGAGAAATGATTACAAGAATGTTATAGATGTTCAAAGTTTTATCGAGTTCGCCACGAACGCCAAATTGCTCTGCGGCGGTCATGTATTCGCGATAGCCGCTGTCTTTATCCCCAAGCTCAAGCAATAGGGCAGCCAGACGACAGCGCGTGATCTCGTTTTCCGGGTCAACCTGCACGCTCTTTTGAAGCAGCGGAAGCGCTTCAACAAGATTGCCGACTTGGATCATTTTGTCTGCGCGTTCAACGAGGTCCGTTTCGTTCGTGCTTACGTTGCTAATATGGTTCAAGACCTCCTGCTGTTCTACGCCCATATACATGCTGTAGAACTCCAGCAGGTTGCCACCCTTATGGCCTTCGCAGTTGGTGTACTGGCACTTAAACGTGTTACGGTCTGTATAGATTATCATTGAGCGGCGAATCTGGTCTTTGTGCAGTGGGCAGAACAGCCGTATCGTGTTTCCCTCACGATAAAGGGCGGATTCGGCGAATCCCATTTTCACTAACAGGTCCCAAGCATCCAATGAACCGTTAACCGCTAATTCTTCTTCGGAAAAATAGTAATTCATGATCCGTTGTCCGCCTTCCGACTATCGTAATTCAGGTTATT
Organism: Candidatus Sumerlaeales bacterium; assembly: GCA_038243585.1. Classification (GTDB taxonomy): domain Bacteria; phylum Sumerlaeota; class Sumerlaeia; order Sumerlaeales; family Sumerlaeaceae; genus JAKFFN01. The sequence continues at coordinate 10,684 of JBBSQY010000018.1, read as the reverse complement.
GCTCTCCTTTTAAACGGGGTATGTAAAGGGAAAAATCCATTGTAATCAATGGGTAACGCATTTTGTATTTAAAGTAATACTTTAACTGAAAATCGGTAATATTGCTCGCCTGGTCATTAATGATCAGTTTTCATTCAGCGGCGGAAATGCTGTTCATAATCCTTCCAACCGGCCGCGGCGTTTCTGTCCAAAAAACGTGTCGGCGGCCAACGTTCTAAGTTAAATCCTAATAATAATCAGAACACTGATTTTTTAGGGATTATACGAGCAGCCTTCAATAACTGATTGAGGCTCAGACCATATTTAACGGGTTGATGGTATGATCGTTGCCATCGAATGGGCCAGTATATGGAACGCGCAAGTTCAAAAGTTTCCAGGAGTTTATAATGGGCAGAAGAAAGATTGGATTTGTATGCTTGATGGCATCCATGTTAGCTTTTGTTGCTTCAATAACTGCTTCAACCCAGTTTAAGGGTGATAATTATGTTGTTCCACCTGGAGAAATTCTTCTAGGTGTTAGTTTGCATCCCCTTCATCTAGGGCCGCAGGGAAACGCCACGGTTGATATTTTGCCCTTTGCCTATTATCAGCCGGCTGGGGACACCACAATATTGTCATCGGGTAGCGGATTTTGTTTGAGCTTGTAGAATTATGAAATTTTCAGGTTTGAAATTAGTTTATTATGACTATGATTTTAGCTTATTAAAAAGGAGTGTAGTGGAATGACGTACGGAAAAGGTTTAGTTGCTGTAATTTTAGGGGGTTTCGCGCTGCTAATTCCAACTGCTGCAGAGGCCGGATCTGGTTATGGTTTCAGCATCAGCACGGGCGGTCCAGGATATTATGCTCCCCCTCCGCCTCCTGTCTATTATGCACCGCCACCGCCGCCTGTGTATTATCGTCCGGCCCCTGTTTATTATGGCCCAGCTTACGGCTACCCTTCATACTATCGCCCAGCACCTGCTTTTAACTTCTCGTTCTACGGGAACTAGTCTAACGGTTCAAGCTAATGTTTCAATAGTACCTTTCAGACCCGTCCCTTTTACAGGACGGGTCTCTTCTTTTGCAGGGGTATTAAATCAATCAAGGCAAGGTGTGTAGTTATTTTTACGGGGAGTTCTGTAGCCGTAGCTCAGGCGCGCGAATACCCGGTATTTTTACGGAGGATCTTCCCTTGTTTCTGGTTCGAGTGAAAACGACCTTTAGCGCGGCGCATCGCCTGTATCGCCCGGAGCTAACAGACGCTGAAAACCTGCGAGTTTACGGCAAGTGTTCTAATCCTAATGGCCATGGTCACAATTACGATTTAGAGGTTGCTGTAGCCGGACACATTGATCCGCAAACGGGCATGGTTATTAACTTTTATGAGTTGACCCGGCTGGTGGACGAACATATCCACGATAAGGTGGACCACCGCCATTTAAATGAGGATGTTGATTTCATGAAGGGGCTGGTGCCAACTGCTGAGAATATGGCTTTTAAATTTTGGGAAGTTTTGGAGCCTCATATTGTGGAGGGTCAGCTGCACAGCATTTCTGTTGGTGAACGTGGGAATAATGTAATTACGTATTATGGTCCCCGAATTACAATGAACAACCTGCTTTCGGTATTGGAGTAGTAAAGGTCTAATGAACGAGCCAATTAAAATTAAGCCACCTCGTGACGAGGATCAAAATTTCGCCACGACTACAGCAGATTCACTAGTTTTAAGCAATGCGGATGGAGCGGCTGACATTTCCCCCGGATTAACTGAAATGGAAGCGATGCTACGTCGCACCTTGGAAATTATGGGGGAAGATCCGGATCGCGAAGGGTTGTTACGGACACCTCTACGGGCAGCCAAGGCTTTGGAAGCACTGACGTCCGGCTATACGATGTCGGTGGAGAAGATCGTAAACAATGCGATTTTTGCGGAAAACTACGACGAAATAGTTTCGATCAAAAACATTCATTTTTATAGTTTATGCGAGCATCACATGCTTCCTTTTTATGGCATCGCCAATGTAGGTTATATACCTGATGGTAAGGTGATTGGTCTTAGCAAGATTCCGCGTATAGTGGATATGTTTTCGAAGCGCCTGCAGTTGCAGGAGCGGTTAACTAACCAGATCGCATATTGCCTCAATGACATTTTGCAGCCTAGGGGCGTGGCTGTGGTGCTGGAGGGTTTTCATTTGTGTATGATGATGCGAGGAGTGGAAAAGCAGGCCTGCACTACAGTGACCAGTTGCATGATGGGTGATTTCAGAAGCAACGTACAAACCCGCAATGAGTTTATGGCGTTGTGCGGCAGTCATACTATTAACAAGTAGTCGTTTATCATTTGTATACAGGGCGGGGGACGGTTGAGGATTGACTCAGACATTAAATATTAACGGCGCATCGAGCAGGCGGCGTGTTATGCTGATTGTGCCACCGACCGGCCTCTACATACGGGAAGATCGCTGTCAGACGCCCATTGAGGACATGAAAACCATTGCGCTGCGCCCGCCCACTGACCTTATGTATTCCGCCGCGTCCGTTGAAGCAGCAGGGTGTGAATGCTTGCTTGTGGATTATCCAGGCGAGACGCGAGGCTGGGACGAATTCAGGAAAGAATTTACGGCGTTCGATCCCCAGGTGCTGATGTTGTCAATCACGACTCCGTCGCTTTATAAAGACGTTGAGGCCGCAGCGATCGCGAAAACTTTGAAGCCGGAGGTGCTGACAGTAGCGAAAGGTGCCCATTTTCATGTGCTTGACCGGGAAAGCCTTGAAAAGTATCCGGAATTAGATTGTGTGATTCGCGGCGAGTATGAGCTGACTTCCGCCGAGTTGGGAACGGGCGCGGCTTTGGAGGGAATTCTGGGACTGACCTGGCGCTCCCCCGTCGGAGAAATTATACGGAACCCGGAACGGCCATTTATTGACGATTTGGATTCCATTCCGTTTCCTGCGCGCCATCTGACCAATAATAAGCTTTATTTCCGGCCGGATACAATGGAGTCGCAGACGACTATTGTTACGAATCGCGGCTGTCCGCACTCCTGCATTTACTGCCTGGCGCCGCTGGTATCCGGAAAGAAAAATCGTTACAGATCAACCGATAACGTTCTTGCCGAGATTGAAGAATGCGTCAACAAGTACGGAATTAGGAACTTCCTGTTTCGCAGCGATCTGTTTACACAGAACAAAACGTGGGTTATTGAACTTTGTCAGAAGATCGTAGAGCGCGGTCTGGATATCGAGTGGGCCAGTAATAGCCGGGTGGATTGCCTCAACCGCGAGATGCTGGACTGGATGAAGAAAGCGGGCTGCTGGATTATTGCGTTTGGAGTGGAAAGCGGCAATGCTGAGATTCTGGAAAAGATTAAGAAGAAAGCGACCGTAGACCAGGCGCGGGAGGCAGTGAAACTTTGCCGCGAGGCCGGAATTCGCAGCAGCATCTATCTGCTTATGGGTCTTCCCTGGGATACGCCGCAGACGCTGGACGACAACGTCAAGCTGGCCCAGGAGATGAAACCAGATTTTGTTGAAATCTTTTACAGCTATCCGTTCCCTGGGACGGAACTGCACCGTATCGCGACGGCGGAGGGGCTGATCCAACCGGGAGAAGTGCCGCTTGAGGCGTATGCTCATCCGGCTATGGGCGGGCTTTTTCTTACGCAGGCCGAATTGGCGGACTACCGGCGAAAGAGCCTTCGCAGGATTTATCTTCAACCAAGATATATTTGGAAGACGCTATCAAAAGCGAGGTCTCCAAGGGAATTTTTTCAGTATGTGAAACTCGGTCTACTCACGCTGAAGGATTTGTTTTTCGGTAAACCACCGGTGCGCGGCAGCGCGACGGACTAAGTCGATGAATTTATTTCAGGAACTAATAAGAATTATTACAGAGCTTGATTCTGCAAAAATTCCGTATTTGCTTGTCGGCGGCTTGGCTTACTCCCTTCATGTGGAGGCTCGAGCCACTGAGGATATTGATCTGATGATCAACCCAGACGACTGGCCCAGATGTGAAGATGTACTCAAAAAATAGGGTATAACGATCTCGGCGGGGCATTGGACTTTAAAAATATTCGGACTCGCCGCCTTGTCAAAATTGAAGATGCAGACACTCTTGTTTTGGATTTTTTACTCGCTGATGGGCCATTCAAGGACGCATTTCAAAAATCGTATTCATTCGAACTGGCTGATCAAGTAATTACATTGGCTGATCCTCAGACGCTAATCGACCTGAAAAAGGGGCGAATGTCTAATAAGGATAGATCAGACATAGAGGGTCTTGAAAAACTGCTGAGGGGAGACCTATAATGGATTATATGCGTGGTCCGGCAAGGGGAAAAGAAGCAGAACGGAGGCTAAGAACGATTTCTGAACTGCGAAGTTTCATCCTGGAGAGCCGCCGAAGCATGACGACGGCCTGGCTTTAGGGTAAGTTGCCAACTAAACCGGCCTACGATATCCGCTCTGACACTGACTACTGGAAGAAACTAGCCTCAAAAAAAAAGTTATAACTTTGATCCATTATGGCATACAATAAAAATAAAGAACCTGTCATTCTCGACATCTATGCCCGCGCTCTTAAGGCAGCAGGCCTTTTGTAGCTATAAACCATTGATTTCTAACTCACCTCAGCCCTCAAACCGGGGAATATTAATAAAAAAAATAATGCTAATTTCCCGTAAGAACCTGCACCGACTAACCCAGCAGTTTGCAAGTGCCCCATTGTTTAGCCGCAGTACTATTTCCTAATTCCTGCCACGAATACTTTCCCTCTTTCATTGCATTCCGCACGGGCGCATCCCCGCGAGGTGCCTCGGTTTCATACAATAATATCCAGGGAGCAACTTACAAACCATGGCAAAGCGTGTCCTTTTTACTTCTGAAAGCGTATCGGAAGGGCATCCTGACAAGGTGTGCGACCAACTCAGCGACGCGATTCTTGATGCCTTGCTGGAGCAGGATCCGAACAGCCGCGTGGCTTGTGAGTGCATGGCCACTACTGGACTTGTAGTCGTCGCTGGGGAAATCACGACAAGCGCCAATATTGACTACAATTCCCTGGCCCGCAAGACTTTGCTGGATATTGGTTACACGAGCGACGACATGGGGATCAACGGGAAATCCTGCGGCGTGATGATCTCTCTTGACCGCCAATCAGCTGATATAGCGATGGGCGTGGACACCGACGGAGCGGGCGATCAGGGCATGATGTTTGGTTATGCCTGTAACGAAACCCCGGAGCTTATGCCACTCCCTATAACGATGTCGCACCAGCTTTTAAAGACGCTGGCGGACCTTCGCCACTCAGGCACGCTGCCCTACCTGCGCCCGGACTCGAAAAGCCAGGTAACGGTGGAGTACGAGGACAACAAGCCAAAGCGTGTTCATACAATCGTCATTTCTACGCAGCACAGCGAGGACGTTGAAACCGAACAGATTAAGGCTGACTTGCTTAAGCACGTGATTCCGCAGGTGGGAGATCACCTTGGTTACTCGACTTCCGACATCATCCTTCACGTAAATCCTACGGGACGCTTCGTGGTTGGCGGGCCTCATGGTGATACCGGCCTTACGGGTCGGAAGATTATCGTGGATACATACGGTGGCATGGGTCGTCACGGTGGCGGCGCATTTAGTGGCAAAGATCCGAGCAAAGTAGACCGTAGCGCGGCTTATGCGGCGCGGTGGGTCGCTAAAAACATCGTAGCAGCTGGCCTGGCAGAGCGCTGTGAGGTGCAGGTGGCTTACGCCATTGGTGTGGCGAAGCCGGTTTCCATCTACGTGGATTCGTTTGGAACAGGTAAAGTCAGTGATCAGGATTTGACGGACCTTGTAGAAAAGAATTTCGATCTGTCCCCTAAAGGGATTATATCAACGCTGAAGCTGAAGCGTCCTGTCTACAAAGACACGGCTGCTTATGGCCATTTTGGACGCCGGGGTGACGGATTTACCTGGGAACAGACGGACCGGGCAGACGCGCTAAAATAACATCAGAATTAACTAAGATTTAGACCGTTGAGAATGACTCTCCTTATGGAGGGTCATTTCTTTTTATGAACCAGATTGCGCTTAAAGAATGGGCTGTGGCTGTGCGTGCCATGGAAGCAGGGCTTCAGGATGTTATTTTAAGAAAAGGTGGCATCCAGGAGCCGGAGGGAAACTTTAAACTTTCGCACTCTGACTTCCTGCTTTACCCGGCGCGGGAACACCAAAAGCCACAGTTTCTAAAACCGCGGTTTCTTCCGCTATTGGAGGGGACGCTGGCGGAGCAAAGGGGCCAAGTCGTTAGTGTCAGAAGCCGTGCCGTGGTTGTGCGACATCATTTGATACAAACGATAGATGAGGCGCTCCCGTTTGAGGAGCGCCATATATGGAACAATGATTTTGTGCAGATGCGGCTGGAGTACAAGCCGGAGAGGGCGCTTTATATTATTGAATTAGAGATACAGCCATTGCCTGCACCTTTGGAATTTTTGGAGACAACTGAGCAGGTTGGATGCAGGTCGTGGGTCGACGTTTGTGCGTAAGACGGTGTTCCGTAAGTAACTCTTGCAATTTCTTTAAGGTCTGTGATCAGTTTGACCTATTCTAAAGGAAAGGAGTGCCCCACATGAGAAAATACGGATTTACTCTTATCGAGCTGCTCATCGTAGTAGCCATTATCGCCATACTTGCGGCAATTGCCGTCCCAAATTTTCTGGAGGCACAAACCCGAGCAAAAGTTAGTAGAGTTCAAGCCGATTTAAGAACATACGCGACAGGAATTGAAACCTATCGAATTGACAACAATAAATACCCGTCTATTTTTGCTCCGACTTCTCCAATTATGGGTGGCTCCGCACCTGGTGATGGTATTAATGGCGCAAGTGTGTTTTTGCCAGGTGAAGCGGGTATAAGTGCGCGGTTTATTTGGATAACAACTCCAATTGCTTATCTGACAACAATCTATAGGGACCCGTTTATACCGGCGAATTCAGGTAAAGCATTAGCTCCAGACGGAAGGACACTACTAGCAGTATATGACTGCTACGATTATGTGGATTCCCGTACCTTAAGTCCTGCCAATAACAGGCCTACTGATTTTCGTGGCGCATCCATTTGTTCAGGTGGCGGCTATCACATTGTTAGCTGTGGTCCCGACCGAAGAAATTGCTTTGGCGGCAGCAATACTGGATCGTCAGCGGATGCAAAACAAGGTGGATGTGACTACGACGCTACCAACGGAACATTATCTGCAGGCGACGTGGTAAGGGTCGGTGGCGTAGGCACTTTGTATGGCGGGATGAAACCGACTTACAATCGCGTCACGGGAGAAGTAAACCTTTAGCAATCGTGGTTTTATTAAACGATTAGACTTATTTGCGCGGTCATTAATTTTTAAAAATCCTGGCCGCGCAAATTTCCATTTTGAAGTCGAATTTTAAGGCTTTTGAGTATAACTTAACACTATGGCTATCGAACAGAAAACGCAATCAAGCAGAAGCCCCATTGGCAAGGCCGATGCGGCTACTGGTATATATCGCCACGGCTTTGGCCTTAAAGGGGATGTGTCCGGCGATATTGCTACAGACTATATGAGTGATATTGTCGATTGCTTTCGCCTGCATGAGTATGAGATTCATGTGGATTCTCTGGACCTTTATCTTGCGCGGGAATTTGGCTTTTGTTATGGAGTGGACAAGGCTATCGACTATGCCTACCAAACCCGTAAGATGTTTCCGGATCGGCGCATATTTCTGACCACTGAAATCATCCATAACCCGCGGGTGAATTACAAGTTGATGGATATGGGTATTGAGTTTCTGACGGGCCAGTACAGTAGCGGGTTGGGCTATGATCACGTGCGGCCGGACGATGTGGTCCTTTTACCGGCCTTTGGCGCAAGCGTTAGTGAGGTGGAACTGCTGCGGCAGCGAGGCTGCACTTTGGTGGATACCACGTGCGGTTCTGTGATTCATGTCTGGAAACGGGTTGAGAAATACGCTCGCGAAGGTTTTACGGCTGTCATCCACGGGAAGTATAGCCATGAGGAAACAATCGGTACGAGCAGCCGTGTAACGCAGTTTGAAGATGGGCATTACATCATAGTGCGCGACAAGGCTGAGGGGCAACTGGTTTGCGATTTTATTGAGGGACGGGTCTCTGCCGACCTGATATCCACAACCTTTGTTAAGGCTGTTTCAGAAAACTTTGATCCCGCAGTGCATCTGTCGAAAGTCGGCGTGGCAAACCAGACAACCATGCTAAGCAGCGAGTCGCTGGAGATTGGTGACATGTTGAAGCGCTCTATGATTGCACGGTACGGCGCTGAGGAGATTGAACAGCATTTCCGCAGCTTCGACACGATCTGCTCCGCAACCCAGGAGCGTCAGGATGCCGTCCAGGAAATGGTTAAAAGGAATCTGGACCTTATCCTGGTGGTGGGTGGGTTCAATAGCTCGAACACTACGCACCTTATTGAAATTGCGACGCAGCATACCAAGGCGTACCACATTGAAGACGTGAGCCATATCGTCTCTGCCACGGAACTCCACCATCAGCCCTGCGACAGCCACGAGGTGTCAATCGCCAGTGACTGGTTGGCCCCTTTGCCATTAAAAATAGGTTTTACCGCAGGTGCCAGCACGCCGAATCTGGCGGTTGGCAACGTAATTCAGCGTGTAGTGGAGCTGACGGGGCGGGGTTCAGAATTTGCGGAGTTATGCAGCAAGACAGCTCCGGTCAGCACGCCGCAGTAAATCGGCGCGCACGGAAATAAACCAATAAACATCATGTAATAACGGACGCGCTCAGCGAGCGTGTTTGGAGCGGGCCATTAGCTCAATTGGTAGAGCAGCAGACTCTTAATCTGTTGGTTTAGGGTTCGAGTCCCTGATGGCCCACCACTCCCCTTCTTTCCTCTTGGAGAACGCGCATTATGCCTACGGCTCGCGACTTTAAATTGATACCGTCCGACCAAGTTTCTGGAGCTCGTAATTCTATTACGGATGTGCCTGGCGTCTTGGTTGGACACCAGACTATACGGCGCGGAGCGCTTTTGACCGGGGTGACGGCTGTGATTCCTCATGGCGGCAATCTCTTTCTGGAAAAAGTGCCGGCGGCGGTTCATGTAATTAACGGATTTGGAAAAAGCGTTGGGCTGATGCAGGTCGAGGAACTTGGATCTATTGAAACTCCTATTCTGCTGACCAATACGTTTGGCGTGGGGACCTGCGCGAACACGCTGATCCGCCAGGCGATCGCGCAAAACCCCGGGATAGGGCGAAAAACGTCGACTGTGAACGCGGTGGTGTGCGAGTGCAATGACGGGTGGTTGAATGATCTTCAGGCGATGGCCGTTACGGAAGATGACGCGTTGGCAGCGCTGAACAACGCGTGCGATATGACCGTGACGCAGGGAGCCGTGGGCGCGGGGACGGGTATGCGGTGCTTTGGATTTAAAGGCGGCATTGGCACCTCTTCCCGGCTGATTCCGCTTGATGGGAAAAATTATGCCCTGGGCATTCTCGTACTATCTAATTTTGGCAGCTCCACAGATTTAATTCTTCCTGTGGGATCGACAGCATCGCGTCCGAATCCAGGGGAGAAAGACGAAGGGTCTATTATTATTGTAATGGCTACGAATATCCCGTTGGATCATCGTCAACTGCGTCGAGTGAGTATGCGCTGCGGCGCGGGCCTGGCGCGGCTTGGCTCTGTCTGGGGACACGGGAGCGGGGATGTTATTGTCAGCTTTTCTACCGGCTTACGAATCCACCATGAGGAAAATCGGGATCTTATTCCGGGTCAGATGCTTAATGAAAATCGTATCGATGCGTTATTTTCGGCGGCTGCTGACTGTACGCAGGAGGCGGTGCTTAACTCCATGCTTATGGCGGATGCAACTACAGGACGCGATGGACACCACGCACCGTCACTGGCTGATGATCTCAAATTGAAAACTTGAGAAGCTTCGGGCGCCTAGATCGCGCTGGCAAATTGAGTTTATCAGTTTAGAATTTGGTTTCAGCAGTTCATTTCCCAACTTAGCCTTCCCGCAAACAGCTTACAATGTATGTCTTGCGGGGTCCTCCGGCAGGGACGGGTTGGGCTCGGTGGAGGGAGGATCGGGATCAGGGGGTGGATGGACGCCGCTTGGTTCTGCTATTTGCGGATGCGTCAGGCCCTCACCTGTAATTAACCGGGCTCCACGCTGACGCGTAAGATAGTTCACAGCCCAGCGGAACATAACTACGATCCGGCTTTGGAACTCGATTAGATACGCGATGTGGATGAAGGCCCACATCAACCAGGCGAACCATCCGGACAGCTTAATCTTTCCTCGCTCGGCAATGGCTCGGTTGCGGCCGACAACCGCAAGAGATCCCTTGTTAAAGTATTTATATGGTTTTACGGCTCGCCCTTTGAGCTGATCGCTAATGTTATTCGCCACATATTTTCCTTGTTGCATCGCCACCGGGGCTACGCCTGGCAAGGGTTTACCATCGTCGCCGGCGTAATGAGCCAAATCCCCCACTACAAAAATTTCTGGATGGCCGGGCACGTTTAGATTCTTATCGACCATAACCCTACCAGCGCGATCAGTTTCTGAGGCGAGCTGTTCTGCCAGAAGTTTTCCGAGCGGTGACGCCTTATTGCCCGCCGCCCACAACACGGTGCGACAAGGAATGCGTTCGGTGCCTGCATCTCCAGTAAGTTC
>JBBSQY010000017.1:0-63368 GCA_038243585.1 Candidatus Sumerlaeales bacterium | reverse complement strand
TTATTAGTAGCGCGTGGCATACTGTGTCACTCCTGTCACATATCTTTTAGGTGATAAGGGTACTCTCGCTGTTCGAAAGAGACCCGGTAAGCATGATCCCATGAGATCATGCGGTGTTATAGCCCCCTATTTATAAGGGATCAGTCTCTTAATCTGGGCGGCCTGGGTCTCTGATACATACCCGGTCCCGCGCAACGCACGTTTGCGCTTGGTTGACTTTTTGGTTAAAATATGGCTTTTAAAGGCCTGCTTGTATTTAACCTTGCCGTTGGCGGTAAGCGAAAAACGCTTAGCCGCGCCGCGGTTTGTTTTAATTTTCGGCATTGCCGTTTCATCCTTCCTGGCGGCGAATCAATGTTTCGCCTTTTGTCATAAAAACTTAAAGAAACTTGGATGTTGCGGGGAAAGCCTGAAGCTTAACGCTTCTTATTAACGATAACACCACCGAGATTCGGACCGACTCTGCTGACGGATTCCTGAACGGCAATGTCGTCCAGGTCATCAGTAATTTGTTTAAGAAGACGCTGAGCGCGATCCTGATGAGATCTTTCACGGCCCTTGTACATAAAGGTAAACTTCACCTTATTGCCATCTTCCAGAAATCCCCGGGCATGATTCATCTTGGTTTCATAATCATGCTTGTCGATGGATGGCCGCATTTTGACTTCTTTGACCTCGACGGTCTTTTGTTTTTTCCGCGATTCGCGCGCGCGCCGCTTTTGTTCGTAGATGATCTTTTTGTAGTCTACGATTTTGCAAACGGGCGGAACGGCGTCGGAAGCAACCTCAACCAAATCCAGTTCAGCTTCCTCGGCGCGACGCAGGGCGTCGGCGATTGGGACCAGCCCAATTTGTTCGCCGTCTGCGCCGATCAGGCGAACTTCCTTTGCCCGAATGTCGCGGTTAACACGGATGTTATCTTTAATAAGCCATTTCCTCCACTTTTGTTACGTAATAAATCGCAGTCTCAGTTGGGAATACGCAAATAAAAAAGCCGGAGGAGAATCAAAAACGATTCTTCTCCGGCTGAAACCTTGTCAGCATGTGCGCACACAAATACTGACCGCCTTTAACCCCGTGAGCGCCCGAAGGGCCTGGGGTGAGAGAATCGTTAAGTCCTCTGCTTCGCTATCGCGGGTGTTCCACGAAAACCAGGTTTGTTTAGGTCGGAAGCGGCGGTTTATTCAGGAGCGAGGCGTTCTGCCAACTTTAAGTCTCCTGTAGCAATAGCTACGCCGTGACTGGTGCCAATGCGATTCGCTCCTGCGCGAATCATTTTAATCGCCGATTCCATGTCCCGGATGCCGCCGGACGCCTTTACTCCCACATTAGGGCCTACAATTCGTCGTATCAGCGCAACATCGCCTACTGTTGCCCCGCCGGGACCAAACCCCGTTGAAGTCTTTATAAATGGCGCTCCTGCCACAACGGCCAGCACAGATGAAAACACGATTTCTTCCCGACTTAGAAATCCAGTTTCAATGATAACTTTTACCGCGTTATCGTCAGCCGCATCCAACACGGCGTCAATTTCTCCCGCAATATAGTCGGCGTCTCCACCTTTTAATTTCCCAAGGTTTATCACCATGTCAATTTCGGTTCCACCGTTTTCGATGATAAAAGATGCTTCGGCATACTTAATTTCCGTAGCCATTGCGCCCAGCGGAAAACCCACCACGCCGCACACCGCCACGTCAGAATCCTGAAGAAGCTCCACACAGGTCTTCACATGGGAGGAGTTTACACAGACAGAGGCGAATCCATAATGGATCGCCTCCCCGCACAGCCGCTCGATTTCGTCATCACCCGCATCTGGTTTCAACAAAGTATGGTCGATATAAGGGGCAAGTTCCGCGGCGTTGGAGAATATTGCATCATCGCCAGGCCACATCGGCTCGGCGCGTTGTGGTGTAGAACGCAGTTCGTCCCACGCTTCTAAGCTTACTCCCCCCATCTCCAGAACTTCTTGAACGATGCGGTCGATGTTGTCTGGAGCAGGTTTTAGTTCCGACATGGTAAAATTCCGTGATCTTTCTTAAATTACATAACATAAGGTAGCATTAGTTGCGATAACAGACATGGACATAATCAACCTCATATTTTGAGGGGAATTCTCTAGTGGGAGTATTCCCAGGCGACAACTTACACAAACAACTCTTGCGATTTTGTACCTTCTGCTTCAAAGCCTTCATCCGCTGGCAGGTCCTTGCCTTTGCATGCGCGAACCGCCAAATCATCGCATCGTTCGTTCTCCTGATTTCCTGCATGACCTCGTACCCACAGGAATATAGTGCGATGTTGTGAGCAAAGATCAATCAGTTGTCGCCAAAGGTCACAATTTTTCACCGGTTTCTTTTCCGACGTCTGCCATCCATTCGACTTCCACCGAACATACCATTTCTTTGTCATTGCGTCCACCAGGTATTTCGAGTCAGAAAAAACCGCAACTTCACAAGGTGTCTTTAAAGCTGAAAGGGCTGCTATGGCGGCCATCATTTCCATACGGTTATTAGTTGTTTTACGAAAACCTCCAGAAAGCTCGCGCCGGTGTTCTTTACATAATAGCACAGCTGCATAGCCGCCCGGGCCAGGATTGCCCTGGCAGGCGCCGTCAGTATATATTTTAACCTGCTGCATGGAGATACTGTTAGCTTTCCTTGCGGTTGATGTCGCTTCTGTAAACTCAGGAGTTCGTAAATTGGGAACCATTATTGTTGCAAGGTGATATAGGCGTCGCACAGTTTTTTCTTATGAACCCTATCAAATCCTTTCGTGCTGCAGCGTATCCTTATACTGTTGTCTGTGTACTAACGTACGTTTTCGCCTCAACTACAATAAGCGCAGCCGGTTCCACCGCTTACGATTCCATCATTCAGAACGCACGCATCATTGACGGTACAGGGGCACCATGGTATCGCGGTGACGTGGCTGTATCCGGTGGGCGTATCGCCGCCGTGGGTCGTCTTGATGCCGGCGCCACGGCTCCGCTGGTAATCGACGCGAAAGATCGCTACGTCACTCCCGGCTTTATTGATGTGCATACCCACTGCGAAGGGGATTTTGACAATCAGCCGGAAGCAGAAAACTTTATCCGTATGGGGGTTACGACTGTTGTGACCGGCAACTGCGGCGGCAGCGTCGTTGAACTGGGAGATTCGCTTTCCAGCCTAACTCAAATTCAGCTGGGGCCAAACGTTGCCTCATTAGTTGGTCACAACTCTGTGCGACGCAGGGTAATGGGAAACGCCAACAGGGACCCGTCCACTACTGAACTTCTGGAAATGCGTCGGCTCGTATCAAAAGCCATGGACGACGGGGCAATAGGCCTTTCAACGGGCCTCATATATACGCCGGGTATTTACTCCAAGACTCCAGAGATTGTTGCGCTTGCCGAAGAGGCTGCCCTTGGCGGTGGGATCTACGTAAGCCACATGCGCAGCGAAGGCGTGCATGTAACCGAAGCCATAGATGAAGCACTAACCATCGGAGCCCAGGCAAAAATTCCCGTTCACCTTTCCCACTTCAAAATATCTTCACCTAAACGCCATGGCGAGAGCACATTAACCCTTGGAATGGTTAAGGCGGCACGCGAGGCGGGCCAGGACGTAACCGTAGACCAATACGCCTACACAGCGTCGTCCACCGGCATGAGCAGCATGATGCCCGACCACGCCGTCGCCGGCACCAGGGAAGAAATACACGCGCGTCTTACGGACCCCACTACCCGTTCTCTCCTGCTCGCGGAAGTTATGGAAAACTATAAAACCAGCGGACGCCCAAATCTTGATTACGCAAAAGTTGCCAGCTTTTCCGCCGACCCTTCCGTAAACGGTAAAAGCCTGCTTGAAATCGCTCGCCTATGGAAAAATGATGAATCCTGGGAAGCCCAGGTAAACACTCTTCTCGATATGATGACCAGCGGGGGCGCCAGCATGGTGTTCCACAGCATGGATGAAAATGACGTCCAAAACATCATGCGATATCCAGACACAATGATAGCGTCTGATAGCAGCGTCCGCACGTTGGGGAGGGGAGTACCTCATCCGCGAGGTTACGGAAACAACGCGCGCGTTCTCGGCCTGTACACGCGCGACTTAAACGTCCTTCGCCTGGAAGACGCCATCCGCAAAATGACAAGCCTTCCCGCGCGTACAATGCGCATTTCGGACCGCGGCCTCCTGCGTCCGGGAATGGCGGCAGATCTTGTAATTTTTGACCTGAAGAATGTGCGCGATCCGGCTACCTTCCGGCAGCCTCACGCCTACGCAGAAGGTTTTGACTTCGTGTTTGTTAATGGACGCCCTATTATCCTTGAAGGACAGCTAACCAGCGAACGCGGCGGTATTGTCCTGTACGGTGCAGGAAAAAAACAGCCCGTGCCAGTAGTGCCTGGTGGAGACAATACTGGTACGACGGTCACAGCCGTGACTGCGCTTTTACAGTAAAAGCGACAACTGAGAAATTGCGCAATAATACATCTGGACTAACCGCATGACATCAAACGATCCACTGCACGGAATAACTCTCGAACGCATTCTCACAGAGATGGTCGACCGCCACGGCTGGGACGCGCTAGGCCAGCGTATCCGCATACGCTGCTTTAACTTCGACCCAAGCATTAAATCAAGCCTGACTTTCCTGCGAAAAACCCCGTGGGCCCGCAAGAAACTGGAAAACTGGTATTTAAGAGATATGTAATACCGCGGGATAATAAAAAAGGGAAAGCATTTCGTTCGCCATTGTCGCGGTAAAACTCGCTATCCGCAATTTCCAGCCAGCTTCCCCCTGCTGGTCCGCAGACGCCGACATTAAAATATAGTATCCACATCCCTATCCGGGGCCTGCATAAGGTGGGGGAGTCCCTCCGGGGCTATGCGACTTAGAGCCGTATCCAGTGCCAGCTTCAGATCCATAGCCTTCTGAAACCTGTCCGCTGGGTTCTTCTCCAGACATTTCAGCACGAGATCGTTGACATCCTCTGGCACGTCTGGATTCTGATCCCTCGGCGGGCTAGGCGGCATATTCACCTGCTGATAAGCGATATCGCCCGTGATGAAAGGTGGCATTCCCACCAGCCATTCATAAAGGATGATTCCAGCACTGTAGAGATCGGCCCTGCCGTCAAGTCGTGTACCCTGCACCTGCTCCGGCGACATATAACGCGGCGTGCCGATAACAGCACCTGTCGGGGTGAAAGTCGCCTCTTCTATATGAACGATGCCAAAGTCGGTAATCTTCGCCACGTGATCGGTGCTGATCAGGAGGTTGTCCGGCTTGATGTCACGGTGGATAATCCCTTTACTGTGCGTCATCTGCAAAGCGTCGCAAATTTGCGACATATAAAACAGCGCTTCCTTCATACGGTCTACAAAAAGCCGTTCCGGGTGATCGAAATATTCCTCAAACATTTCCCGTACGTTCAGCCCCTCGACATACTCCATAGAGATAAAGCTGCAGTGGGTCTGCTGGTTAATGTTGTAATCGAAGATGTTCACGATGTTGCGGTGGTTCAAAGTCGCGGCAATCCGCGCCTCCCGAAAAAAACGTTCCACGGCCTTACTGGAATTTGCCAGGCCCTCTCGAAGAATCTTCATGGCCACGGCGCGGTTTAGTTTCTGGTCAAAAACCTTGTGGACAACCCCCATGCCGCCGCTGCCGATCTTGTCTATATAGCGGTATCGTCCAACTGCAACGTCTCCGATCAAATCTCTCATGCGTGGGTCGTTCACTATGGAACCAGTTTCCCGATTCAACTGCGCATGAATGACGTCAAGGCGATCGATCACGTCCCTATAAGACTCGTCAACTGCCCGAATGGTGTTCAGGAGGTTCATCGCTTCCGGCAGGCGGTTACGCTCCATCATGATCAGGTGCAGATCATATAGATTTTCCAAGTCCAGATCAATGGCCGGCATGGTTTGAAACGCTTCCACGGCCAACGTGAAATTATGTTGTTTCATATAGGCGATTGCCAGGCGGCGGGTCGCGTCCAGATTTGTTTCAGGAAATTGCGCCGCATGCTTATATTCGGCCACAGAATTATCGAAACGATCATCTTCAAGGTAAAGGTCGCCGCTGCGCAGGCGCAGTTCAGGCAAATTCGGATTTCGCTCCAGCACGTTATCATAAATAAGCCGAAGCTTTTCCCGGGTTTCCCGGCTATCTGGTCGCCTCTCCAGTGCCATCTGATAGAACTGCATTGCGCGATACCAGTCTTGTTTGTCCAGAAAATGCTGCCCGATCACGTGGAACTCTTCCAAGTGGTCTTCCGTCAGCAGCGGAAGGATCTCCACAATTTTCCCAAGAAGGACAAGGTCATCCCGATAGCCTAGCTGGAGCACCTTGGCGTAGCTTACCAGGGCCGTGTCGAACCGGCGCGTGTTGTAGTTTAATTCCGCCACAGCCAGTTCTGTGTGGATTTCCATTTCCTTTTCACGCATGGCGTTAGCTTCGCGAATCACCACATCGTTGTCGTTGATAAACTTGAGCAGATAACCCGCGGTATCCAATTCCCCCAGGCGCTCCAGGTCTCCTGCAATCTGGTTCAGCAGAACCTTGTTATCTTCATCAACGGGAATTTGCGACAGACAATCAAAGGCGCGCCGGTAGTCTTCCATCTCAATAAGAATAGCGGCAATCCGCTTCACCAGGTTAAAGTTCTGATTGATAGGGAACTGAATGTACTCGAATGCGTGAAGCGCAGCCTTACGATTGCCAGACAGCAAGTGTAGCTCGACAATTTCCATCCGCAGCGTGTTCGCGGCGTTCTTGTTGGTTTCCGTCTCACACGCCCGCCCCAGCAGCCGGACCAGCGCGCTTACAGTATCAGGATCATAAAATCCCTGGTCGACCACGTCGCGATAAACCCGAAGCGCTTCATCCTCAAGGCCTAGATGCTCATAAAGGCGGGCGAAGTAAGCCCTCTCCATGGGAGGAAACGTGTGAAGGCGCGACGCAAGTTCATAACTGCGAATAATTGGACGAAGATCATTAAGACCCAGCTTAACCGCGCTTTCATAAGCGCCAATGGCAGCTAGTATATTACCCTTAAACATATGAAGATCTGCCAGAGCGAAAAACAGATCGGCAGAAATGGGAAATTGATTAATACACTTTTGCAGCAGAACAATAGTTTCAGCCAGGCCATCCGGATCAATCGCTGTGGTCTCTGGGAAGTCGATCGTAAACCGCCGCAAATGCTTTAGAAAAACCGATAGGTGCAACGCTTCCCGATAACGCGCCTCCCGGGGGGCCGCCATCAGTGCCTTTTCAAATGTCGGGCGAGAGCGAGAATTGAAAATACCTTTTTGAAGGTACGTATCGGCAAGACCAAGCAGCAGGTCAATATCCAACGGGTTTTCCGCGAATTGAAATTCAAGATTATCGAGAGTGGCTATAGGCGCGTTCATTTAAGGTAAGCGGACAGTGAAACTGAAGACAACCGTATGCAAGCGCGATGTTTTTGCTTTCCTGCTTTTTCTTCAAAGGTAGGGACGGTTCGCCGAAACTACCGAAACGCACGAAGTCAGATGTCAAAATGACTTCCAGATCCGTCCGAAACGCACATACCCCCTCTACGCAACGCACGTCGCACCACGCGTCAAAGTTTTTAACAGATTTTGCTTTACCTCCCTAATCAAAGCGGGTAGCGGAATGATTCAATATCACTGATATTGCCGGTTTGTTATGCGGAAAAGGTGCCGAGGCCTTTCCGGTTAGTTTCACAAAAATGATTTGTATGAGCGGAGTGTCATGCCGAACAAAGCTCGCTGGAGCATTGCGAAAAAGATAAGCCGTACGTGCGTCGCGACGGCAATGGGCGTGCAGTTGGCCGCCGCTATAATGCTGTGTGAAAGCCCGGCCCGGGCCGAACTCGCCGTAGAAACCCACGACCTGCTGGAATTTAAATATCAACAGGTTGGCGCTACGGAAGAAGAAGCCATTCGACAAGCCTCCATCAGGGCGGTCCATGCAACCATCGGACGCGTCCTGTTCAGCGACTACTCGTTGCAGGCTGAGGATCTATTGACAGCTTACATTGCCAAAAACTGGCAACAGTTCGTCGCCTCCTACTACGTACTGGAGCGGCGTATTGACCGGGGCGGCTTTGGCGTTCTTGTCCGGGTGCAGACCTTCCCCGAAAAAGTACACCGCGACCTGCGCGAGAAAAAATTTCTCTATAAACCTGAGCCAAACCCACACTATGCGGTCTTCATCAGTGAGACCGTGAACAACATGCCGACTCCCATCAGTAATGCTCGCCTGGCATCCCTCAAGGCTTTGTCCGACGACGGCTTGAAGGTTCAGGACGCCGTTGTTCCCATGCCCGGTTACAAAGTCGACCTTGCGGATACCGCCAACGTGGCAGCTGCTCGCGCGGCGGCCATTCAGGCGGGGGCAGAAGTGCTGATCATTGGCTCCACCGACACTATGCGCGTCGGACAGGAAAAGGTTCTGCTCGATGATCTGATCACCTATGAAACCGCAATGAAGCTTGCGATGATCCGGGTCAAAGACGGACGCGTGCTTGGCGAAGTCAATCGCACCGTTAGAGCGAGCGGCAAAAGCGAAGACGAAGCCGCCGCAGGCGTGACGATCAAGGCTTTTGGCGACGCCACACGGGAATTAGTCGCAAATGCTGCCGGTCTCCGCGAGCGCGAAGTGCTAGACAAGACCAAGTTCAGCGTGATGTTTACAGATCTGACCGAGGACGAAGTTAAAGGCGTCGGCAAGTTCCTCGAAAGCCGATTAAGCTACGGAACCAAAGCCTATCTGCGGAGTCTTCACGGCAACGTGGCCATCTTCAATCTCGACACAGACCGAGCTTATGCCGCTCTCGAACGAGCCATAATAGATTTCGACCAGTTCGACCTCCGCATCACTGACCGGCAGGGCGACCGCATAACCGTGGACGTCCAACACTAGGGGCAGTTCGCAGTTACCATTGCGTAAGGCATTGTACTGATACGTCTATTTACAGAACTATCGCGGAGCGAATTGTCTCTCTGTGAAGGTCAGTTACGCTTGGTTTTATCAGCTGCGCGCGCCGTCCAACACTCTATTCTCCGTCGATTGTGCTTAAGATAGTGACGAAGATCCCATCACACCCAAGTATAGTATTGGCCCGCTTATGCCCTGTCTGAATATCTATGCAAGTTCTTTTATGCTTGAATAATCCAATCGACGGGTTCTCTACTTTATATATGATGATCGTGTTTAGATCAGATTTTGTTAGGAGGCGTAGTCCATATCGTTCGGCCGATCATCGAATCATCCTCCCGTGCTAATCTGGACGCTTTGTGCCATGTTTTAAAAAGAAGCTCCTGGTGAGGCAAAAAATTTTTTCGAAAGGAAGTTTCATGAACGTCATTCATTCCAAATTAAAATACGGCTTCACGCTTATCGAGTTGTTAATCGTCGTTGCAATTATCGCCATTCTGGCAGCCATCGCGGTGCCCAATTTTCTTGAGGCGCAGACGCGGGCCAAAATTTCCCGAGCAAGAGCCGATCACCGCACCATCGCAACCGGACTCGAAGTCTATCACATTGACCATAACAAATACCCCTGGTGTGCCGGTAATAACTGGTGCTTCGCCACCGCATCCGGTGGGCCGGGCGGCAGCCGAAATACTCCTACACTGGAACGGCTGACCACACCTATTTCCTACCTGACCGGAAAAGCCGGCTACAATGACCCGTTCGTAGCTGTCAGTTTTTACGAAGGCCCGACCCTTCAGACCAAGACTCCTTTGCCTGCTGTCGAAAACAAGGGCCTATACTGGTATACAGCGCGTAACTCTAAAGACTCTGCGGTTTGGGGACAAACACAGGCACACGACGTTGACCCATTCTGGTGGTTCCTTCAATCGGCCGGTCCCGACTTGGCGTATGACTTCGTTTATGTCATGGCTAACTCGCTTCTTACGGATACGACTATAGGCCGAGCACGTGCGGGAACAGCCATCTATGACGCGACCAATGGCACAATTTCCAAAGGCAGCATATGGCGAGTCGGTGGAGTACCTACCGGATCCGGAACCTCCCTGTACCATATGATCGAAGGATCAAAAGGCTGATTAAAAGCCGCTGCCTTGGCAGCGGCTTTAGCTGCGTTCGATGCATTTAGTTTTTTTAAAAAATTAAGCAGTCGAAGGTTAAAGTATGGTTTTCGTATTATATTAGATATTAAAGTTACCACAGATGGCGTTGCTTGACGCTGAATAACAAAGCGATGTATAAAAAGGAATCAGAAATATGATAAAAAAACAATTTGGATTAACATTCGCCATGGCTTCACTCGCCATTTCCTCCTTCGGGCAAACCCCGGCGGCGGATCATTTGGTGATTTCTGAAGTTGGTATTGCTATGCCGTCGGGTAATGAATTTACCGAAATCTATAACCCCACATTAGCGGCTGTGGATTTAACGAACTACTATATTACCGACCATAATCTTTACTTTGACTTGCCGTCCGTTGTTTCCGGTGCTATAGCCAATACACTGGCCAACAACTCTGACCACTTACGGCAATTTCCGGCAGGGGCCTCTATCCCGTCCGGAGGTACCGTGGTTGTTGTCAACGATGGCACAAAATTTCTCGATATTCTTTTTCAGGGCAGCTTAAGTAATTTCACAAACCAGCCTGGTAACCCCCAGTTATTTGAGGCGTTAGACAGTGACTTATCTCAGACCATACCAAATATGGGCACAAATTACAACAGGTCGTCTCCCGATTATCCACTTGATCCGCAAGGTACCGCTCCAGACCCGATCGGGTCCGCCAATATTAATCACACCGATGGCGGAGAAAGTGTTGTACTGTTTTACTGGGACGGCCAGTCCTCTCTGGTTAAAGATCTAGATTGGGTCCAGTACTTGCCGAAGGGTGCTACCTGGGGTGCCAGCTCGAACCAGATCGCTAATAAGTCTAGTGTTCTGGAACAGGGGCCAAACGGCACTCCGGAATCTTACTTGTTCGATTTTGGTGGATCTGATAATCTAACTGCCTACTTTCCGGCAGGCGACGGCGCTGTGATGACCCGTCGGTCTTTACTGGAAGCGGGCGAGACACAAGTCGGCGGCAACGGCCTAAACGGCCACGATGAATCTTTGGAGCAGGTGAACCTCACCTGGAAGCTCAATGAAGGGCACATCGCCAATCATTCCGCCGGACTTACCAACCTGGGACTTCGTTCAGCCAATCAACTGCCTGTAGTCGGATCCGCCAGTCGCAACATTCAAAATCCGACGCCAGGCTCAACCGTTCGCATTACCGCAAAAGTGTATGATGATGCCGTTATCGTTCCCAAACTTATGGTCGATAAAGGCACAGGGTACCTGCCCACTCCGATGGTAGCGGAAGGTAATAATAATTATGGCGCGGATATCATTACCGCCGGACTTGCTGATGGCACTCATGTGAAATGGTATGTCTCAGCGACCGACGCCGGTGGCCTTACGGCGACTGAAGCAGACTATCAGGAACTGCATATGGGCTTCCCTGCATTGGAATCAGAATTTCTTGGATATCACGTTTTCAGAGTTCAGTCTGCACCCCCGGTATTAAACGACTTGGTATTAACCGAAATCATGGCTAATCCTGCCGGTTTTGATAATGATACTCACTCTCAATATTTTGAAGTGTATAATTCCGGCTCTACCCCGATCAACCTTGGAGGTTACGTCGTCTCCACCAGTTATGTAGCTGCTGGCGAGAGACAGAGCTATATTACGATTCCGTCAACTCCTGATACGATTATCCCCGCTAAGGGATATTTGGTATTTACTGGCAACAAACAGAAACTGATGAAATATTATCCAGGTATGAATCCCGGTAAAGTCGTTGACTTTGGCATGAAACCAAGATCCGCGATAATGGCTCACGCCGGCAGCACAATCCTTCTCTGGGCTCCGAACGATTTTAATTTTGATGGGACACTGGCCCCCGATTCCGCAGCGGTCTGGAGCAGAACTTATGCTAATGTAGCTCCATGGCCAACGGGATCAAACAACAACGGATTCTCTATGGAACTTACGACGCCTACTCCAGGTGCAGATGCAGTTGGGGCAAACTGGGCGGTTTCAAAAGTCTACGATGGAACTCCACTGGCAGCTAATTCTACTGATAATATCGCGCGTAAAGGCGATGTTCAAATTCTGACGACAACCCGCGATATTGTGTATCCGAGTTCAACTCAGCAGATAACAATTACAGCCGTAACGTCGAGCACATTGCCGATCGCGACAGCACAAATTATGGCAAAAACGGGAACTACGTTTGTAGCGACACCAATGACTAGCACGGATGGGGTCACGTTTACTGGCCAGATCGGTCCTTTTCCAGATAACACGCTGGTTAAGTATTACGTAGTCGCCACAGATACTGCCGGAGATAAGGGGACGTACCCTTACATAGCTCCGGTAACAACCGTTCCGTTTTTCGTTGATAACACCCCGGCCGTTGCAAACGCAATTGTGATCAATGAGATCATGTATAATCCATACGGAAGTGACGGTAACAACTATCCGGAATTTATCGAACTGTATAACCGCACTTTTGAACCGGTAAACCTATCGTTCTATTACTATGGTACGAGCTTGGATTACAATTCAGGCAGCTCCCAGGTTATACCAGAAGGGACCATCATTCCAGCCCGTGGTTACTTGGTGCTGGGACAGAATCGCCTGTTCCTGGACGAGTATTACTCAGATATTCCAAATTATATCACCACACGCCCATGGTCTCAGAATCCTGACTTGGTGGTAAACAATGGCTTCCTATACGGCAGCACCTTGGGAAATGCAAATATCACCACTGTGTACCTTGCTCATACCAACGAAACGCAATATTTCGCTGGATTGCAGTCAGCGACTCTTCTGCCGAATCCGTTCTTGAGCATCAACTATCTTGCAGATGACACATCCTTAACGTGGCCAACTGATGTTGATGGGTCGTCAATCGAGTTAAAAGATCCTTCTCTTGATCCGAACAATGGCGCAAACTGGAATTCCTCACCTCGGGTCGGTACTCCCGGTCACAGGAATTCACAGACTGTTCCGCCATCTTTGGTTTCGGACTGGACGATCTACTGATTGTGACTTAAAGTAGCATCAGCATTTTACGGCGGGCCATTTACAGGCCCGCCGTTTTTTTTGTCTCCGAACGTCGTAGCGCTGGCAGTTTAACGCTTTTCGTTACGTTCTGGATGTTGAACTATTGGGTCCAGCCCTATTACCTAATCAGCTAGCGGATAACTAACCGTAAACCGCGAACCGTCGCCTGGAGCCGAAGTAATGCGCAATATGCCGCCTGTCGCGTCCAGTAAAAGCTTTACCACTGTGAGGCCAATACCCATTCCGTTATATGCACGCTCAAGTCGGTAATCCACCTGGTAGAAGTGATCAAAGATCTGCTTTAAATTTTCTGGCGAAATGCCAATTCCCGTATCCGCAACCGTAATTTCAAGCCGGTGATTCGTCTCTTTAAACTCGATGGTCACTCGCCCTGAATCCGGAATAAACTTGATCGCGTTGTCGATAAGGTGATAGTAAATGCGTTCCAGGGCGATAGGGTCCGTAAGTACCAATGCCACCTCACCTGTCACTACCGGCTCTATCACCACATGGCGAGAGCTTTTGCGCGCCTCCGCCTTCGGTATCACATGGTTCAGGGCTGCCACCGGATCCACTGACTGCAATGTCACATTGACGATGCCCCCGGCTTCCACCTCGGCGATTTCCAAAATGTCATTCACCATATTTTGTAAATGTGCACTGTGATTTGCAACCCTTCCCAGCATATCCCGTTGCTCGTCTGTAACTCCTCCCGCCTTCCCTTCCCTCAACAAGTGAACAAACCCGATGATACTGGTCAGGGGAGTGCGCAGTTCATGGCTTACGATACTAAGAAAATTTGTCTTAAGGCGATCAACTTCTCTCATCCGCTGCGCCGCATCCGTAAGCTCTTCCACTAGTTCCACATTGTCTAGCATTACGCAGGCATGGCTGACTAACCACTGAAATCGCACTGTGCACAGGTGGTCCAGCGGCTGACCTGCAAACTTGCGGTCTGCAATGACAACCCCGTGCAACCCCCGGCGAGTTTTAAGCCGCGCCGCCACAAGCGGAAGCTGAACGACTGGCTCAAGGCCATCCAGGTTTGTGTCGCCCGGCTTGCAGATGATTGTCTGAGGCGAATCGGCAGCGCGAGAAAGAACGTGGTCCGCCGGCAGAGCGGACGCGTCTGCACGGTAATGCATAAATTCCGTTTTAAGCCCGGCCTCATCTCCTGCGGCCATTCGCCCCTGAAACTGTTTTAATTTGTCGTCAAAGCGGATGATAAAGGCCCTGCTGAATCCTAAGGTTTTCGGATCAACCAGCATTCCAGCCATCGCCGCATAAAAATCGTCAAGCGAATGCGAGGACCCCAGGGCCATGTGAACCTGCTCAAGCAGGTGCAACTCATCAGAAACCCGGATCAGCTCGTCAGGTGCGCTCAATACAATCGTTCCTATTGAAAATCGCTTCCATAAGTAGCGGCGCCTCTATCGAATTTAATGCTGTCACGGTTTCCGCTATTTTTTAAGCTTCGTCATCTCCACAATCGTACCTTGTCCGGGCGTAGCGTGGACAGCGACTTCATCCATAAACTTATGCATAAGAACCATGCCAAGGCCCCGAAACTTAATCCGATTAATATCAAGATAAGCGTCCATAGACATGGGGTGGTTAAGATCTGGCCTGCCGGTCCCTGAATCCGAAACACGGATTGTGAGTCGATCTGGCCATAAATAGAGTTCAACTTGAACCTCATGGCCCATCTCAGCCATGGTGTTTTCATCAGGGGTCTGGTCATAAGCATGTTCCATGGCATTTGCGCAAGCCTCATCCACGCTTATTTCTATTTCAGCCACCTGCTGGTCGCTAAACGCCAGATGCCGTGCCACGCTCGCCACAAAGTCGCGAAGCAAACCAAGCAGTGTAGAATCCACACGGCAACGCATTTCCATATGCGGCTTCAGCGGAAACATATCTTTCTCGGTCATGGCGATTGATAACCTTTTTATGGGCGCGTTTCGGCTTGGATCATTTCAACGGCGGAGGCTTCGTCATCCGCAATCTTGAAAATGCGTGTAAACCCGAGGCCGTCAAGGATCGCAAAAACCTTCGGCGAAGGATTCATTAAGACCATGTCGCCCCCGCCCTGCGAAAGCTTTCGCGCCAGTCCCATCATGGCACCAATACCTGCGCTCGATATATAGCTTAGTCCGGTGATATCCAAAATGATAAACTTCAGTCCCGCGTCGATCGTCGTGTGAATTGCCCTTTCAAATTCAATCACCGTATGCGCATCAATATAACCGCGCAGGTCATAAATAACACACGCCGGATCATTGGCCGCTTCACGGCTCGCAAAACTGAATGCCTTCATATTCTATACCTTGTCTTCTTCAAACTTCTGTAAACGCCATGGCCGCCGGCCGTGGGCTTTCTGATGGCCTGCGAGCCTTAACCTGCACCGCTACCATCGTAATATCATCGTGTTGCGGGAAACCCTTGGTAAACGTTTGTATATCAGCAAGAGTTGTTTCTATGATTTCCTGCGGGCTACGCTCGCGGTTGTTTGCAATCAGGTTAAAGAATCGCTTCTGACCATACTCGTTCTCAGCAGAGTCCATTGCCTCCACGACACCGTCTGTATAGAAAACTGCCGTGTCACCGTTTAGAAGGTCAATAGTTTCTTCTTCAATAATTTCAAACAAGTCAGAATCCACGAGCCCCATGGCCATGCCAAGGGGTGATGTCAGCACTACGTCCCCGGTCTTGCCTACCGTTACCAACGGCTCATGGCCCGCCCGTGCAAAGCAGAAGGTACTATTAATCGTGTCTAGAATACCGTAGGTAATCGTAACAAAAACGTTTTCTCCAGTGTCCTCATAAACCCGTTCATTTACCCGGATTAATACATCTCGGGGAGATAAGTTGCCCGGTGCATTAGCCCGCATGGTACAACGAACCACCGCCATTATAAGAGCCCCCGGTATCCCTTTTCCGCTAACGTCCGCAATGGCGATCCCCAGGTAGCGCTTCGCTTCGTCGACCCATATAAGGTCGTAATAGTCACCCCCCACTTCCAGCGCCGGGGCTGAAAATGCGGCGATCGCAAAACCCTCTGGCTGCGGGCATGAATCAGGCAACAGCATTTGCTGGATATTATGAGCAAGCTCCAACTCCTGCTCCATCCGCTGCTTGCCCGCCAATTCGTCATATAGGTGAACCATCTCAACTGTGGTCGCCGCCTGGTCCGCAAGGCTCACAAGCAGGTCCAGCTCACCCTGCTGAAAAGCTCCAACTCCGCGCTTATTTACCACGGCCAGTACGCCCAGTGTTCTGCCATGGGCAATCAGTGGAGCGACTATCATGCTCCTTATCGTTACCACCGGGTTTTTAAAATGCGGAACCAGCGGATCAAGAGCGGCATCCTTAATCAAAACCGGAATGCCAGACTGCGCCACTTCTCCAATAATGCCATGCCCTAATTGGATCTTTTCCCGTTTTACACGCTCAACCAGATACTTTTGTTTGGTGAGCACATACCCAGTGGATTCCATAAGCGGAGGGAAAATCCCGTGAATTACCCGCGCTGTTAGTACGCCTTC
The DNA here is from genome assembly GCA_038243585.1 of Candidatus Sumerlaeales bacterium. Classification (GTDB taxonomy): domain Bacteria; phylum Sumerlaeota; class Sumerlaeia; order Sumerlaeales; family Sumerlaeaceae; genus JAKFFN01. The sequence goes on along the minus strand of JBBSQY010000017.1, from coordinate 46,710 downwards.
TTCCGGGTCCAGCAGAAACGCCGCAGCGGCTTCAGCCTCCGTCTGGTCGACCACGAAACTTGTAAGGATTTCCAGTGCCGGTTCAATGCTTAAGTTGCCACTGGTCAGCCGATCCCCAAACACATCCAGAAACCTGTAGACCGCTTCCCGCTCCCGTTGTCGCTTATGCAGCAGTAAAGTAAGGGATTTAACTCGGCTGATAACCCGGCTAAGCCAGACAACAAGGCCCGCGATAATTATCAGATAAACTATGGCAGCGTAATCGCCCATATCACAAGCCCTGATTCGTTAACCAGAACTTCTGCCGGGGCAACAGAAATCGAAAACAAAAGTAAGATCAACTTTGCAAAACGTAGAATGGGCATTCCCGCCGTCTTAGTAAACGAGATTCCTTAGCGAGTTTGTCATGACGTAATTATACCTCTGCAAAACCTGGCCGGAACTGCTCGAGAATAGCTGCCATACGAATGCACAAACTGCATCCAGACGAAAAGAATACCCACCCTACTATACAAGCCTGTATAAAGTGATCCTTACCCTGAAACTCTACCGGGATTTAATCTTTGTTAAGCGCTGCCTTAATTTCATCAATGGGGGGAACGTCTTTCGCACTTTCGTTCACGCGAGCGTAAACGATATTGCCGTCAGTGCCGATGACGAACGCCGACCGCTTGGCAACGCCTTTGAAGCCCAGCAATTCATCGTACTTGCAGCCATATTTGTCACACGCTTCCCGGTTAAAATCGCTGGCAAGGTCAAAATTAAGCCCCTGGTCCTCTTTGAACTTGTTCAAAGCAAACGGGCTATCCACAGAAATACCCACCACCTTGGCATTCAGCTCTTCAAGCCCGTTCATGGAGTCGCGCGTGTCACACATCTGCTGCGTGCAGACGCCCGTCCATGCCAAAGGAAAGAACAACAGTACCACGGGTTGCTTGCCTTTGTAATCGCTGAGTTTAAATTTTTCCTGGCTGCCCGCCACGGGCAATTCCAGATCCGGTGCTACCTGTCCAACTTCTATCGCCATGTTTGATGCTCCTGATCTTTAGTTAAAATACATAAAATGAAAAAGCCGCAGGAATTCCCGCCGGAACGATATTTGTGGCCCGGCGAGTGCTGCTACTCCGGCCTCATAAGCGGAAACAAAATGACATCACGGATAGATGGCGAGTTCGTCAGCAGCATCGTCAATCGATCAATGCCTACCCCAAGGCCGCTGGTCGGCGGCATGCCGTATTCCAAGGCGCGAATGTAGTCTTCGTCCATATCGCCAGCCTCTTCATCGCCCTTTGCCTTCGCCTCCACCTGTTGCTTAAATCGCTCATGCTGTTCGCGTGGATCGTTAAGCTCAGAATAGCCGTTTGCTATTTCCATTCCACAGATGTATAGCTCAAATCGCTCTGCCACCAGCGGATCATCCGGCTTTGACTTTGAAAGCGGGCTAATGGCTTTTGGAAACTCTGTAACATAAGTTGCATCAATCAACTTAGGCTCGACAAGTTCTTCAAAAATCTCGGTTAACATAGAGACAGTGTTGTTTTTATCTTTCGGATTAAAACAGCCCCGTATTTTCTCATACGTCACATCTGCGGGGTCAGACCAGCTTAACTCAGTCTCCACCAGGGCGGGTACATACTTACGAATCGCGTTCAGATAAGTGATCCTGGTCAGCGGCGCCTGAAGATTAAAACTTAATTCTCCAAAACTGAACTGTGTGGTTCCAAAGACCGTTTGCGCCACGTGCTGAATCGTCTGCTCCGTCAGTTCCATGGTGCCGCGGTAGTCCGAATAGGCTGTATAAAGCTCCAGCATGGTAAACTCGGGATTGTGTCGAACCGACAAACCTTCGTTGCGAAAATTTCGGTTGATTTCAAAGGTTTTATCAAAGCCTCCAACCGTCAGTCGCTTCAAAAAAAGTTCCGGAGCAATCCTCAGAAACAGGGGCATCCCAAGCGCATTATGATGAGTCACAAAAGGGCGCGCCGTGGCCCCTCCAACCACCGCGTGCATCATCGGTGTTTCCACTTCCAGATAGCCACGCTCAGTAAGGTAGCTACGCAAGCCGGATACAATACGACTGCGCAGGACAAACGTATCGCGCACGTCATCGTTGACTATAAGATCAACATAACGCTGCCGATAACGGGTTTCTTTGTCCGTCAATCCATGCCATTTTTCCGGAAGCGGCCGCATTGACTTCGTCAGCAGGGTAAAACTGGAAGCCTGTATAGACAGTTCGCCAGTGCGTGTAATAAACACGGTGCCTTCCACGCCGACAATGTCGCCCATGTCCGTATATTCTTTAAAGACATGATAATCGGCTTCCGGAACAAGGTCCTTTTTAAGGTAAACCTGGATCCGTCCGTCGCTATCTTTCAGGGTGAAAAACGAGGCCTTGCCCATATGTCGGACGGTCATGATGCGGCCTGCGACCTTAACCGGGGTTTTCGCTTCAATAAGTTGTTCTGCGCCGTCGCGAATTACGCTGGAAAGATGTGTTGGTTCCCATTTAGTGACGAATGGGTCAACGTTTTCCTCCCGAAGACGGTCGGCTTTCTGATAGCGGTTTGCGATTATTTCATTATGGTCTGGAAGCATGATTTGTGACACGGGCGCCCGTGAAAATTATTCGTGGGTAAAGCTTAACGTGTTGCTTCACACCCATATTTAGTCGCCCACAACGCACATCAGACTCATATTTTGCAAACTACTATAAGTCCGCCAGTTCTTCTTCCAACTGGGCAATGAGGTTATCAACCCGCTGTCTCACGTCATCCGTAAGGCCTATGACCGAAGCTGCGTCATCTATGACCTTATAGTACTCAACAGTCGATAAAACCGCCGCCTGAAGCGCCAGCTTACTGGTATCAGGGGTCACCTGGCTGTCGCCCAACTGGCGCATCAGTTCGTCCACATGCCTCGCCGCCCGCCTCAGGCGCTCATGCTCTTCAGCAGGCGCCCTAAGGCGAAACGGCAGGTTATATATTATAAACTCCAGCCTGGTGGCTGAACTGTTGTCGCTCATTCGGCTTGGGTGCTATCCAGTTCCAGAATTTCTGATTCGAGGGTGTCAATACGGTTAAGGATCGCCTTCAGGCGATCTTTGACGACGTTTTCCTTGTCATCGCGGGAATTCAATTCGCCTTCCAATTCACGAATGCGGTCCTGCAAACGATTATTGTCGGAATCTGTTTGGCCTTTTTGTTCTAAAAGTCCTGCCAGTTCCTGATTCTGCCGCTGCAACTCACCCATGCGGCCTTTGGCGTCGCCAACTCGGTGCAACAGGGCCGCGATCTTTTCTTCCAAAAGCTCGATGCGGTCAATCATTCCTAAATCTCCAAACTAACTTCATAAAAATATTGTCACTGGCTGGTGAGCTACAAGATGTTAAGCTAAATGGTTGGTTCTATAGCAAGGGTTCAAGGATTTTGTGGTATTTTCGCTGCTGAAAGATCAATGATACACCAATACGGGTCTAACAAGGAATTTCATCATCGTGTCGGAAGAGTTTCCTAAAGCGCTGGAATCATTAATCCATGAGCTATCGCGACTGCCAACCGTTGGGCGCAAAAGTGCTCAGCGGCTGGCACTGCATCTTTTAAAAGCCGATCAGGCCCAGGCAGAAAAGTTAGCCAACGCTCTGGCGGGCCTCCACAGCGGAGTGCGCTTCTGCAGGCAATGCTTCTTTCTTGCAGAATCCGACCTTTGTGCAATCTGCAAGGATGTTCGTCGAGACCCCACTGCCATCTGCGTGGTCGAAGAGCCCGCAGATGTTATAGCCTTTGAACGCTCCGCTTTTTTTCGCGGACATTACCATGTTCTCCTCGGACGGCTTTCTCCGCTGCAGGGGGTTATGCCTGAGGATTTGAAAATAGACGAACTTCTCCGCCGCGTAGATAAGCCTGGCGCAGAAATCAGCGAAGTAATACTTGCGACAAATCCTAGCGTAGATGGAGACGCCACGGCACTATACCTGCATAAAATGCTGGAACGCCGTGGAATAAAAACGTCGCGACTCGGGCTCGGCGTACCCATGGGGTCGTCTCTGGAATATATCGACGAGCTTACGCTGCAAAAGGCGTTGGAAGGCAGGAGGGGATATTAACGCAGAAAAATAAAAAGCTTTAAATTAAGGGCGCTTATCATTTTTCTTATATTCTTCCTCTTTTACTCCCGCTTTTCGATAACCTCTTCCATTTTAAGATACGTTTCGATTTCTCCGTCGAGATCATGCAATCGCACATTCATGCGTAAAGGACCGGAAAAAAACTTCGGCTCGGCCAGTCCGGTCGTCGGTATTGCAGCTTCAAATCGAAAGCCTGCCACCGCAACATCAGGATCGGGCAAGTTAAGTGGGACATCCTCATCGGTTAATGCCTTGATCTTCAAATCCGCCGAGGTCAAAATCCCTGCCGTTCTCACCAGCGGAGCCTCCAGCACCTGCACCTTTGGCGCGAGTCCCGCCGAAGAAAAGTTTAGAATGAGGCGAAGGCGATGGGTTGCAGACGTCGGATCCTCAAACGTCAATTCTATTCCATCGGCCGCATACGTTGTCTGCCACCAGTCAGGCTTTTCCGGATAGGCGATAGGCTGCACAAATGGCTGGTCATCCAACACCTTGCCCCGGATAACAATTGCCTGCGGAGTAAATCCCACTTCACAACCGAGAGAAGCATCCCGAAGTCCCCGCCAGTTATAGCTATTCTGCCTTACCTGATCCATACGATCAAGAGTAAGCGGATAAACTCCAGTTAGCATTTTTGACTGCTCCTCAAACGATACCTCCGCCTGAGACGTAGCCTCCTCCGGGCGCGCCGCTTCTTCCGCAATGCCATTCTCCGCCAGCGGCAGTTCTTGAGCCTGCCCGGTCACGCCTGTCAGCGTGATAAAGCAAACAGTGCAGATCCTAAGGGTAATGTGACGGATTTTCATAGACCATATAACTTACAGCGCATAGTAATAAACTTCTTGTTTAACCCCATTATTTCCATGAGATACACAGGTTATGAACCACGAACAGCGAGAGTAGGCCTAGGTGATACGCGACAAGCTTTACCGTGATCCGGTGCATGACCTGATAGCTCTCGACAAGAATACCGTCGAAGATAACACCCTGATGGAACTTATCGACGCACCGGAAATGCAACGCCTGCGACGTATCCGCCAGATGGGTCTCGCAAATCTCGCCTACCAGGGTGCCGAACACAGCAGGTTTACTCATTCCATCGGGGCCATGTGGGTAGCCACTCGCGTACTGGAACAGTTGAACCGGCAGCAACCCGTACCACCACGGATGCAATTCGCCACTCGATGCGCTGCTCTCCTCCATGATGTCGGTCACGGGCCCCTCAGCCATTTGTTTGAGAGTTTCATGGGAAAACATCACGAAGCGTGGACCCGGCAAATCATACTGGACGAGCATAGCACAGTAAATCGAATCCTGCGACAGTACCACGCGTCCCTCCCGGTTGAAGTGGTCAACATAATCGATGGAAACAGCCACCCCCGGTTCTTATCCCAAATCATCTCATCCCAGTTAGATGCCGACCGATTTGACTATTTGCTTCGCGATAGCATGATGACGGGCGTCAAATATGGGATCTATGATCTGGAGCGGCTACTCCACGTGCTCAGGCTGGACGCGCGCGGAGATAATATTGTCGTGGCCGCGAACGGCGTGCAAGCCGTCGAGAAGTACCTGCAGGCCCGATATCATATGTACTCCCAGGTTTATCTACATAAAACAGTTCGAGCGGGGGAGCGGGTTTTTGGCAGTCTCCTGACCCGCGCTGCTGACCTGTCCGTCAATCCTGAGCTTTTGAGGCTACGCCCTGATGATCCACTTCTTGCCCTACTTCAAAACAAGGCCGATGCCGATCTGAGCACTTATTTGAAGCTTGATGATCATCTTATATTTACCGCTCTTCAAAAGTGGTCCGAATGTGATGATGCAATATTACGCGACCTGTCCGACAGGATCCTTAATCGCCGGCTTTTCAAAACTATGGACGTATCCCGCGTTAAAAATCTAAAGGTCAAAGAGAAAGAAGCCCGGGACGAGATCACAAAAGCCGGCCTTGATCCCCGCTATTATTTTATCGTGGACTCCAGCGGCGACGTGCCTTATCGTCCATATGACCCGCGAAAACCTACCGTCTCGTCTCATATTCTGGTAGAACAATCTAAGCCGTTTTCAAATCAAACCCGCGACATATACGAAGTTTCTGAAGTTGTAGCCGGACTGGCGCGAGCCGCGTTTAAGGTGAAAAGAATCATCTTTCCCGGCATGGCCGGAACCGTTGATTTGCGCGGTGTAATGTCTCGGATTTTTTTCGAAGCGGACATTTCCGAAAGTTTCCTGACAGGAACATGATTATTTTGGCGTTAAAAAACTCTTCACACATGGCTTTGCCTATAACCATGTAATGGCTATTGGCTGGCGAGTAACTTTTAATCTTAGAACCGGGAATCATCTCCATAATGACTAATCAGGACCTGAAAGCACGCATCGATGAGTTGGTGGACGGCGATAAAGCCGCCATTATTGACGCCATGCAGCAGATTCTCCGTTTCCGCACTGTCAGCGGCGCGGACGACCAGGAGGGGCAGGACACATACAAAGCTGACATCGCCCGCTGCATGGATTTCCTGGAAGGCAAAAGCAAAGAAATCGGTCTGGAATGGAAGAACATCGACAACGTCGTTGCCTATGCTCACTTGGATGGCGGCGAAAAATTTGTCGGGTTGCCCGTGCATATTGATGTCGTGCCTGTGGGAGAAGGCTGGAACTATGATCCCTTTGGCGGAGAAATTATTGACGGCGTTATTTATGGTCGCGGCTGCCAGGACGACAAGGGGCCGGTAATTCAGATGCTCTACGCAGTTAAGGTTCTAAAAGCATTGGGTATACCGCTGAAACGTGGAGCGCGTATGGTTATTGGCACAACGGAAGAACACGGCGAGTGGTATGATATCAAACGATATTTCGAAACCGAAGAAGCCCCGGAAATGTCCATCGTTTCGGACGCATCTTTCCCCATTATTAACGGCGAAAAAGGAGTTTTGAATCTGCGTCTGGAAGGCAAACTGCCCGAAGATGAAAGTTCAGACGGCGGCGAACTTCGATTTAAAAAAGCCACTGCAGGTGACCGCGCCAACATCGTGCCGCCGAAGGCGACCCTGGTATTTGAAGGTGAAGCGGAGTCCGATGCTCTACAGCGGGAGCTCAGCAGATTTCTGGCTGCCCACCCATCGGCCAAGGCCGAGTTTAAAGAGCATGCGCTTGAGAAAACCATAGTCTTTCATGGCAAAGGCGCCCATGGCAGCACCCCTGAAGAGGGGCGTAACGCCGCGCTGGATATGTTGCAATTCATAACCGACAGCGGATTCGTATCCGATGACGAAGCCGACATGGCGGAATTTCTTCACCATAGTGGAGAAGGTCTGAAAGGCGAAAATCTAAACATTGCCGTCGAACATCCATTTATTGGTCCAACAACGGTGAACCTCGGCATCTTGAAATGGGTAAAAGACGACGTGGAAGCGATCTTTAACATTCGCAACACCATGGGCCTTTCTGTTGCGGACACTGTAAAACGCGCAGGTGAGGTGATCGCAGAGTTCGCCGAAGAAACCGGATTTGAAGTATCAGCGGCGCCGAAGAGCAAGGCCATGGAACCAATCTATGTAAATCCGGAAGAGCATCCCGAGTTTATTGGTGCGCTGAAAGAATCCTACACGGAAGTAACGGGCAGAGAAGCCACCCTGAAAGCCATGGGCGGCACCACTTACTCAAAAGTATTCCCGAACGCGGTATGTTTTGGACCTGTGGATCTGGACGATGGAGAATTCGAACTTGCCCACCAGGCAGACGAACGCGTTTCCGAAGAACACATGCTGCGAAACGTAAAAATCTACGCGCATGCGCTGGCCCGGCTATGCGGCGCCTGAACCCCATAATCTGATGGGCGGTGGGAATACAATTTGGCGCGAGATGCGGCGAAACAGACACGTCTATCTGTTTATATCGCCGTTTTACCTGATGTTTCTCGTGTTCATGTTGTTTCCCATCGCCTTTTCGTTTGTCCTCAGCTTTCAGCAGTGGAACGGAATTATGGCCGCCAGATTTACCGGGCTTGATAATTACCGGGAAGTTTTTTCTGACTCCGGATTTCTAACCGCACTCACTAATACTGGAATCTTTACGGCTCTTACCGTACTGATCTCCACCTGGCTGGGCCTCGCCCTCGCGCTTTTCCTAAACACCGTACGCGTGTTTAAACGTTTTTATCGTGCGGTCTTTTTTGTGCCGGCAATCGTTTCGCTGGTAGTTGTCTCGCTGGTTTGGAAACTGATATTGAACAGCGACGTGGGCTTGATTCGGGAAACCTTGGACGGGCTGGCCAAACTATACACAGATATCGTAGGATACACGATGGCCTTACAGGCTGTGGCGGGTGATAATAGATCCATTTCCGGAGCCATGAATGCAGCCTCGTGGTTAAGCAACTCTCTGACATTAGCGCCAGAATGGATGGTTTATCGTTTCCGCTTGCTGGACAATCCGAATCCCATAATTCCGCTTTTGACAATCACGCTGGTTAACGTATGGGCCGTCGTCGGTTTCAACACTGTTATTTATCTGGCCGGATTACAGGGCCTGCCTTCTCATATATATCAGGCTAGTCGTATTGATGGTGCCACGTCGATCCAGAACTTCCGATATATTACGTGGCCGCTTCTCCGGCCTACCACGTTCTTTGTGGTTCTCATGAGTACAATTGATGCCCTGCAGGTGTTTGTCCTGCCAAACGTAATGAAACCGGACTCGGAAGATACAATGACCGTTGTCTATTACCTCTACCGGAATGCGTTCGAATTTTACAATATGGGTTATGCTTCGGCCATCGCGTATATGTTGTTTGCGCTGACTGTCGTCCTCGGCCTGCTACTGCGGTTAACTCTGGGACGCCAGACAACGTGGGCACCAACCGAGTAGCCGGCAGCCGCATTTCCTGCTATTTGTCATTTAAAAAAACCACGAAATTATGAGAAGCGTCGCCAAAGAAAACGTTGATGCGAGCGACTACCTCACCAATAAAATAATCGATTTCCACAGAACCTTCCTCGTCCAGCTTTTTAAGCTGGACCAGATCCAGCAGCGCTGTGGCAAGGGCGAGAGTCTGGTTGAAATGAAGCGGTTTCGGGAAAAGAGGTGGAGATAAAACTTTATCGATACGGCATACCGGCGGGGCGCCCGCAAGAATCAGCAGTCGACCCGCTCCCATCGTCTGCGCTCTTCTAATCAGATCATCGAGATCGCCTAGCGGATTGCTTAAAAAAAGCGGGTCATCGTTTGACGCCATTCAATTTGCCTTCTTACAACTGCAGTATCAATCTTTAACCGGCTGATTTGAGATTGATTTAATAATAACCCCTGCGTTTTGCAATTGCACTACCGACGACAGAAACCACCATAAAAATACCCAGGGCAAAAATAAGCGGCCTTGCAAAATCAGAAGAGCCAAAGGCCAGCAGTAACAACATCAGCACGGTCGCGCATCCGATGGGTCCACAGCAGGGCACACACCCGCCGCTTGCCTGATATTGGGCGCGCATCTGAGGCATAGGGTGAACCGCCGGCGGCGCTTCCGCTCCTATCGGCTCAGCCTCTACATACTCAACTTCTTCGGACCGTCTGTCTCGTTTATCCATAATTGATACGCTATTCGCTTGTGTTTAACTGTAAACAAAGTCAGTAATTCTCCCCTACAAATATAATTCTTATTGCCCGCGCCGCCTGATTTTGGTGGACGCCTGATTAAAAGAGAACCGACACTATTGCAATCACCTAAAGCAAAACTGCTGGTATTAGCCAAAGGCAATTCCCAGGAAATTGATATGGGGCAGGAGTTAACCATTGGCAGAGGATATTCTAATCTTCTGCGTCTGGAAGGTGAAGAAATCTCACGGGTTCATGCCATCATTTACAGGCGAAATAATGATTTCGTCTTTCGCGACCTGGATTCCAAAAATGGAGTTTTCGTTAACGGCAGTCGCGTCATGACAGCAACTTTGGGTTCCGGCGACCTGTTGCAGGTGGGCAAATACCGTTTGGTTTTTAATCCTCCTGCCGGATTTGATGTGAAAGCTTTTGTAAATGCTGATGACAATATCAAAGTAGACCCATACAGCTTTAAGCCTACCATTGATGTTGGCAGCGGCGAAGATTACTCCCGATCCCAGATTTTCTCAGGCGAAATCACCAATGCCAGCGTGGACAACGGCAACAGGCATAATAAGCCCGAGATTCTTCGAGAAGAGGTGCTTCTCTTTACCCGTCCTGAACTCGACGAGCGGATCGCTTCCGACGGGACTACGGCCATAGAAAAGGCGGCCGACTATCTGGAGGATTTTTTCAACAGCCTTTTAGCAGTCGACTCTACTTCCGAAGTTGAGTCGCCGAATTTTCTTACGGATGTGCTACGGGCCGCGGTAAAGTCAATTTCAGCAGATAGGGGAGTCATCGTGTTGCGGGATCACCCGACTGACTCTCTCAAGCCTGGAGCTATTGTTCCCGAAAAAGGGGACGTAGCCGTGAATCGGGTTGTGCTGCAATCTGGTTTTGGAGAAGGTAAGGCAATAATTTGCCCTGTTACAGGCGACTGCGGTCTGTTCCGCGACAGCAATACCGTGAGAAACGACCGCATTGCCAGTCTGCTATCGGTTCCACTGGGCCGCACAAGAGTCTCTGGGTTGTTATACATAGACCGCCAGGGAGATGCCGAAGGCTTTAACCTGGCCCACCTGCTGACAATGGCACGGGTAGGCCGGCTGTTAGAGTTGCATCTTCGTAACTGAAGGGTGCAAAGTACGACTGGTAATTGAGAGAAATCAGCCGCAGCCCAGCCCATGTATGAGTATGAGAGGCTACTTTAAAAAGTGCTGTCCCGTTCGACTTCGGGCCTCTAACCTCATCGTTCGCAATACCCACTGCTTCATGCTTGACACCGGCACCGAAAGTCTCGCAAAGACTTCCTTCTGATTATAAGAATATGTGCGGCTATTCCTGTAGGTAATATGTGAACGATGAGCGACACTGATAATCATGATGGGCCTATGCCCGATCTTTTAGCGTTGGCAGATGCCTTGCCAAACGCTATGCTGGTGATTAACCGACAGGGGACTATTTGTCTGTCGAATACGCTGGTGGCCACAGTTCTTGGCTTGCCGGGAGATCAGCGAGTCGACGGTCAGCCAATGTGGCAGGCCTTGCCAGCTGGCCTGCGGGAAGTCGTTGCCGCTATGCAGCGGGAAGTATTAATTTACGCTTCTGATGCGCGCAGAGAAATCGAATTTACACCTCCGGAAGGTGCCCCAAGGTTGCTGGATGTTCATCTTGCGCCGGTTAATGGAAAAGGGGGACAGCCGGAGCAGTTTTGTCTCGTCCTTGTCGATGCAACAGACCGCCAGGAAGTGGTCGAGCTTAAAAAAATTGATCAACTGAAAATCAACTTTCTTGCAATGATCAGCCATGAGCTTCGTACCCCGCTTACTTCCATACGCGGGGCTGTCCATCTCCTTGGCGACGGTGCTCTTGCCGGCGCGGATCAGGGCAAGGCTCTGGTGGGCATTATCCAAGGCAACAGCGAACGGCTTATTCGTTTGGTAAATAACCTTCTTGAGATGGTTACAATAGACAATGAAACGTTTGTCGTGTCTCGAACCCTGGTGCCCATTCGCCCGCTTGTGGAGCAGGCGGTAACGCGCTGCGAGGAGGCGGCAAAAGGGAAATTTCTTAAGCTCAATTATCTATCCTCTGATTGCACAGGCAGCGTAGATCCTGAACGTTTCGTACAGTTCATCTATTATCTACTGGATAACGCAGTGAAATTTACACCTCATGGCGGCCAGATAACTATAACAACGGAATGTGGCACAGACGCGAGTGTGGAAGTGACGATCAGCGATACAGGATGCGGAATTCCTGCCTTTGCCCGCGAGAGGGTTTTTGACCGGTTTTACCAGGTTGAAGACACGATGACTCGATCCACCGGCGGCACCGGAGTCGGACTCTACCTCGCGCGTCATATCGTTCAGGCCCACGGGGGCCGAATTCTCGTAAAACCGAATGCCGATGGTGGATCGATTTTTGAAGCCAGCATCCCATCAGGCGTGACAGATTCCAAACCTGCACCCGCGAGAGTCTGACCTATTTCAGGTAGGGACGGCTCGCCGAGCCGTCCGCTCGCCAATCCCTTACAAAATCTCATTTAAGTACCCATACGGGAATTCCCCTCCCGATATCACCACCTATTGTTACCCCTAAATGCAACCATCCAGCAACGAAAAACACTTACAATCAACCCGCCCCCGGAACGCCTGATCATGAACTTTTAGACAGCAAAAAATAAAATTAGGAAAAATCGTGTAAAAACCCACGCGCAACCAGCACCCACAAGCATGAGCGGCACAAAAACCTCAAAAACAGCAAATCGCTCGCTTAGCCCCATCCCATATAGGAATCCGCCGATTAACCTAAAACATCATTTTAGGCAGGTAATGGTTGCCTCGCAGAGTCTTCTACCGCAACTCGGCCAGAGGGCCGCGCGAAAAGCGTTCTTATAATTCCGCGCTGCGTCCCGTTCTGCTTTTCAAAGTGGTTTTTCCTTGTAATGACCGCAACGCGAATGTTTGTTCTCAACCTTGACGGGCCGCAGGGTATTAAATTAACACACCGGCGGCTTCAAATTGCACTGCCGTGCTCACGCAGGTAACAGGAGACAGAAACGGAATATGTTAAGCCGAGGATTATTTGGGGCCTTATTAATCGTAGGGAGTTCCATAGCCTGTGCTGTAGGCACCGAAGGCGTCGGGAAGTACCGCGCGGAAAATGGCGAGCGAGAACCCGCTCCCATTGAAGATCATGTTCGAATCGTCCCTCCGCCAACTGGTGGGCCGCTACGCGTAAGCGTGAAAACGGATAAAGCTCGCTATCACGTCTACGAAAACATCAAAGTTTCTTTCGGCGTTAATCGCGATTCTTACGTCTATATTTTCACAACCGATCCTGGCGGAATAACCCGACAGATTTTCCCGAATTACTACGATACAGATAACTTCGTCCGTGCGGGCAAGGCTTACTACATTCCCGACCGTGGCTATGACCTGGAAGTGCTCGGCCCACAGGGGCGAGAAAACATCTCCATCGTTGCCACAATGGAAAAATTTCCCTTCCTCGAAGATTATCATATGTACACCCTGAGCGATCCCTACCCGGCCTCTCGTGAGGGAGCAGTTGCCCTCGTGCGGGAAATTGAAAGTTTCCGTCGCGAACCCAGCGCAATGACTAAACAACCCATTCGCCCCGCGCTAAAAGAAAATCTGTGGGCATCCAATGACGCCAGTTTTTATGTGATGGGAAACCAGAGCAACGAGCCGCCTGTATATAAAGTTGCACGACGCGGAAATCTGGATGTAGACACATATCCCAGCAACGCGCGCATCTATGTTGATTCTGATTACCGTGGCCGGTCGCCCCAGGTTATCGATCGTCTTGATATTGGATACCACAAGGTCCTGCTCGAAAAAGAAGGCTACATTCCCTACGAAGTACACGTTTACATCAAAGGAAATGAAACCAAACAGATGGACGTGTTCATGAAGGAAACCCCGGTATTGCCGGCTCAGGCCCCTCATGATGGACAAATGCGTGGTGGAAGCATTAACTGGACGGGACCTTTGGGAGCCTTCGGAGGTCAACCCTGCAATCCGCCTTGCCCACCTGGTACGGTTCCACAAGCGGTAGCACCTCAGCCCGTGGCCCCGATGCAGCAACAACCTGGTGTTTATAGAGACTTCGACAAACTGGAAAAATAACTCCTGTGAAAAAAGAGGAAGTTGATTCTCTCAGGTTCGTAGTGCTAGGTGCCGCCCGAAGCGGTGTTGCCGCCGCACTGCTATTAAAAAAGCACGGCGCGGATGTGGTTGTCGCCGACAGTAAAAATGCCGACCAGGCTACCGAAACGCGCAACCAATTGCACCAGGAGGGAATTCCTTCCGCCTGGGGCGACGACAACGCCCGTGCGGCCATTGCCGGACGTCATGTCATGGTCAAAAGTCCCGGCATTCCGCCCGGCAACTCGCTGGTTGTTGCCGCCAGTCAGGCCGGCATGAGGATCATATCAGAGATTGAACTGGCTTCCGCATTCGTTCCTGCGGGCGCCAGGGTTATCGCCATAACAGGCACAAACGGAAAAACAACCACAACCGCATGGTTGACTCATGTTCTCAACGCGTGCGATTTCAAAGCGGTACAGGCTGGAAACATAGGCGATGCCTGGAGCTCCCTGGTCGATCATGGATGTTCCGAAGCCGCGGAAAATTGCGTGTTTGTTGTGGAGGTTAGCAGCTTTCAGCTCGAAAATCTTGAAGATTTCAAGCCGGATGTTGCCATTTTGACAAACGTAACGCCCGACCACATGGATCGTTACGAAGATCGCCTGGAGCTGTATGTTGCGGCGAAGGCAAACGTTCTACGCAATATGGGCCCCGATAGCATCTTTATCTGGAACAAAGGAAATGCTGAAAGCGAGTCAGTCGCTAACCAATGCAAAGCTGAAAAATGGGGCTTTAAAAATGGGCAGGAGGACGCGGCCCCCGGCCTGTCCGCCTGGATAGATAATGGACGCATAAAGACGAAAACGTCGGACACGTCGATTGAGGTAATAGCAGTAAATGATTTGCCTCTTCCCGGAGCGCATAACCTGGAAAATGCGTTATGCGTTGTTTTGGCGGCGTTGGCCGTTGGAGCGGCGCCGGATCAAATAGCCGCTGGGCTCCAGTCATTTCCCGGCGTGGAACATCGCATAGAGTTATGTGGAACCCGTCCGGACGGCGTACGATTTTATAATGACAGCAAAGCCACCAATCTGGATGCCATGGAAAAAGCCGTGCTGGCGTTCGATCAGCCAATCGTTCTAATCACCGGCGGGCGCGACGCCCATAGTGACTACGCGTCCATAGCCCATCACATAGAAAAACACGTGGCTCACATCATCACCATCGGAGAGGCGGCTCCGCTGCTTGAGGCCGCGTGGGGTGAGCTGAAGCCCACCCAGCGGGCGGCAACCATGGCGGAAGCTGTGACCATGGCGGACAGAGCAGCGGTTACAGGCTCAGTAGTCGTTTTCTCCCCAGCCTGCAAAAGCTTTGATATGTACGAAAATTTCGAAGAGCGAGGCCGGGATTTCAAAGCTGAAGTAGCGCGCCTCCTTAATTAGTTCTGATAAAAAGTGTCAATCACACCAATTTAACCATGACCACAGGAAACCCAGGTACCAGCTTTACGCTGGTGGCCTGAGTTCCACAATCACTGGATCTGTAAGTATGCGCTTTGCCACAGCCTGAACATGTTCAGCGGTTACGCTTGCTATGATTCCGGGGTAGAGAGCGTCCATTTGCCATCCAAGTCCCATCTGATCAAAGTGTCCATAGTAGAAGGCTCTTTTAAAATTTTTCTGATGGTCTATCAGAAATCTGCCGACCATATAATTTTTGGTCCGAAGCAGTTCATCTTCCGGAATCAACTCCATTTTGATTCGTTCAAACTCCGCAAGCATACCTTCGCGAGCTGTATCAAGCGACTCCGGCTTCGTACCGATATAACCGAAAAGCTGCCCTGCCAGTTTTAATGCACCATAGCTACTGCCGGTGGCATAAGCCAGCCCCTTGTCTTCACGCAGCGCCTGGAATAGCCTGCTGCTCATGCCTTCTCCTAAAGCGCAATTCAGGACCCGAGCTGCTGCATATTCCGGGTCGAGCGGAGCCAGGGCGGGAAAGCCCGCTACAAGATAAGCCTGTTCGCTGTCTCTCGTTAAACTAATCGTATGAGCCGCCGCCGGCAGGGGAGGCGGTATGATAAGACGTTCGGCCGCTATTCCATGCATCTTCGAAACGAAATGGGTAGTGATAAGATCACGTAGCGCATCCGCAGCAAAATTACCAACAGCAACAATGCGAAAAGGTCCCGATGTCAGTTCCTCGTGAGAGTTAATAACTTGTTCCCGCGTCAATTCACCTATGGATTCTTTAAGCCCGACACCAGGAGTGCCATAGCCATGCTTGGGGTATAACTCCTGATAGAAGTGGCGCAAAGTAGATGATAAAAGATCATCGTCGCTGCGGCGAATCGCTGCCAGCGTGGTCTGACGTTCCTTTTCCAGTTCTTCCGGCTCAAACGATGGTTCAAAGAAAATTTCAGATAATATGGCAATGCTTTCGGCCAGGGTATCGCTGGTAGTGACCACATGGACATGCGAATAATCCTCGCTCGTGTCGCACGCCAGGGAAATACCCATGCTATCCACAGTCTCGGCCAGCTCAGCGTTTGAAAGGCGTCTGGTGCCGCGCATAAGCATCCGACCCGTAAAGGAAACAATCCCGGCATCGCTTTCAGATTCAACCGCACAGCCCACAGGACTAAAGACTATAAGAGCAACAATATCGTTGCTGCTGTCGGGGCGCAATAATATGTCCACCCCGTCGGCGAGAGTTTCCCATCCGGGATCAACTGTTGGAGCGATACTCATCAGGCGGCGCCTTTCGTTTCGGACTGCTGTGGTTCTACAATGATTGTGATAGGATCTCGGGTAAAGTAAACATCTGCAATATGAGCAATGTCCGCTGGTGTAATCGCATCCAGGCGGGCCAGGTACGTGTCCAGAAAGGTCGTATCGCCGGTCAGGGTGTAATAATAGCCGATGGTGCTGCTCTGCCCGGTGTTAGTTTCCATGCCGAACAGCAACCCATTTCGAATAACGCGCTTAGCTTTTGCCATTTCAGCCTCCGACGGAAGGTTGGAACTGAGACCGCGAAACAATGCAGACGCTTCGGTGACCACATCCTCGGGATTCGTGTCCGAAAGCGTGGCGGCCAGATATGCGAAGCCGGGATATCTATGGGTGGCAAAACCTGCGGAGACAGTGTTGACGAGCCGTCGCTCCTCTTTCAGGATGCGATTCAAACGGCTGCTTCTGCCGTCTCCCAACAGAGTCAGCGCCAGGTCCATGGCTATTACTTCATTTTGCTCAGAAAGTGATGGCGCGGGAAATGCCGAGCCAAGATAAATCTCATTTACATCGCGCTGAACACGATGAAGGCCCGGGGCACCGAGGGCTGTCTCCCGCGGCGCGTCAGCTGCCGGCTTACTAGTCGGCGGTACATGCGCGAACGCGCGCCGTATTGAAGCCTCGCATTCGGCCGGATCCACATCGCCCACTACGACAAAAACCATATTGTCAGCAGTATAGTAATTGCGGTAATAGTTATACATATCGTCGCGGTCGAGAGCTGAAATTGATTCAAACGAGCCGAGCACACTCTGGCGATATGGGCCGGAAGTAAAAGCCGCTTCGTAAAGCTCATCATACAGAAGACCGAACGGGCTGTCCTGTTTTCGACGGTACTCTTCCAGAATCACCAATTTTTCCTGGTCAAATTCTTTGGCGTCGATCAGCGAATTCTGAATCATCTCGGCAAGACAATCCAGCGCAGTATCAAAATACGGGCTGGCGACAGTAACGTAATAATGCGTGAAATCTTTAGAAGTGCCAGCGTTCCAAACTCCGCCTACCGACATGACAACCTTATCCAGATCGCCCGGCCCGTACTTGGGAGTTCCCTTAAAAAGCATATGCTCCAGAAAATGGGAAATGCCGTTTCGGCTCGCGGATTCATTAGCCGAGCCAGTATTTACCCACATATCCAGGGTGACAACTTTGTTTTTAACGGGCTTTACAAGGACCGGAAGGCCGTTGTCTAAATTAAACTGATGCAAAGTTAAGTACTCCCTGTTTAGCGGCGGTATCACCTGGGTATACCGGCAGCGGTCGAGGGCATTCCTGACTTGGCTGTGTCTGTGGACTAATGAACCCGTCAGATATTAAACCATGACGAGCTTACCGTGTATCGGTCTCAATACCACAAAAAAGTTCTCGAGACCTATCTGAGCGTAAACAGAATTACCCAAATACATCCAGCCAAGCGCAGGGGCGGGATATGTTGCTTTCGGAATTATCCGAACCCCCAGTCTGTACGGCAGCACAAGTAACTATTATTTTCAGGAGACGTTTCGTGGCTGGTTTAAGTGTGGCAATATTGGGTGCAACGGGAGCGGTGGGGCAGGAAATGCTCAAGACACTGGAGACTCGGAACTTTCCCGTTGCGACGCTGAAGCTGTTATCCAGCGCGCGCAGCGCCGGCAATAAAATGCTCTATCGGGGTCGCCTCCATACGGTAGAAGCGGTTAACGCCGACAGTTTTTCAGGCGTTGATCTGGTCCTGTCATCCGCAGGCGGATCGGTCAGCCAGGAATTCGCTCCCATCGCCGTGGCCGCCGGAGCGATCGTCGTCGACAACACTAGTGCCTTTCGCATGGATTCTACGGTGCCTCTGGTGGTACCTGAGGTGAACGCCGATGCACTTGACGGCCATAACGGCATCATCGCCAACCCAAACTGCTCAACCGCACAGATGATTGTGGCTTTAGCGCCGATCCATCGTAAGGCAGGAATTAAACGCCTGGTTATCTCCACCTACCAGTCAGTCAGCGGTACTGGGCAGAAGGCAATCGACGAATGTCTGCAACAGACCCGCGATATACTTGACGGCAAAAAAGCCGTGGCTAAGGTGTACCCGCACCAGATTGCGTTTAACGTTCTTCCCCATATCGACGTTTTCGAACCGAACGGCTATACAAAAGAAGAAATGAAAATGGTTAATGAAACCCGGAAGATTCTGGGTGATCCATCCATCGCTATCACCGCAACGACAGTCCGGGTACCTGTGTTACGTGGACACAGCGAAGCCATTAACGTCGAGATGGTTAACCCAATCGGGCCCGACGAAGTGCGCGAGTTATTGCGCCAGGCACCCGGAATTGTCATCGTTGATGATGTTGCTGGATGTCATTATCCGACGCCAGTGTATGCGGAGGGGCGCGACGAAACATTTGTTGGCCGGATCAGGCAGGATATTTCAAACCCCAACGCCATAGAAATGTGGGTCGTTAGTGATAATCTTCGCAAGGGCGCGGCTTTGAATGCGGTGCAAATTGCGGAAGAAATGATGCGGCGCGGATTATTGAAAGCGGCCACAGCTGCTTAATATAAGCTTCAACGACAGGTTAACAATCTAAACACACAGAAAAGCTTTCTTATAAATGGGCGGGAGTTAAAACACCCGTCCATTTTTTTTGATGTTTTGCGCGTAAAGGATCCAGACGGGGTCGCTTTTCGATATCAACATTCACTTTTGCAGGAACCCGGTATACCATTTGGGTGGATTTAAAGCTTTTGTTGGTGCTTCCGCTTTTTCATATGCACTGTGGGTCCAGTGTTTAAGCCCGTTAGCAGCAATTCTTGTTGCCGTCTCACTCGATTTATCTTTTCGTACGAGAAGCCAACAATTTTGCCCCTTTAATACCGCAGTATATTTCGAGGTAAAAAGGTCGATATCGCTGATTCGTAAATCCTTTGTGCGCCTGTCGAAAACCACTGTCCTGATCTCATAATGTTCAAGCAAGTCCGGTATTTGAAGATCAATAGTTCCTGACTGATGCATCTGGCGGATAAACGTAACCAGCACGTGGAAGGAACCGGGTTTTGGTTTGAGCCAAACAATTCCAGACGGATCAAAAATGTAGTCCTCGTTTACGGTTCGCCCGAGCGCCTGATTTGCAAAAGCGACCTGTTCAGACAGACCGGTATTTCTGATCCTGCTGTACCCATCCAGATCACGCACCAGCAAAAGGGGTAGAACGATTACCAGAGCGGCAAATAACTTGTTGCCCCTGAATCTGAAGTTTGCGAAGCTCCCGACCGCGTATCCACTGAGCAACGCCAGCGGCACATACAACGGCAACAGGCTTTGCATGTTTTTGGTGGGGAGCAGAAATACAAACTGGGCCACGAAAGCCACGCACATGGCCGTAAGCCCGGTCTCCACCCCATCGGCCCTGCCTGTAAACACTCGTGTAAGTGATGTGGCGATGATGGCGGTGGCAAGCAATGCCCAGACGGGCGCCTTTTTATATACTTCAATCAGTTCGCTGGACGAAATATCAGCGCTTTCTCTTGTGATATTCCCTCCCAGATAGCAACTGAAGAAACCGGAAAGTGATCCGCTGACTGCCAGTATCAATCCCATTATCAATACAGGCAGGGCAATACCCGCTGCAATATAGCCAATCTCGACTGGTCGAGTAAGGCGCTTATCGCGCAGGTGCCAACACACGTAAAACAGTCCCAGGGCGGAAGTCGCGACCACAACTTTTAGAGTAAATCCGGCCATGAATCCCAGGCAAAGTCCGACAACGAAAAATAGAATCCTCTTTTGGGTATGCCGCGCCACGATAAGAGTTGTCAGGGCCAGGGCTGCCAAGAGGTTTGCCGGGTTGTCGCCGCGCAGCTCTATGGCTTTAGATAAGAAAGGCGGTGCCGATAAAAGAAAGACTGTAGCAATCCACGGGGCGGCGGGCACCATTGGCAGGAGTCGGCGCACAAGCCAGAAAACAAGCCCTGAAATTATCAAAGTATTAATCCAGACCACGCCCCGCAGCCAGTAGATAAGTTCATGGCCACCAGTCCAAACCCGCAGCACAGGCCGTAATATCCAGATCGATAATGGACCGTGATTATCCCAGAAATCCACGTAGGGCACTAACCCTCGTGACGCGTCGAACGCATTGGTCAGGGTCTGAAATTCATCAGGATCGGCCACGTGATTCTGTCCATGAATCAGATGAATGCCTGCGAACAGAATCAACAGAATCCACAGGTAGATTTGGTCGGGGCGAAGTTTAATCTGCATGGCGTGCAATTCGAGTGGGCGACAGGCTGACGACCCTCTCAGAAAAAATCAGGCGACGGTTTTTGTGCGGGTTGCGAAGCGGGCCACGGCATTCGTAATGGATATTCCTAAAACAAGAAGAAGAGCTGCTGCCCAGGCCTGACGATGCCAGTCTGGGTACGGAGATGATGCGAATTTAAAGATCTGAACAGGCAGGGTATTCGTGGCTCGTGTAGGGTCGAAATTCCAAAAATCATTACCCAGAGCAGTGAAAAGCAAAGGGGCTGTTTCTCCGCCGATACGAGCCAGGGAAAGGCAGGCCGCCGTAGTGATACCGCGCCGCGCCGCAGGCAGCACCACTTTCCAGATGGTTTGCCAGCGCGAGGCTCCGAGGGCGAGAGATGCAGCGCGTATCGAATCCGGCACAGTACGGAGGATTTCCTCTGTACCACGCACGACTACGGGGGTCATCATGACAAACAGGGCAAATGAACCGGCAATCGCTGAAAATTGGCCTGTAGACAGAACTACCACGCTATATGCGAAGATGCCAAGGATGATGCTGGGAGTGGCATTGAGCATATCGCACACGAACCGGATAATCGTGGCGAGGCGACTGCCCCGGGCGAACTCATGAACATAGACTGAAGTCATAATACCCAGCGGAATGGCCGCAATTGCTCCCATGCTGATTACCATTAAAGAGCCGACAATCGCATTTGCTACGCCGCCACCCGGTTCCCCTACAGGAGCGGGCAGTTCCGTGAAAAAGGCAATATTAATGGAGGAGAAGCCTTTATAAATCAGATAACCCAGAATTCCGGCCAGCGGCGCTATAAGCGCCAAAGCACACAGGCCCATTACTACCAACCAGACAGCGTTATAAAGCCGCCGTCTGCTGATGTGCGCGCTTCCTCCATATGCAATTCTAGTTTTTCGCGACACCCCGCATCCTCCATAATAGCAGTCTTGCCGCTAAATTAATTACGAGAGCCACGGCAAAGAGAACAAGACCGATTTCAACAAGCACGCTTAGATATATTGCGCTGTCCGCCTCTCTGAACTCGTTTGCGATAACAGCGGCCATGGAATGCCCCGGCCGCAAGATAGAAGCGCTTATTTCAGGCATATTACCAATGACCATAGTAACGGCCATGGTCTCGCCCAAGGCCCGCCCGAGTGCGAGCACAACCCCGGCTCCGATGCCTACCCGGCTATAAGGAAGAATCACCTTCCAGATGGTCTCCCATTCCGTGGCTCCAAGAGCCAGGGATGCCGCTTTTAACTCACCTGGGGCCGTCAACAGGACTTCCCGAGCTATGGCAGTAATGAACGGAACAACCATAATCGCGAGGATGAGCCCGGCGGTCAGCATACTCACTCCGTCACACCGTCCCTGAAAGAGGGGCAAAAAGCCCAGGTATTTCTGCAGGATTGGAGCGATGCTCTCCTGAATGAACGGTGCCAGCACGAAGATGCCCCACAAGCCATAGACCACACTTGGTATGGCGGCGAGCATATCGACGACAAAAGCTATAATCCCGCGGAGCTTGCGAGGGGCAAGTTCCGTGAGGTACAGTGCCGTTCCAATCCCAAAAGGAGTCGCAATCAGCAGAGCAATGGCGCTGGAGACGAGGGTTCCATAAATGAAAGGCAGTGCGCCGAACTTCTTGTGTACCGGATCCCATTCAGAACTGATAAGAAACCCAAGCCCATATCGCTGAATAGCCGGAAGTGACAAGAAGATTAGCTGGTATAAAATCCCCGCAAGCAGAGCAATTGTAAGCAGACCAGAGCCGAGACTAATAGAAAACGCAATACGGTCGTTTCGCCGTAGAATTGTCGACGCAACCGCTTTAAATCGGCGCACCCGTGGCGTGCGGCTTTCCACATTGATTATTTCAGAAGAAGCCGGCGTCAATTTATACCACTGATCTTATTAATTTTAGACCTGGCCAGTTCAAGTAGTTTCGGTGGAAGTTTTGAATAGTTGAGCTTATCAGCCGTCGCTTGGCTTTTATCACTCAAAATATACGTCAAAAATGCCTGCACTGCAAGCGCTTTGCTTGTATTGTCCATTTTCGTACGAGCCACGATCCAGGTTATGCCCGCCATGGGATAAGCTTTTTCTCCAGGCGCATTAGTGATGCTAAGGCGAAGATCTTCGGGTATGGTGGTCAGCTCTGCAGCAGCAGCGGTCACAGTAGCTATAGACGGGATAACAGCAGACCCTGCCTGGTTAATGATAGCTGCAGTGGAAAGCTTACTTTGAAGCGCGTAAACCAGTTCGACATAGCCAATGGAGTTCTTCGTTTGTTGAACCCGTGCCGCGACACCCTCGTTCCCTTTACCGCCAATGCTGTCCGCCGGCCAATCCAGACTGTTTCCCACACCTACAATCTTTTCCCATTCAGGGCTGCTCTTGGCCAGAAAGTCAGCGAAAATAAAAGTAGTTCCACTGCCGTCGGCTCGTCGTACCGTTACGATATCGGCGGCGGGGAGTGGCACTGAAGGGTTAAGCGCGGCGATAGCCGGATCGTTCCATTTTTTAATCTTACCTAGATAGATATTAGCTACTACTTCACCCGATAGTGTGAGGCGACTCTTAACGCCAGGAAGATTATAAGTGACTGCAACCGCGCCCATAACAACAGGAATATGTAAAACGTCGTCTTTGGCTTCGGCCAGTTGTTCCTCAGTCATCGGAGCATCTGTCGCGCCGAAATCCAAGGTCTTAACCGTAAATTGCTTAATGCCACCGCTACTGCCCAAAGATTGATAGTTCACCTGAACCCCGGTTTCCTTGTTATAGTAGCTTGTCCAGTGGTTCATTACCGGATAAGCGAAAGATGATCCCCCGGCTACAAGAGAATCCGAGGGTCCTGAATCATCATCACCGTTGCTGGCGAGAATAGGACCCTTCATTTCACCACAACCACTAATTAGAACTACCGTTAAGGCGGCGAGGAGAAACCGGGCTGCAAAGTTGTAACTCATCCTTATATCTCGTTCTCGTAAGTATTGGAGTTTTCATCTGAGAAAACCTAAACTACAGATCGTGCTCCCTGATCCTTTACTATCCGATTCATCGCCCTTAACAGAATTGTTGCATTGTCGGGTTTAGAAGTTGGTTGCAGCACGGCTATGCAAGGTATTTTTTATCAACGCTGTCCGAACAAGCCCGAACATGTGCTGCAGCGTGTTCATACTGCCTTAATGTGCCGCAGCTAATGAGCTATCAGTTAATTTTTATAAGACAATTTACGGTTTAGTTTTCAGCTGGATTCCCTTTTTTGGGGTTCACAGAAACCAAATGTGAAGTTCGCAGGGCTATTATGCCCATCAGACCCGTGCGTGTTGACTTTGGCAGCAAGACAACATCCTGTAAGGTTTCTTCGATAAAAGACTGCTCCCGGCTGTAGAGCCGTTGCATGAAGATTTTCCGATATCCTCAGGAGCGTGAGGCTCTTGCAGCTAAGTTTAATGAATCCGAAGCCCGGGATGACCGCAACCTGGGACTAGTTCAGGAAATTATCGAAAACGTGCGGAGTCAAGGCGATGCGGCCCTTCTCCAGTATGCTGAGAAGTTTGACCACGTGACATTGGAAGCCCAAGGTCTTAAGGTGAAACCTGAGGTCTGTCGCGATGCTCTCTTACATTTAGACAAGTCTCTAAGAGAAGCTTTGGAATTTGCCGCTGACGGGATTAAAGCGTTTCATGCGCAGCAGGTGCGGACCGGCTTTGTTTTTCAGAGAAACGGTGCGGTGCTCGAGCAGAGGCTTCGCCCGTTAAAACGCATTGGTGCTTACGTTCCAGGTGGCCAGGCTTCTTATCCAAGCACAATGCTGATGAACATCATTCCAGCGCAAGTTGCCGGCGTGCCGGAAATCGTTGTATGCACACCTCCGGTAAAAACGGAACCTAAAAGCTTTGTACCCTTTGCAGTCGCAGAGATGCTGGGCGTATCTGATTCCATATACCTTGCGGGCGGGGCTCAGGCTATTGCGGCGATGGCATTTGGAACGGACATCGTGCCGAAAGTTGACAAGGTGGTGGGGCCGGGGAATGAATTTGTGGCTTTGGCGAAACGATTGCTTTATGGCACTATCGACATCGATTCAATAGCCGGTAACAGCGAAGTCTTAATTATAGCAGATAACTCGGCAAAGGCGTCATATGTTGCGGCAGATCTGCTTGCGCAGGCGGAGCACACGGGCGGAGAAACAGTAGTGTTGGTGGGCATAGATAACTTTGATTTTAAAGCGGTTGAGTTAGAACTGGAAAAGCAGCTTCTGAAGGCATCTCGGGCGGACCAAGCACGGCGGAGCCTTGAGTTTGGCGGGATCTTCGTTCATGTGGAAACCCGGCAGCAGGCGGCGGAAGTTGCCGAAATGAAAGCTCCGGAGCATATGGAAATTTTAACGGAGAATCCTGCAGAACTAGCTGCTGCGGTGAGCAATGTGGGAGCGATATTTATTGGTCCGTACACTCCCGAACCCATAGGCGATTACGTGGCTGGTCCAAATCACGTTTTACCTACGGGAGGCACAGCACGTTTTTTTTCCCCCCTCGGAGTCGATGCTTTTATGAAAGCGAGCAACGTACTGACATTTTCGCGAGAAGCATTTCTGGCCGCTGCGCCGCACACGATTTGCCTGGCGGAAAGCGAAGGTCTGGCGGCACATGCGGCTTCAGTGCGCATACGGCTTGATGAGCCGTTGAAAGACTAATACCGGTTTTATCCTACCGGAACCGGCGATCCTTCCGCCGGAGTGTCAGAGGAAAGGCAGTTAATGTCTAAGCCTTGCTGAAAACGCGCAAGATTTGATCTTACCAGGGGGGGCAGGTTATAAATTGAGGCAAAGCTTTCGCGGATAACAGGCACGCATTTTACATCAATATGGATTTTACCCAGCAATTCGCTTACCCCGTTAACCGCATTAAGCATATCGACATCAAAGCGTTCATTGTTCGCCAAAAAGATTGGGCCTAAATCAAAAGCACCGCTGACTACCGCCTCAGGAGCGAGAGCTAGTCTGTGAAACACCTCGGCGACAACTGTTATATCGCTCGACAAATGTTGCCGCACTGTTTTGATAGCATGATTAAAGACTTCTGCAGGAACTGGCGGATTCTTTTCCATGGGGGAGTAAGGGTCTGGCATAAACGGGATAACGTGAAAGGCCATGACGTTGCCATGACGTTGATGAATTTCGTTCGCAATTCTCGCAGCCTCGGCCCAACTGTCCGGGCTTTCACCAATTCCAACCCTGATGCCTGTATTAAGTGGAATGCCCGCACGGCCAATGTCATTCAGAGCAAGGGTTCTAAGTAGCGGGTTCTTTTGTGGCGCTCGACTATGAATGGTCGATACTAACGCCGGATCTACAGAATCGAGCATTAATCGCATAAGCGGGACAACGGGCGCAAGCCGACGTAATTCTTTCACTGGGATGGAACCAATATCCAAAACCGGAATAAGCGGCTGACGACCTTTCGCTTCAAGGGTCAAACGACATAATTCATAAATGTAATCAAACCAGCCGGGGAAACCATAATAGCGCATTGCACTTTCAATTTCCGGAACGCGAGCTATCCCTTCCCCAGATGTGAGAGTGACCTGCCATGCCCCAAGCCTTTGGGCTGTACGCAAAAAAGTTCGAAAAGCTTTTGGAGAGGGGGGCAACGGAGAAGGCACGTTAGGAAAATTGCAGTAACTGCACGCAAACGCACATCTACGGGTAAGGTAAACTTGATATGCCGGCGTGAAAACCACTGTCACCATTAAATCACACCTTCCCTATTCTCTCATATTGTTCAATTTTCAAACATCAGAAGTACGGAATATAGCATCTGTATTGAAATTAAGTATGCAACAGAAATAGGCGCGCAAATCAAGTGCCACAAAACTTGGCAAATTATTAAGCGTTTAGGTCACATTTATTTGCTTTAACGTTTTCGCATAGCCGCTTGTAGTGCAGATGACAGATTGCAGGGAGGATATATCGTGGGATTTTGGGGAAAAGTTTTATTTTGTGTGGCATTAATTTTTGTAAGTGTTCCCACAACTCCTTCTATGGCTCAGAGCAACATGGGTGATGCTTCTGGCAGTGGAGGTCGGGACAGTGGCCGAAACAGCGAGGGTCGGAGTAGCAGATCAAGCCGGTCATCTAGCAGTCGTGGCGAAACCACCGATGAGAAATCCCGAGAGAGAAAAGACAAAACCAGTTCCCGCGAAACCAATAGTCGCTCCAGTCGGCGAAGTGGCGATAAAGAAGCCAAAAAGGCCGGAGACACCCCCGCCGCTAAAGACGCTAAGACTGTCGAAGGAGCAAAAAAGGCCGATAGTGGCGGGAAAAGCGGTAGTAAAAGTGGTAGTGCCGGGGGAAGGCCTCCCGTTGAAATTGCGTTCCAGATGCAGGTAGATCCAGAAACCAACATTATGTATTTAGAGGGAATGGCTGGTGATCGCCCGTCCCTGAACGTTAGCGTTCTGGAAAATAAAACGTTTGTTACCCGTCTGGCACTTTACAATCCTAAATCGAGCGCGTTTAGCCAGGTTGACGCTTCCATAAAATTCGATCCACTCCTGATCAGGCCTATCGGAGTAGACGACTCCGCTACCAGCAGCAATCTGCAATCGCCTACTCGTGTTATGGTAGACCAAGGAAGGGGACTGCTCAGCATAGCCGCGGATTTTAAAGAACCCAGAAGTGACAGCTTTCTTACCCTTGCTAAAATCCAGTGGAAAGCGTTGGCGCCAGTATCAAACACGCCCGTAGCTTTCGTCAACACCACTGACAACCCTTCCGGAGTTTTCAATTTGCAGGGAGAAAACATCCTCCATATGCGAGGCGATGGAACAGTGGAATCATCAAAAAACGCAGGCCTGCTGGACGCGACGATTTCAATTGAAGCCGCAAACGGCAGCATTGAACTGGCCGAAACTTCAAACAACCCATTCTCAGCCGTTGCACTGGCGACCAATATTAATGCGGGGACGGCCGAAGGCGGCGTTCAGCTATCCCTGAAACCTCGCAAGCTTAACGTTCATGTAGGCGAAGACTTTTTGGTAGATGTTCTGTACAGGAACCCCAGACAGGCCGACATGGATTCCGTCAAACTTCAGGTTCGGTTTGATCCGGAGATCCTCAACGTTATCGACACTGATGAAGGCAACTGGATTTCCAGGGGTGTAAACATCTTCGACGGGGCCTATCACGAACAGTTGCCTTTTGACTACCATCGCAAAAACATTGCCTATAATAATCTCGGACTAATCGTTTATGAGATGGGTTTTGGCTCCCGTTCGCCTGTACCAACTGAGGGAGTTATGGCAACGATCAAGTTTCGGGCAAATGCGCCCGCAGCCAGCACAGTAGTCGCTTTCAGTGCTGATGAGAACGAATCCACAGCGCCAGGCACAGCCATTACATTTCTGGGGTTTGATTTGATCGGCAAGCCAGGCGCGCGCGCTCAGGCCATGAGCAACGCCGCAATATCAGTGCGGGCAAACTAACCACCCTTTTAACTGGTTAATCAATCACCCACATCATCGCCAGCCGAAGTATATTACTCAGGAGTTCACCGCATAATGTCCGTTACGTTGCCAACAGAATCAAAAGAGTTCCCACGAGAGTTTCTGCCAGTTAATCTGGATCTCGGTAATTGGGAAGCTATAGAACCCTATTTCGCAAAGCTAGACGCCTCTGACGTTTCCACCCTGGATGAACTCGAAAAGTGGCTACTCCAGTATTCTGAACTGTCGGCCGCCATAAGTCAGGAATCGTCTCTCCGCTATATCCGCATGACGTGCGACACGGATAACGCTGACCTTGAAGCCGCATATCTTCACTATGTGCAGGAAATTCTGCCGCGATGCGAGCCTTTGTATTTTGAACTCAGCAAGAAGTTCCTGGTTTCGCCCGCCCGTTCCCAGCTCCCCGCTGAACGTTACGAAGTTTTTACGCGTAATCACCAAAACGAAGTAGAGCTGTTTCGCCAAAGCAATATTGAGCTTCAGACAGCGGACGACACCCTAAGTCAGCAGTACCAAAAGCTTTGCGGCGAGCAAACGGCACAGTTTGACGGCCAGGACCGCACTATGCCGCAACTAACGAAATACCTGGAAGAAACAGACAGGACAACACGCCAGGCTGCATGGACGGCGGCAACCACTCGCCAACTGGCCGATCGAGAAAACATGGAAACCATGTTCGATCAGATGCTGGAACTCCGTCACAAAATGGCATTGAATGCCGGGTTCGATAACTTTCTGGATTTTCAGTTCAAAAGATTAGGACGCTTCGATTACACTCCGGCGGATTGCGAACAATTTCACGAAGCGGTAGCCCAGGTGATTCGCCCCATCCGGACGAAACTCCTTGAGCGCCGCAAGCAGCAGATGGGCCTGAAGCAGCTGTGTCCGTGGGATTTGCAGGTTGATGCGCAGGGGCGGGCTCCGTTGCGGCCTTTCGATTCATCAGAAGCAATGGTTTCAGGTGCCGATAAAATTTTCGAAGCTGTCGACCCACGGTTTTCGCAGGATTTTCATGTGCTTCGGGATAAGAGTTTGCTGGACCTGCAAAGCCGAAAAGGCAAAGCCCCCGGAGGATACCAAAGCACCCTTGACGAAGCGCGGCTTCCGTTTATCTTTATGAACGCCACTGGGCGCAACCAGGATCTATTTACTTTGCTTCATGAGGGCGGCCACGCGTTTCACGCCCTTGCTTACCGCGACGAGCCAATCCATGGCTATAGAAACGCTCCTATTGAGTTCTGTGAAGTCGCCAGCATGGGCATGGAAATGATGGCCAGCGAAAAACTTGACTCGTTCTATAATGCGTCGGATGCCGCGCGTGCCAGGCAGGCTCATCTGGAAGATATCGTGATGTTGCTGCCTTGGATCATGCGTGTCGATTCCTTTCAACACTGGCTTTATAAAAATCCGGGGCACACTCGGGCTGAGCGGTCCGCCAAATGGCTGGAATTGGAGACGCGCCTTGGAGACCAGTTGGATTGGCCGGTGTTACCGGAATGGCGAGAATGCTCATGGATCAACAAACTCCATTTTTTCTGTGTGCCCCTATATTACATAGAGTATGGAATCGCGCAACTCGGAGCGTTGCAGTTGTGGGTAAAATACCTATCCGACAGCACGGCGACGGTGGCCGATTACCGGGCCGCCCTGGCACTTGGAAACAGCCGGCCCTTGCCTGAACTGTTCGAACGAGCCGGTCTATCCTTCGCCTTTGACGAAGCAATGCTGCGGCCCCTGGCGGAGCAACTGGAGCGAAATCTGCCCGCTTAGGGTTAGCAAAAAACGATTAGTTCCCACTAATGTCGTTTTTTATTAAAAAGATGTCGTTTTCTATTTGACAGGGTCCGATCCAAACCTAGAACAGACCACACAACAGCATAAGGAAGTTCGCTTGCTGCGACGTTCCCTTGCTGGGGAATATGATGAAAGGAGATTTACTACCATGAAGTTTTTCGTGTTTGCCGTTATGGCTGCTTTGACGGTTGTGTCCGCTGGATGCTGCCGCACCAAGTGCGCCCCGGTTGGACAGGCTTGCGCTCCGGCTATGATGCCGCAGCAGATGATGCCGCCACCACCACCTATGCAGTACCCAACACTCGAGAAGTAATTGCGGGTCGGTTGGGCCCTACCGATCACAGCTGCCGGTCCGGATTGAAAAATCCAGACCGGCAGTTTTTGTTTTTATGAGGTGAAAGTTTACCCCGCTTCCTGATATAGCTACTTGCCGCGCAGCCGAAGAGCATTGGTTATGACTGACGCAGAACTCAGGCTCATGGCGAGAGCCGCTATCATAGGCGAGAGCAACCACCCCGTTAGCGGATATAACACGCCCGCAGCGATGGGAACTCCGACGGCGTTGTAAAAGAATGCAAACATGAGATTTTGTTTCATGTTTGCGACGGTGTCCTCAGATAGCTGCCGGGCCTGGGCCATGCCGCGCAGGTCGCCCTTCACCAGCGTCACCTGGGCGCTGTTCATGGCTACGTCCGTTCCCGTCCCCATGGCCACGCCAACGTCGGCCTTCGCCAACGCCGGGGCGTCGTTGATTCCGTCGCCCGCCATGGCTACCACTCTACCTTCACCTTGAAGCTTTTCCACCAATTTCAACTTATCTGCTGGTTGTACGGCGCCGTGATACTCGTCGATTCCCAGACGCGCCGCCACGGCCTTCGCCGTTGTGACGGCGTCACCGGTCGCCATTATCACGCGGATGTTAGCAGCGTTCAATTCCTCCAAGGCTTTAACGGTGCTTTCCTTTATCGGGTCAGACACAGCCAACAGTCCCATGAAACGGCCATCGACGGCGAGCTGCATCACGGTGGCACCCTCGGAACGCAATTCTTCTGCCTGTGCCTGGAGTCCATCAGCATTAACATTCACTTCAGCCATTAGCGCCGCATTGCCAATTGCCACGTCTCGTCCACCAACAATTCCTCGCACGCCCAGTCCGGAAAGCGATTCGAAAGAATCCGCCTTCTCAAGTTCCAGGCCTTTATCCCGGGCGGCTCGGACAATGGCTTCGGCCAGTGGATGTTCGCTGCCCTGATCAAGGCTCGCAGCCATGCGCAACACCTCGTCTGCATCAACGCCGTCAACGGCCACGACGCGATCAAACGCGGGTTTGCCCGCAGTGAGAGTGCCGGTTTTATCCACGATCATTGTATCAATTTTTCGAAAATTCTCGATAGCCGCAGCGTCTCGAAACAATATTCCTTTTGTTGCCGCTTTCCCGGTAGCCACCATAATTGACATCGGAGTAGCCAGTCCCAATGCACAGGGACAGGCGATGATAAGCACCGATACCGCGCATATCAGACCAAACACCCAGCTCGGATCCGGACCAAAAAATCCCCATATAAAGAAGCTGAGGATGGCGATGGAGACAACGACGACCACAAACCACCCTGCAACGTGATCGGCCATACGCTGCATAGGCGCTCGTGATCGTTGCGCTTGGGCCACCATCTGCACAATCTGTGCAAGCATGGTCTGGGACCCCACGCGCTCCGACTGCATTACCAAAGCGCCGTTGGTGTTCATGGTTGCTCCTATTACTCTGTCGCCGGCACGCTTGGTCACAGGCATTGGCTCGCCGGTCAGCATCGATTCGTCCACCGCGCTGCTGCCGTCCGTCACCACGCCGTCCACCGGAATTTTTTCCCCTGGACGAACCCGCAATTTGTCGCCAATATGGACGTGCGTCAGAGGAATATCTTCTTCGGTTCCGTCCGCGTTTAAGCGACGCGCAGTTTTTGGGGCAAGCCCAAGCAGAGATTTAATCGCGGCGGATGTCTGCGACCTGGCTCGCAATTCCATAATCTGGCCCAATAGGGTGAGGGATATGATTACGGCTGCGGCTTCAAAATACACCGCGACTCGACCCATAGATTGAAAGGAGTCAGGAAATACCCCCGGAGCCACTGTCGCGACGACACTATAGATGAATGCCGCCGATGTTCCCAGGCCGATAAGCGTCCACATATTAGGATTTCGCGTAATGATCGATTGAACACCGCGCACGAAGAACGGCCAGCCAGCCCAAAGGACAACAGGAGTTGTCAAAACAAGCTCAATCCAACTCTGGGTTTTCATGTCAAACCAGCCGAGATTATGGCCAAACATCGCAAGGATAAATACAACGATCGTCAGCGGAAGAGTGTACCAGAAACGCCTGCGGAAGTCGGTCAGTTCAGGATTCTCCTCCTCGTCCAGGCTCGGCATTTCCGGTTCCAGAGCCATGCCGCACTTTGGACAACTGCCCTGATGATCCTGCCGAATCTCCGGATGCATTGGACAGGTATACATGGTGCCTTCGGGCGCGGGAGGCGCGTCCTCCCCGAAGTGCTTTTCCGAGAGGTATTTTTGCGGATCAGTTTCAAATTTGGTCCGGCATCCGGCGCTACAAAAGAAAAAGGTTTTGCCGTCATGGTCAAGGTGATGCGGCGATTCCTCAGTCACATCCATTCCGCAGACAACGTCCTTGAGGGGCGCCTGCGGCCCTTTTTCTCCGAGCTGCTTTTCCGCCAGATAAGTTTGCGGATCGGTTTCAAATTTGGTCCGGCATCCGGCGCTGCAAAAGAAAAATGTTTTGCCGTCGTGGTCAAGGTGATGCGGCGATTCCTCAGTCACATCCATGCCGCAGACCACATCTTTTAGAGGCGCGGTCGCCTTGTCACTATCAGAATCTGTTTCTTCTTGGGACGAGTTAGCCATGTCCATTTTGTCAGCCTTTCAATAAAGAGCGTTTGCATCGAACGATTTCGTTCTTTGCGTGAAGTTCATCAAACAGGGCCTTGTCGGCGGCAAAAACGGGATCATGTAGCCAACACTCTCGCAGTGCCGACAACACCGCAGACCGCACCGGATCCTTGTGCTGTTGCATAGAATAGTTGATCCACATGCCGTCGCGGGAGTCCATCACCAGGCCAACGTGCCGCAGTCTCATCAACTGACGGCTCACCGTGCTTTGCGGCAGCTTCAGCACGGCCACCATGTCACACACACATAAATCTGGCCCGCATCGATCAATAAGGTGAACGATACGCAAACGCGTGTCGTCAGCAAAAGCCTTTAATATATTTACAACGTCAGATCCCATGCTTCTTAAGTATTCGCAAATGCGAATATATTTCATTAGAATGAATTTTACGTAGCAACCTCCACTAAATCGGAATAGATATGATGCGTTTGCTTGCCATAATATTGTTTCTGATCATAGGCCTGCCGCCACTAGTTGCTTGCAGTGGAGACAATACCCTCGCCTTTGAAACGGCAGTAAACTTGGCATCTGCTGAAGCCTCCGAAAACGCTATTTCCTCCGGTGATGCTGGTTGTTGCTGTAGTGGATCGAACTCTGGTTCGTGCTGTACGGTGGCGAAATGTACATGTGACAAGGAAAGCCGCCACCTGCCCGCAACGCCCGTGCTGCCGAGTAATAGCAGTCGATCCGATACAGGAAAAGTTTTCTGCGCCGAACCATCTTTTTTTGCAATCAATGCCCAAGCGCGAAATGGACATTATTCCACTAGCTTGTGCATGGCGGCAAACCCACCTGTTCCGCTTTTTCTCCTCAACCTTTCTATAAGAACCTGAGAATCCTCCCCGGGGGAGAAGTGCGTCTTAGCGCCGACGGCGATTGAATGAGCTTTTGAAGTAGTACGGACATTTCTGTTTGTCCCAGATAAAACTAGCTCAAGGTCAGATATCACTGCCGTCCCGCCACAGACGCTTTCCTGGCCGCATCAAATCGCCAGCCATATGACTCCGCCCGACCTACTGCCTGCCCACCCGGAAACTCCGGTGGTTCGCAAACCCCCAAACCCCCAAACCCCAACTAATTTATATAAGGATAGTAATCCAATGCTAATTCGTAATCGCTTTTTCACGGTAATTGCAGTCGCGTGTCTCGCCTTAAATGCGCAGTACACTGTCGCTCAGGAAACAACTTCCACCGATACCGCCGTCACCTCTGCCGAGGCCGTCGGTGATCATGGACATACCTACGGCGGTTCCGGCGAGCCGACAATACTTACCTCCGTCAGCTCGGCCCAGCCCCTAGCCGTAGGCAAAACGTCAGAGATGATTCTGTCGCTAAAAACTAAAGACGGAAAACCCGTTCCGCTGTCAGAACTGGAAGTGGTTCACATGGAGCCCATTCATCTGCTGATCGTTGACCCAAGCCTCAGCGATTATCACCACATCCACCCCAAAGCCGCCGCCGAGCCGGGAACTTACGCCTTCAGCTTCACCCCGAAAAAAGGCGGAACGTATAACGTTTACTCCGACCTTCACCCAAAGCCAAACATGATTCAGGAATACTCATTTTCGACCATCGAGGTGAGTGGCGCGCCCGCTGAACCGGTAGAAAAAACTGACAACCGGGAGTTCACAGCGGACGGTTACACCTTTAAGCTCGCCTTCGACGATCCGAAACTTGTTCAGGGAAAGCAACAGGTGCCACCGTCCTCGTTAGCGGCGCGGGCGGCCAACCGTTTGCAAAGCTGGAGCCGCTCATGGGCGCATTCGCCCACATGGTTGGATTCAGTCAGGACCGCCAGAACGTGGCCCACATTCATCCATTGGGAGAAGAGCCCAAGACCACGGAAGAACGCGGCGGCCCTGAGCTGAAATT
The DNA here is from genome assembly GCA_038243585.1 of Candidatus Sumerlaeales bacterium. Taxonomy (GTDB): domain Bacteria; phylum Sumerlaeota; class Sumerlaeia; order Sumerlaeales; family Sumerlaeaceae; genus JAKFFN01. The sequence continues at coordinate 11,692 of JBBSQY010000017.1, read as the reverse complement.
CCACGTTGGTCTGCCTCAGCCCGGCTATCATGTTCTCTACGTCCAGGTGCAAATCAACGGTAAAGACGTGTTCGCTCCGTTCGGGGTAGAGGTCGCCCCGCGTCCAATGCCGACAGACGCCAAAGCCGCAATGCTGGAAGTCGACGAAAGCCTGGAGAAACTGGAAAACGTGGCCAACTTTGGTCCAATGCACAAGGTACACGAACTGGCTTTTAACGTCCGTGACCTGCTCATGCAGCTTCCAAAGATTGTTCCGTCGCTGGATGCCGAGATAAAAGCGAAACTGGACACGAGCCTCAAGCGGATCGGTTCGTTTGCCGGCCTGCTGGATAAGTACGGCGACGCCAGAAACGCGGAGCAGACCAAAGCGATTTTTCCAAGGTTCAAAGCGGAGGTCACGGCTATTCACAAACTGGTCGGAACTACCCCAAAGGGCGGTGCCGACGCCGTGGAAGCAAAAATCCTTGGTAACACAAAATGTCCAGTAAGCGGGATGCCCGTTGGCTCCATGGAGCCAGGCGCGGCACTTGTCTACAACGGTACAAAAGTAGGCCTGTGCTGCAACGGCTGCACAGAAACATTTATGAAAGACCCTGAAGCCGGTTTGAAAAAGGCTCAGGAAAGCGTTAAGCAGTAACAGTTCAGCCTGCGGCATGCAAAAACGCCTGCGTGCCGCATGGACTGGGCGACTTGCCCATGGTCCAATTTATGCAACAACAAAACTAATAGGAGAAATACTATGAAAAAACTTACCCCAGTTGGAACTGCCGCGGCGCTTTTTGTACTCGCCGCGTTGCCAGTTCAGTCACAAACGACACAGAGCGTGGCCACTGCGCCCGTGCAGCAATCTCAGATTTCCGCCCCAACGGACGGACAGCAGAAGCCAGAGGCCAAACCTCTTAACAATAAGGTTTGTCCTGTCAGCAACCAGGCGGTCGGCTCCATGGGGCCCGCAAAGGTCGTAGAGCACAAAGGTTACAAAATCAATCTATGCTGTGACGGCTGCGTTAAAAAGTTCAACAAAGACCCGGACGCTTTCTTGCAAGCCGCATTAATCGAAACGAAGAACCAGCCTCAACAGCCACAGCAGCAGGTACAGCCTAATCAGATGCAGATGCAGCATCCGATGCCGATGCAAATGCAGATGCAACACGGCCAGCAGTCACAGCCGCAGGATCAATCTACTACATCGCAGCAAAACGCGGCGGTCAAACCGTTAAACAACCCAAACTGCCCCATCAGTGGACATCCTGTTGGTTCGATGCAAAAGGGGTCTAACGTCGTCTATAAGGGTTACCAAATTGGCCTTTGCTGTGATAGCTGCAAGGCCCAGTTTAACAAGGACCCGGACAAATACCTGCAGGAAATGCTGAAGGCGAACAATCAAACGAAAGTCACCCCCGCCCCCGCAGGCTGAAAGTAGGATAGACATTCCTGTCTGTGACACCTCCGCCTATGGAAAACGAAAGTTAAGCCGGTGTCTCTATTTGAAATGCGAGAGACACCGGCAGGGGCGGCTATAATGCTCCAATACTCTGTCGCGCCGCGCCTCGTTCCAATACCCATTTCTGATTAAGCCGTCCAAGCCTTCCCCGAACGGACGCGCTGCAGCATCATTGCCAGAAATTGCACAACACGACCACCCATACCTTATCTTCCGAAACGAGAATCAATATGGATTGCCCACTACTGAATCGCTATCTCTGGCGGCTTTCTTTAGCCATGTTGGTCTTTGTGGGAGCGCAGAAGGTTCAGGCCCACGCAGGCCACGACGCCATTCCCGAAGCGGCTACTCAAGCGGTGGGCGACGTTGCGCCGCGTTTCTACTCCAGGTCCGAAGCCCTTGATGCGGTTCTGGTTTTTCCAAAAGCAGGCGAGACAGGAGATCCTATACTCTATCTCACGACCTCCGGAGAAAACCTTCCAGTTCCCGGTGCCGCCGTTGTCGTAGAGGTTCTCCTGCCAGACTCCCGAAAGCTGGACACAACAACAGGCACCGAACCGGGAACCTACATTGTTCAAAATTTAACTGCCGACACCACCCATACGCTCAGTGCTGAAGTGGATACCGGTGAACTGTTTGACATACTGACCTTCGACAATGTGATAGTCGAGCCGCCGATAGAGGTTGCCGATTCCGGTGCTACATTCCCGGGCGCGCCGTCCGCGATTCCGTGGGGCCTGCCAGCTTATCTCTTTTACGCATTGCTTGCCGTGGTGGGCATTGTACTCCTCGCCAATCTGCTCGTCGTTATAATATGGCTTACAAGATTGGCCCGAGGGCGACGGAATTCCCCCGGCACTTCGACTGGCGACTCAGCAACTCTCGGCCTTCTTCTATTGTTAATGATGTCATCGCTGGCAAACGTGGCCTTTTCTCATGCCGGGGATGATCACTCCGGCGCAAGCCTGGGCTCATCCGGCGATCCGGTTGCCGGCGCTTCCCATTTCGTAGCCATTCAAACCCAGTTCCAGGCGGGTATCCGCACGACGCTTACTGCGGAAACTGTACTACCTAAATCTCTGAAAGCATTAGGCCAGATCGCCATCAGATCGGACATGGAAGCCGACGTGACACCACCGGCGGAGGGACGCCTGAAACCCCCACCGACCGGAAACGGGCGCATACCCATCGCGGGAACCACCGTAACCAAAGGCCAGACCCTCGTGGTTCTGGAACAGCTGATTCCAGCCTCCGATAAAGCGACCCTCAGCAGCGAACGAGCCCAGGTTGAATCGGAACTGGCCCAGGCCCGCCGCGAGCTGGAACTCGCGTCGAGGGATGCAAGCAGAGCCGACAGCCTGCAAAACGTCATATCTCGACAGGAAGCCGATGAGACGCGCGCGAAATTCACGATTGCCCAGGATAAGGTGCGCGGCCTGACTGCCCGGCTTGCCAGTCTAACCAGTTCTTTGGAAGGGGAGGGCTCCACCGTCCGCGACATCCCAATTATGGCGCCTATTTCCGGAATCATTGCGGAGTCGCGTGCGACCCTCGGAGAGTACGTCTCACCAGAGAAAATTCTGTTTACAATTATTGATCTCGATCAGGTTTTCGTCGATGCAGATATCTTTGAGTCCGACATTTCTAATGTTCGCGAGGCCACCTCCGCGACAGTCACGTTGGAAGCCTACCCCAACCAATCCTTTGAAGGCAACCTCCAGACCCTTGGTCAAAAGGTGAACCCGGAATCCCGAACATTGCTCGGCAGATTCAGTGTCGATAATCCCAGTCACCTTCTAAGGGGCGGGATGTTCGCGACCGTGGCCATCCATACCGGCGGGACATCCGCCGTGCTTGTTATTCCGAAAGCGGCCCTCTTCACTCAGGATGGAGTAAAACAGGTTTTCAAAAAAGTTGCTCCCGAAACCTACGTCGCGACCCCTGTTGTTGTGTCCGACTTTCGAAACGACATGGCGGTGATTGGCTACGGCTTGGCGGCGGGGGACAGGGTCGCCGTATCCGGGTTATACCAGATCCGCATGTCGCCCGTAATTGGAACAGGGCTGTAACGTGCTCCAGAAAATCATTCATTGGTCCATTCAAAACCGGCTTTTCGTGGTGGTCGGTGCGCTGTTGCTCGTACTATACGGGAGCTATGAAACCTCAAAGCTCCCTGTAGATGTTTTGCCAGACCTGAACCGGCCAACCGTCACAATCATGACCGAGTCGCCGGGCCTGGCCCCTGAAGAAGTAGAAACCCTGGTCACGTTTCCCATCGAAACCGTCTTAAACGGCGCAGCCGGCGTTCAGCGGGTCCGCTCCACGTCGGGTATTGGCCTATCTGTCGTTTACGTAGAATTTGGCTGGGAGACAGATTTACTGCGGGCGCGGCAGCTCGTGCAGGAAAAACTTTCCCTCGTCCAGGAACAGTTACCGAGCGAAATCACACCTCAGATGGGCCCGATCTCTTCCATCATGGGACAGATCATGCTTGTCAGCGTGCAAAGCAAAACCCGGGATCCCGTAGACGTCCGAACCATTGCCGATTGGACCATCCGCCCGCGCCTCCTGACCATTCCTGGCGTGTCCCAGGTCATCCCCATAGGTGGCGGTCGGATGCAGGTGCAGGTGAAAGTAAACCCCGCCAGCCTGAAACAGTATGACCTCACCATGGAAGAAATCGGCACTGCCGTGGAAAACGCCAACCAGAACTCCACCGGTGGTTATCTCGTTCAGCAGGGACAGGAATGGCTCGTCAGAAACCTTGGACGGATATCCCAGCTTTCCGATTTTGAAAATTCCGTTGTCGCCTATCGACACGGAACCCCCATTATGCTGGGCAGCGTTGCAGACGTAACCACCGGAGTTCAGGTAAAGCGCGGAGACGGCAGCGAAAACGGCAGCCCCGCCGTCATCCTCAGCATAGAAAAGCAGCCCGGCGCCGACACGGTGGACCTGACTGAGCGCGTTCTCGAAGTCATAAAAGAACTACAGGCAGAGTTGCCCTCGGGCGTAACCATAAACCCGGACCTGTTTCAACAGCGCCATTTCATCGAAAGCGCCATAGACAATGTCGTTGAGGCAATCCGGGACGCTGTCATATTAGTCGTTATCGTACTGATTTTTTTTCTGCTGAATGTCCGAACGACAATTATAACCCTAACTGCCATTCCTTTATCCTTCATTATCACATTCCTGTTTTTTCGCATGGCAGGCATATCCATAAACACGATGACCTTGGGAGGTCTGGCCGTCGCCATTGGGGAACTGGTGGATGATGCCATTATCGATGTGGAAAACGTGCTACGTCGACTGAAAGAAAATCGTACTCTGACCCGCCCTCGAAATCCGCTCAGGGTCGTTTACGACGCTTCAAACGAAGTGAGGGGCACCCTGGTCTATGCTACTGCGATGATGGTCATTGTTTTCATCCCGCTGTTCCAGTTGAGTGGCATCGAAGGGCGGATCTTTCGTCCGCTGGGCCTCGCCTACATCGTCAGCATTATCGCGTCCCTGCTTGTTTCCTTAACCGTAACCCCTGCTCTCAGCGTCTACCTGCTGTCGAAGGCAAAAGCCGGAAGCCATGGGGGAGATTCCTGGATGGTGCGCCAGTTGAAACGCCTCGACACCGTCCAGCTCCGCTTCACCCTCGCATTTCCAAATGTGGTAATGAGCGTATTCTACGCCCTTGCAATCATCTCGGCACTGGTGTTCCTGAACTTCGGACGTGAGTTTCTCCCACCTTTTAACGAAGGCAGTCTGACCATTAATATGGTCGCGGCCCCAGGCACCTCGTTGGACGAATCAAACACTTTGGGAACCATAGCGGAAAAGCGCCTGTTGACGGTTCCCGAGGTTCTCTCCGTGGCGCGCAGAACCGGCCGCGCCGAGCTGGACGAGCACGCAGAAGGGGTTCATTCTTCTGAAATTGAGGTGGACCTGAAAGAGTCCGCCCGCTCCAGAGATACGATTCTGGCAGATGTTCGCGACAAGCTTTCCGATATTAAAGGCGTTGTGGTAAACATTGGCCAGCCCATTTCGCACCGGCTCGATCATCTGTTATCCGGAGTTAACGCCCAGATAGCGGTTAAGGTTTTTGGAGATGACCTGGAAGTACTGCGCACAAACGCCGAAGGCGTACGCGCAGCTATGGAAACTGTTCCCGGCATTGTAGACCTTTCCGTGGAAAAGCAGATGCCTATTCCACAGCTCCAGATTCAGATGATCCGCGATGAAGCCAAAAAATACGGCGTTCAGGTCGGAGACTTGGCGCGCACTCTGGAGGGCGCTCTCTACGGTGCGAAAGTCTCGGAAGTCATAGACGGACAGCGCCGGATAGATGTGGTCGTCAAGTTTACCGATGACGCTCGCGCAGACGCAGAAGCACTGAAAGAGCTTTTGATCGACACCCCCACCGGCGCGAAAGTCCCCCTGAAGGCCGTAGCGGATGTGTTGGAGGCCAAAGGACCAAACACCATTAATCGAGAAGACGTGCAGCGGCGCATCGTAATCCAGGCCAACGTTGCGGAACGGGATATGAGCGCCGTGATAGCGGACGTGCGGACAAAAGTGGAACAACAAGTGGGCGATCATCTGCCGCCCGGCTACTTTATCACCTACGGCGGCCAGTTCGAAGCCCAGCAACATGCCGCGCAGGTTATCGGCTTGCTGAGCATTCTGTCTCTCGCCTGTATGTACCTGCTACTCTACAACCTGTTTCGGGTCCACCGCGTAGTCCTGGCCGTCCTGTTCAACGTTCCCCTGGCCATGATCGGTGCCGTCGCCGCCATAGCCTTCGGCAGCCAGACATTCTCCATTGCCTCGTTAATGGGCTTCATCACTCTCACTGGCATCAGCCTGCGCAACGGCATCATGCTGATTAACCATTACATCCACCTGATCAAAGAAGAAGGGGAGACCTTCGGCAAGCCAATGATCATCCGCGGCTCCCTTGAGCGCCTCGTGCCAGTTCTGATGACCTCCATCACAGCCGCCCTCGGCCTCATCCCCTTGGCCATCAGCAAAGGAGTTCCGGGAAAAGAAATACTTCAACCCATGGCAGAAGTGATGCTGGCCGGCCTCATCAGTTCCACCATCCTGGACATCATGTACACCCCCGCGTTCTTCTGGAGATGGTGCGGCCCAGTAATCCCGAGACTGATCCGAGCCCGCGGGCAGGACTTTCTTAGAGACGACGACTCGGAAGCTCCGTAAAAAGCTTTCATTAAACCATAAAAGTAAAAGCCAATTTTAAAGATTTGCGCCTATCCCAAGGGCGCAACTCATGCTTTCGCAGAAGAAAAGCACTTCGGTCTAGTTTCAGAATGAAACGCAAATAACACACTGAACCCAGCTCCGTATGATTCATTTTGTAGCACGGCTCCGTGCGATTCATTACAACCACGAAGTAGCATAGGCGTCCCGCCTGTGTAATCAAAACGCAGTCACCACCTCGCCACCAAAAACCTGACCAAAGGTAATTCGTAACCACAGACCTACTTATAAAAGCCTCTGTCTAAAAACAGGATTATTTAAGAACCCGCATGAAAAAACGCACTTTTCACAAGACCGCCTAAGCACTCCCAACCCAAAGCACGACTGTTCGGCTGCCTTTCTAAAAAACGCCAAAGGTGCCGCAGACGACAGCCCGGTATAAAATCCTTGTCATAGGTCAAAGTGCTGACTTTGGCTTTGTATCAAAGCGCTGAATCTGGGTGTGTGTTAAAGCGCTGAATCTGGGTGTGTGTTAAAGCGCTGAATCTGGCTTTGTGTCAAAGCGCTGAATCTGGCATTGTGTGCCAAAGCGCTGAATCTGGCTTTGTGTCAAAGCGCTGAATTTGGGTGTGTGTCAAAGCGCTGAATCTGGCATTGTGTGATTAATTATCTTGTTTTTAGGGCCGAAGGTCCGGTTCTATATCAGCCCAGGGCAACGCCCTGGGTTAATGTTTTTAAACCGTTCAAGGGCCAAAGGCCCGGTTTATAGGCCCCTGGTGCATAGGTGACACATTGATACAGGCACCCGGAAATAGCATAAACAATAGTTCAGCCCTGACAGCCACGAAGTAGCATAGGCGTCCCGCCTGTGTAATCCACCTACCCCAACACGTAGGCACCACCTCGCCACCAAAAACTGACCAACAGTAATTCATAACCACAGACCTATATATAAAAACCCCTGGCTAAAACCTGTATTTTTTAAAAGCCTGCATGAAAAAAACACTTCTCACAAGACCGCCTAAGCATTCCCAAGGGCGCAACTCAGCAAAATGCAGGAAGGCTACGAATACGAGTTTCCGGCTTTAGCCGGATCCATCTTTGCACCCTCATTTATGAGGGGTGTAGCTGATTTTTTTAGGGTTATAGCGCGCTTCAGCGTGGCTTTTTTACCGCTTCAGCGCCAGTCGCGACAACAGGTGATGTTCTTTACGAACTGACGAACTGACTCAATCAGGAACAGTTCAAACCTGTCGATTCCTCTTAAAAATCGACTCACCCCCCCAATAACGCCCGATTAAGTGCCCATGCGGGAATAGCGTCCGAAATCCCCCTGCGATAAATCCACACTATCACATAAAACCAGCCCAATGTTCTTTGAAATCCGAAACATATAATATGCACCTTGTTCAAACCCGCACCCACTGCCCGACAGTAACACCGCGCCCGCCACCTCCCAGAACGACCAAATAACAAAACAAAAATAAAATCTAAAAAAGCAAACATTAAATCGGCCTATACCACTGATAATAAACCATTTGCAATATAATTGTACGATCATCAAGCATTTGTAAGTCTTTTTAAATCAACAATGAAGGCCGACTTAAATAGAAACCCGAAATCCCACAGCGTCACTAAAAAGAAACCCGCTCCATTCCGTTAAACCAAGTGAAATACCTCGCCAATCCCACATATCTATTGCACAGACCCCACTCAGTCGCCTGCACAATGAAATCTGTCTTAGAGTGCATTTTGTACTTGCGCACTGCCCAAAGGTTGGGCAGTTTAACGCTCAGTTTACGTTATATTACGCAACAAGCGGGCAACATTTGCGCGCTGAACAACAGCCGCAAAGGCCAAGAGGAACCGAAAAGAATGAACACCACAGGCAGCCAGCATACCATGGAAACGAAATCAGGCGGCGCGGCGAACGCGACAGACGTGGCAAAAATTTACGGGGCGCAAAGCCCCGAACTAGGGGGCAGTGCAATGTCGAAATCGGATATGATGTCAAAACCAGGTAATGGCGGCTCGTGGTTGAAAACGTTCGCTGGCGTGCTCACAATGGCTGCAGCCGTTGTTTATGCTGGCAGCGCAGACGCACGCCCAAATGTGTTGGTGTTGCAGGACTCGAACATAAGTTATGGTGGAGACGTGCAGTATAAGCTTCAGGCACTAAACCAGTTTGACTCGGTGTATCTATCCGATCTGTCCACCGGCACTCCAACTCTCGCTGCTCTTCAAAACTATGACGCGGTGATGGTTTATTCCATACAAGGGTATCCTGATCCACTTGGTTTGGGAAATGTACTTACTCAATACTTTCAGGGTGGAGGTGGTGTTGTAACCGCTTCCTACGAAGGTTATGGTGGTGCGTATACCATGGGGGGCACTTGGGCGGCTAATGGGTATACCCCTCTCCTTCTTAATTACAATTGGTCATCGACTCCCTCTTCACTTGTGGCAGTTGATCCTGGGCACGCGATTCTGCAGGGCGTAAATTCATTTAACACTACTCGGCATGCAAATAGTAGCGCAACCTACCCTGGGGCTCAGCTTATAGCCAAGGATCTGGTGAATGACGGGCCGTTGGTGGTTACAAAACAGTTCGCCCCCTACGGTACGATCGTTGGCTTGGGCTTTGCTCCCTGGTCTACTGATGCTGAGCCTGGTTACGGTTGGGATCCTGCCACTGATGGCGCCCGGCTGATGGCGAACGCGCTGACGTTTGCGGCTAACTCACTAGTGCCTGTATCACCAGCGCCGGACTATCCGTTGGCTCCGTTTTTCTTTAACGTCGCAACTCACGATCGTGAGGCCTCTAATGGAGACTGGTACAGCACGGCCAACCCCAGCGGCGGCAACGGCGGCTCTTTCCTGACCATTGAAGTTCCGCAGGACTGGCCTGCGACCAGTGATCTTGTTATCGATCTTCTTAGCCCCGATATTAACTCGGCCACTGCCAACACTTCTCCTGCGACTGGCATTCGAGACATTGGTTACCAGCCCGCCAATGCTGGAGCACGCAGCACCACAGATTTCCGGCTTTACGCCCCCGGCAGTACGTTTAATATTACAGTACCCTCCGCCCCTGTTAAAGAGCCTGGTGGAGTTATAAATTCAACGCCGATTGTGGTTCAAACTTATGCCCCAAACTCGGTTACCGATGGCACTTACGCGCGTTTTGCGACCATTCCCGCCGCATTGGTTGTTCCTGGTTCTTACGTTCTAAGGGTTGAATCGCCAAATGCTGTCGTCCCTAAACATAGCAATGGTTTCCGGGTGAGGGTCGGAACGGACTCTGACCTCAATCCAAACAACGGCGGCGTTATTTCTGATATCGATGGAATTGCCGGCACCGGCGATGAAGTCTTTGTTGCAAGCCCTGGAATAACACTGGCGCAGGAGACTGGTGGACCTGATAATCCCGAACCCATCAGTTTCTATCGTTACGTGAAGCCAGGTGCCTCATCGGTTACGTTTTTAAATTACGATTACGACAATGCGACGGTTCCTGTATATTTCGCACCTGGTTCTGTGACTGGCATTATTGGAACGCTGGGACCTAATACTGAGTGGAACAATGGGATAGATAATACTGGCACAAACAATGTCAACACCCGGGTCGGTGATACGATAATTAACCCCGCTTCTGGCTGGTGGCGAATTGATAACGGTATCGATGATGATAACATTATAAACATGGAGTCGACTTTTGGTGCATCCATGTTTGCGATGCTGCCTCCGACGCCTGCGATATCTCTGATTAAGACAGACGATCAGGCTGATGATTTCGTCATTCGCGGCGAGCAGATTGTTTATACCATCACATTTGCAAACACATCCGCCTATGCCTTGGGCGGCGGAGACGCATACGGCCTCTCCATCAGCGATGTACTGCCAGCCGGTACCACCCTGGTAAGCGCCTCGATAAACGGGCCAACTTACACGGGAACGGTCTCGAACATGGGCGGTGTTGTAACTTTCAACATAAACCAGACTATTGAACCGGGCAATACGGGATCGGTTACCATGACCGTTCAGGTAGACGCGGCCTCGACTAACATCAGCGTCGACAATGACGCCGTGGCCGACTATTCCGATTCTGTCAGCAATCCTTATCAGACCACATCGAACTTAAACAGCAACGTCGTGAATCAGCCGCCAGTGGCGCAGCCGATTACTCTTAGCGGCGCTAACGGCGCGACTGAGGATGACAATCCATTCACCGCGCCTGCTGGCACGCTAACCGCCGGGGCTACAGACTTAAACGGAGATCCGCGGACAGCTGTGCCGGCCACAAGCCAGCCTACCACCCAGGGCGGAACTGTAACAATCTATTCCGACGGCAGCTTTGACTACTATCCGGCACTGAACTTTAATGGTACCGATACCTTCACATACATGCTGACGGACGGTACAGAAAACTCTACACCTCAGACGGTAACGATTAGTGTGCTGGCAGTAAACGACCCGCCGGTTGCGGTGAATGATCCAGGCCAGTCAACCAATGAAGATACCGCAGTATCAATTGATGTAAATGCGAATGATACGGACGTTGATTTGCCTGCGCAGGATCTGGTTGTAACAAACCTTGTGATTAACCCCACGTTTGGTACGGTCAGCTTTGATGGCACGAACGTAATTTATACGCCGGCACTTAACTTTAACGGACCGGCAACCTTCACGTACACGGCCAATGACGGCACACTTGATTCTGCTTCACCTGCCACGGTGACTATCAACGTTCTGGCCGTCAACGATGCGCCGGTGGCCAACAACGACACCTACTCGACGGACGAAGACACATCCATAACCCTTGATCCTCGCACTAACGACACGGATGTGGACAACACGACGTCCACGCTGGTTACGACGATTGTCGGCGGCCCGTTTAAAGGCACGCTGACCCCGGACGGCTCTGGCGGGTTTATCTATACCCCGAACGCGAACTACTTTGGTTCGGACTTCTTTACCTACCAGCTATTTGATGGCACGGATAACTCGAACATCGGCCGCGTTGACATTGACCCG
>JBBSQY010000016.1:0-66233 GCA_038243585.1 Candidatus Sumerlaeales bacterium | reverse complement strand
TTCAAGAAAAGTCTACCGGGCAATGGTCCATGACGATCCGGAGTTCTGGGAGTTTTATGCCCAGGCCACCCCTATCGATCATATCAGCCAGTTGCCTATCACATCCCGCCCGGCAGCTCGAGGCGGGGGCGCACTCAACGGTATGGAAGAGCTTCGGGCCATTCCGTGGGTCTTCGCGTGGGTGCAAAGCCGTTACGTGGTGCCAGGCTGGTATGGTTTGGGATCTGCACTGGAGCATTACGCGTCAGACGACCCGGAACACCTGGAGGAACTTTGCCAGATGTATAAGCAGTGGCCGTTTTTTAGAACGATCGTCGACAACGCGCAACTGGAGATCGTCCGAACGCACCTGCCGACAGCAGCCTATTACGCAGGACGGGTAAAACCAGAAAGCCTGGGACGTCGTTTTCATGAAACTATCGTGCACGAACATGAGCGGACCCGCAAATGGCTGCTGGAGGTAACGGGCCAGACGCGCCTGCTGGATACATCTCCGGTGGTGCAGAGCACCGTCCGAATGCGCAATCCGGCGGTGTTCCCCATCAACCGCCTTCAGGTAATGCTCATGGAAATGTGGGATCGCCTCCCGCCGGACGAGCAAAACCGCTCCAACGCCTGGAATGAACCACTACTGCTAAGCATCACCAGCGTGGCAGCGGGAATGCAAAGCACGGGCTAGTAGAACGAGACAAATACTAACTTAGAGGCGTGGAAACTGGGGATGCCTCTGCGTTCCAAATGATTCTCTTACTTCTGCTTTCCTTAGTGCCCTGGTGCTTTTGTGTCAAATGCTCAAGCTTCCCCGCCACTAAACAGCCGCTCGGTTTCTCCGTCATCCACCGCGTTCATCTCGCGGGTGATCCCCTGAACCTGCCGGTCGCACTCGCCCAGCAATCCCTCACCTGCCGTCCGAAGTCTTACCAGATTCTCCAGATGGTTATCAATATCCACAAGCGCGCGATCCGCAGCGTCGCGCCACTGGCGACTTATTGCCCCTTCCAGTTCGCGGCGCATGCGGGTTTTTACCGGCGGAAACAGAATCGCCATGAACGCGCTGCCAGCGGCCAGAAGGAGAATCACCAGGGCTACCAGATTTACCCTGAACGGGAGGTCAACGTAAAGGCCGGAAACAAACGCCTGCACCAGTCGCCAAGCCGCTATCCCGATAAGGCCGACGGTCAGCAACTCGAACAGAATCAAAATGATCCAGCCGGCGATCAATTTCCAACGCTGAATAATCCGCTCAAGAATTTGCGCCGATGCCGTCTCGAACCCGGCGCGAAGTCGCGCCGCGAAATCCTGTGCAAATACCTCGCCGCGGACGGATAGCCCTTCGGCGGGCACATGCATTTCCCGCAGTTTCCATTCAACACCCGACAGTCGCCGCGTCGTCAATTCTGACGACCGCTCCGCGGTCTCTTCAATCTCTTCCGATGTTGCGTCGGGCTGCGGCTCGGTGACCTTTTTCCATGAGCGACCCAGATTAAGCAATGCACCCGCCAGGCTGGAAAGTCGTCCAAACGGCCCCGGACTATGAGGCCGTCCCTCCTCCTCCCGCCGCCGCGACAGCGCTTCGGCGCGCTTTTCAGTCACCAGCCGCCACATCGCCGCGCCCTCAGACACCATGGCGTTTATCTCTGGCATGGCGATTTGTCGGGCGGCCGCGACATCAATTTTTACCGGCATGGCCTGCGCCACCGCGCCAGCTATGCCCCCCCATAAGGATCGCCGCCGCCGCCTCTGAATCTGTTCGATACGGCTGGTGGAGAGCCCCTGCTCCAGCCATTGGCGCAGCTCCGTAAAGTTTTCGCCGGCTGCCGGCTTCGGTAAATCCGCCCGCTCCGCTTCCCCGGCAGACCAGTAATTAGCAGACGTCAGAAACAGGCGGGCGTCCGCGTATCCCCCCTGCTCATTTATAAGTCGCCTAAAGTCCGCATCAGCTCCCACGTCGCCCGGCTCGACCCGTGGCATTCCCTCGGCGTCCCACTTGTTCATGACAAACGCAAAGGCCCGTCGGCCTCGCTCGCGCAGCACCGTGGTCCAGCCCAGATCGTCTTTATAGCTGAACGGCGTGACGACATAGAGCGCCACGTCCACCAACGGCAGCAGCCGCATAACCAGGTCCCGGTGTTCCGTGCGGTAGCTGTCAATATCCGGGGCATCAATGATAATTTTGTTGCGAAGTTCGGGGCGCGCGTGAAACTTCACAAAACCCTCGGTGGCCGCCAACTGCCCCAGCTCCGTGCCGTATTCAAACAGGCGAGCAGGCCTCACATCCTGGTGCATATAGATCGTAGGCTGTGACGTGGTTGGCCGCAGATGATGACTCCGGGCGATGGTGTCGCCGGCCAGCGCGTTCAGCAGGGCGCTTTTCCCTCCGCCGGTCGCTCCAAGAAGCAGGACAGTTAACAGCGGTGGAGGCGGCTGATCAATTCGTCCGGCGCGGGCTTCGACAACGGCACTGTCAAGGGCCCGGGCTGCCTCCGTTTCCAGCAGTGAAGCGTTGGCCAGTTGTTCGCGCCAGGCGTCCACGCGGTCAGGAAGGGACTGCGGTAACTTTTCGTTCACCGGCGCACGCCATACAATAAATCTTTAATCCAACGGCGATCCCAAACAACCAGTCCAATATCATGATATGCGGCGACCATACGCCGCCTGAACTGCACGCTAAGTGGACCCCACCAATCCCCGAAGGACCGCGACGGGTCGCCGCGGTATAAAGTGTACGCGGGTATCACGATGCCGCCCCTGTGTCCCGGCATTGCTTTTTCAAGCGCAGAACTCGTTCGGCCAGAGTTTGAACAGCATCGACGTCCTCTTCGAGCAGGCCGATTCGGCCGAGAGAACTCGCCGCCAGCTCTCGCAGTTTTTGCCCATAAACCTCATCTGCAAAACGAGTCGTATCCTTAACAAGGCGCAAGCGAAGCTCTTCTTTTCGCTGTTCCACGTACGTCCCTGCCAGTTGCCGGCTGATTGCTTCGATTACGGACATTAGCGCCGGCGCCACAACAAGATCGTGGATGAGATCGCCAGGCCCTCCCGTCTTGATGGAAACGACAATCGCCCCGGCATCGGCGGCTATGCGACCGGTACGCAGAATGTTCAGCTTGACTGGTTCGCGGGCCAGTTCTGCATAAATCCCCCGAGCCGTCTCGCGAATCCATTCTTCAGACCGCGCGCGGTGAGCAGCCAGAGCCACGCGAAATTCTTCATCAATCACCGGCACCTGGGCCTCCCAGCCCTGGTCCAGCGCCTGCCAGAAACCTTCGCCCGGCGCTTCCCGTGTGCGCCGGCGCTGCTCCACATAGCGAGCCATTTCGTTCAACAGCCGATTGTGCGCTTCCTGGTAAGTGGCCACTTCATGGGGTATTTTTACAACCTGGCTCATGCTTTTCCCGCCGCTTTTTGCGAAACGATACACGGCCTTTCCGCCAAACAGGATCCCGCGAGCGGGCAGGCTAACCAGGGTTCTAACCGCCGTCAGTGTTTTCGCCAGTCCGGGGATAGGCGGGTTCAGCAGTTCCAGGATTTCCAGACCGACCCGGTTGAAGGCATCGTAACGCTGAGGATCATCCAGATAAAACCGGCGGTAATCCTCCACAAAATCTTTAAGCGCGCGGTTAAGACGCTCGTTCCACTGTTGCCAGGCTTCCAGGTCCCGAGTCGCCGGTTCCAGGATCGCAGGTAACGCATCCGCGATCCAGCCGAGGGCGGCAATTTTGCGTTCTGTCCCACTGCGGCGTCCCTCCACTGCAGCAGCCATCGCCCGGGCTCGCAACTGAAGTGCCGGTTCGTATTGGGGATCATAAAGCAGGCTCACGTCGCCGTCAGCCACATACTCAAAGGCCACAGTAGCAGGATTCGCCAGGTTTGAGTCGATAGCCGGCTCCGACTCTGAAACCCGCTGTAACGCCGTCGCCATATCGTCCAACAATTCCGCCTGCTGATGCCGAGGTGTCATGTTCAGCACGGCGGCAAGTGGTACCCCAGCCTGCCGCAGACGCACCACCCAGGCAAGGATCGCGTTTACGGCATATTTCTCACGAGAAGTGACATACACCACCACGTCGGCAAGTGTGAGCGCCTCCACAAAACCCTGTTGAAAAAGAGAGCTGTCCACTGCATCGCAGTCGGGGGCGTCCCAGAGAATCGTGTCCGGCAATGCGGTTAACGCATCCAGCGTTTCAATCGAATACTCCATAGGTCGGTCCAGCGAAAGCGCCTCCCGCGGAACCCGTTCAAACCCAGGGAAAGAACGAGGAAACGGAGCAAGCACGTCCGGCGGAGAAATGGAAGGAGGTGCAAATCCCTGCGCGTGCCGCGTGTAGCCGGCCGTATGATGAACCCGGGCAATTTCGCGACCGGCCAGGACGTTGATTACCGTGCTCTTGCCCACCTGAGTGCCGCCGAAAACCGTGATCTGCCAGGGGCGCGCAGGCTTATTACCAGAATCAAGCGCAGACTTCGCCGCAGCGCCGACAACGTTACGCAAAAGTCCATCCGCCAGCAGAAGATCCCGCGCCAGCGGCGACGGAGCCGTGCCGTGCCCCTGTCGTGACGAATCCGCCAGCGTCAGAAGCCCGCGCCTTTCATAGGCAAGCCGCAGGCGTTTCAGATCAGCAAGGATGTGTTCAAGCAGTTCAGTCATAAGTAATTAAGTCACGACGACCGTGACATTTGATAAGGTAAACAACAATTGCACATTCATTAAACCCCAAATGCCAAATACAAAACACTTTTATGTGATGTGCTCTACACTGCGTATCACGATGATCCTGATTTAGGAATTATATAGGGCACTGCCTCAACGTCTTGGTTTCGGACAGATCTGTACAGAATCGGGCCAGCCCGATCAGAATTAATGTTGTAAATATAGAGCAGTAATGTTTCATCAGCATTATGATTAGGCCCCGTCGCGGGAACTTAAAACGGTCGGCTCTGAGAAATCCGTCAGCTGCATAACCTATTCCTCAGTGCGGTATGATTACTGCGTATCGTATAAATGGATTACACACATTTTAACACTGAGGAGAAATTGCATGAAATTAACATTTACCCGTGCCGCTGTTGCCACACTGCTGCTTGCTGCTGCCGCCCAATTTCCGACATCTGCATCTGCCATCAGCTTTCACACACCACTGCAAAGCCAGTCGATCCTTTCCAACGCTCTAAACGAGACCGTTGTTTTTGATCCGTTTGGCTATCAAGAATTCCGTAGCGGCGCAATTTTCGGATCCTACGACTACTCCTTCCAGCATAGATATACAAACACCCTATACAGCCACTGGGTGTACGACTATTATATGCAAAAATGGGTTTTCCTTCTGGAAACAGAACTTTTCAATTTCCACTGAAAAAGTTAGCATTTAACAGGACAGGAGATAATCGTCTCCTGTCCTTTTTTATTTTAATCGGTTATAAAATCAAAAGGGGCAAAATGAGAATGAGGGCCACTCTGCGAATCGCCGGCTGTTTGGCTGGCGCATTAGTTTCTTTTCAGGTATCTGCTCAGCCAGCGACCACGCCTACGCCTGTACCCACCCCTCCCGCACTTCAACAGTTGCCGGTCAGCCCCGCTCCGTTTGATAATTCTCCTCCCCCCCAGCCCCCACCTCCAGGGTCTCCTGGCTATAAGCCGCCGCCTCCGGCAAGTGGCACACATGATGGGTTTTCCTACGCCCCGAGCACCGATCATGAAGGATTCTCCGTCATCTATCCAACCGATGGGACGGAACCAGTTTATGTCTCCACCAGCTTTCTGGAAATAAACCTTCAGGCGGCCCGCAATGACGCCGCTATATTGCAGAACCTTAAAAACTACGAAAAAATGAACGCCGGCATGGCCGATAATTTCATGGACCAGATGTTTCCGGACGCCAGCGCCGACGCGACTGAGGTACAGAAAACGGCCCTGCAGGGGAATGACCGGGATATAATTGTCGAGCCTGATCCGCTGGCAGGCCCATACGCGCGTCTTACTGTGACAGACAAAGATGGCAACGTACTGTCTCAGTCATCTCTTAACGGCAAACTAGTTTCGCAGATTCTAAATCAGCCCTATCTCACCGCAGAGCAAAAAATCGAAGCTCTCGCACGGCCCGGTTTTTACCTGCCGGAAGGAGCCAGGCAGAATTTCAGTTCACTGACGCCGGAACAACTCGAAGCCATGGTGCTTGAAAGCCCGGATGTGGCCCAGCAGGAATTTTTGCTGGCGGCCAAAGTGATTGCCGCAGAAAAGGCAAAAAAATTAGAAGGCGAAGCTGCGCGCAAGGCGGAAAAAGACGCCAGGGCCAGTGCCACAGTGGAGGCTTTGAAGAATACTCAAAATTCTGCACCTGATCAACTTTCGGGGGACCGGAAAGCTTCATCTGCAGACGCCATGACTGGCAATGAAAGCACAACCGCCAGTGCGGGTAAACTGGAATCTCAGAAGGATCCTAATTCATGGATGAGTATCGATCAGTCGAAGACACCCTTAATTGTAGGCGGTCTGGTGGCCATTCTAGCGCTGGGAGTTTTTGCGTTCGGGATCTATCGCACTCGCCGTTAGAAAACTTTAATATTATTTTTACCTGCTGATCAATGTCTCGTCCGCTTTAATTTGTCAGCTTAAATGCTTTGTTAAACAATGGTCCGATCGGCGGCGGCGCGCATGTCTTTGGCGTCCGCGGGCAGGCCCTCATGTTCAAATTGGCGAGCGGCTGTTTGATAGGCAGCCAGCGCCTCTTTGGGAACTCCCGCCGCGTCATAGGCACGTGCCATCATTCTCCAAGCCCGTGAATGGTCGGGGTTGAGTTCCACGACTCTACGAAATTTTGCTGCGGCTTTCATGGGGCTGTTTTCGCGCATATATTCTTCGCCAAGCATATAATGGGCGCCCTGGTTAAAGCCGTCTTTTTCGATGAGCGACTGGAGCCGCTTAATGCGCTGATTGGTTGAAAACATTTGGCTAGCCTTATTAATGATTAGAGTGTTCGGGGTTTCATGGGGTGGATACCGACCGGCGGGGTGTCGTGTTCATCAGGGGGAGTTTGGACTAACAGACATTATGGATCAGGAAAGTAACTGCTTGGGCAGCGTAAGTAATCCAACTATTCTGTAGTGACCATGTCGTCTCTGCAATCCATAATGTCTACCAGCCGGGCTTCCGCCTGTTGACCCGTCTCAAGATTCTTCCGCAATAAAACGCCGCGTTCGCGCTCATTGCCGCCGACGATAAGTGCCTCCCTGGCACCAAGTCGCGTGGCGGCTTTCAGGCCGGCCCCCATGTTCCGGGACTGACAATCAAAGGCGACCTTCAGCCCGGCGCTCCGCAACCGATGGACATAGTCCGACACAGCGGGCAGCGATTCCGCGTCCATCGCCAGGGCGTAAAAATCCGGTCGCGGCGCATCTGGAACGGCGATGTCGTTGGCTTTCATGGCCAGTATAAGACGCTCCATGCCAATGCCCATGCCCACTGCGGGGGTGGCCGGGCCACCCAATTCCTGCACTAACCCGTCATAGCGTCCGCCACCCAGGATGGCGCTTTGCGCACCAATGTTACCCTGCATTACTTCGAAAACCGTCCGCGTGTAATAGTCAAAACCGCGTACCAGGTTGTTGTCCGGCTCATGGGCAATGCCTGCGGCGTCCAGCAGGCGAATTACTTCCTCAAAGTGAGCACTGCATTCGCCGCAAACAGATTCGTTCACCCTGGGCAGTTCCCGCACAAGCTTCCCACATTCTTCCACTTTGCAATCAAAAACCCGCATGGGATTAACCCGCGCCCGCTCAAGGCACTGCTCACACCAGCCGTCTGGCGAGTCCAATATGGCGGCGCGCAGTTTCTCATTATAAGCCTGGCGGCAGGTAGGGCAGCCGATGGTGTTCACTTTGGTAATGATGTTTTTAAACCCAAGCCGCTTTAATAGCTGATCGCACAGGCTGATAATCTCAACATCGGCGGCGGGGTTAGCCACTCCAAAGAACTCTACGCCAACCTGATGAAATTGGCGCTGACGTCCCTTCTGTGGTTGTTCATAGCGAAACATCGGTCCCATATAAAAGAGCTTATGAATGGGCAACTGCTTATAGGCACCGTGCTCAATCATGGCGCGGACGACGCCGGCGGTGCCTTCCGGGCGCATGGTGTTGCTGCGATCGCCAGAGTCTGTGAAAGTATACATCTGCTTCGATACCATGATATCGCTGGCCTCGCCGGCGCTGCGAGCGAACAGATCGGTCAACTCCAGGATCGGAGTTCGAATTTCATCGTATCCAAAGCACGCAAATACATCACGGGCGACACGCTCAACGTGTTGAAACGCAAGCGCGTCAGCAGGCATGATATCTTCCATGCCCTTAATGGCTTTTATAGTCGTGGCTTTGGCGGTTTTGGTCGGTTTGTCAGCGCTCATGGGAGATGCTACATTCAGGCCGAACAGCTCATGCCAAAAAAATACTGCGTGTGCGCACGTTCTCCGCGCACACGCAGTTTAAACTTGCTCCAGGTTACTGCTCATCCTTATGGAGAGCCTCTACGGCAATGGTGATGGTGACTTCATCGCTAAGGCCTGCATTGCTTGCCGCCACGTCGTAATCACTGCGCTTAACCGTAAAGGTTGATTCGCCGCCTATGCGGGTTCCGCCCTTGGGATCTTCAATCTCCCCAATTTTCGTAAACTTCACCGTCAGCGGTTTCGTCACGCCGTGCATGGTAAATTTCCCAATTGCTTCAAATTCTTTGTCGCTCAGCTTCTTGACGCTGTCGCTGCTGAAGTTCATGGTGGGGAATTGCTTGGCGCTAAGATAATCCGGACCTTTTACGTGTTCGTCCCGCTTTTCGTTATTAGTGTCGAGGGTGTTTACATCAATCGTCACATCAATTTTGCCGTTCTCTGGCGCTTCCATATCCTGCGTAAGGGAGCCACTTATGCCGCTAAAATCCCCGTAGATATTGCCAACGTTATTGTGTCCAATCTTAAAAATGGCAGAAGAGTGTACCGGATCGATTTTAAAAGTTTCCGGTGCAGCCGAAAGCAGAGAACGAGTGAGACAGAGCGGTGCAAAAGCGGCGGCAAGGCGAAGATTTTTCATGGTATTGACAGTCCCTTTGAAAATGAGTTGTTTTCTTCTGACAAACCCATAGCCATTTAGTTGTTTGATAAAGTGACAAACTAGCTCCACAAATAAGATGCGGGACAAAGGAACCTTCCAATGAGTGAAATTCAACAAACAGCGCCAGTCGTGCCTGCTGTGGATTCGACACCCCCAGCAGCCGGAAGTGGTCGGCTGCTTTCGCTGGACGTTTTTCGCGGGCTCACGCTGGCCGCGATGCTCATCGCCAACAATCCTGGCGACTGGAAGTATAAATTCCCCGCTTTCGAACACGCGGAGTGGCACGGCTGCACTTTTACCGACCTCATATTTCCGGGCTTCGTTTTCATAATGGGCGTCGCGATGACCTTCAGTTTCGGGCGGCGGCTGACCGAGGGCGGCAACGGGAAACTGTTCATGCAGGTCATACGCCGAACCCTGATTCTCATCGGCCTGGGCATGGCGCTGGCGGGATTTAGCTATCTGCTGCTTCATAAGCCGGATAGTCCCCGGGCCTTCCGGTTTCCCGGCGTGCTTCAGCGCATCGCCCTTTGTTATTTTTTCGCATCGCTGGTGCTGATGAGCGGGCTGCGAGCGCGAGGCCAGGCCGTAGTAGTGGCCATACTGCTTGTGGGCTATCACATCGTCATGAAATATGTTCCGGTGCCCGGCTTTGGGCCGGGAGATTTGCGTCCGGAAGGGGCAAACATGGCGACGTGGCTGGATGATAGAATCTTTGGGAATCATGCTTATAAATTTTTCAAGGATGTGAAACTCTGGCACGATCCCGAAGGTCTTCTAAGCACCATCCCGGCCATCGCGACAGCACTTCTGGGCACCATCACCGGCTACACGCTTCGAAACAAAGAGACTGGCGATCACCAGAAAGTGTCGTCCCTCATGGTGTGGGGTTTTGCCCTGGTGGTAGTGGGCCTGATTTGGAGCTACCTGTTTCCGCTGAACAAGAATCTCTGGTCGCCGTCGTTCGTGCTGTTTGCGGGCGGATGGTCGCTGCTGGGGCTGGGCGCCAGCTATTGGCTGCTGGATATCCGTCAGATTACCTGGTGGAGCAAGCCGTTCCTGATCCTGGGAACCAATGCCATCTTTACCTATTTTACGGTCGGCATTTTCACAATCCTGAGTATTTATCTGACGGTAGGAGATGGCGCGGGCGGCGAGATTGCGATCAAGACATGGCTCTACAAGAACCTGGTAGAATCCTGGCTGCTGCCCCTCGCCGGACCAAATGCTGCGTCGCTCGGCTACGGGATCTTTTACATCGCGTTTTTCACACTGTTGGTCGGCATGCTGCTTTATCGCAAACGGATTTTTATCAAGGTGTAAAAATATTGGCATCCCATCTCTTATAAGGGCGGCCAACGATTCCTGATATTTTAAATAGAACTAGTCGTTTAAGGGCCGAAGGTCCGCCTGCATACCAGCCTGGGCCGGAGGCCCAGGTAAAGGATCTAATAAATTGAAGGGCTGAAAGCCCGATGCACTGGTCACCCCCATACGTATTGTTCGTCAAAATTTATTTCATAATCTATGAGGAACTTACGAAATTCATCCTGAAATGTCACCTGCCGGTGATGCTCTTCTTGTGAGCCAATATAGGTAACCAATTCTTTCAGGTATCGAGGGCTTACGGAAAATGCGCCGTAACCGCTTTGCCATGCAAAAGACTGTAGGCCTGGTGCTAGAGGCTTGATCCACTTCGATGATGTGGTTTTTATTTCTTCAATAATGCCTGCCACTGTTGTGGTACTTTTTAATCGAACGGCAAGATGCACATGATCGTCGACCCCACCAACGCGGTAACATTCGGAACCGGCAGCACGAACCACTCCTGCGAGATACGCATGAAGTTTTGGACGCACAGAATCGATGATAAGTGGCCGACGGTCCTTGGTGCTGAAAATAATGTGAACGAGCATAAACGACAATGATTGCGCCATTAGTCCCTCCTTAAAATATTAGCTTTCCATTGGGTTTCGTATAATGCGGGGCAAGTGAAATAGTGGGCGAAACGGTATCGGGCGTGGGGGATGCATCGGGCTTTCAGCCCTGACTTATAGTGCTTATTTACCTGGGCCTTCGACCCAGGCTGGTATGCCAGAGAGCCTTCGGCCCATAAGAAATGTAGGCTGGGGAGTAAGTTGTCATACGAACGATTTGTTTGATCCTGAAAGTGCGCTGCCGCGTTTTAAATACTTCGACATTGCGGCAAGGAATTTAACTAGTCTCCCCCTACTTCAACCGCCTGTGGTCTGCAAAGCTGTAGAACTCGTGGCTTCCGATGATTACGTGATCCAGCACCTGGATACCCAGGAGCTTGCCTACGTCGACCAGCCGCGCCGTCAGCAGGATATCTTCATCGCTGGGAGCAGGATCGCCACTGGGATGGTTGTGCACGAAAATCACGGCGGCGGCGGCTTCGCGCAGGGCATGGCGGAACACGTCGCGCGGATGGACGATGCTGCTGTTAAGCGTGCCTATAGACACCGACACTTCCTTCTGGACACGGTTTTTCGTGTTCAAAATCAGTAGCAGAAACTCTTCCTGCGTGGCCGCCTTGTAGCGCGGGCGGCACAGCTCAAACACTTCGCGGCTGCTGCCCACCTGGCGCAGGCCAAGGCGCGTATCGGCAGCAGGCTGCGCCACGCGCCGACCCAGTTCCAGGGCCGCACATATCTCCGCCGCCTTCGCTTCGCCGATGCCCTTGCCGCGCATTCGCCCGACGATATCCTGGGGGCTCGCCTTTTCCAGATCATGGAGCGTCTGAAACTCCTTCATCAGCTCGCGGCCCAGGTCGACGGCGCTCAGCCGTCCGCTGCCAGTGCGCAGGATGATGGCCAGCAGCTCCGAATTTGAAAGCCGCTCCCCCGCCAGCAGCCGTTCTCGCGGGCGCTCATCCATCGCCCAGTCTTTAATCTTGAGTCCCCGGTCAGGCGAGGCCTTTCCCGTCCCTGACAATGCGGTCGCCTCAGCCGCGGCGGCGGCGACCGTCGGATAATGCGAGCATCGCCCCGCCAGCGAACACACCTGGCAGCGCGGGCGCTTTCCACATACCGGCGTATGTCCGTCCAGCTTATGCCCTCCGGAATAAATCGCGAGCAAATGCCCCACCTGCGCCACCGGAACACCGGTCACGCGCGAGGCCCGCTCGCACAGGGCCAGATACTTCTCCGCAGCGGCGGCTTTTTCGCCCTCATCCAGCAGGCCGATATAGCGGCAAAACCGCATGGCGTCCACGCTGGGCACCGCCACCGGATATCCAATGGCTGCGAGAAAACGGTAGACGGTCAGCCCCTTGAGATTAGGCAGCCGCCGTCGGATGCACGCGACCGCCTGGCGGATGCTTATGCACCGGGCCAGCTCGCGACCCAGCCGCGACGGAATTGGCGGCGCAGGCTCAGCTTTGCCCCTCCGCGATTCAGAAATTTTTTCAGCAACAGAACCGCCATGCCCATCGGAAGTCTCATCGTTGTCTTCAATTAAATCATCTTCGTCGACCGGCGGCAGCGAGAGATACCGTATTGCCTGGCTGAACAGTATCTCCTGATCCTCGTCTGGCAGATCCAGAGCCACATTTTCCTGTATGACCCACGACGGTGCCCGCTCGATACCCGATGCGCCACCCGCCGGGGCCGATGCTTCCGCCCGCGCGATTTTTCTCAGGATATTTAACGCATCCCCCGGCTTGCGTTCTTCCAACCCCAGCGCGACCCGCGCCAGGCATTCCTGCAGTTCGCCCGGCGTCGCCAGCCTGTAGTCCGCCATGGTCAGGCGAGCCAAGTGGCCGTGCAGGTCGGGCACGTCGGTGCGCAGATGCTCTCGCACCGCCTCAACCGCCTCTATTAATTGAAGATCATCCATGAAATTCCAGTGACTATGCCCACTCTGCCGTCGTCTTCCACACAAATCTTTTGTTACTTGCGCATCAACCTGCGAATGGCATTAACGGAGATATGGTTGGACGATTTATGAAAATTTTATTTAAATTAGTTCGCATGGCTGTGCTTGTGGCAACGGGTCTGGTGGCGTATTTTTATCTTCGCCAGGAAAGCATGATGTATAAGCCGCGCCCCTACCGGGACGACGTCTTGTCCAATGCTCCGCGGCGGGCCGTCAAAATCGAATACAAAATTTCCTGTGGCAGCCAAACCTCCTGGTATGTGCCGCCGCGATCCGCGACCGATCCCCACGCGCTGCCGGCGCGGCTTTGGATCATGTTCGGGGGCAACGGATCGCTGGCGCTTCATTGGAGTCATGTCATCGAGGCATCCCCCGATTCGGATGCGGGATTTGTCCTGTTCGACTACCCCGGCTACGGCCAGTGCGAAGGAAAGCCGTCTCCCGAAAGCATAGCGGAATCCGGCGACGCTATGCTGCTCGCCCTGGGGGCTTATCTGAATGTTACGCCGGAAACCCTGAAGGCGCAGAAGCTGCGTTTGATGGGCCACAGCCTTGGCTCGGGCGTGGCCATGGCTTTTGCGACGCGCCACGAGGTGGATCGGATAGTTCTGGTAGCACCGTTTAGTTCGGCGCAGGCCATGGCGGATCGCGTGGTGACGCCGCTGATGGGCTGGCTGATCCGCCACAAGTGGGATAACCGCATCGCCCTGGATACCGTTGCCAGGCAACTGCCGCCGCCGCAGGTAATCATCACCCATGGCGACGACGATAATATTGTGCCGGTCGAGATGGCGCGAGAACTGAAGCGGGCAAGCCCGAACCTGGTGGATTATATTGAAGTACCCGGAGCGGACCACGGCAACATCCTGGACGGCGTGGAGTTTTACATGGCTCCAGAACTGCCCCGTCCCCTGACGTCGCTAAAGCAGGCGCGGGAGGCGGCGGAAAATATTGGAGAAACAAGCGGGCGGGCCAAGGCAACGTCGGCGCCGGCATCTCTCGCGACCAACGACCTTGCGGAGTAAAATTTTTCCCGTTGAATACACGCCACCGCCGCGCGTAAATAGGCGTTGCCCAACAAAATTGGGGACGTAGCTCAGCTGGGAGAGCATCAGGCTGGCAGTCTGAGGGTCAGGGGTTCGATCCCCCTCGTCTCCACCAAAAAGTAATACACAAAAGCCCGTCGGCGAGTCCGATGGGCTTTTTGTTTTTTGGCTAAAAGCTTGTCTATATTCTCAAGATAGCCTACCAGACTTGTTGCAGGTATAGCCCTTCTAAACCGCGCCCACAGAAACTTGATTTTCCATCAGGCGTCATTAGTGCTTGACCCTTACTTGGCATTCCAAAACAAATGCCTAACACCAATTTTGCGAGTAAAACATTTAAATTTAAAACTGAATTCAGGCGTTTTGGCAAGAGGACCCAATGGAGCAACTTCAGGGCATAGTAAAGTATCCAACCGGGATTGTGGGATTTGACGAGGCTACGGAAGGAGGCTTGCCCCAGGGACGTACAACACTTGTAGTTGGCGGTCCGGGTACCGGGAAAACCACATTCGTAATGCAACTTCTTGTTAACGGAGCGATCCAGTTCAACGAGCCAGGCATTTTCGTAGCCTTTGAAGAAAAGGCACATCAAATCGTTGAGAACGCTGCCGGGTTTGGGTGGAATTTGCCAGCATTGCAGCAGGATCGCCTGTTTCTGCTGGATGTTCACATTGGGGTCAATGAGGTTTTAGCCGGAGATTTTGACCTGTCAGGTATTCTTCAGGGTCTGTCTGCCAAGGTTCGTGAAATGGGAGCCCGGCGAATCGCTTTTGATTCCATTGATGTGTTGCTTGGATTTCTAAAGGATGATACTGCCCGGCGCCGCGAATTGTACCGCCTCCATGAATGGCTGGCTTCCGAGCAACTGATGGGTATAATTACCGCGAAGGTGCGGTTGGATTCCACCTTAACCTCCATGCGGTTGTACGACGAGTTTCTCCACTATATGGCTGACGTTGTCGTCGCGATGGATCACAATCTTCAGGAGCATATTTCGCAGCGGCGCTTGCGTGTTGTCAAATACCGCGGCTCTGCTTTTTACGAAAGCGACTTGCCGTTTGTCATAGGGCCTCATGGGCTGGATGTCGCCTGTGCTCCTCATTTCCGTCAGGAGTACCCTGTCTACACTGAGCGTGTGTCGACGGGCATTGAGCAAATGGATACCATGCTGACAGGGGGGTATATCAAAGGAAGCAGTGTCTTGATCAGCGGTTCTCCGGGTACCGCCAAATCGACCCTAGCCGGTTCTTTCGTTAATGCGGGGTGTCAAAACGGTGAACGGTGCATGTATGTATCTTTTGATGAAGGCGGCACGGAAATCATTCGAAATCTTACGTCTGTATCCATTGACCTCATGCCCCACGTCGAATCAGGACTCCTCCGCTTTCATTCTGCTCGTTCGGAAACTCGAAGTGCGGAAGAACACAGGCTTGTACTGGAATCGGAACTGGAAAGTTTTCGTCCTGACAGGCTGGTGATTGACCACATTTCGGCGTTGCTGAATGCCGGTCCGCGAAAAGCAGCGCTGGCCGTTGCGCAGAGGATAATCTACCTGGCGAAGCGCCGAGGCATTACACTACTCTGCACGTCTCTCATCAGTGGGGATGACATTTTACGTGAATCAACAAAAATGGAAATTTCCACTATTGCAGACGTTTGGATTCACTTGTCTTACGTTGTGCAGGCCGGGGAGCGAAATCGTGCTCTAACAATTGTAAAGTCGCGCGGCACGGGCCATTCAAACCAGGTTCGCGAACTGATACTAACCGACAGCGGCATTACCCTGGCAGATGTTTATACGAGCGGCGGAGAAGTGCTGATGGGAACCATGCGCTGGGAGAAGCAACAGGAAGTTATAATAAGCCATGCCCGGGCAACCGCTGAGATTGAGCATCGCATCCTGAGACTACGTCGAGAAGCAGCCCAGTCGGCACGGGAGATAGAGGCACTCGGAGCCGTCGCTCAGTCAAGAGAATTGGAGTTGAAGGCACTGGATCAGGAGAGGACAGCCCTGGAAAAACAATGGGACAATGCGGAAGCTGAGGTCTGGCGCCGCCGAGCGGGAGATGAAGATCTTGTCCCGGAAACGGAGTACTGACCGTGAACATAAACTTGCCAGCGGGCCCCACTGGCGCGCCTTCGTGTGAAGGGTTACCTCTTCCCAATAAACAGGAAGTTCATCTGGAGCTTTATGTTATAAATGGCGCGCCTAATTCCGACAGGGCGCTTGCGAATCTGGAGCAGATTTGCAAACACGAAAATTACAATGATGTCATAGTTAAGATAGACATCATCGATGTGGCGGCGAATCCGCTCCGCCTCATGCAGTCTGGTATTATAGTTACTCCCACGCTGCTTCGTATAAGTCCGTTGCCAGAAGTACGGGTTTTGGGTAACTTGTCTGATCGAGATAAAGTCGAACGAGCATTGGGCCTGAACGCGGGATTTGACGTTGCTTAACCTGCAGGCAGAGCTAGGCGACGAGCAAGATCAATCGGTTCGAATTGCCCGCCTGGTCGCTCTATTATCTGAAGTGGAAGCACAGATCACCTTGGAAACTGGTGGGGAACTTGACGCTGTTATCATTCAAGGCAGTCAGGTCCCTATTTTACTTCGCCACGCTCAACAAGCCCTTCTGCTAAGCGAAGAACGCATGCGCGTGTTGCTTGCTTCAATACAGGACGCGGTGTGGTCCACTACTGCGCGCAGCAACGAAATACTATATGTAAGTCCCGCAGTTAAACAGATTTATGATAGAACGCCTGAAGACTTTCAGGCAAACTCAAACCTTTGGTATGAAACAATTCACCCGGACGATCGGGAAGGCGTTCTCGCCAGGCATGCTGCACTGTTAAATGCCGGATACCTTGAGGATGAATACAGGATTATACAACCTTCCGGCAGCATTCGCTGGGTGCTTACCCGGGCGTGGACTGTTCTAAATGATTCTGGGGAGATCATTCGTATTGATGGAATTACCCGCGATATTACAGCAAGCCGGGCCGCGACAGCAGAGGTGGAAAGACTCAGGGATCAGCTCCATCAGACATTTGAGGCCTTGCCCGTAAGTTTCCATTTACTGGATCACCAATGGAGATTTACATACGCAAATCCGGCTGCACTGGTATTGCTGCAATGTAGCAGGGAAGAGCTTCTTAGTAATATCGTATTCGACCTGTTCCCCAATGGGCCGCGGTATGATTACAAGCAGTTGTTTATCAAGGCCGCCGCAACCGGCATTCCGGTGATTTTTGAAGATTATTATAAGCCATTGGATCGTTGGTGGGAGGTACAGGCGTATCCTACGCCCCAGGGCATGGCCGTTTACATGCGTGATGTTACTGATGAGCGTGAAGCTAGATTTCATAAGGATGCCATCCTTGAGGGAATGGCCGCACATATTGCCCTCCTAGACTCGGACGGATCAATTATTGAAGTCAATCGCGCGTGGAGCAATTTTGCAGAGGCCCACGACTTTACCGCCTCGGCTGCGGGCGTGGGTCTTAACTACATGGATATTGCAAGAAAAGCTGGGGGGGAAGCGGACAAAGTGGCAGTAGCTCTGGAGGCGGTGATTGCCGGCAGCCTTGCCCGTTTCGAGCAGGAATATTACTGCGTATTACCTGAAACCGTACCGACCTGGTGGCGTATGGTTGTGACTCCGGCTCCGCGATATCGGGGTGGAAACGGCGCAGTCGTGGTTCACAGCGACATTACAGAAGCAAAGCGGGTTGAGTTTGCCCTGGCTGAAAGTGAGGAGCGTTATTCCCTTGCTGCTGAAGGGGCCAATGACGGGCTGTTTGACTGGAAACTCCAGGACAGTCGCATATATCTTTCACCGCGTTGGAAGGAAATCATCGGATATGCCCCGAGCGAACTGTCAAATGACCCGGAAGAATGGTTAAAACGGTTGCATCCGGATGACACGGAACAAGTGCATATAGAAATCTGGCGCAGGTGCAGCTCTGGTCACCAGAAGTTCGAGAGTGAGTTTCGCATGGCGCATCGGGATGGCTCGTTTCGATGGGTTCTATGCAAGGCGATCGTCTTATGTGATGATGCGAACATGCCCCTTCGCCTGGTTGGATCCATTTCGGATGTGACAGACCGTAAGAGCTACGAAGATCGACTCGCCCATGATGCAATGCACGATACTCTGACCAACCTTCCAAACAGGGCACTTTTGATTGAACGCCTGGAACGGGCTATTGAAAGATCGCACAGGTCAGAAGGATACAAGTATGCTGTATTGTTTATAGACCTGGATGACTTTAAGCATGTAAACGATGGACTTGGTCACCAGGTTGGCGATGATCTCCTGATCGAAGTGGGCCGCCGGCTGCATAAGTGTGTCAAACATCATGATACGGTTGCCCGCCTGGGCGGCGACGAGTTTGCCGTGTTGCTGGAAGAAATCAGCAGTGATTCGGCTGCTGTGTCTGTAGCTGACCGCATTCTGGAAGTGCTTGCAGTGCCATTCAGCACCGGTGGCCGCGACATTACGACAGGCGCCAGCATAGGTATCATGCTGGGCGCCCCGGCCTATGCTTCCCCTGTGGAGGTGCTGCGGGACGCTGACACAGCCATGTATCGTGCGAAAGCTGCTGGTAGGAACCAGTACGCAATTTTTGATACGGCCATGCATGCCGCCGCGCTAGCCCGTCTGGAGACTGAGTTTGATCTTCGCCGGGCGCTGGAGCGGGATGAGTTGGAAGTCCATTACCAGCCAATCATCGCCATGCGATCTGGAGAGCTTAAGGGTTTCGAAGCGCTGATTCGATGGCGCCACCCGGAACGGGGACTTGTTTCTCCTGCTGAGTTTATCCCCCTCGCGGAAGAAACTGGACAAATTGTAGCCATCGGGGAATGGGTCGCGCTCACGGCGTGCCTTTGTTTGAGTAACTGGCAGAAGATCAATATAACCTCTGGCGGCGACACAGCTTTATGTATGAGCATTAATGTTTCGGCGCGCCAGTTAACTTTTGAGGATTTACCCGACCGGCTGCTTGCCATGGCTGAAAAGGCAGGGGTTGATCCGGCTAACCTTAACTTGGAACTGACGGAAACGGCACTGCTTAAAAGCCCGGCCATTGCTCATAAAATGCTTCAAAAGCTAAGGAAATATGGCTTTCAAATTCATCTGGATGATTTCGGAACCGGGTTCTCTTCCTTAAGCCATCTACATCAGTTTCCCATCGACGCGGTTAAGATTGACAGAAGCTTTATACAGGATATCTGCACCGAAGAGAAAACCCATGAACTGGTGAGAGGCATTCTCAACCTGGCCCGGGGCCTGGGCCTGGATGTGGTGGCAGAGGGGGTCGAGACGCCGGAACAGGCGTGTGCACTCCAGTCTTTAGGGTGTGAATTCGCCCAGGGATACTGGTATTCCAGACCATTGCCCGCAAATGAGATAGAAAATAAATGGCTTAAAGCGTAAGTGGCCGGAGACGTGCGTACTATTTATCTTGAAGCAGGCGAGCCATCTCTGCGTGGGCCAGGATGACACCAGGGTCCTGCTGCAGAATGTCGTGATATTTAATTCCGAATTCCTCCCCTTCCACTGACGGGTTCAGCAGAGAGCGCAGCTCTCTCAAAAGGCCCTCCATATCGTCCGCGGTAATTGGCTCTTCGCTGTCGATCATCTCGTCGATTTGCACCACGAGCTCGGACACAGGGCGAAACCAACCGAACCACGGATGGCGCATTACCAGCTGGAGCAACGCGTGCGACGATGTCACCCGCCCATGAATGCGCTCATAGCTGACCCGCTCCACTTCGAGAATGGCCTTATGCAGATTCAACAGGGCACGGCGGACAGCGCGCAGGCGCTTAAATGATTCGTCCGATAACGCCTTATCTCCGGAATTAGTGCTTGTCATGAATCAGGCCAGCAGGCGGTAAAGCTCGTCCACGTCCTGGCGCAATTGACCGAGAGACTGGGCAAAATGCCGAGCCCGTGCAGGGCTGACATCGCCGCCGCCGGAGTTGGAAATCTGAACTGGCTCCACCGACGCCTGACGCTGATCTGCTTTGCCCTGGCGCAGCTGCTTGCGCGCTCCCGCAATAGTAAACTTTTCCGTATAGAGAAGGTGCTTGATGCCCTGTATCAGGTCGATGTCGCTCTTGCGATAGCGGCGCTGATCGTTCTCATCTTTTTCTGGAGAAAGCATCGGAAATTCCGTCTCCCAGTACCGCAGCACATACGGCTTAACCTGGGTAATCGTGGCGACTTCGTTAATGCGGTAAAAGAGTTTCTCGGGAAACTGTATTTGCTCGGCTGCGCTCATTTCGGTGGGTATCCTTTAGCGAGGTTCTGCTTCAACTGGAACGGGTAATGTGACTTGCCTGGAAGAAGCCAGGCTTCTACGATTTGACCTACAAAACTAGCTACATTGTTCTAATATCATGTATCTCTTTAGATTATGCGCCGCAAATCAAGTAAAAAGAGCAGGGCGAACATTTTTTTACACGATCTATCCACAAGGTTATCCACAGGGGTTGTGGATATCTGACATGAAAGAAGTTCCCAAGGTTCCGAACGGGCAATGCAGTCGTGAAAAAAAATCGCTTGGTATTAAGTTTAGACAGGCGGGACGCCTATGCTACTTCAAAATTTTCTTTGCGTGCCGGATTATCTCTCGCGCCTCTACGGGACCACAGCCACGCTCCCTCAGGGAGGCCAGGCTTTGAGAGCCGTCCCTTTTGCTCATCCGCGCACCAGCGTCGTCCAACAGCAGCGGCACGTGACGATATACCGGTGCCTGATAACCCAACGCGTTGATCAGGGCGACCTGGCGCGCCGTGGACGACAAAAGATCGCTCCCCCGAACCACCCGTGTCACACCCATCAAAGCGTCGTCTACTGCACAAACAAACTGATACGCCCAAAGCCCGTCTCTACGGAGCACCACAAAATCGCCGAACTCCTCAGAAAGCCGGCATTGTTGGTCGCCGTAGATCTCATCATGATATTCTACAAGTCCCGCCCGGTCCGATCGGAATCGAATACATACTTCCCGATGCCCTGCAGGCGCTGCGAAAAGGTTAGTCAGGACATTGTCAATGTCGGCGGATGACATTTCTTGCCGGCACGTGCCTGGATAAATCAGCCCATCAGGGCCGTGGGGCGCGCTGGCGCTCGATTGAATGTCTTTTCTACTGCATCTGCAAGGGTAGATTAACCCCTCCGCCGCAAGATGCCGGAGTGTGAATTCATATAACTCCGTCCGCTCAGATTGCCGATACGCACCCGCCGGCCCGCCGCAATCAGGCCCCTCATCCCATGTCAGGCCAATCCAGCGCAGGTCATCAATTATCCCCTGCTCGGCCCCCGGCGCGTTCCTGGGAAAATCCGTATCTTCCATACGAAGAACGAAGACCCCGCCGCGGCTGCGAATGTCATCATGAGCCTCGATTGCGGTGCTGAGGTTCCCAAGGTGCAGCCGCCCTGTAGGGCTGGGAGCATAGCGGCCAACGGCTCCTGTTCTGCGCGTTTGTTCATCGTGCAAACTACAGCACCCGCGCCACCGCGCCGCCATACGTGAAGCCGCCGCCGAATGCGGTAAACCCGATATCCAACCCCGCCGCAGGAATTCCCGCACCAGCGCGAAGGTCATGCAGCAGCAGCGGTAGCGCGCTGGAACTTGTATTGCCGCGAA
This sequence comes from Candidatus Sumerlaeales bacterium, assembly GCA_038243585.1. GTDB lineage: Bacteria > Sumerlaeota > Sumerlaeia > Sumerlaeales > Sumerlaeaceae > JAKFFN01. The sequence goes on along the minus strand of JBBSQY010000016.1, from coordinate 44,530 downwards.
AACGAAGGTTCGACGCCATGACAGCAGAGGGCACGCCCAGTTCAGCGGCAAGGTCGGCCAGCACCCGCTGGTTCGACTGGTGGGCGATAATGGAAGCCAGATCCCCCGCCGCAATACCGGCACCGTCCAGCGCGGCTCGCAGCCCCTTTACCATGGCAGGCATACTGGCCTGCCTGAGCGCATAGCCGTCCATCTTAAGCTTTGCTTCCATGTTCAGCGGCGGACCCCACAATGCCCCTTGCGCGTCGGCGCTGGCAAAGCAAAATGGACGTCGCATCTGAAGCCTGCCCGTTCCCTTTGCCTTTTCACCCTGTGCTTCCGGGCCCCACAGCATCGTCGCCGTGGCGGCGTCGCCAAAGCTGGCCTGGGCCGCAAAATCATCTTTCGCGATTCCCTGCGAAAAAACCTCTGACGTCACCAGGAGCACCGCTTTATTTCTAAACGGCGTGTGGTTCAGGTGATCAAACGCCATCGTAATCCCGTACAGCCATCCGGTACAGGTCGCCATGATATCAAACGCCATTATGTCAGGCGCACCGGTATGACGTTTTTGAATTTCTGCCAGCACCTCACACGCCATTGACGGACAGGTTTGAGAGATGCTGCTGCTGGCCACGATAATCATGGATAGATCTGCCGGGTCAAACGCCGGATCGGCCATCAACGGTTCCACCGCCTGGAGCGCCAGGTCTTTCGGCGCCACGCCGGCGGCGGCCAGCGGACGCGATTCGATCCCGATCTTCCGCAAAATCACCTCAGGAGTCGTATCAAACCGTTCCGCCAGTTCGTCATTGGTCAGACAAAGCTGTCCAACGGCCACGCCTATGTCTCCAATAAAAACTATTGGGAAAGTATCCGGCGCAGAGTTGATTTCATGCGTTCCACGTCCGGAGCTTCGCCGGTCCATATCTCAAAAGCGACCGCGCCCTGATAGGCCAGCATTCCCAGGCCGCCTTTTACGGCACAGCCTTTCTGCCGGGCGGCTTTCATCAGTTCCGTTTCGGCCGGGGTATAAATGGTATCGTAATAATATTGATTCTGATCAAGCCACTCCAACGGCACCGGCATTCCCGGCGTCGATTCCATACCAACCGGGGTGGTGTTCACAACAATGTTACACGAGGCAAGATCAGCGCGGCAGTCAGGATCGCTCAGCGCCCTCCATGTTATGTCAGCCGCTGGCATTTTCTCTTTCAGGTACTCCGCCAGGGCAGGAATGGTTTCCGTGTTCCGGCCACACAAAAACAACCGGGTTACCCCGGACTTCAAAGCGCCCGCCGCCACGGCCCTCGCCGCGCCCCCCGCGCCGACTATACAAACCGCGTTTCTCTCCAGAAGGATATCCTCCTGGATGTCGCGCACCCATCCGTCAATGTCGGTGTTGTAGCCTTTAAGGCTTCCATCTGCTTCCAGCTTGATGGTGTTAACCGCGCCCACCTGCGCTGCGTCTTCGCTGATTTCATCCAGAAATGGCATGACCGCCTGCTTGTGGGGGATCGTCACGTTCATTCCCACCACGCCCGCGGCCACGAGCCCTTTAATGGACAGTTCCAGATTTTCCGGAGCCACCGGCGCCGGCACATACACATAATCCAGGCAAAGGCGCTCAAATTCCACATTATGCATGGCAGGGCTCAGCGAGTGTTCCACCGGATGCCCGAGTAACGCCAGCACGCGCGTCTTCCCCGTAATACACCTAGAAATGCTCATCCGGCCACTACCTCCTGCTGTTTCAGCAAACCTTCCTCCTGCAGTCGCCGGTTATGGGCGACAGTTATATCCAGTAATTCCATAGCTGCCCCGGCATCGGCTTGTCCGCTTACCCGATGGCAAGCCGCCTTTACATCACGGTGCGCATTAGCAGGTGCATAAGCAAACCCCACCTGCTTCAGAAACGGTAAATCCGGAGCTGCGTCGCCAATGCCCGCCATCTCTTGTACCGGTATGCCTGATTCTTTCGAAAGCCAGTGAAGGCCAACCCCTTTATGCAGGCGTCGAAAAAGAAAATGGATGCACATACGCGACATTTCCAGGTAAAACATGTCACCAAACTGTTCGGCGATTTCCAGCGCTTCATCAAATTGGGCCTCGGGCGTATCCGGCTGTTGAATGATCAAAGTGATATGCGTGACCTTGCCCGGTTCCGGTTTCACGTTTGGCTTTCCCAACCGGAGGTTGACCTGATGCCGCAGTTCATTAAGCGCAGTTTTTTCGGCTGAACCGAATTCCGGATGGGTCAGAATGCTGTGAGTTCGCGGATCAAAAAAGACGGTACCACTTTCACACAGGGCCGGCTGATAGCCGTGGAGGGTCTGCAGCAGACACTCCACATAGGGCTGAGGACGTCCCGTGCAGAGCGTAACGCAGGGAACCGTAATATCTGTGCGGCTGGTGTCGTTTGCCCAACTTATTTTCCGGATAAGTTCCTGGTCGAAGTAAGCGCCGCTACCGGCAGACAGGCAGCCGTCGATGTCCGCTACTATCATGCGTATGGGAGTTTTATCCAGGTGCGCAGGCAACCCTGGGGGGGGTAAATCAGACAATAGCAGTGTCCTGCAGTCTTTTGCCAGGGGACGCGGTCAGGCGAAACTTGATCACGCTTTCAACGTGGTAGGTGTGGGGAAACATATCAACCGGTTGTACTACCTCGGGAACGTAGCCAGATTCTAGAAGTGTCGCCGCATCCCTCGCGAGGGTGGCCGGATTGCATGAGACATACACCAGAATGGGCGCACGAATCCCCAGCAGCAGGCGCAGGGATTTTTTGTCCATACCACCCCTGGGAGGATCAACAATGACGCGGTCAAAGTTTTTTCCAAACATCGCGGGCACATCAGGGAGGACGTCGCGCATCTCTCCCGCCACAAAGGTGCAGTTTTCTGCCCCGTTCACTTTTGCATTGTGCCGCGCATCCCACACGGCCTCGCGAACCATCTCGATTCCCACGACCTGCTTCGCCTGGCGAGACATATAGATGCCAATGGTTCCCGTTCCGCAATAGGCGTCGAGGACGGTTTCGTCACCGGTCAATTCCGCGAAATCCCGGGTTACATCGTAAAGCAGCTTTGCGCCGGGGGTGTTGGTTTGAAAGAATGAGAATGTCGAGATTCGGAACCGGAAATCTCCCAGCATTTCTTCTATAGTGTTTTCGCCGAGCTGCATTTTTTGCTTTTCCATGCGGGCAACATCGCTGAGAGAGTCCGTAGTGCCCCACTGGAACCCGCGACATTTGGGAAACTTATCCAGCAGATCGCGGCCAAACTGTTCCACGCCGCGCCACTTGCCGCTGGCGGTCAGGATGGCTATCAGAAACTCTCCGGTGGTGTGGCTGTAACGAACTACCAGGTGGCGCAGGAACCCCTCGTGCCGCGCCTGGCGATAAATCCGAAATTCCGGCCCCTCCGCCCGTGCTTCGGCGTTCAGACGACCCTCCATCCAGGCCATGACTTCCGCCATGCCCGGCGGCTGAATCAGGCACACCGCTCCCGTCGGCACGATGTTTCTAAAGTCTCCCGCCCTGTGAAAACCGGCGATGATCCGCCCGGTCTCGTCTTCGCCAAAACTGAATTCCATTTTGTTGCGGTAATTCCAATGTTCCGGCGACGCGATAATGGGCCGCATTTCAAAGGGGTGAGTTTTAGCGATCTGCCGAAGCGCGTCCGCCACGTGAGTCTGCTTCGCCTCCAGTTGGCCGGCATAATCAAAGTGCTGCCATTTGCATCCGCCGCAATCGCCAAACACCGGACAAGGCGCAACGACACGCCGGGGAGACGCCTCAAGCACCTCCAGCGTGGTTGCCTCGGCATACTGCGGCTTGCGGCGCGTAACCCGCGCCAGCACCCGGTCGCCCGGCACCGCCCCTTCCACAAATATAACCATTCCGCTATCGCGGGATATACCCCGGCCGCCGAAGGCGACCCCTTCTATGCTCAACTCAACGGCTGAGCCTTTTTTGATTTCCATTGTCATCGCACGAACTGCTACCGCTTAGTTGCGCTGTTCATTACAGAAAACAACATCTGTGGACGGCATGGCTTTCGCCTGCTGCATTTCGAAGAGGATAAAACTAGTATGGCGGATTACTATCTCGGCATTGATCTTGGCGGCACCGATACGAAACTCGGCATTGTAGACGAGAGCGGTCGCATCGTGCGATCAGCAAAAAGTCCTACTCATTCAGAAAAGGGACCGGAAGGAGTCCTCGCTGATATTGCCACGCACGCACGCGACCTGATTTCCAGCGGTAATCCCGTGCAGGCCGTTGGTATGGGGTGCCCCGGTCCGCTAAGCAGCCGCATGGGAATCGTATATGAAACACCAAACCTGCCCGGCTGGACGAATGTCCCCGCTCAGAAGATCCTGGAAGAGCATCTGCAACTGCCTGTAACGCTGAACAATGACGCCAATGCGGCGGCCTACGGCGAATGGTGGGTAGGCGCGGGCGCTGATGTGGACACAATGCTGTTATTTACTCTCGGCACCGGCGTGGGCGGCGGGCTGGTGATAAACGATGAACTCTATATCGGACCCAATGACACCGCCGGCGAACTGGGACACATGATCATCAACTTTGACGGTCCTTTGTGCGGTTGTGGAAACCATGGCTGCATAGAAGCCTACGCCAGCGCCACGGCCATTCGCCGCGATGTGAAACAGGCCATCGCCGCCGGGGTTAAGACAACAATTCAGATTCCAGAAGGCGCTGAAGAGGATTTCGGCACACGGGTCGTCTATGATGCTGCAATGCAGGGCGACGAATACGCCATCGAGCTGTTCGATAAAGTAGGTTATTATCTTGGCATCGCCGCCGCCACGGTCATCAACGTTTTTAATCCGGAAATGATAGCCTACGGCGGTGCCCTAAGCAACGCCGGTGATTTTATCTTTAAACCGCTCATCGAAACTGCGAAGAAAAACAGTTTTAAAACGCCCGGAGACCGCGTTCGGATCGTGAGAGCGACCCTCGGAAACGACGCTGGCATTATTGGCGCAGCCGGTCTTGCCATGAAACGCTCCAAATAACTGTAGTACTGATCATTACCTGACCGGAGGGCGCCCCCCATGCGTGAAAACGACTTTACAATTAACGTGAAAAGACTGGAAGATGGTCCGGTTGTTCTGAAGGTTAACTGTTCGCCTGAGACGCTGGACTTGGTAGATCCGGAATACACGTTTTCCCAGATCACTGGTGACGTTGAGTTTATGCGGGCTCTCCCGCGCGTGATCACCCGCGGCATACTCAAAACAGAAGCCGTCACCCAGTGTGTACGGTGCCTCACAGAAGCCCGCATTCAGGTTAACGCGTCCGTGCAGGCCATCTATGAAAACGAAAAGTCTATCCGGGAAACGCGAAATGAAGTTGTTTCGCCGGAAGAGCAGATTGTCACCCCATTTAACGGCGACTGGATTCAACCAGAAGATGAACTGCGCGAATCCATTCTACTCGATCTTCCTACCCTGCCGGTGTGCAGCACCAATTGCAAGGGACTGTGCCCCCATTGCGGAGCGAATTTAAACACCGAGTCCTGCAATTGCGGCGAAAAAGACATGGAAATAAGCCCGTGGAGAGTCGCGCTGAAAGACCTGAAGCTGGAGTAGTCTACCGCGCTTACAGCACCAATAAGTCAGAAAATTCTGGCGGGGCGGCCAAAGGGTTTGCCCCCTCTAGAAAATGCACTATCCGCCGCGGAAGCCAGTCAATCTTTCCCGGCATCGAGCCCACGGCGAAACCCACGTGCCCGCCCTCCATCGGATAATCGAACGTTACCGCGCTGGATGCGGACTGCGGCAGAAATTGCGGTGGCAAAAATGGATCATTCTGCGCGTTTATAAGCAGAGTTTCTACTGTAATATCTTTAAGCACGTGCTTGGCGCTTGCACGGTTCCAGTAATCATCGGCATCGCGAAACCCATGCAGCGGCGCCGTCACGACGTTGTCAAATTCGTGCAGGGTACGCACCCGACGTATGGCTTCCCCGTCGAACAGACCGGGAAACTGCTTTAACTTTTCGATGCATTTGGGTTTCATGGTTCGCAAAAACACCTGTGTGTAAATGCGATTAAATCCGTGGGATATCGCCGCTCCGCCGGCATGAAGACAGTGGGGCGCTGACACGGTGCAGGCGGCGTCGACAAAATCCGCCTGATGCTGAGATTCGCCCAGCCAGCGTAATAGTCCGTTGCCTCCCAGCGAAGCTCCGACAGCATAAAACCGGCGCGCCTGCCGGCTATCGGCGTAGATCTTTAATCCCCTCAGGACCCAGTCAATTTCTTCCGCATCGCCGGAGTGATAGAAACGCGGTGCGTGATTCAGCTCTCCCGAACAACTGCGGAAATGGGCAACCGCTCCAGACCAGCCCAGGCCAGCGATATGCGCCATCAAGGCGCGGGCGTAATGGCTGTTGGACGATCCCTCTAGCCCATGGAACAGCACAAGGAACGGCTGACCAGCCTCGCCGTCGATCATGTCCATGTCTACAAAATCCCCATCAGGAGCCTTCCACCGCTCACGGCGATAGGCCACTTTCGGCGCCCGAATAAATTGAGACGGAAAAATGGTTTGCAGATGCCCGCCGGGAAGCCAGCGGGGGGCAGTGTATATCATAAAGTTGCGGATTTGCTCATGAGATCAGGTTAAGCGACTAGACTAGTTCTTAAGAATATAGCTATCTACCCACTACCATTCGGATCAACTTTCATGATTGTGCAGGAAACTCTGCCTTGAATTCCCGCATCCCCGTTGTCCTATTCCCATTGTGTCATTTAAGAAGGCAACGGGAGGTTGTTCCATGGAAAAGAAATCAACAGGCTACGTCATCGGGCTTGATCTTGGCACCACCAACTATAAAGCTGGCATTTACAACGCTGAAGGCCAGTTGCTGGGACTAAGCAGCGTTTCGCCGACCTATGTGACACATGAGCCGGGGCAGGTGGAACTCCCCATATCCCAGATGCTCGATCTCGTGAGGGGAGCCATCGCCGGGGCAGCCAAAAACGCCGGCGTATCTCTGGCCGATATCCAGGGAATCGCCTACTCAACCCAAGCCAACACCTTCCTTTTAATGGACGAAGACTACCAGCCGATTACCCCGTTTATCGTGTGGACGGATCACCGGGCGAAAGATTTTCCAGATGCATTCCAGGCTCTGGCGCAGACAGACAGGTTTCTGGAAAAGATTGGCTTTAACAATATTGCTCCGGGCATGATGGTCGCCAACATCGGGTGGATCCAAAATGAGCAGCCGGAAATATGGGCGCGAACCCGTTACATCCTGACCCTGCCGGATTACCTGGTCTTTCTCCTGACCGGCAAACGCATGGGAGATTCCGGCAGCTCGGCGTTGCTGGGTCTGTGGGATCTGCAGGAAAATGCCTGGTGGGAAGAGGCCGTTCTGGCAGCAAACATAACCGTCGACCAATTGCCGGAGCTGGCGTATCCCGGAACCACAGTCGGCGTCACAACGGAAGGCATTCACCAGGACCTGTTTGCCCTGCCCGTGGGAATTCCTGTAGTTGTGGGAAGCCTTGATCACCATGTGGCCGCCATTGGCGCCGGTGCGGGCAAGACTGCTCCGTTCAGCGTTTCCACGGGGACCGTGCTGGCGGCGACATGCCTGGACTCCGAGGCGCGAGTTGATCCCAAATGCTGTGTCGGCCCCGGGATGAACGGGAAGGGATTTTACCGCCTGGCCTGGCACAATCACGGCACCCGCGCCCTCAACTGGTACCGGGAGTATTTCGCACCGGAACTCTCTGTCGAAGAACTATTGCAACTCGCAACAGAAGTCGACCCCGCTGCGGAAGTTCCTACCATGCACCTATGTCCATGGAAACTAAATAAGGATGAGGTTTTCAGCGATCACAGCAGAATTGGGGATCACGGTCTCTACGCGCTGGCCATATTGCAGAGTATGTCTAATCTGCTTTGTGAGATGCTCCACGATGTCCAGCCGGACCTGGTGAGCAAGGGAATCGTGGTGACGGGCGGCGGGGCCCGGTGTGAGGCGTGGATGCAGATGATCGCGACGACCCTGCGCGCTCCGGTTTACCGATCGGCCAGCGAACAGGCGGGTTGCCTGGGTGCGGCAGTGTTGGCGGCTGTTGGTGCCGGCTGGTATGCCGACATTGATGAAGCGTCGGCTGCCATGGTGAAAATCAGCGACTGCCTCAAGCCAGTTTAACAGCGGACTTAAAGACACGTAGAACGACAGCCAACAACACGCAAAATACTTTTTACAGCTCAGCAGTCCCATTTCAATCGGTTCATCGATTATACAAGATAGGGTGTCATGAACACGTATCGTCTGAAACGCCTGTTTAATGCAAAGTCCAACCGTTGTTTTGACGTGGCTGTGGACCATGGATTCTTTAATGAAGGCGCGTTTCTGCCTGGAATTGAAAACCTGGGGGATGCTCTTAAAATCTTGGTGGAGGCGGCACCCGACGCGATTCAACTGACGGTCGGTCAGGCACCCATGCTGCAGGAACTTCCCGGCCGCGAAAAGCCCTCCCTGGTGCTTCGAACTGACGTGGCAAACGTGTACGGCAAAGACTTGCCCAGCCACCTGTTCAGCCGTATGATCGAACAGCCCATTGAACAGGCTCTGCGGCTGGACGCAGCGTGCGTAGTCGTGAATCTCTTCCGGATTCCCGCCCAGCCGGAAGTGACCGACCAGTGCATCCAGAACATCCTGAAAATCAAACCGGAGTGCGACCGCTACGGCATGCCGCTGATGGTGGAACCTTTGGTGTTCCGGCCAAACGCAGAGGCCGGCGGGTACATGGTGGACGGCGACCCGTCTAAGATTATACCGCTGGTGCGACAGGCGGTGGAACTGGGCGCGGACATTATCAAGGCCGATCCCACCGACAACGTGGAGGATTATCACCGCGTCATTCAAATCGCCGGACGTATCCCGGTGCTGGTTCGCGGCGGCGGTAAGGCCAGCGATCAGGAAATTCTTGCGCGCACGGAAGAACTGATCAAGCAGGGCGCGGCAGGGATCGTGTATGGTCGAAACGTCATTCAGCATGATAACCCCGCCGGCATCACGCGGGCGTTAATGGCCATTGTACACGACGGCGCGACGACCGCCCAGGCAACGGATATGTTGAAGGCGGGCCGCGCATGAGCACAACAACAGCACGGATAGGAATCATCGGCGGCGGCCTGATGGGCCGCGAACTTGCCAGCGCTATCGGCCGGTGGTTTGTGCTCCAGGATTTTCCCGTAAAGGCGGAACTGACCGCGGTATGTGATCTGGCTGAACCCCAGCGAGAATGGTTTCGTCAGATTCCCGGAGTTAAGTTGATCACGGCGGATTACCATGGGCTCCTTGCTTCGCCGGACGTGGACGTCGTCTACGTGGCGGTGCCTCATAATCTGCACGAACAAATCTATCTGGACGTGCTGAAGGCCGGCAAAGATCTGCTGGCGGAAAAACCATTTGGCATCGATCTGCAGGCTGCGACAAACATTGTGGCGGCGGTGCGGGAATCGGGCCGCTTCGTCCGTTGCAGCTCAGAGCTTCCCTTTTTGCCGGGGCCCCAGAGGGCATGGCAGATGGCGCGGGAGGGTAACCTGGGCCGGCTCCTGGAGGTGCGGTCCGGCTTCCACCACAGCAGCGATCTTGATCCGAACAAGGCGATCAACTGGAAGCGACAGGTTAAATTCTGCGGTGAAATCGGCGTGATGGGCGACCTGGGAATGCACGCGGTCCATGTGCCTTTCCGCCTGGGTTGGATTCCGACGCGGGTGTTTGCGCAGCTTCAAAAGATTTATACGGAGCGCCCGGACGGCACGGGCGGGATGGCCCCGGCAGATACATGGGATAACGCGATGCTGCACACGGACGTGACAATAGACGGGGTAGAAGTGCCGGTCCGATTCGAGATGAAGCGACTGGCGCCCGGCGAAACCAATACATGGTTTTTCGAAGTATTTGGGACTGACGGCGGAGTGCGATACAGCACAAAAGACACCAAGGCGCTCTGGGTTTTCGAGCGCGGGAAAGAACAGTCGTGGAAACGCATAGACCTCGGCTTTCACGGACCTTTTCCGACTATCACCGGCGGCATTTTCGAAGCCGGCTTCCCGGATTGCTTTCTCCAGATGTGGGCGAGTTACCTGGCCGAGCGAGCAGGACAACTGGGCGACAAATTCGGCTGCGTAACGCCGGAAGAGGCCCTTCAAAGCCACGTTCTGTTCGACGCAGCGCTGCGCAGTCACAAGGATAAACAGGTCGTGGAAATAAAAAGCTAATAACCAAAACGTAATGCAAAACGACGTATGATGCGAAGCTGCACCTGTGAGGATAACCATGAGTTTTAGTTACGACCTATCCAGCTTCATCCCCTACCGCGATCAGGAGGCCTGCGCCCGGGTCCGTGCTATTCCTCGCAGTAAAATCACGGAACATCCGAACCCCGATTTTCAGATCAAAGTCATCGCCGACCGCAGCCAGTTTTACGGCGCATTTGCGGCAGACATCATTTATCGAATCAAGCTGGCGCTGGATGAAGGGCGTCCGTTAATTGGCATCTTTCCCGTCGGACCCATGCCGCAGTATGCCATCGCCGCCGATCTGATCAATAAGCTGCGGATTCCCCTTCACCACGTCCATTCCTTTAACATGGACGAATACGCGGACCAGGATGGCAACACGGCGCCGCTGGACTGGGCGGGGTCGTTTCAGTCCGCCATGTGGACCAACTTTTTCTCTCGCATCGAACCGGACCTTCGTCCGCCAGACGACCAGATACACTTTCCGACTAAGCAGGCCCTGCCTGATTTCGGACAACGCCTCGCTGATCTCGGTGGGGCAGATGTTTGTTACGGTGGGATCGGCTGGTGCGGCCACATCGCCTTCTGGGAAACCCACCTCGGGCTGGAATTCGGCGACGATTTAGAGGCGTTCCAAAAGGCAGGCCCTCGTCTCGTTGAGCTGCATCCTATGACCATTATGCAAAACGCTCTGCACTCTTTCGGTGGCGACTGGTCATGGGTGCCACCAAAAGCAAACACCATCGGCCCGGCAGAAATTATGGGCGCGAAACATCGCAGCTTCTGGCTGGACGGCGACCTCGGAGGCGGCGTTTCCTGGCAGCGGTTTATTGGCCGCCTGGTGGCTCACGGACCGGTAAATACCCTGGTCCCCGGCAGCATTCTGCAGCTCGCCCGCACCGACTACACCTTCCTCGAGGGTGTGGCATCTGATGTTGAAATAACGATGAGCTAAGGAATTAGACAATGCGAATTCTCGCCGTAGGTGCCCACCCGGACGACATCGAAATCCTGTGCGCAGGAACTCTCCTTCGCTATGCCGACGCTGGTCACGAAATCTGTATGGCCGTCGCCACAAACGGCGAACAGGGCCACCTTACCATTATGCCGATGGAACTGGCCGCCATCCGCAAGGCCGAAGCCGAAGCCTCTGCTGCTATCGCCGGTGCCCGGCTCTTCTGGATGGGCTATCCCGACCAGATGCTTTTTCACGACAAAGAAACGCGCCTTCGTTTCACAGAAATGATCCGCCAGGCAAACCCGGACGTTATTATCACCCACAATCCTAATGATTACTCTCAGGATCACCGGGTTGTCTCTGAGTTGATGTTCAGCGCCAGCTTTCAGGCCGTCGTGCCTCACCTGTTTACAGACACACCCTACATCAAGCAGGTCCCGGCCCTTTACTATATGGACAACGTGGCAGGCACAGATTTTTTGCCTGCGGAACTGGTGGACATTACCAGCGTGATCGACCGAAAGGCGGCCATGCTTGAGTGCCACCAGAGCCAGCTCGTCTGGCTGAAAGAACATGACGGCCTGGACGTAGTGGATATGATGAAAACAGTCGCAAAGTTCCGCGGGCTGAGCTGTCAGGGCAACGTAGAATACGCGGAAGGGTTCCGCCACCTGGACGCCTGGGGCCGAAACCATGTAACGCGGTTGTTGCCATAGAATCAAGGTAGGTAAAGCATCCCGGACCGTACGGATGAGCGAAATAAGCGCTCACGCCAAAATATTTAGCCGCGGCTAAATATAGGATTCGTATCATCTCTTGCTATGAAAGGGCAGGTATGTCCCGTAATATTTCTTTTCTATATAACCGCTTTTTGCTGATGTCGGCTTTTGCTTTAACCCTGGCCGGATGCGAGGCTCCTTTGCCTCCCGACGAGGGGCCTAGCAAGGTTCAGATTGTCGCCACCACCAGCATGATTGCCGATACCGCCCGCGAGATCGGCGGGGACGCGGTTCACGTGGACGCGCTGATGGGGCCGGGGATTGATCCTCATTTGTACAAGGCCAGCGCCGGCGATGTGGAGCGGCTGGGCAAGGCTGATATCGTTCTTTATACGGGGCTTCATCTGGAAGCGGGCATGGCGACCGTCTTTGATAATATGCCAAAAGGCGACCGGCAGGTCGTGGCCGTGACAAAGGATATCCCAAAGGATATGTTGATCCCGGTAGAAGGTTTCGAGGGGAACTATGATCCCCACGTGTGGATGGACCCAGACCTTTGGAAGCCGGTAGCCGAAACCATCGCCGAAACGATTATAAAAAAAGCACCCGATAAAGAAAAAGCCATCCGAACCAACCTGGATTACTTCCTGGGCAGCCTCCGGATGCTTGATTCCAATATTGAAATCGCGCTTAAGGATATTCCTAAAGAAAAACGAATCATCATCACGGCTCACGACGCCTTTAGCTACTTCGGCAAAGCCTACAATATGGAAGTGCGCGGCCTGCAGGGTGTTAGCACAGCCAGCGAAGCTGGAGCTATGGACGTACAGGCGCTTGCGACCCTGATTGCAGAGCGTAAAATCCCCGCGATATTCGTGGAATCCTCCGTGCCGCAGCGCAACATCGAGGCGTTGCAGGAGGCGGTTAAAGCCAAAGGATTTAAAGTCCGCATCGGTCGGCCACTATACTCGGATTCCGTTGGGGATTACGGCACAGCGCAGGCCTCCTATATCGGAATGCTCCGGTTCAACGCCGGCATCATCGCGGAGGAGCTGACTCCGGAGCCGGCAAAGTGACGGGCTTAGGTTTACGGGCAAGCTCCGCCTCTATGTCGGCAGCGGCCGTGTGTCAGTCGGAAATCCTTTAATGTCGAAACCTCCCGAAACACCCTCCAAGGGTCTCGCCATCGACGTCAGCGACGTCACCGTCGCCTATCACGACCGACCCGTATTGTGGGATGTGGATCTTGAAGTTCCGGCCGGGGTCCTTCTGGCTATTGCCGGACCTAATGGCGCGGGAAAAACGACTCTTATCAAAACGATTCTCGGCCTCGTGAAGCCGGCCGCAGGACGAGTGCTTATCCACGGCGCGCCCTACCGCGAGCAGCGCGCTCTGACGGCTTACGTGCCGCAGCGCGGATCTGTGGATTGGGACTTTCCGACCCAGGCGTTGGACGTTGTAATGATGGGCACCTACGGCAAGCTGGGCTGGCTGCGCCGCCCCGGCGCGAAGCAAAAAGAAATAGCAACCCACTGCCTTGAACGGCTGGGAATGGCGGATTACCGGCACCGTCAGATAAGCCAGCTGAGCGGCGGCCAACAGCAGCGCGTGTTCCTGGCGCGAGCGCTGGCCCAGGACGCGCAGGTCTATCTGATGGACGAGCCCTTCCAGGGAGTGGACGCCACCACAGAACGGGCCATCATCGACCTGCTGAGAGATCTGCGATCGCAGGGCCGGACGGTGGTCGTCGTGCATCACGATCTCCAGACCATACCGGAATACTTCGACTGGGTCACGCTGATCAACGTGCGCCGTATCGCGTCCGGTCCTGTATCGACCACGTTCAATCAGGAAAATCTCCGGCGCACCTACGGGGGCCGTGTTGCGTTTCTCAGCAGCCGCGAAAACGGTTGCGCAGAAAAGGCAACAGCGCTGTCGGACGTACAGACCCCTCCGGGCGAAAAACCCGGCTGGATGGCCTGATGCTCGCAAGCGTGTTTAATCACACGACCATCACGATAGCGACCGGCGCGGCGGTGCTTGGCGCTGTCAGCGGCGCGTTGGGATCTTTCGCCGTGCTGCGCCGTCAAAGCCTGATCGGCGACGCCATCAGCCACGCGGCGCTGCCGGGCATCGTCATGGCCTTTATCCTCACGGGGAGCAAATCACCCTTGGTGCTCATGCTGGGCGCGGGCGTCGCCGGACTGACCGGGATGCTGGTGGTCATGCTGATTTCAAGCTCGAACCGGGTTAAATACGACAGTGCCCTGGGGATCGTTCTCTCGGTATTCTTCGGCTTTGGCCTGGTGTTGCTTACCTGGATACAAAAGCGTCCGGAGGCGGCCCAGGCCGGGCTGGACCGGTTCCTTTTTGGCCAGGCGGCGGCCTTGCTCCGACGAGACGTCTGGGCGCTTGCGACCATTGCGGCCGTCTCGTTTATCGTATTGGCGATGCTGTGGAAAGAATTTAAGATTTTAGCCTTCGACCGCGACTATGGCGTGAGCCTTGGATTGCCCATGCGGCGGCTGGATGTGCTGCTGACAGGACTGATAACGGTCGCCATCGTGCTTGGACTGCAAACCGTGGGCGTTGTGCTTATGAGCGCCATGATCATCGCGCCGGCGTCCGCAGCCCGCCAGTGGACAAACCGTCTGGGCCGCATGGTGCTTCTAGCCGGCGTCTTCGGCGCTATCGCAGGCGTTATAGGCGCTGTCGCCAGCAGCACAATTCCTCGTCTGCCCACAGGGCCGTCCATTGTTTTGGCCGTTGGAGTTATCGTCATCATTTCGCTGGCGCTGGCACCGGGCCGGGGCCTCATTTCAGAAACCCTTCGTCGTCGAAAAAACCACAAAAAACTCCGCCTGGATGCGGTGCTGACCGATCTGTATGAACTGGAAAGCCAGCACACGCCGGAGACCCCGCATGGTCATACCGCAAAAGCCATCCAGGCTATGAGTTTCGGCGAAGGAGAAGTTTTAAAGAATCTGTTGGAGTTGGAAAGCCGCGGATTAGTCGCTCGCTTTAGCACCAATCACTGGGCGATTACAGAAAAAGGGCGTCATCGCGTAGAGCGGCTCGTCCAGCAACTGGATTCCTCCGCGGGGGCAGCCCATTGAGCCAGTGGCAGATGGAAATACAGATTATAGCAATACTTGCCGCCGCAGCGTGCGCGCTGCCTGGCGTGTTCCTGGTGCTGCGCGGGATGGCGCTAATGTGCGACGCCATCAGCCACGTGGTGCTGCTGGGCATAGTCGTCATGTTTTTTATCGTAGGAGATCTGACGTCGCCATGGCTGACGGTTGGCGCAGCATTAACCGGTTTGCTCACAGTGGTATTGGTGGAGGCTCTCAGCCGAACCGGCCGGGTAAAGCGGGACGCCGCCATTGGTTTGGTGTTTCCTGCACTATTTTCCCTGGCGATTATCCTGGTCTCTCACAACGCAGGGGGGGTTCATCTGGATACAGACGCGGTGCTTTATGGCGAGCTGGCCTTTGCTCCGTTTGACCGCATGATAATAAACGGTCATGACTTGGGCGCCCGAGCTCTGTGGGGCATGGGAGGGGTTTTCCTGCTTAATGTCGCTTTGATCACGGTGTTTTTTAAAGAACTGAAACTGGCCACTTTCGATGCCGGCCTGGCGGCAAGCCTTGGGTTCGCCCCAGCGCTGGTCCATTACGGACTGATGGCCATCGTATCCATCACCGCCGTAGAAGCCTTCGACGCGGTCGGATCCATTCTGGTGGTGGCGCTGATGATCGCTCCGGCCGCTGCCGCCTGGCTGTTAACAGACAAGCTCGGCCATATGCTTTTCGTCGCTGTCGGGCTGGGAGTCGCAGGCGCAATTTCAGGTTCATGGGTGGCTCAATGGACGGATGGCTCCATCGCCGGCTGCATGGCGACAATGCTTGGAGTGATTTTCGGACTGGTTTTCCTCTTTGCACCAACGCGGGGATTGGCGTTTATCGCCCTGCGGCGGCGACGGCAGAAAGTGGAATTCGCTGGTACCATGCTGACAATTCACCTTCTCCACCATGAAGACCTTGCCGAGGCGGAACGGGAAAACCGTATCGCGCATCTGGGCGAGCACTTTAGATGGAACGACCATTTCGCGATGACCGTGGTGCGAGGCGCGGAGCGCGACGCGCTGGTGACGAGATCCGACGACGGAAGTCTGGCGCTGACCAGCGCCGGTCGCGACCACGCCCTGGAGGTGGTGGCGCAGTGAAGCAGGCGGCAAAACCGGAAACAAGCACCGACCCGGAGGCTGAAACGCAGGCCGACCCGGGATCATGGACTCACAGCGCAGTGCCAGTAAGAGCGGCCCAGGCCGCCGCAAGCGCCCAGAGCATGGAGGATTACCTGGAACGCATCCATGAGCTGATCGAAACCAAGGGCTACGCTCGTCCCATTGAAATCGCAGCGGCGCTGGGGATTCGCCAGAGCAGTGTAACCAAAATGATGCGCCGCCTTCATGAGCAGGGCTACGCAATCTATCAAAAACACCGTGGCCTGACCCTGACCGATGCCGGCGAAAAGGTGGCCCTGCGCATCCGTCGCCGCCACAAGACCGTCAGCGAGTTTCTGCGAATGCTGGGCGTAGACGAAGAATGTCTGCAACAGGACACCGAAGGCATCGAACATCACATAAGCAGTCAGACCATCGCGCGCCTCGAAGACCTTGTGAATTACCTGCGCGACAATCCTAAAATCGTAACCGCCTTTCAGAGCAAAAAATAACCGGGTGTTGCGCGGATTTTTTCATCGGCTCACCGCCACACCTTCCCGCGTTTTCGCGCTGGTAACGGTAGTTTATTTCGCCTCCTCTTTTTTTTCCACCACAATTCGGCAGGTGCTCCCGCTACCGGCGGACGACCACGCGCTTCGCTATTATAAGAATCGTTGGGCAGTAGTTTCATTGCCCCGGATTCTGCGCGGCGATGAAATGTATTACCTGATGATGGCCCATTCGCTAGCCCACGACGGCGACCTATATCTGTCTCGGGAGTACACCAGTGTGCAGCGGGGTGGGCCGGAAATGGGAGTCTACCATCGCCATCGCCCCGCCGCCAATTTCCCTCAGCATTTCTCCCGCGACGCCGATCTCACCCTTCTCGGGAATCACCCGTTTGGATTTTCTGCGCTGCTGGCGATGATGTTATGGCCGGTGGCAGGGTCTTCGTGGATGGAGCCCGCAGCTATATGGGTGAACGTGCTGGGGGGCGCCATGGGCGTCCTCGTTTTCGTCCGTGTGCTGGAGGCCCTCGGCCTGTCCTGGCCGCGCGCCCGCAATGCCGCCCTCGCCCTCGCCTTCGCAACCCCCTGGTTCAGCTACTCCCGCACGCTCTACACGGAGGTCTGGGTTGGCACGGCGTTTCTGATAGTTCTTCTTGCTGCCCTTCGAAACCGCGCCCTGTGGACGCTGCCATTTCTTATGGGCATGGCCTGGTTTAAGTATCCCGCTCTTTTACTTTTTTTCAGCGCCGGAACCAGCGAAGGAGTCCAGCATCGCCGTCGGAACTTTTTCGTTTTCGGCCTCGCCGGCGCAGCCGTCCTCTGCGCGATTTACGCCTTTAACCAATCCTATTTTGGCGGAGCTTCATGGATAACCCGCGAGGGCGTCACCGGTATTCCAGGAGGACGCTCCATGGCAAGGGCCGGCGCGCCCATTGCCTGGATCCCCGGCAAAACCCTGAGCAATATGGAACGGATGTTTACAGATTTCGACAAGGGCCTGTTCCCGCATTGTCCGCTGTTGTTTGTCGCAATTATGGGTCTGTTCATAATGGCGCGGCGGCAACGGCGACAGTTCTTGATAATTCTATCCTGCGCGTTGCCGTGGACGCTGCTTCATCTGACCTACCGCTACCTGATGACCGGCGACTCCTACACCACGCGCTACCTTGTGCCCGTCGTGCCGCTGGCATTGATCGGGCTGCCATACTTCTGGGACTGGTCTGCGATAAAAAACCGGTGGTGGCGGTGGTGCGGCGCGGGGCTAGTGGCGATAAGCCTGTTGAACAACATCATTGCCGGGGTTTTCCCGGCAACAAGCTTTGATCGCGCCCCCTGGGAAGTCTGGCGTGAGTTCTGGCTGATTATTGGCCGAGTACTCATCCCCGGCTCCGGCCCCGGATAGGAGTTGCGGCCATACCAATCGGTTACTTTCTCGGTTGCCGGCCCGCCCTTTTCACGATCGGAAATGAGCCGGTGGTCGCTTTGTCAAAGAACTCGGTTTTCAGATTTTCATACAGTCCCACGTAGCCCCGGACCCCGTCGGCGTCTCCCGTAATTTCGTCCCGCCACACGATATCCGGCGGATATTGCTTCATCCGTTCCGCCCACCGCCGCACGACTTTAGTGCCTGGTCGGTCTGTGCCGTCCGGGTTCATGAGACCGTAATCACTATCTTCCCCTGTGCGATAACCGCCCGGATACCACCACTGGACGGTGCCGGCAGCACGAGACGCTTCGGCCGTCTGAAAAATATTTTCATATGCCTGGGCCTGACGCTGATACAGCAACGCATCCGGCTCAAACGCGCTCCCGCTCCATACGCTGGCACCGTATTCCGCCAGCACGACCGGCTTTCCGGGTGACAGCCCCTGGGCGTAAGCTGTTGTGAACCAGAAGGTCTTCGCCTTTTCAGGGGCGTCTCCTATGCCGTAGCCTTCCGGCGAAAAGAAATCCACAGCCTCTGCAATGGGGGCCAGTTCCACGGGAAAGCTGGATGAGGTAACAAGAGGATTCCCGCCTTCGCTCTGTCGGAAACTGATCAGATGATTTGGGTCAACGGCAAGAATGTTTTCCCGCGTCTCCAGATAGGCGGCGCTGAGGGCGTCGTGGGCAAAGCGGCGATAATCTTTTACGGCTTCGCGCCAGGGACCGTCCGTCTCCATCTCCTGATCCGAAGGAAATGCTGCGAGATTCCCAGGATTAAAATTCCATGCCCGAGCCGCCGCATCTTGCGTTCCATGTTCATCGCCTACCCATTTCACCCAGGCATCGCCATACTCCATCCGGCGAGACCCGTTGCCCCACCACGGCTCCCACGCTACGTCGTACCCCATAATTTCATCCCGATCCCACGCGCGGATTTCTTTAATCAGGCGGTCCGTCACAGCTTTGGATGCAGGCCACGGATTTACGTTAGGGCGGAGGCTCAGGTTTACCATCAGGTCCAGTTCACGACAGCGATGGAGCAGATCAAGGAGGTTCAACTGGAAGTTGTTTCGAGAGTAGGCAAACACACTGACCATATTGTACCCCAGTCCCTTGATCCGTTCCAGGTCCGACTGCACGATGTCGGGATCATACGACGGGTCCTCAATCCAGTATTCGAATTCGGCGCCGTTGGAAAGTGCCAGGCCGCTCGACGGCATATAGTTTAAGCCGAAAGCCCGCCACGGCGCGTCGCCCTTCCAGAATTTGTGGTCGCGGGCGGTGACAAATAAGCGATCCTGTTCACGCGGTTTATCGAACCGGATTTCCTGGGAGATATAATCCGTCAGTCTGCCGTCGATATAAATGCCGGCTTCATACTTAAACGCGCCAAGATCCGTCAGGGCCTGCGTAGAGGAAGTATAACCCACCGTGGACCGGTGGCGCGACGGAAGTGACGCGAGCGATCCGCCGGCAACTGAAACAGGTCTGTCGAGAGCGTCCGATAACGTAGTGCTGATGTCCACCCCGGCGCCCATGCGAGCGGAACCTCGAGCAAGCAAAGAATAGCCAACATCAAGAGGCTGCGAAATCGTCGAAAACCCAGGGTTCAGCGTTTGCTCCTCCAGGCCACGCACATCATAGCAGAATTCTGCCGCACCGGCCTCCGCGAACATCAGGCGGCTCTGCATCTTTTCAATCATCTGTGCCGCCACATCCATCCATGGATCAGACATTAATATTTCCGGATTGGGAATCCCAATCGATCCGGTGATCGCCCCGGAGGTTTTGCTGTCCATACTGATGGTCATGGAAGCAACCGTGCCCGCGCGAGTCCCATCGGCGTTGTTCGCGGTGACCACGGGGATAAACCTGTGACGACGATTCTTATCTATTCCGCTGCCCATGGGCCTCCAGTATGCAGACCAGGCGTTGTCCGGGATCGGCAGGCTCTTGAATGGGTTTGTATAACCTGCCCTGATTTTTAACGACTCCGGTCTCATCGGATAAGTTTTATTTTCGGGATAAAGGCCGTCAATCTCGCCCTGCACCAGCAGGTCCTTCAACTCCCCTTCCCTTTCCGCAATGCCCAATTCCGAAACCCAGAATTCATGAGGCCCCTCGCTCAACCGTGTGTGCGATTGCGCCAGCCCCACGGCAATGCCACTAACATTCTTCAGGTTCACTTTGTCCCCGCTCCCGCCGCGTCCCCGGCTGGTGTTGTCCACCCAGAACTTGAAATCTTCGGGAACCAACACATAATAGCGCCACTCCGGCGCCAGGTCTACGGTGGCAATCCAGCGGCTGCCGTCGTGCTCCGCCCATTCGATGGCCAGTTTTTTTGTGCTGGTAGTTCCCTTCGCCCAAAAGGCGGTCAGATCTCCTGTGGGCATGATCTTCGGCGCGGGAATCCGGAAGGTACACCAAAAGTGTAACTCGGGTATCTGCATACGCAGAGCCGACTTTTCCACGGAAGTCAGATGAGGTAAAAAGACCGTGTGGCTGGTCAACAGGTTCTTTCCCTCTCCAAAATCAGTTGTCAGGGCGCAGTCTTCAACCTTTAATGTGGGGTACAGAATTGTAGAGTTAGTGACTTCCTGCAGATACTCCTGCTGCGTCAGCCATTGGCCATTGTCCGGAAAGGTGAGCTGCTCAAATGGAGAGTCGCCAAGAATAAGCAGTTCTCCCCCCGCCGCCAGGTGGCGTTGAACGGTTGCAAAAGCCTCCGCCGGAAATCGGGATGTTTCAGTCAGCACCCATGTGTGCCCGCGGCCAGATTCCACCGCGCCAGTCGCCGCAAGATCTCGGACAGCGACGGTACGAAGTTCGATATCCCGATCTCTTAACTGGCCAGTCAGCTTTTCGCCTATAGTGGTCTCCAAGTCGGAGCCCGTGGTCCACAGCGTAACATCGCCCATGGTCAACGCGCAACATATCATCACGGCAGCCCCGGCCGCGCTTCGCTTCAGCAAATGCATTGGACATCCTTAAGGTACCGGTGTTGTGCAAAACCGCAAAAACGACACAACCCGTTTGTCGAAAACGTTCTGCGATTTCCTATAACTTCGCGCCCCGCAAACCGGACGATGTCAACGGTGGAATTGGAACCACGACAGGACCGGGACGCCATGCCAAATTTATGACGCGACTGTCAAATTGCAGCAAAAAGCCGTAGAACGTGTAATATTTCTCCAGCATACATTACCAACGTCTTGGACTGCGTGCGGCCCGCCGCCGCCTTCATCGTGCGCGGAGCGCACCGCCGCGACCCGATGACTCGGCGCACACCTCCAGCGTCCGCCCGCGATCACCATCGTTAAAACTCAATCTGCTCTATTATAAGAAAATATAAAAACTTTCTTTGGCCGTATTGTCATAGTATAAATAGGACAATATAAATGCCCCTTAAAACTACATATTCACCGATGGCCCTCCCGTGATATTTCGCGTGGACCCTGCAGGCGCGAAGGCTGTTTATCAGCAGCTAATCGATCAGGTGAAGCTGGCCATCGCGGCGGGGCGGCTTCGCGCCGGGGATCAACTGCCTACAGTCCGCGACCTGGCGGCGCAGCTTCGCATTAATCGCAACACCGTCTCGCGGGTGTACTCGGAACTCGAACGCGAGGGCGTCCTTTATACCCGCGTGGGCCATGGTACATTTATCAGCGAACAGGTCTCGCCGTTCAGTCGAGCAGAGCAACGCCGTCATCTGAACGGTCTGGCGGACGATCTGATCGCCCAGGCAAATCTATACGGCTACTCGCCGGAAGAAGTCGCGCAGTTTTTTGAGAGCCGCATCAAGGCTGTTTATCCGCCTGTTAAACCTGCTAAGAATAGTGCGAAAGAAGACCCCTCATGATGAAAGAATCGGCAGCTAATATTTTGGATTCGCAGACGCAGAAGATTGACGTCGACGCGGAAGTATTCCCTTCCAGTTACGCCATCAGCGGCCGGGCACTTGGTTATCGTTATGGCGGCCAGTGGGCGGTTCGAGGGCTGGATCTGCAGGTTCCGCGCGGGGCCATTTACGGCTTTCTGGGGCTGAACGGCGCAGGTAAATCCACCACCATGCGCATGATGATGGGTCTGTTGCCAGTGCATGAGGGATCGCTAATGGTAGCCGGTGCCGATCCGATGCAGGACGATCTGGATGTGAAGCGGCGCGTGGGATATGTTCCGGATACGCCGGCGTTCTACGACTGGATGACCGTGGAGGAAACCTGCGCCCTGTTAGCCCATTACCGGCCTGATCGATGGAGCATAAAGCGCCAGCAGTCGCTGCTGCAAGATTTGAGTCTCGACCCCTCCGCGCAAACCCGATCCCTGAGCAAAGGTCAGCGCGCACGACTTTCCCTGGTGCTTGCGCTGGGATTCGATCCGGAAATCCTCGTGCTGGACGAACCCACGCTGGGCTTGGATCCGGTCGCGCGAAAGCAGTTCACGGAGGGCATCCTTCGGGAGTATGCGGGCGAAGGCAAAACCGTTTTTATCAGCAGCCACCTGATCCATGAAATCGCCGGGATTGTGGATTACGTTGGCATTTTAAAGGATGGCCGCATGGTGTCCCAGTCAACCGCCGAAGATCTGCGAAACCGTTTTCGGCGGGTGGAATTGTTCTTTGAAAATGAAGCCCCGATCTCTCTGCCACCGGAGTTTGCGCACGGCCGCTACACCAGGTCTGGGCGCGAGGGAATTCTGGTTCTAAACGATGCGACCAAGTTTAACGAGGTGGAACTGGCGTCGCTGGAAGCCGAGAGCAGCACGATTTCTGAGATGACGCTGGAAGAAATTTTCATCGAGGTAACAGGAGCGGCTGATCGCGAGGTCGGCCATGAGTGAGAACGCTAAAGCGGTAAGCGGCGACAACTTTAATTCTCACGTACTACGACTGCGTTTAATCAGAAGGTTCGGCGTGCCGGCGGTAGACATCCTCCGCTTTTGGCCGATTCCCGTCCTCCTCAGTAGCCTGACAATTCTCCCGATTTTCGCATCGACTGAGGTGTCTCATCTGGTTACCTCCACATACCACGGACTTCTGGGTCTGTCGGCGTTCGCATTGGGTCTGGCTTGCAGTAACGACGATTTGGACCGGGGGACGCTATGGACACTTCGCGCGATGCCTGTAAGTTCCATTCGTCTGCTTCTGCAAAAGTTAGCGTCATGCCTGCTCATGCTGATGCTCTATCTTTTCATAGCAGAAATTGTGAATCAGGCAGGAAGATTGATTGCGCTGGATCGGCCAGACTGGCTGTTCCCTACCTTGGGCAACTTCAAGCTGGCCACCTTCTGGAACTTCGGCGTCTGGTTGCCGCTTACCCTGGCTCAGCTTTTATGCCTGATGACGCTGGGGCTGGCTTCCGGTGTGGTGTTCAAGAATTTCGTTTATTCGGCCGTAGCCGGGCTGGCTACATACGTTATTTGGTACCTATCGTGGAACGGGATCCTTCACCCAATGGAACTGCGGGGTCAGTCGCAGCTATTTCATGGAGCAATGGCCGGTCAGCAGTTGGCGCTTTCCCTCGGCGCGGCTATGGTGTTTGTTCGGGCGGTTGCCTATCCGAACTTTTTCTCCCGCTTTGGAAGGAACGGGAAGACATCTCCGCAGCGCATTGAGAGACCTCGGCGGCGCATGCTTCGTCCGCCTTGGGAAACCCACACCACTCCCTTCGGAGGACGGCTGTTAACTACAACCCTCTTAACGATGGTGGCTGTGACAGTGACTGCTGTTTTGTTAATCTTCAGACACCGAACAGCCGGGGATTATGAAGGCTATGCGGAATTGATCTGGGTTCTCGTAATTATTCCGTCCTCCATTATCGGCGTATCGGTTTTCAGCCGGGAAGAGCTGTTCGCAGACAAGAGCCTGATCTACTACCAGCCCGTTGGCAGATCGCAGTTATTGGCGGAGCGGTTGCCGATACTGACCGTTTACTGTGTGGCGGCGAGCCTGCCGGCCATGATGCTTGCCCCCGGGCAGTCCCAGGTGTATTACCTGCCGCTCATGTGCCTGTGCATTGGCGTCGGGCTGGTGGGTGCGCTGGCGCGGCTTTTCTATCGCAACCCAATGTTCCCCCTCGTTCTGACATTGATGATCGGCTTCGCGTGGGAATTGATCTATATGCTTCTGGACAACCGCCTGTCGAGGCTATCGGAAACCGGAGACGTCACCGCGCGGTTTGCCCAGCAGGCATGGTTCTCGGCACTGGTCATTATTGTGCCACTGGCGGCATTAAAACTCGCCTATCAAAGAACTGCCCTGCTCTCGCTTCGAGAGAGCGCCCGCTCGCTACTGGGCTTGTCGGTGCTGTATTGCCTGGGGATGGTGGTCTGTCTGCTGATTTCAGCGCAGATAGGGGAGCTGGCCTGGCTGGTGTCGCATTGGATGGCCTCGATCTTCGGCTTAAAAACAGGAGGCGCCTCATGAAAAGAATGATTTTAAACTCACGTATTACCTGGATCATATTGCCGCTGGTGTTAACCGGTCTGATGGTTGTGGCCGTTCTGAGAGCACGCCAGCCGTTGTCTGATCGTGCCGTGGATCGGCTGATTGACCAGCTTTACCAGAACGCGATAAATGATCCGTTAGTCCCCTGGAGCCACATGGTGCAGTACAACAACCTTATGCTGCAGACGGAAACTTTAAGAAGCATCTCCGACTTTTTTCACGGTCAGGAATTCTGGCTTGCCACAACTCATTTTGATGACTTGGTTGTGCGGGCGGAGGAGAAGCCGGAACTTTTTGCCAAAATAGAGACGGCTGGTTTCGCCAATGTCAGCGCATTTATCGAAGTTAATCCGCGAGCCGTCTTCGTCTTCGATAACATCGCGTACCCTGGCTTTGAGTGGCGCCTGCTTAGCCTGGGTGCCGTAACGGCAGCGCGGGCGGGAGACAATGACAAGGCGCTGAGCCGCCTGCGTATGTTAACCCGGCTGACGGAAATGAGCCTGGCGCGGTTCACGGGCACTACTACCTTTAAACCTGGAAGGTTATATTCCGTGTTTGATGAAGTGGCCGCCGAAACCACAAGCCCCGCTCATCTTCGACGGCTTTCCGAAGAACTGGAACAAACGCGATCCCTTCAACAGCCGACACGGCCATCGATCAACGCCACTTTTTCCCAATTTGTCTACCGCATGAAATTTGAACCGGAACTAACAGATCGGCCTGAGATCGTCAAAACCATCGCGAAATCGGCGATTATGCTTATAATCCAACCAACTGATGAATCGGCATGGGCCATGGAGTTTGGTTGGAATGAAAGCCATAATATTGACGTGGGGCTGATACTTCCATGGACACGAACTCCCTATTTGTTACAAAAGAATCTAAACGATCTGGCTGAGCACCCCGCGCTGGTGAAGCCGGCACCGTCATCTTACCTGGAAGGCCTATCGAAAAACGAAAGGCTCATGGCAACGGCATTGCTGATTGCTCCGCATGAGGATCGGAAAGCCTCCTACATGACAGACAGGGCTATGGCAACCCAGCGCAGGATTCTGCAGGCGGCGTTGTTGGCAAGGGTTTATCAGGCGGAACTCGGCGCAATGCCGACGCGGCTGGAAGATTTGGCGGACTATGGCTTCGTGCCCCCTGTGCCGACTGACATTATGAAGTTGAAACAAATCCTGTATGTAATGCGGGAGAAGGCGCACGCACCGGACCGGGACGTGCCTTTAGGGCCGCTGGAGATTGTTAAGGTCGTGCCCGACTCTACCGATGTAGATCAATGGCTCGATGGCGAGAAGATGGTGTTGCTTGAATCTGCGAGCGACGCGGACGAGGGCTCCACCCTGTCCCGCCGCCTAATTTCGCTGGCCCCGAACACAAACTTTAAGGAGTCGCCTGGGTATGAAGCAAACCTGCGAAATTGGATCGAACGGCTGGACAGCCGTCCTGATGTGAAGGTTACAAGCTTTACCGTTTCCACGGACGAGCCGGGGGAATCGGAGAACTCTCTACAACATTGGGAAAACGATCCATGGCGGCGCAAGGTGCGGGCGTCTGTGGAGTTTATTGCAGCAACGCAAATTACAAAAATCTATCTGCGTGATCCAGATTTAAACCAGCCCATTCCAGGGTTCAGCTCAGGACAGCGACCAGGCCCGGTATACCTGGCGCCACCCGTGCCTTAAGCCGCTCCCTTGGCAACTTTACTCCCACTCTATAGTGGCGGGAGGCTTGCTGCTGATGTCATAGGTTACCCGGTTCACGCCGGGCACTTCGTTAATGATCCTGGTAGAGATTCGAGCCAGGAGTTCCCACGGGAGGTGGGCGAAATCGGCGGTCATGGCGTCCACACTTTCCACGGCACGGACAGCGATGACATTGGCATACGTGCGGCAATCGCCCATGACGCCGACGGCTTTTACAGGCAGCAAAACGGCGAAACTCTGCCACAGCTGACGGTAAACGCCGGCAGCTTTACATTCATCGAGGACAATTTTGTCGGCGCGCTGGAGGATCTCCAGGCGTTCGTCCGTAACTTCGCCGAGAATCCGGACAGCCAGTCCGGGACCGGGAAATGGCTGGCGCCAGAGCATTTCGTCAGGGATGCCAAGCTGTGCGCCAAGCACGCGAACTTCATCTTTAAAGAGTTCGCGCAGGGGCTCGACAACGAGGCCCTGTTCCATTAATTGCAGCACTTCTTCCACCCGGTTATGGTGGGTTTTGATGACGGCGCTGGGGCCCTTCAGACTTACGCTTTCGATAACGTCTGGATAAAGAGTACCCTGAGCAAGGAAGTCGCCGGGCTTGAGGGTACGGAAGAACACATCAATAAAAAGTTTGCCGATGATCTTGCGTTTCTGCTCCGGATCAGTAACCCCGGCCAGGCCGTCAAGGAATAGCCTGCGGGCATCGACCGCTTTAATGGGGATGTCGAGATGCTCACGGAAATTACGCTCCACTGCTTCCGCTTCGCCACCACGCAGCAAGCCGTTGTCCACAAATATAGGAACGAACCGGTCACCCACGGCACGGTGCATAAGCGCAGCCAGCACGGTGCTGTCCACCCCGCCGGAGACGGCGCAAACAAGGCGGCTTCCGGGTTTGGCGTCAAGCTGCGCGCGGACGTCGGAGATGGTTTTCTCAATAAAATCTTCCATCTTCCAGTCCGGCGTGGATCCGCAGACCTCAAAGGCGAAGTTGTGAAGGATTTGCGCGCCGTTGGGCGTGTGATGGACTTCTGGGTGAAACTGAAGACCATAGAGGGGCAGAGTCGTATGGCGAACAATGGCCTGCTCACAGCCTTCCGTCCGCGCCAGGGTCTGCCATTCGTCTGGCAGGCGCACAGCGGCGTCCATGTGGCTCATCCATACAACGTCCGTCTCAGGCACATCGGTCAGTATTGGGTCGGCACCGGCAAGGGTCATTGTGGCACGACCATATTCGCTGTGCGACTGCGCCTTTACTTCGCCCCCCAGCAGATGAACGAGCAGCTGCATTCCGTAGCAGATGCCAAGGATCGGGACATCCATTTCCAGAATAGCAGGGTCCACCTGAGGAGAACCCGCTTCAGAAACAGACGCCGGCCCCCCGGAGAAGACAATACCGCGAGGGTTCAGAGCGCGGATCTCTTCAATTGGAGTATTGAACGGGATTATCTGCGAGTAAACGCTAAACGAGCGAATCTTGCGGGCAATAAGCTGGCTGTACTGAGAACCGAAATCGAGGATAAGAATCATGAGCAATTAAAAACCTATTAAAGAATTTGACGCAAAGACGGAAAAGGACGCTAAAGAAATTTTTGACACAAAGACACAAAGACACGAAGAAAAACAAAAGAAAGACAATTTTCTAATAATCAATTAACCACTCTGTGTATGCCGTTCTTTAAAGTCGGTTCTCCGAAGTTGATTACGTACCCCAGTTTCAATTTGCTTAAACGGAGGTATGTTAAAAGTTGAGATTCAAATACTGGATTGTAGGCCACCGTCGATTTGCATTCCACAATAACAGACTTTTGGATTATCAAGTCGATCTTTAGTGGCGTCGACAAGATTGTTTCTTTATAATGAACGGGTTGAAACGCCTGACGTTCAAAAATTAAACCGGTTCGTGACAGTTCATAGCACATTGCATCCTCATAAATTGATTCAAGAAGCCCACACCCGCCTAATGACTTATGAGCTTCAATAGCGCACCCGATGATTCGGTAACCAAGTTGTTCAATGTCCATATCTTGCTTTTGCTTTTCTTAGTGCCTTTGTGTCTTTGTGTCAGAAAGCTTTGCGGCCTTTGCGCCTTTGCGTCAAATTTTCTACTTACTTACCCATGCCGATTTTTTGTGCGGCCTGAAAGATTTTACCTTCGGTTTTGATGGCCGGAGCGATTACCAGTTCTGAGCGTTGAAGTTCTTTAATCGTAGACGCGCCGACGCTTCCCATGCAGGTGCGCAGGGCCCCAATCAGGTTCTGGCTGCCGTCGTCCAGATGTGCCGGGCCAAAGAGGATCTCTTCCAGCGTGCCCGTCGTGCCAACACGCACGCGCGTTCCACGGGGAAGATTCGCGTGAGGTGTTGCCATTCCCCAGTGAAAGCCGCCGCCAGGAGCTTCCTTCGCTTTCGCGAATGCGCTGCCGACGATAACCGCATCAGCGCCAGAAGCAAAAGCTTTACAGATGTCGCCACCGACACTCATGCCGCCGTCGGTAATAACCGGCACATACTTGCCAGTGCGTTTATAAAATTCATCACGGGCCGCCGCGCCGTCCACTGTGGCCGTCACCTGGGGCACGCCTATTCCCAATACGCCGCGGCTGGTGCAGGCAGCGCCCGGACCGATGCCGATGATCACAGCGTCCGGACCAGCCTCCATTAGTTCCATTGCGGTTTCATAAGTAACACAATTACCCACCATCACCGACATTTTCGAGCGGCGGCAAAGATCGCCAATGTCCAGCATCTTGTATTCGCTGGAGATGTGGCGCACCGTGCTGACGGTGCTTTGAACGATAAACACGTCACAGCCCGCCTCTTCGCATATCGCGGCGGTACGATCGGCTTTCTGAGGAATGGCGCTTACAACCACCGGAACGCCGGCCGCGCGGATATACTCAACTCGGCGGCTGATAAGGTCCTCTCGTACCGGCGGCTGATAAAGCTGCTGCACCAGTTCTGTCGCCCGCTCCGTGCTCGATTCCGCTATTTCCCTGAGGATATCCCGCGGATCATCATAACGAAACCATACGCCTTCCAGGTTCAGAATGGCCAGGCCACCCATTTTGCCCATAGCAATAGAAAAGTCAGGATCGACAACGCCATCCATGGCTGCGGCCATAATAGGCAGTTCGAATTTCTTATCCGCCAAGTCCCAGTGGATATCCACTTCGTTGGGATTAATCGTAATCGCTCCCGGAACTATGGCAATTTCGTCAAATCCGTACGCGCGCCTTGCTTTGCGGCCATGGCCAATCCATTCACCCATAATCCGGTTGAAAACTCCCTTGTTAGTCTGCAAAATCTTGAAACGGACCAGGCCCTGATAGGCCGATCCAGTGGTTAAATTTTTATACGCGCCGGATAGCAAAATTCTATGGAGCAACTAAAAGTGATCGCCGTCGGGAGCATTTTTTGGAATGTTGCCAGCGACTGGCACTCATTTTGCCCCATTATAGAAAGATCGGCGAACCTGGACAACGAAGTCGCAGGGCGTTATTCCCAGTTTGTAAGGCATTGTCTTACAAGAGGAGAAACAGGTTGGTACCCATTCACGGGTCGAGAATAGTGTTAAGTCGTTAGCCCCGGCGTCTTTTTACTTATTTTTGAAACTGAGCGTTGACATTGTACTGAGTCCCCTGCGAGAACCCGCAGCACGTTTGGGAATAGCAACCTCGCAAAGAAGCAGATAGAAATGGGAGACCGCATGAATCAGGAATTCGACCTCGAGCTGGAAAACAAACAGGTTGCTGACCAGGATGTATTTGGACAGGATGCCTTCGAAGCGTCATCTGAAATGGATCAGTTCGATGATTTCATGTCTGGTTACCTTGATTCCATGTCCGGTCTTGAAGTTGGCAAAATTACCCGCGCAACCGTTTTGGAAATCGGTAAAGAACACGTTTTGCTCGATGTGGGCGACAAGGCCGAGGGCATATGTAACCGCAAAGAATTCCAGGATTTCAAAGGCAACCTGCTTGCACAGCCGGGCGAAGAGGTCGAAGTCGTCATTGAAAGTCGCGACTCGGAAACAGGCCAGATCAGGGTTTCCTATCGTAAAGCCCGCCAACGGGTCGAGTGGACGCGCATCGTCTCCGCGTTTGAAAAGGGAACCACGGTCCATGGCCATGTAACGCGCGCACTTCAAAACGGCGTACTTGTAGATGTTGGAGTTCCCTGCTTTCTGCCAGCCTCACAAATCGGTCTTGGCCGCGTTCAGAGCCTGGATTCCTTAGTGGGTGAAACCGTCGAATGCTACATAATCGACCTCGATCGACAGCGCCATCGCGGCGTACTCTCCCGCCGTCGCCTACTTACCGAACAAAAGACTGCGGAGCGCACTGGCCAACTGGCTTTGCTTGAAGAAGGGCAGACAGTTGAAGGGCGCGTGAAGAGCATTGTGGAGTTCGGCGTGTTTATTGAACTCGGATCTCTCGACGGCCTTGTTCCGCGAGATGAAATTGCCTGGGAAAAACGGGTCTCGCCATCCGACGTTTTAAAAGTCGACACCAGGCACAGCTTTAAAGTCCTTTCCGTGGACAAGGATAAAGGCCGAATCAGCCTGTCTCGTAAACGCCTGACTGAAGATCCGTGGCTTTCCATTGCCGCAGAGCATCCTGTTGAATCGAAGGTGACAGGCAAAGTCACAAATCTAACAAACAATTGCGCATACGTGCTCTTGGCGGATGGGATAGAAGGCCGCATTCATCGCGATCACCTGAGCTGGCTGCCATCTATAAACAAGCCCAGCGACCTGCTGAAGAAGAACGAAGAAATTGAGGCAAAGATTCTCAGCTACGATAACGATAAGCGCTTGTTGGAGCTGGGATTGAAGGAAATGGCAGATGACCCGTGGTCCGGCATCGACGAGCGTTTCCCGGTCAAGAGTCGCCACAAAGTTACCATTAGCGACGTTGTCAGCTTTGGAGCGTTTGCGAAGCTGGACGAATATACAAAAGGCCTTATCCACTTAACAGATATGACATGGGACCGCTCAATCAAAGACCCCCGCAAGCTGGTAAAAGTCGGCGATGAAGTAGAAGTTACCGTAATCAAAATCGACGAGAAAAACCGCCGCCTCAACTTCGGTATGAAGCAGCTTCAGGAGGACCCTTTCACCGCCTATGTGCGAGAACATCCGCAAGGCTCTGTCGTTACCGGAACGGTAAAAAACCTTTCAGGTTTTGGTGCTTTTGTAGAGCTGGCCCCGTTGGTCGAGGGACTCATTCACATCTCTCAATGGGCCACGGAAAAAACCGATTCTCTTGAAAACGTGGTAAAACCTGGAGATGAAGTCACAGCAAAAATCATTAAGATTGAAAAGAAGGATCGGAAAGTCAGCCTGAGCCGTCGCGCTTACTTACAGGATGATGAACGAAAGATTGTGGAGCAGTACAAAAAAGAAGGTTCCGGCACCACCGCTACCAATCTTGGAAACCTGCTCAAAGGCCTGGACATAAAATTAAAGCAATAGAGACGTCTGGCCGACTCGTCTGTACAGTTCTTCAGGTAGGGCCGG
The DNA here is from genome assembly GCA_038243585.1 of Candidatus Sumerlaeales bacterium. Taxonomy (GTDB): domain Bacteria; phylum Sumerlaeota; class Sumerlaeia; order Sumerlaeales; family Sumerlaeaceae; genus JAKFFN01. The sequence continues at coordinate 12,738 of JBBSQY010000016.1, read as the reverse complement.
CTCACCGAGCCGGCCGCAAAGCTCTTTGGGTAGGGATGACTCGCCGAGCCGTCCGCTCCGGGTATTCCACCCCAGGAGATACCCGTGCCATCGAATGAGGAAAAGGCATCCCCTCAGATCGACACCGAGAATCTCTTCAACCCACCGCCGCCTCTCCCCCGAATGCTTTGGAAAGACGTGCTTCGTCTTCTGGTGGCCGCCTTGATTATATCAGGTGCCCTCCTGCTGTTAAACACTCCGTCCATCAAGACCCATATCTTCGATATTAGCGCCATGCGCGATGATTTACACGGGAAAGGCTGGAAGGGAATCACGACTTTCATAGGAACCGCGAGTCTGTTGAACGCCATCGGGGTTCCAAAGTTATGGATTTGCATTGCCGCCGGGACCCTCTTTGGTGTTGTCGCCGGTAGCCTGTCCGCATTTACCGCCTGCCTTACCGGAGCCATGATAAATTTCTTACTGGGAAGATCGCTCCTGCAGAACCTCGTATTTCGCCATATGCCGAGCCGGCTGCGCTATTGGTATGACGCTTTCAACAAACATGGTTTTAAAGCCACTTTGTATTTGCGCCTCTTTCCCCTTACTAATGCAACCCTCACCAGCGTGATAGGCGGAGCATCGCAAATCAAGTTCCGAGATTTCATGACAGCCACAGCAATTGGTTATGTACCGTTTGTTCTTATTTACACGTTGATTGGTAACTCCGCCGCGAAAAAAAACGTGTGGCATCTGGCTGTGGGACTGCTCCTGTTCGCCGCAGTCGCTCTTGGCCAATGGGCATGGACTGTAATTCGCAAACGAAGGAACAACAATACCCTGCTAAGTGGTACAGAAGATAATCATACTCTTGAAATCCTCCATGGAAAGAATGCCGGTATATGAAAGCCATTTGCGTACGTGAGACAGGTGCCCCCGATGTGATGCGCCTTGAAGAACTGGACAAGCCGGTCGTTAGCGTGGAAAGCGTGCTGATCAAGGTATCGGCCGCCGGAGTGAATCCGGTGGATACCTATATCCGGTCTGGCAATTACGGAAGCATTAGCCTGCCATATACGCCCGGAATGGACGCAGCGGGCGTCGTGGAGGAAGTCGGTAGCGGCGTAACGCAATTTAAGCCCGGCGATCGCGTCTATACCGCCGGGGGACAAACCGGCAGCTATGCGGAATATATGCTGTGTCAGCAGACCCAGGTGCATTGCCTGCCAGAAAACATTACTTTTCGTCAGGGCGCAGGCGTCCACGTGCCCTATGCGACGGCCTATCATGCCCTGTTCCATAAGGCAGGCGCCAGCCCGGGAGAGCGAGTGCTGATTCATGGGGCCAGCGGCGGCGTGGGTACCGCTGCCACACAAATTGCAAAAGCCTTTGGCCTTGAAGTTACCGGCACGGCCGGAACCGAAAAAGGACTGGAACTGGTGCAAGAGCAAGGCGCACGCTATACCTATGATCACACAGAAGACGGCTACCTGGATAAAGCCGTCGAAGAGGCAACAGGCGGAAACGGATTCGACATCATATTAGAGATGCTGGCCAATGTGAATCTTGATCGTGACTTGGACGTTGTAGCGAAAAACGGTCGTATTGTAGTGATCGGCAGCCGTGGGCCGGTTGAAATCGATCCAAGAAAAGCCATGGGCAAAAATGCAGCCATTATTGGTATGACAATTATGAACGCTTCTGAAAAAGAGACAAAGTCCATCCACGCCGCCCTGGGAGCAGGGCTAACGAACGGAACCTTAAACCCATTTACGGATAGAGCATTCCCCCTGGATGCGGCGGCGCAGGCGCACGAGGCGATAATGGAGCCGGGATCATTCGGGCAGATCGTTTTGATACCCGACTGGGGATAGCGTAAACTAACAACATAACACAACGATACGCAAAGGCCAATTAGGCTGGCTTGGTAGCCTTTTAAATTACTCCGCTTTTTACCCGTTTTCTTCCGCGTCGCTCAACACAAAATGCTCTTCACATGAGCGGCACTTGAACAGGTACACCGCCGGAGAATGGCTGATGTGGTTGTTTTCCGTCGATTCCGGACGCATTTGATTATAGATCTTTTCCACGTCCTGCTTTGAATCAGACTGAAGAAAGTGCATCATAAAAAACGTCAGGCCGTCGTTACCCGGTCCGAGCTTGTCCAGGTCCGCGCGGCCAGCTTCTTTAACGAAAATGCAAAAGTCGCCGCAATGAGCCGGCCACAACAACGGTGCGTGAGTGGCCATGGGCGGTGTTTGCTCGGCCAGAACAGAAAACTTCTTCTCCACTTCCTTCGCGGCCTGCTCCTGGGATAGCGTAGGCTGCTGCTCAGCTATCTGCTCCCGAAGGCTTTCCATATCGCCGTCATTGGTAGTAGCCCCGATTTCAACAATTTCACCCCGCTGCAAACAGGATTCACAGAGGAATTCGATGTCTTCTTCTCCAAAAAATGGCCCTTCAAAGCCCTTGCCCTCCTGACCGCAAAGGCTGCATTCCTGCGCGTGAGACGACCAGGTGGAAAAGTTTTCAGGATCGTTAAAGTAGGGGTAAATGTGTCGGGGAAGGCTCATGAGTTGGAAATTACAGCGAATAAGGGCGGCGCATTTTTGACTTTATGAAAGATGTCCATAGCGTCCACAGAGACTATTAACTACGAATATCCCGCTAACTGCCACAGGAAGATTCCATGACCCAAAACCGCAAAGCCAGTCCCGAAGCCGAAATTAAGATTCTATCCCGCATCAAACATGTGTCGCTGGATATGGACGGCACCATTTACAAGGGAAGCGAACTGTTTCCCTACACGAAGGCCTTCCTCGCCCGTCTGGATGATATGGGTATCGGATACACGTTTCTAACAAATAACTCCTCCAAATCCGTCGACGCATACATAGAACATCTAGACAAGATGGGCATCCAGACACCACGCGACCGAATGTATACGTCGTCCCTGGCCACCATTGATTTCATGCGGCTGGAGTACGCTGATGTAAAACGTATCTTTATACTCGGCACGCCCAGCCTGAAAGAAGAGTTTGCCGCCCATGGCTACACGGTGGTTGACGGCGCGCTGGAGCCCGACGCGGTAGTGGTGGGCTTTGACACCGGACTGAATTACCAAAGCCTGTGTCAGTGCGCCTGGTGGCTGCAACAAGGTAAACCATTCATAGCCACCCACCCCGACCTCACCTGTCCCACGAATCTGCCCACTGTTCTGGTCGACTGCGGAGCAGTCTGCGCCTGTCTTGAGGCGGCTACGGGTCGTAAGGTGGAGGCCGTTCCAGGAAAGCCCGATCCGGCGATGCTACACGGCATTCTTCGCCGCCACAACCTTGAGCCTCATGAAATGGCCATGGTGGGAGACCGTCTGTATACCGACATAGCCATGGCCCACAATGCAGGGGCAGTGGGCGTGCTGGTACTGACGGGAGAAGCCACCGAAGCTGATGCGGCGGCCGCTGAACGACACCCGGATTTTGTCATGGATTCCATAGAAACCCTGGGTCGCCGTCTGGCGGAAGCCCGAGAATAGACTAACAAATAGACTAACACCAGACCGGGCATTTGAGACAGGCGTGAACAGGGCTCTCGAATTCCTAAACTTGTATTATAGATTCCGTAGGTCTTGCTGGACTTATAAAATCTATGCTGCCCAGTGATTTTGGCGCGGAAATTGTATTATGCAGCACCACTTTGTAACAACCACCCCAATTCCTCCCATGGAGCCAAAAATGAAACTCAATTATGCTGCTGCAAAACGTGAATCCGGCGGCGCCGGAATTGCCATCCTTGGTGTAGTCGGCGTCCTGATAGTTCTGGCCATTATTATTGGCGTATGGGTAGTCGGTATAAGCAATAAAATCGTAAAGCTGGATCAGGCAGCTGATACGGCCTGGGCACAAGTGCAGAGCCAGTATCAACGGCGGCTGGACCTTATCCCAAACCTGGTAGCCACCGTTAAGGGCGCGGCGCAGCAGGAGGTTCAGGTAGTTGTGGGAGCGGTGGAAGCTCGGGCGAAAGCGACCCAGGTGCAGATAAATCCAAGCGATCCTGCTCAGTTCGCACAATTTGCAAAAGCCCAGTCCGAACTTGGAGGCGCGCTGAGCCGCCTTCTGGTAACGGTTGAGCGGTACCCGGAAATCCGGACAAACCAAAACTTTCTTGAGCTGCAATCCCAGATCGAAGGCACGGAAAATCGCATCAGCGTCGAGCGCATGAACTTCAATACGGCCGTCCAAAACTACAACAACAGCGTGTTGACTTTTCCCGGTTCTCTGATTGCCGGATTCCGCAACTTTCAGAAGCGTCCGTTCTTTACCGGCGATGTGGCAGCCCAGACAGCACCTGCGGTGGACTTCGGAGCCCCTGCAACCCTCGCAACCCCAGCTCCGGCTCCGGTTGTGCCTCCGGCCTCTGCTCCTGCCGCGATTCCGACCGCCGCTCCTACCCTAACGCCAGCAATTACTCCGGCACCCGTTACAGCGACTCCCTGATTCCTGAGGACAATACTTGTTCCTGGACTAACACGGCCACAGCAAACGGCGGAAAGATAACCGGTACGTAACCTGATGAAATTCAGCCTGAAAAAACCTGAAACAATAGCTCCTGCGCCAGTGAAGGCTCTACATGACGTTCTTGCCCATGGGGATTCCGCCCGTATTGAAGAGGCGGTTCGTCTTGCAGAACACAACTCCAGTTCAGAAATTATCGTAAAGCTCAGCGCCGCCACCGATGATGGAGAAATGCGGGGTATCGCCGAGGCGGAATTTGTCCGCCTCGGCCTGCCAGGTTTGTCTCCTTCCAATGGCATCCTGATCTACGTGTCGCTCAATCGCCGTGCCGTGGAAATTGTCGTTGGACCGGACGCAGCCTCACAGCTGCCCGATGACCTCTGGCGCACTGCGGCCGCTGCGGTCGCCGATGGATTTCGTCGCGAAAAGGCCGCAGACGGCATCATTGCGGCTGTTGATGCTATGGCTGCGCCGCTGGCACAGGTTTTTCCGCCATTGGAAACGCCAGGCCCAGAACTACCCAATGTGTCGGAGGGACCATGACAGGGCGGTTACCTCACACATTTGCTCCACGCCAGTGGCCAAATCTCATCGCGCTGGTCACTATCCTGTTTGTCTTTTCGACCCTCAGCTTTGTTCAGGGTGCAATTGTCCGAGTAGAAAATCCCAGCGCCTTGCCAGTAATTGACAAGGCAGACCTGCTAACGCCTGACCAGGAAACAAGTCTCTCGGCCAGAATCAAGTCTCTGGCGGCCACAGACGGTGTTCAGGTGGCCGTATTAACAGTTCCGACCACTGGCGATGAGGACATATTTACATTCAGCCAGAGAACCGCCACTGAGTGGGGCATCGGTCAGAAAAAAGAAAATAGTGGGGTATTGTTTACCATTGCCAGCGTCGACCGTAAATCCCGGATCCAGGTAGGTTACGGTTTGGAGGGACGGCTCACAGACGCGCTGTCCAAACGGATTCTTGAATTGAACGTAACTCCATCCTTCCGAAAAGGAGACTACGCCGCAGGCATCAGCAACGGTGTCGATAGCATCATTGCAGCGGTGAAGGGGGAATACAAGGCACCGCCTCCTGAGAAAACCGGGAGTGGTGGTGATGTGCTTTTCTGGTTAATTATATTTGGGCTTGTAGTCATGTTCGTCAACGGCCTTCGGGGCGGGGGCCGTGGCGGAAAAGGCGGGCGTGGCGGCGGCGGCCTGGCAAACGCGTTGCTCCTGTCGAATATATGGACGACCGGCGGCCATAATTCCGGTGGGTGGGGCAGCTCAGGCGGAGACTCCGGTGGTTTCGGCGGCGGCTTCGGCGGAGGCGGCTTCGGCGGCGGCGGTGCCGGCGACAGTTGGTGATTGCCAAAATTGTCAAGCCGGCATAAATCTGGTTCTTATCCTTCATACTGTATTCTTTAACCACTACCGGGCGATTGCCCACGGAGGTACATTATGAAGGACATTGCAGGCAAAAAAGTTGCCATTCTAGTTGCAGACAATTTTGAACAGATCGAAATGACAGGACCCCGAAAGGCGTTGGATCAGGCAGGGGTAGCGACATTTATAGTCTCCACTGCCAACGGAGAAGTGAAGGGGATGAATCATGATAAAGCGGGCGACAACTTCAAGGTAGACCGCCCACTCAATCAGGCGGACGAAAAGGATTTCGACGCCTTGCTTATCCCCGGTGGCACCATGAGCCCAGACGAACTTCGCAATACACCTGCTGCAGTAGAGTTCGTTAAAGCCTTTTACAAATCAGGAAAACCAATCTTTTCTATCTGTCATGGCCCCTGGCTTCTTATAGAAGCCGGCGCAGTAGAAGGCCGTAGGATAGCTTCCTGGCCCGCCATTAAAACCGACATAAAAAATGCGGGAGGCACATGGATTGATGAGGAAGTGGTCGTAGATGCTGGAATTGTAACTAGCCGAAACCCCGATGATATCCCGGCTTTTAACCACAAAATGCTTGAAGAACTTGCAGAGGGTATCCATGAACGTGTTACGGCATAATTAAAGCATTCAATGCATTTGCAGGCGGATAACTTTGAGTCCGCCTGCATGTTTTACCGTTACATCTTATTGCAGATATTTATAGTGGAGTAGTCGAAGTACAATGGAAGTCAACGCAGTCGCCCAGCAGTGGGCTCGCCGGATCAGAGTAGAGTTTGCTGGTTATGAGGATCTTATGAAAATCGCCGAAGAACTCTCCTCTGGAAACCCCGAAATTGTTTACAGGAAAAACAGGCATCTCCTCACTCAGAGCATCACCAATGTGCCTGGAAAGCCAATCAAACTCTACTTTCTCAAAGAGCTGGTTACCGATCTGCGAAAGTTTTACGAAGACGGCGGCGAGGGTAACTAACATAGAGCAGAGGCGCCCCGGCTTATGCGTACCTTAACATCACCGCATCCCCCCCGTGCCGATCACTAAGGCTGCCCGGTGAAAAATATACCTTGATCCGCATCCCAGTCAGGATAAAACCCCCATAACGTTGAAATGGGAGTCCTGACAAAACCATGAATAGAAGAGACGCGCTTGCTCGCCTGAGCGGTATGATGGCCATGGGCTGGCTAGGAACGAAAACCGCCATTGCGGCGGAAATAACCACCGGCAGCGCCGCAACGACGACCACAGCCGCCGCACAAATTGCGGCGCAAACCGCGGCATCTGGCAAGCCATTTACCATCGCTCATATTACTGACGTTCATATTTTTGCAAAACTTAACGCGCAGAAGTGGTTTGCTCACTGCCTGCATCACATTCAGTCGCACTCTGACAAACCGTCATTGATCCTGAACACCGGCGATTCCGTAATGGAAACGCTGAACGTTGATCGTGCCGGCGCCGATAATTTGTGGAAGATCTGGAGCGGGGTGCTTAATAATGAAAACTCGCTGCCCATCCGTCACTGCCTGGGCAACCATGACAAGTGGGCTCTCGATCTCAATCGCGACCATCCCGCCAAGAAAGATCCCATGTACGGGAACGGACTGGCTATGGACTACCTTGGCATGGAAAAACCATACTATAGTTTTGATCACGGCGACTGGCATTTCATCGCGCTGGACAGCATCTTTCCGACAGGCGAAGATAAGAACGCCGGCTGGACGGCCAAGCTGGATGACGAGCAGTTTCGATGGCTGGCGGCCGACCTGGCAGCTACGCCGGCGGATAGGCCAGTTGCTGTCTATTCTCACGTATCCATATTAACCGTCACATCCATGCTTAAACAGAAGCCGGGAGAAAACGGATACAACTTCGGTCCTCAAGCGATGATGGAGGATGCGCGGCGCATTATCGACTTGTTTGCGAAGCATCCAAACGTAAAGCTGTGCCTGAGCGGGCATAGGCATCTGCTCGACCGTATTGAATTAGGCGGCGTAACTTACATCTGCGACGGAGCCGTCTCCGGCGAATGGTGGAAGGGTCCCAGGATGAAATGCCCACCAGGGTATTCCCTCTTAACCTTTAAGCCGGATGGCAGCTTTGATTATAAGTATACCGGCTACGACTGGAAATCCGATCCGCTGGCCTGAAGCGGGCGGCTTGTAAGGAAAAAGGAAACCACATGATGACATCAATTCGACCAAAGCCTGCAAAACAGGGCACACATATTGTACCAGCGGTTAACAGGGCGGGCATGGCAACCCTCGCGCTCATATTAACAGCGGCTGCTTCTATTGCCGTCTCCGCGCCAAAAGATGCCAACCCTATGGTAATGGCTCACCAACTGACAACCACCGGTTCTCAGGAGTATCTGGTCATTTCCAAAGGGGGAGACGCCGGCCCCTACCAGGCCTTTCCCGACGCCGCCCGGCTCGGCAATGGCGATATAGTGGCCACCTTTTATTCCGGATATGGCCACGTAAGCCTGAGCAAACCAGGCTGGGAAAAGGGGGGTCGAATCTGTATGGTGCGGTCATCTGACGAGGGGAGCACCTGGACCCGCCCACAAATTATCTATGACGATGGTAACGACAATCGCGATCCTCACATCGCCCAGTTCAGCGACGGCACCATGATATGCAGTTTCTTTTCCCTATCGTTAATTCCCGGAACAAAAGAACGGCAGTCTTCGGGAACCGAAATAATTACGTCCCGGGACAATGGCCGCACCTGGGACAGCCAATCGCGAGTTATCGCCGCCAACTGGTACGTCTCCGCACCAGTTCGCCAGCTTAAAGATGGAACATGCCTGCTCGGTCTGTACCGAACAGATCCCGATACAAAAGAACATCTGGCCGCAGTTATAATCTCAAAGGATTCGGGACAAAACTGGAGCGAGCCGCGCGTTATCGGCGCGGGACAAAATCTTCCGATCGACGCGGAAACGGATGTAATTGAGCTAAAAGACGGCCGCATCCTCGCTGCCCTTCGGGCCAATACCGAAAATATGTATCAGGCTTTTTCGACAGACGGCGGCGAGACCTGGGGCCCTGCGACAGAACTCGGGTTCCGAATTCATTCTCCCCACCTTAACCGACTCAGCACCGGCGAAATAATCCTGGCTCATAGACTTCCCGACACGGCGATGCATATCAGCACAGACGAAGCGGCCACATGGGCTGGCCCGTACCTGGTGGATAACGTCCATGGCGCCTACCCTGCCACCGTAGAGCTGAAAGACAAGACAGTGCTTATCATCTATTACACCGAAGGAAAAGGCAGCGAAGTCCGCGCAAAACGGTTCCGCCTCACAAGCGAAGGTCCGGAGTTCCTGCCGTTAAACGCCCCGCCTTCGTGAAGTAGCATAGGCGTCCCGCCTGTGTTCTCTTTAAATGAAGTAGCATAGGCGTCCCGCCTGTGTTCTCTTTAAATGAAGTAGCATAGGCGTCCCGCCTGTGTAAAGATCCATAACCCGCACACAAATAAAGCCCCCCGACAATTTCCTGTCAGGGGGCTTTATTTTTAAAGCGATTTCAAACTCGCCAAGTTTTCTCGATAAACCTACAACGTCTGATCAAAAAACGCCAGCACCTTAGCGGCTACGATTTTCGTATTGTACGGTTGATATGGCAGGTGACCTTCACACGCTAAAATGTCCAGTTTGTGCCAAATTCCCCGGCTGGCCAGGCGATTACCCAATTTATAAGCTTCCGTTACCGGGACGTCTGCATCGCGATCCCCATGGATAATTAACGTAGGCGGCATATAGCCCATTTTCTCCGCATAAAGATCAGGCATTCCGGCTGAAAGCACCACTAGCGACCGCACACGAGGATCGTTTGCAGCGACACTCGACCCTACAAATCCGCCAAGACTCATGCCCATGATACCAATACGGGCCGGATCGACACCAGGGAAGGATTGCACATAACTAACCGCCTGTTTTACCGTGGCAACCCAAGGGAAAAAAGCCCCCGGATCCGGCAGGCCGCGATCATTGGGACCGGGCCGCAACGCATTTGGAGCGCCCTCATAGTAATGCACCATGAAAGTGGCATAACCCTCGGCCGCCAGGCCGCGCCCCACCTTTTCATAATCTGACATATATCTATGTCCGCCATCGCTCCCGTGAAGGAAGAGAACGGCAGGAGCCGCGCAGCCCCCTTTAGGCAAAAAATAACGCACAGGCACGGAAGAACCATAGGGGCCAACAAAACTTGAGCAGCCTTCGGTGACGGACAAGCCCACGAGCAGGTCGGAAAGAACGCCGGCCGTGGCGGTGGACGGAGCCACGGGGCCAACGGCCAAGGCTAGCGCAAGGCTGGCGAGCGATGCAATTTTTTTAATACGCGGTAAGGCTGCGAATTTCATATCGATTCCTCGCGAGAAATTTATTAACTTATTATAAGTTCTTGTAAACAGGCGAAACCGATCCTGTCAAGCGACCCTTGCTGCAAAATGCGGGCCATAAATGCAACTCTTGACGGAACCGTTTTTATCACGTTTTTACCAACGCAATGATATACGAAAAATTAATGCGTCCCCTTGTGTTTTCTCGCTGGAACGATCCGGAAGACGCCCACGAATTCGTGATGCGGAACCTGGAACGGATCCAGCGCCGCCCGCTGGCTATGGCTGCGCTGGAGGTCATGGGCAGGGTAAGGGAACCAAGCCTTGAGCGGGAACTGATGGGTCTCCGATTTCCAAACCCCATCGGCCTGGCCGGAGGCTTCGACAAAAACGCCCACTGCATCCGGGGGTGGGAGGCCCTCGGGTTTGGGTTCGCGGAAATCGGAACGGTGACCTGGCGCGCCCAGACGGGAAATCCGCGGCCACGCGTCTTTCGATACGCCAGCGACAAGGCGATCATTAACCGATTCGGATTTAACAACGACGGCGCCCAGGCAGTGGCCGAGCGCCTGGCCGCAGACACCGCGCCCCGCCGCATGGTGCTGGGCGTCAGCCTGGGCAAAAGCAAAGTCACCCCGCTCGACGAGGCCGTGGACGATTATCTCCAATCCCTGCGGGCGCTCTATCCCCACGGCGACTATTTCGCGATCAACGTCAGTTCGCCAAACACCCCCGGCCTGCGCGAATTGCAGGACAAAGCCGCCCTGGATGAACTGCTGGCCGCGCTGGACGAAGAGGCCAAAGCTCTGGAGCGGAAACATCCCACGCCCGCCACCCGCCTTAGAAAACCCATCCTCGTCAAAATCGCCCCCGATCTTGACCCCCAGGCCCTGGACGAGCTCCTGCAGGTATGCGTTCGCCGCAACGTGGACGGCCTCATCGCCACCAACACCACCCTCAGCCGCGACGGCCTCGACGCCGAGACCACCGAAACCGGCGGCCTAAGCGGCAGTCCCCTCTTCCCCCGCTCCCTAGCCATAGTCCGCCACATCCGCCGCCAACTCCCCGAAATGCCAATCATCGGAGTCGGCGGAATCATGACCCCCGACAACGCAATCCAAATGCTAGAAGCCGGAGCGGACCTGCTACAAATCTACACAGGCCTGATATTCCAGGGACCACTCTTCGCAAGAGAGCTAAACAAGGCGCTACTACAGCAGCCCCAACGGGAACAAGCAGAGACCCATATTGAAGCAACCCCATAGGACTTGCTTCTCGCGCGCGCCTCTCGGCAAATACTAGAATTACCAACAGCTCACCTATCAACTTGAAGAAACCGGATTTCGTGTATCTAAATCCATAATCGACGAAGCAACTGGCAGGCGAGTCAGGATAAGCCGGAAACAAGTAGTAGTTGACACCCTCACCCGTCTGACTAGCCATTACTACCTTGCGCATCTGACACATCGGAGCATCTATGTCTTCTACTAAAGAAACTGCAAATTCGTGGGCTGAGTACCTGGCGGGACAATCGCTGGAAGGATACTTTGATTTTCTATCTCTTCACGGACCCATGATCCGTGAAGTTCTTTCGTCAGAACAGAAAAGTGTGCTGGAAGTGGGCTGCGGCGGCGCGAACCTGGCCATCTGTTTCGCCCATTTCGGGATGCGAAGCGCTGGAATTGATCTTGATCCCGCCGTGATCGCGGAAGCAAAAAGGCACGCGTCGGCGCTCCAGGCAAACGTAGATTTGCTTGTAGGAGACGGCTTTGCTACGGAATTTTCCGAGGGAGAGTTTGATGTCAGCATCTCACAAGGAGTGCTGGAGCATTTCTCCGACGACGACATTCACCGGTTTCTGTCTGAATCAATCCGCATCTCAGGCCGGGTAATCGCCAGCATGCCTAATGTTAATTATCCAACTAAGGATTTTGGGAACGAACGCCTGATGCCCGCTCAATTCTGGCAGGAGCGTGGCGAGGAAGCGCTGAGGCTAGCCGGACGGCAAGGCAAAGTGCGCGTCTTTGATTATCGCCGCAGGCCGAATATGCGACATCCGCTGAACAGCCTGATCAATACTGCAATGCGCAGGTGCTATTTTACGCTGCTGGTGATTGAGGTCGACCCTGACCCTATGACCAATAAGGCACAAAAAACTTAAACCGTCTCTCGCCATAGTCCGCCACATCCGCCGCCAACTCCCGGAAACGCCCATCATCGGAGTCGGAGGAATCATGACCCCCGACAACGCAATCCAAATGCTCGAAGCCGGAGCGGACCTGCTACAAATCTACACGGGCCTGATATTCCAGGGACCACTCTTCGCAGGAGAGCTAAATGAAGCGCTGGTGCAGGGCGTGTTTAGGGCAAACTCCGTCACAGACGAAGTGGCGGCAAGCCCGTAAATATCGCCCTCAACCTATAGTAGGTAGAACCTATCATTAATTGGCACCGATACCGGATATGTTTTAGTGCCACTGGATCTTCTAAGAAAATTATTGAGGAC
>JBBSQY010000015.1:0-69768 GCA_038243585.1 Candidatus Sumerlaeales bacterium | reverse complement strand
GTCGGTACGGAAGTTACTGATATCATACAGGAAGTCGGGCCTGCGCCCATTGTGCCGGGTCCTGCTCCAACTCCAGCCAGCCTGGAGAAGTAAATACACCGGCCAATGCCGGCGGAGGTTATCCCATGAACCTGATGCATAATGCGATGTCGTTCTTCATTGCCGGACGATCTGCGCTGATAGTAGCATGTGTTTTGATGCTCAGTTCCAGCGCGCTGTGCCAGACGAGTGCGAAGCCTAACGTCATTTATATCCTGTCAGACGATCTTGGTTACGGCGAGCTTGGCTGCTATGGCCAAAAGAAGATTCGTACTCCCGTTCTTGACAAAATGGCAACCGAGGGAATTCGATTTACACAGTTCTACAGCGGCAGTACGGTTTGCGCACCCTCTCGAGCCGCATTGCTTACAGGGTTTCACACCGGACATAATGCGATACGCGGCAATGGCAGCCCTGCAATGGCTCCAGAACCGGCGAGTCTTGGAACCCTGATGAAACAGGCTGGCTATCAAACGGGTATTGTTGGCAAGTGGGGAATGGGCGGCATTGGAACTACCGGTGCACCTCTGGCCCAGGGGTTTGATGAATTTGTCGGGTATGTGGGGCACACGGAAGCCCATCAGCAATACCCTGCAGAAATGACCAGGGGAAACGAGCGGTTCAAGCTTCCTGAAGGAACCTATGCTAACGACGTGTTTACAAGTGAAGCATTGGACTTTGTTAAGCGCCACAAGGAACAGCCATTTTTTCTGTATCTAAACTATACAATTCCTCATCAAAAGCTTATGGTCCCGTCTCAGGGTATTTACGCCAACGAAGCCTGGCCGGAAAAGGAACGCAATAAGGCCGCCATGATCACCCGCATGGATACAGGCATCGGACAGCTGATCGGAGAGCTCGAAGCGCACGGCCTAGGCAAAAATACACTGATTATGTTTACCAGCGACAACGGCCCTCACACGGAAGATGGTACAGATCCGGAATTTTTTAAAAGCAGCGGACCGTTTCGGGGAATTAAGCGCGATTTGTACGAAGGCGGCATTCGTGTTCCTATGATAGCCCGGTGGCCTAACCAGATTAAGTCAGGAGTCGTTAGTGAGCAGCTCTGGGCAAGCTGGGATGTATTGCCCACGCTACTGGACATTGCCGGTGCTGCCAATATCCCAAAATGTGACGGCGTCAGCATAAAGCCTGCATTACTGGCTGGCACTCCCGTACAGCATGGGCCGCTCTACTGGGAGTTCTATGAGCGGGGATTTACTCAGGCGGTTCGAAAAGACGATTGGAAACTACTAAAGACCACGACCGGATCTCTGGAACTTTATGACTTAAAATCCGATAGCGGCGAAACCGACAGCCTCACCAGCCGTCGTCCAGAAGTCGTGGTGGAACTGTTACCGCTACTGACGTCCATGCGAACAGAGAGTGAGCGCTGGAACGTATCTGAAGCCGGCAAAAAGAAGAAGAAAAACAAGCGGGCCAACAGGAAGAATAAGTAGACCAAAAGTTTAAAGGTTCTAGTTTTTAGGTCGGATTTTTGTAAGCCATAAGAGCGAAAGCGCAGGATTGAGATACTCGTCTGTCCATCCTTCTTATTGGCTTCCGCATTGTCTGTTCTGTTCGTAGGTTTAACGGGCGGATTTCCGTAATCCCTATACAAGCCGTTTAACGTCTGACGCGTTCAAAAAGAGAGCCCCGCTTTCGCGGGGCTCCATATTTTCAATTTACAGTGGCGCTACTATTAAAGCAAAATGTTAATACGGTCCATACCATTTTGCTGCATCTGCTATTGCTACGCCGGCTGCGGTCGTCCAAACCGATACTATCACGTTGTTCGATCCGGAATTAAGATTCCGTCCCGTTCCTCCCAACAGATTCCACTTTCCGCCGTTGCTCTGCATATTGGCAGTCACGGTATCTGTTCCGCCGCTGCGTGTAATGATAACAGGTACGCCGGCTGACCGGTTGGCACCCTGCGACCACCAAAGAGAAACATCGTAGCGGCCACTATTAGCGAGGCTGGTAGAGAAGGTTGCGGCGTCGCTGGTACCGTTAGCTGTATTGCGAAAGCGGTAGTTAGAACCATACTTATCCGACGCCGATGTGCCTGTTAGCCAGTTGCCAGAAGCTGAAAAACCGCCGCTAGTGTTGTCTACTATAGCGGTCACCGGAACTACCGGATTCGGATTGCACTTGCTCATATAATAATTCCAGTTCCAATACGGGCCTGGGTCTCCGCTACATGTTCCTCCGCCATACCCAGGAGTGGCACATCCCGGCACTTCGCTATGTCCGATAATATTTTGGCGGCTATAGGGGACGCCATAATAAATGATACAGCTTTTGGTTTCCAGCGCGCTCTCATCGTAACAGACCGTTGCTATGTCGTTTGAATTGTCATAGCCCCCGTGCTCGATGCCTACGGCACGCTGTGCGTAGCTGTAATACGCGCTGTGATAGGCAATATCTTTTTCGAGTACAGACTGGTAACAATAGCCGCTGGAGTTGTTGAAAATATAATGAGTGCTGGCATTAGCGGCGCAGTTCTGAAACCATGAAGCCGCGCTGGAAGCCGAACCCTGCACTTTGTGCATTATCACGCGCGTAATCGGATACGATGAGGGCCTGCTGCTGGCCGCATAGTTGCACGACGCGGCTGGAGTCCACGAATCGCAGCTTGGTAAATCAGGAGTGGCTGCGTTAGCTACGATTGATGAGGCAAGAATTGAAACGGCGGTTGCTGCCGCGTAAATATTTTTTAACATTACATAACTCCGTATAATGATTCGGCAGGCATCGCGCAGACAACACGAACGGTGTGGACAACCGAAATCTCGGGTTAAATGGAAACGTCGTCGGCGGGCAGGGCAGGCGCAAAAGGAGCGCAAGGCGCGTCGGTGTTTCACAACCAGAACGACACAACGAAACAGCTCGAACAAAGAAAGCCGGCATCTCTCCGCGAAAAGCTTTTCGGATGATGACGGCTAACAGGCTTTGGGAGATGGCTCTCCTTTCCCTCCGCATAAATTAGCCCCGCGCTATTGAAACAGGACTAGTAGAAATCCAATTTCCCGAAGTCAAATTCATTTGGTGGATTATGCGCACAATAGGCCACACTAATCAAAATCGCATACCGAGTCAAAATACTTCTTTAACTGTCATTGGGCGTATTAGAATGCTGTGGCCCGCAACTTCCCTCGCTGTGTGCGGCGCATCCCCCCGCGATTGTCATAATTTCTAAAGCGAAAATTTCTTAGCTCGTTTAGAAACCACATGGGAAATGGGCAACGAGCGTATGGGTCATGATCCATAGAAGGCGGGTGCGCCCCGCTAACATTAAAGCGCCGGCGGGGCACACATACTCGACAAATCTATTTTTCGGGGCCGCGATTTAAGATCGGGTATAAACACCCGCACATTATTTCGCTTAGGGAAGTAGCGGGCCCCACACTGGCGAACTGAAATTGCCCTGAGTGGTCAACTGCTTAGCTTGTTTAGTTTCAGTATTAACCAGAAAAAGGTTCCGTGCGCCTCCACGAGTTCCTGCAAAAACCAGGTGACGCGAGTTCGGAGCCCATGCTGGTTCCATGTTATCGCCTCCATTGGTAATGCGCACAGAGCTGCCCGATCCAATGTCCATGACATAGATATTGAAGCCGCCCTCCTCCCGTTTCACATAGGCGAGCTTTTTCCCATCGGGGCTCCAGGAAGGAGAATCGCAATATCCCTGGTTGGAAACTTTACGGCGTCCCGATCCGCTGGAAGACATAATATAGATCTGTGGCAATCCAGCATCATCAGATGTAAACGCCACCTGAGCGCCATCGGGGCTCCACGACGGAGAAGTATCAGCCGCCGGATTGTTTGTCAGACGAGCCAGACCGGTACCGTCCGCGCCCATGGAATAAATTTCTGTATTGCCGTCTTTGCTGAGAGTAACCGCCAGGCGCTGCGCCGATTCGGACCATGCAGGGCTCGTGTTCAAGCCGGGCCGCCGACTTACCGCGCGTCTTTGTCGATCCAGAGTGACACTGTAAAGATCAGGGTTATTATCTTTATAGGAGGTAAAATAGATTTCGTTGCCCCCACGCCCCCACGCCGGCGTAGCCACGATGGCGTTTTCAGAGGTGAGAACGCCTAGACTGTTACCGTCTGGATTTATAACTGCCAACTCCCGTTTGCCCGATGCCGGCCCGGTGAGAACCGCAATTCTGCTGGAAAAAATTCCTGGAGCACCCGTTATTGCCTGAATTGCATCATCTGCCATGCGATAAGCCAGGCGCTGCGCGTCACCGGCGTTCTGGTACTTCTTGCCAAATACCCGTTGGCGACTAGCCACATCATATAGTTCTGATTCCCCTGAGGCACCATTGGCCACCCCTCGCAACACATATGTTACGCCGGCGGCCGTCCAGGCATCATAATCAATACCCTGCTGAATCTGGCGATCCTTCGCAGCAGCATCGGTCACGGCCTGTGAATTTGTCGGGGCGGAAGCCACATCTGCCAGTTCCAGACTTTTCTGGATAACCGGCCCTACGGCCTGTTCTCCACCGACCTGGATAGAGATTTGAGGCAAAACAAGATTGCCGGGCCTCACCGAGCCAAGGCTGACAGGGGATTGGGCTGACGGCTTAGCGCTTGAGGCTTGAGACCACGCACAGGTGACGGCGCTTATGGAGATGGCGACCAGCGTCGCCCGCGAGAACCGGAACATCACAGGCATCTCCCTTATGGGTACTTCAGAATTTAGTTTCGCCACCAAATAGCGCCTGCTGGCCAAAACCTTCAATTATTCCAGAGGCAACCAGAGGCTAAAGGTTAGTTCCGGAATCCCTTATCTCCGTCAGAATTGTGGCTAAACTTTCCATAAGCTCCACCATGGTAGTGTTAGTTTCCATGGGATGAAAGTCGAAGTGACAAATTGAACCAAACATGACTCCAGCATTGTCAGTGAGTGGAACACCGCAATAGCTAAGAATCTCTTTACGTTTTGGATGCTCGATTACGCGTTGATCGTCAAGGGAGTTTGGGGTAGAAAACGGCACCCCTGGATTTCTTTTCAGGTATATGCAGTAACTAGCTTCAATCGGGATGTCTGGACAATCTTCCTGACTAGGATTTTCATTATCGTAAAAGTAGGTTTTTCTTAACATGTCATCGTCGAAGCGATAAAGAGCCGTAAATCGGTGCCCGGTAAGGGTGTTTAAGTAGACCAACGCACTACGGATGCCCTGGGTTGAGATGATTTTCCGTAGTTCTGCTCTAGTTTTTATTAGTTCGTTAACGTCCATTCAATCCCCCAATGAGATGGTAAAGCACAGCGTACACAAGTCGTATGGTTTATATAGATGATGATGCACCCAAGCAATATATTCGGGTCCTAACACTATTTCTGACCACAAGACAGTCACAGGTTCGAATCTGGTGAGCTGCCCACTTTCGCCTCAGGCAAACGTTTTGTATTGCACTGACAATGTCGGCGCAGTTATCCACAGGTTCAACTTTAAAGGGCAAACTGGACAATAACCATTTGAGCGCAGGGAATCAGACGGGAGCATCGCCCGAAGGGGCAGGCGACGGAGTACCGCCAGTTGTTCAGCCGGAGCGGCGGGATCCGGGAACGTTGCCGGAGGTAGTATGGTCATCGCCCATCAGCACCGGTAGTGGCTTTGGCAGTGCATTGGCGCGTCAGACTGAGCCGGTTATCAAGCAGGAAGAGCCACCAGCCTGGTCACAGCGTCACATTTATGCCTTCGAGTCAGACTTGCTCGATCAGGCCTTTGTTCACTGGGACGCTGATGAACCAACTCTTGAAATGATTCCCGGCTTTAAAAAAGACGATAGCCTTCCCAGTGCCGATGCATTTCTCGCCGAAAGCATCGCCAGCGGTCTCGGCGCGTTGCATCCAGAAGCCGCTGACGGTCCCATCAGTCGAGTCGGAGCAGATTTAGATCATCGGATAGCTGAAGGCGCAGCGCAGCCTTTTCAGCCAGACACCTCCGGTGGATTGCCCGGTCCAATGCGGATCCGGGAAGATGGCATCGAGGACCCGGTAGCTGGATGGCGGCCCACCGGGATGGTGTTTTTTGAAACTCTGGCCACGCCGCCGCGAGGCACGGTGTATTCCAGCAGTTTATTAAAGGCATTTTCCGGTCCGTTTTCTCCTAATAATGCGGAAGGATCGCACCCTTTGTCGGGCAAGGCTGATGATACTCGAGCCAATGAGTCCGTGCCATTTTTTGATTTTCCCGAAGCTGTGCCCGCGTCCCCGCCGGAAGAGACGGAAGATTTTCCGCTTCAGGAAGTGGTGGTTAAAGGGGGCGGCGGTGGGGCCGGAAACCAACTTTTCAAACTGTTTGGCCGGATGATTCTGCTGTTGCTGGCGGTTGTAGGTTTAGGCGTTTTGGCGCTCGCAGGCAGCTACGCCTGGTATATAAAACATCGACTCTATGATTCCAAAGACACTGACCGCGTCACAACCGTAACGGTTCGCCCCGGAGAGAGCTTTCGGTCCGTAATTGATACTATGCATAAGCAAGGCCTGCTTGGCGGCTTTATGGGACTGGATGATCGCTACCTTATGCGCTACCTCGCGTATGCTTTTGAGAACAGCAACAAGGTTAAACCGGGAGTCTATAAAATCGAGTCCGGCCAAAACCTGCAAGAAGTTTACTCGAAGCTAATTGCCGGCTCTAAAGACTTCAAGATCACTATTCCAGAGGGAAAGACTGCTGTAGAAGTTGGACAAATCGTCGCTGATCAATACAAAAATTTTGACGCAAAAGCTTTTTTAAGTTTCGTTACCGATCCCGAATTTATCAAGACCGTCGGTATTGACGCGCCAACCCTGGAAGGCTATTTATACCCCAGTACCTACTATTTTGCCCCTGGAATGAAAGAGGATGAACTGGTGCGGCTGATGGTCGGCACCTTTCAGATGAAGGTTGAAACCGAGCTTAAAGACAAATTAACTTCTACTGGCCTGTCTTTTCACGAGCATGTAATAATGGCATCGTTGATTGAACGGGAAGCCAGGTTGGATGTAGACCGGCCGGTTATCGCCTCGGTAATCTTCAACCGCCTGAGCCAGAAAATGCCGCTCCAAATTGACGCCACTGTAAATTACGCCTTAAATGACTGGCGAAAGCTAAATAACTCTGATTACCTGGCAGAGCATCCGTACAATACTTACAAGATAAAAGGCCTGCCTCCCGGCCCCATCGCGAGCCCCCGTATTGAAAGCCTGGCGGCAACGTTTCAGGCACCAAAGACCAATTTTCTCTATTATGTACATAAAGGTGACGGGCATCATGCTTTTGCAGAAACCTATGCCCAGCACCTTGCCAATGTGGGACGCTACATTCGTGAAAAAACCGCGCCGGGAATGGGTAATATACCGACAGCTGACGGTATGACCACCGAAGAGGCTGTCGCCGAAGCGGAAAAACAGCCGGCGTTGGCAGGTATAATTGATGAATCGGACAATTTAAACATCCCTGACCAGCCGGACCAGTCCACTGTGCCCGACGTGTCCGACACCTCCAGGACATCTGTCCCTACGCGCTCCGAGGTAACGCCAGCTAGTCCAAAATCCTACTGAAAACATAAATTTATGTAATCTATAGTGTCGCGCAAGGTTTTTGCTGTATATCTAGACCATTGAATCATTAACACGCGGAGATTGAACTGAACTTATGAACTATCGTGCAACTAAAGGTGCCGTTGCGGCGGAATCCTTTCCGTTCGCCATGCCGCTTGCTGCGTTGGCTGTAACTTTTTTCGCATTGGACCTGGGACCGTTTGGCAATTTTCTCGGAGTCCTCTGCATGATTGCGCTCGTATTTGTTCTTGCGTTTTTTCGCAATCCGGAACGCTATTTCAAACCGGCCCCCGGCGCTGTTTTTTCTGGGGCCGACGGTAAGGTAACGGCGGCGGGCCTTATGGCCCATGACGGTTTCCCTGGCGGCCAATGCCTGAGGGTGGCTGTGTTTATGTCGGTGTTTGATTGTCATATTAACTGGGCCCCTGTAGCCGGAAAAGTCATCCACGCCGCTCATTATGAGGGTAAGTTTTTAAATGCTATGCATGATAAATGCGCCGATGAAAATGAGCGTAAAGTTATTGTTATGGAAACCGAGGGCGGTCACCGCGTTGAAGTTAAGCTCGTTGCCGGCCTGATTGCGCGGCGGATTGTTTGTCCGATTGATGCGGACGATATCCTGACGCAGGGCGAAAAAATTGGACTTATTCGGTTTGGTTCCAGGGTGGAAGTTCTCCTGCCCTCAGACAGCGCCCTCCATGTGCGGCCGGGCATGATGATAAGCGGGAGTGAAACCCTCATTGCTACACTGCCGGGGTTTGACGAAAGAACCCCCGCCTGATATGCGCAAGGTCTATCTACTTCCCAGTCTAATCACATGCGCCAGCATGTTCTGCGGCTTGCTCGCCATCCTGAACGTGTTGAACGTGGCTGAGTATGGGGATACGCTTGACAATCACCGTTACATTTTATCCTGCTGGCTGATACTGGCTGCGGCGGTACTTGATCTGATGGACGGCCTGGTGGCCCGGCTTACACGCACCGAAAGCCTCTTTGGCGCGCAACTGGATTCTCTCGCGGACGTTGTAGCATTTGGCGTCGCCCCCGCTATGCTCATATATACTCGAATGTCCAGTATGGAAAACCGGCACATCGCCGAAGGAACCGCCATGTTTTTCGCCGTATGTGGCGCACTGCGACTCGCCCGTTTTAATGTGCAGAAAACCCGTGTAGAAAAAAAGTCCTTCACTGGCATGCCTATCCCGGCGGCCGCCGGCATGATTGTTTCCAGCTTTCTTTTCTTTCAGAAAATTGATCCCGACTGGGATAAAAAATTTGTGCTGAACTTTCTTCCGGTCATGATGGTCTCGCTGGCGTTCCTTATGGTCAGTACGATCAGCTATCCAAGTTTTAAACAATTAAAGCTCGAACGTCGAAAGCAGTTCGACGTTTTGCCGCTGGTTGTGCTTTTTGTCGCGTTTATATTTTTCCTTAAAGATTTCCTCGAGGCAATCGTCTTTTTCGCCTTCGCGTTTTACGTGGTTGGCGGCGTATTGGGCCATGTTACGCGGCGATGGTGGTCTAAAGGGCAACAAATCAGCCATCAGATTAATGACTCGGAAGTGGAAAATGATCGGGAGCCAGAGCAAAGGCTTTAATACTTTTAGTGACACTTCTTCAAAAGTCGAAATATCAGGATGTCATGCATCCAGAGCGAACCAGGTATGAGTAAAAAAACCGTTACATATCAACCTGAAGGCATACGTCGAATCGGCGTCAACGACGCCGGCTACGTATGCCCGAGGTTTAATCTGGAAAGCCGCCGACTCGCATGGCTTAAGCATCTGCGCTCCGCCAGTAGCCGCGTCGCGGCCACCGCGGTACTAACTTCGGTTAAAGGCCGCACCGCATACGAAAACTTCGCGGGGCCAGAGCGAATTCTTATTTCTACATATCAGATGGAAATCGCCGGGCTGGACAAAGGCCTGAATGGTCTTCGAATTGTTCAACTAACCGACATCCACCACGGACCGTGGTTGCCCATCGAATTCGTCCAGGCCATAGTTGAAAAAGTCAACAATCTCAAGCCGGACATTGTCGCGCTCACGGGAGATTATGTTGTAAACTCCCCCCGCTATATCACCCCCGTGGTAGAGGCCCTTGCGGAACTAAAGCCCGCAATTGCCACCGTCGGCGTGTTGGGAAACCACGACTGGTGGGAAGGCGGAACGTCCATTGTGGACGCGCTCAAAAAGCATAATGTGGTGTTGCTGGATAACGATCGCCGTTTCCTGACACCTGGACGGGAACTGGTCGCCAATCCGGTCCCTGGACTATGTCTTGCGGGTGTCGGTGATCCATGGGCCGACAGCGTCGATTTTGACGCTGCCCTGGCAAATATTCCAGACGATATTCCAAGAATTGTCCTCAGTCATAACCCCGATTGCGCAGAAGACCGTCACTTCATGCAGTCAGGCTACCGCATTGATTTAATGCTCAGCGGCCACACCCATGGCGGCCAGGTATGTTTCCCTGGAAACGGCCAGCCGGTTCTGCCTAAAATAAGAAAATACAAATACGCCAAAGGGCTGGTTTTCGGGCCACGCTGTCCGGTTTACATCTGTCGGGGGATTGGCACCGCCGGAGTCCCGTTGCGTCTGGGAGCCGATCCAGAAATTGCTGTTTTCGACCTTGTCGGAAAAACGCAGACTGAAAATGGTATGCGTTAATCCCCTCAATCCGGAATGGGTCACTATTACTTTTTGTTTTGCTCTGGTCGGATTCGGCGAAAGCCTAGTCGCGCCAGATCCACAAATCCTTTAATACCGCTGAGCGTGCTGACTTTGCTGCCAAGGTCATTTATCCATTTAACCGGGGCTTCTTTAATTTTAAACCCGTGCCGGCGAGCGAGCATAAGAATTTCCACGTCGAAAGCAAACCCGTGCAGAGTCTGCCTGGAAAATACCGCATTGGCCGCGTCTGCAGAAAAAAGTTTAAACCCGCACTGGGTATCGCCAACTCCGGGTACCAGAAACGTTTGGACAGTGGTGTTAAAGATTCGCCCTACGAATTCCCTGCCCTTAGGCTGACGCACGGCCAGTTCGCTCTCAGGCAGAGCGCGCGATCCTATCACCACGTCATAGCCATTATCCGTGTGCTCCCAGAATTTATCCAGTTCGCTGATGGGAGTTGAGAGGTCTGCGTCGGAAAACAGACGCCATTGTCCTACCGATTCCAGCATTCCTCGTCGTATAGAATAGCCTTTGCCGCGATTGGGCTCATTGCGCAAAACGCGAACATTGCTTTCAGCATAGGCCGCGGCAATCTCGCTTGTGCGGTCATGGCTCCCGTCGTCCACTACAACAATTTCCCACGTATACGGCTGCGCTTTGAGGTAATCAAGTATTACAGGCAGTGATCGCCCCAGCCGCGCTTCCTCATTATAAGCAGGTACAACAACGCTTAAATGGCAAGGTTTGGCCGCAGGCTTAGAATTCTCCGTCATAATGCAGGAATGGATAATTTCAGGATCGGTCTCGGCAAGGAAAATATGAACGCTCTAGATGTGGCCATCACAACCTCGCGCCTCAATCTGGTTTCTCATTTTTAGGTAGCACCAGCCGTTTTTCCAGCATCCCCATCATTGCCGCTCCGGCAATCATCAAGATTAAGATCAGGGGTATCAAAAGTAACAGGGTCGCTACAGTCTTCTGGCGGGCAAGAACGGTCAAGATCGCAAAAACAAAACCCAGTATTGCTGTGCCGGATCCCTCCAGCGGCAGTTTCAAACTGGAGGTGCAATACCATAGGGAGCCCAGAGCACAGCCAATTGCGACGAGGCTCACGCCCGTTAGAAAAAACTCGTTGTTGATAACATTGGCGAACAGCGCCGTCAGCCCGGCCACCAAAACCGCCACGCTGGCCGCGCCGTGAATTCCATCCAGCAGTCGGATAATATTTGTCGCCACCACAAGCCAAACCAGAGTAAATACCTGACTCTCCCATGGATTCAGCACAGTTGCCTCGCCGCCGGGTAGCCGCATCAGATCAAAACTAACCCCCGCCCATACAAGCAGCGCCGATGCCAATACCTGGGTGAGAATGTGAGCCGA
The DNA here is from genome assembly GCA_038243585.1 of Candidatus Sumerlaeales bacterium. Taxonomy (GTDB): domain Bacteria; phylum Sumerlaeota; class Sumerlaeia; order Sumerlaeales; family Sumerlaeaceae; genus JAKFFN01. Next base: position 58,113 of record JBBSQY010000015.1, on the reverse strand, counting down.
TCCACGGGCAATAAAACCAAACTTCGGACGCGGAACGATTACATCCACGCTCCATATCCAGATACAGCCTGCTGTGGCAGCGAGAAGAATACGCAGAGCCGCTACAAGGGAATAGTAGCGATCATCCGGGATAAACCGGTCGGACATAAGCCCCAAGGTAATAAATCCTGCCGCTAGTCCTGACACAAGTGGAGTGGAATTACGCCAACGGGCCTCAGGTGTGACCGATCTCCTCTTCAATTTGAGGCAGAGATAACTAACCACCAGTGTAATAATTAGCGCTACAATGCCGCTAGAGACCGGCCCCGTTAAAGGATTCATAATTGGTCCTTGTCTCTGCCAAGATGTCTTATTGCGTCCCGTGCCGTCATAAGGGCAAACCGCGCGCTTACCCCCGCCGCAGTGGCAAGATCCAGAAGCACAATATCACGGCTGTAATGCTTTTTGTAAAAACGCCACATGCTCCGGTGACGTTCCAACGTCATACGGAAGGGCGCTTTACCCGCCGATTTTTCATAATGATGCATCACCAGGGCCTCCGGAAAGTACTCCACCGTCCAGCCAGCCTGCCTCATGCGGTAACACCAGTCGACGTCCTCAGCGTACATGAAAAAGCCTTCATCCAACATCCCTACTTCATCAATGGTTTCGCGCCGGGTCATCAGGCAGGCACCGATAACCCAGTCCACTTCCACAGCTTCGTCGCGATCAAATGCCGTCATCAGGTATTGCTGCGAATAGCGATTGCGCGGAAAAAGTCGCGTCAAAATTGATTTGCGGTGAAAAAGCGCGGTGCGGTAAGACGGAAAACTGCGGCATGACATCTGGATCGAGCCGTCCGGGTTAAGAAGTCGCGCGCCCAGCGCCCCGATTCGTGGGTAAGCGTCCATGTGCTCACACATCAATCGAAGCGCATTCCCTCGCACTTCCGTGTCACTGTTTAGCAGCAACACATATTCGCCCGTGGCTGCTGCCATGCCTGCATTGTTCCCGCTGCTAAAACCCCTGTTTTCAGGGATTTGGATAACTGCAGTCTCGGGGAATTCTCGCACCACCATTTCCGCGCTGCCATCCGAAGAAGCGTTATCGACCACGATAATCTCAATATTATCGATCTCGGCAGATTCCCTTAAAGAATCAAGACAGGCCCGCAGTAGCTCTCGAGTGTTCCAGTTGACGATAATTATCGACAGTCGCTTTGCCTCGGCTGAGCCGCAAACTTTCGTCGCCAGTGGCGTGGCCGCAGAGGTCATTCCGTTTGCCGTGAAGCGGCTGTTTCCGCGACGGCCGCCTCATAATCGGAGGCCACTTTTGCAAAAGAAAAATGTTCAATGGCGTAGTCGCGTCCGGAAGCGCCCATGGCGTCGCCCCGGTCTGGGTCAGATTTCAGCGTCAAAATATGCCGCGCCATCTCGTCCGGATCCCGATCGCGGCTGATCAGGGCGGCGCCGGCATCAGACAATATTTCTGAAACAACTCCTGTCACGCCCGCCACAATGGGCCGTGCGATAGACAAGTATTCATAGATCTTCGATGGCACTGTAATCATCGTCAGATCACTCTTCATATAGGTAACAATAAGCACATCTGACGCCTGGAGACGTGCCGGCACTTCTTCCCTCGGACGATAAGCGATGATGCGGACATTCTTTAATTTGTCGCCGGCAATCTTTTTCTCCATCATGGGCAGCGCCGCACCCTTGCCCACAAATAGAAACAAGATTCCGGGATCGCGTTCCTGCACGATACGCGCCGTTTCCAAGATGGATTCCAGCCCCATTAACAGGCCGAAATTGCCGAGGAAGCTCACGACAAAGTGACCGTCCAATCCATAGTCACGGCGAGCCTGCTCCCGGTCAATTTTCGCCGGGTCATAAAGGGCAGGATCTACCCAGTCTGGTAATAATCGTATTTTGTCGCGCGGAATACCCTTCGCTTCGATATTACCGATAAACCCGCGGGTTACCACTCCGATGCGCTTGCTGGCGTGATACACCTTTTTTTCCAGCCACTGCGCGACCCTCAGAGTGAGGGAAGGCTTTATCATCCCGACGGCCACGGCGCAATCGGGCCAGATGTCGCATACGTCAAACATCAGCGGTATCCGGCGCAGCTTGCTTACGACCCATCCTGCTACCCCATTAGGCAGAGGACTGATGGCCACAAGCGCGTCGAATTTACCTGATATAAAAAGGGTTTTGAGGCCGCCTATTATCATAAAAGAAGAATAAGCCATCATACGCCGAACGAATACGTCGGGCCCCGAGCTTCCATAAGTCCACACCCGATGGACTTCGGCACCCCGAAACATTTCGCGGCGGGGCTGGCGGCGAGAGACCTCGCCGTTGCGGATGGTAGATGGATGACTCGGAATGCCCGTTACAACAGTAACCGAGTGTCCCTGTTCCACCAGATACTCCACAATTTCCACCGCCCGGGTAGAGGTGCCTACGGTTTCCGGATGAAAATGCTGATGTAAGATTAAAATTTTCACTATTGAGGCAGAATGCTAGCCCTGCATAATTACGCCTTCAAGCCAATAATGAACGGAATCATCGCGACAGGCGGAACTCCGCGTAATCGTTAAAGGCCCGGGGGACCGGACGCGCCGCCCCCACCTTTTTTACGGGCGGCGTTACGGCGCTGCTCATCGATTCTCTTCTCAACCTGGCGTAACTCCCGCTGGAGGTCCTTCCGCCTGTTCTGCAGCTCGATCAACGTCGTGACCGTAGTTGATGTGTCCTTCACCTTTAGTTCTCGCGCGGGGCGGTCACTAAAATTCGAACCTTCTTCCGGCGGCAGGCCGCGCATCACGCGGGCAAGCAGATCCAGACGCTCGGGGTGCATTGTGAGGTCTTGAAGTTTTTTTTCCAGCAATTCGATGTATCTCAGCCGGCGGAGCAGCTCCTTTTCGCCGGGATCGGATGCGCCCACTTCCGTTGCAGTCGTTTCTCCGCCGTCTATCCGTGCGTTCAGCTGTGCCCGACGCTGGTGCAACTGACTGGTAATCCGCGGCATATCCTCTACGATTTTATGGGCAATGGTGCGAGCTTCATCGGACAGCTGTAGGTCGCGCTGCAGCAGAGAATGAAATTGTTTCAGGATATCTTCCCGGCCTTCAGAGCTATTTCCGGCCACCTTTTGCCGTTTCTGCTGTAGTTCGTAGCGCTCAGTCTGGATTACGAAAAAACGTTCCATCGGTTTATTAAGGGCAGGAAGAAGCTTCATCTCCTCCTGCATCAATTTGCGAAATTCGCCAGAATTGTGGCGCCGACCCGCATCGGGCGGCTCCAGGGTTCGGCTGTTCTTCCGTTCCCCTATGGCGTCCTGTCGCCTGTGTTTTTTTAGTGGGCGTTGCTCGGTTTTCACCGCGTGAGTGGCAGAAGTCCCGCCGGCAGCCCTGGGACCGCTCACCTGTGCTTTGATGGGCATTAGCAGCACAGCCATCGCTGATAACACCGCCAGCCGCATCTTCCAAGCCTTGTTAATCAACATAATAGAATCCCGGGGAAAAAGATTACGCCGGAGGTTCGCGCGATAAACCAGGCAAATTAAATATACCACTACCGCCGGGAATATCGTCAACAGGTATCAGCGAATTAGGTTAATAATTACTGGTAGCGGCATTCGGAGATGACCATTGGTGCTGACATAGAAACAACTCTTAAGGAACTGCTGGCTGAACTGCTGGCTGCCTATGACGAGAGAATTCCTGCTGAAGGCGCTTTTAACGACGTTCGATTTAAACGTCAGGTACACTATGGCGATCCAGCAACGACATCGCCGGGCCTGCTCGAGATTGTGGTAATGAGCATGGACGAGAAGCTGAACCCCGCCAACCGCCCATTGCGGTTTGTCGCATTACGGGTGAAGAAAAGCTCTCGCGGCGGGACAGTGTCCAGCACCTGCTTTCACGGCACCAAAGAACAGGTTCGCACAGAACTTGAACGGGAAAAAAGTGAACCGGCCCTGCTGCTGGAACGGATCGACGAACTGGCTTCCGGCTTACCAGAAGAAACAAACTCCAACTTTTGGCGGTAAACCCGGACGTTCGACCGTCACCCATGTTCCGGGCGCTCGTATTTTGATCTACAAATTAATGTGGCACTAACCACTATAAGTGCTCGAAGCTTCTAAACCCCTGGAAAATGAATGATGACTGATAAAAAACCGAAACTCGCCGGCGTATTGCCGGTGATTAAACCTGCGGGACCAACCTCTCACGATGTGGTGGCAATTGCCCGGCGCGCGCTTAACGAACGAGCCATTGGTCACACGGGAACCCTTGATCCTGCAGCCGACGGGCTGCTCCTTTTGTGTGTTGGCCCCTACACGAAGCTCGTACCTTACCTTGTCCAGTCTAGCAAAACCTATGTGGGCACGATATGCCTGGGTCTGGAAACAACCACGGACGATAAGGAAGGCGTGCCAGTAATGACCGGTGACATCACCGGGCTGACTGAGGAGAAAATCTTTTCCCACGCCGCCAAATTTGTAGGAGCCATCGAGCAAATTCCTCCACGCTATGCCGCTGTTAAGGTTGCGGGGAAGAAATTATACGAGTACGCGCGGGAAAATGTAGAAGTGGTAGTGGACCCGCGCCGGGTCACGGTCTACTCCTTTGATCTTGGAGACATAAAGATCGTTGATGCGCCCACTGAAATTATCGCCCGCAAACCGGATATGCCGGCTCCTGAAAAGGTCGTCATTATCGAGTTCGAAACGACCGTGTCCAGCGGCACTTATGTGCGGGCGCTCGCCCGGGATCTTGGGCGGGAACTGGGCTGCGGCGGATATCTCGCCAGCCTGACTCGCACCGCCGTGGGACGATTTGACGTGGAAGATGCCGTAACGCTGGACGAACTGACGGATAACCCGGAGTTAGCCATGCAGAAAATGATTAAGGGTGCCAAAGCCCTTGATGCCGATCGTTATCCGACGTTCACGCTGCTTAAGGCTTATGAAGAACGACTGTTTCGCGGGCAGCCGCTCCACGACAAAATGCTGGTAAATCCCGAGGAGGCCGCAAACCTTGCCAACGAAGCCGTAGTTGGCCTTGCGTCAGAAGAGGGATATCTTTTAGCGGTTGTCACGGCAGAACGATTTAACGCAGAAGCCATGGGAAACGTCTACGGGTCGCGCTACATGGCGCATTTTAAACCCCTCAGAATCTTCCCGGGCGGGTTAAAGTAACCCGCCGGGTATGAAGCAGTCGCATAGGCGTCCCACCTGTGCAAGCTTTTGCGAGACACGCCTACGCCTATGCATAGACGGTAACGCAACTCTCGCTTGCCTCGAACGGGTGCCAGAAACCTATCGCTCCGCTACTTCTGAGCCACACACAACAGCGATAACCCTATGGGAAGATCCCACCGTTTCAGCCAGGCTGATTCCACTTCCACCGACTTACGCAACAGGCCGTTCAACCAGGCCGGTATGGGGAATTCGTCCGTAGACTGATTCGCGCCACTCTGCCCGCGCATCTTTTTGTAATTCCGAATTAGGACCGCGGGCACATACGCCGTGGCCATTCCATAAGAATACTTGCGCGGTTTGAGTCCGGCACCTTCCACCAACTGGCGAAACTCCGCTTTCTCGTAACGACGGAAATGATGTAGAGCCACATCGTGTCCGCTCCAAAGCTTCTTGTGGGCAGGGACAGACATAATGGCAACCCCGCCCGGCTTGAGCACCCGGTGAAACTCGTCCATCAGGCCATGATCATCTTCGATATGCTCAATCAGATCCAGGGCCGTGATAATATCGACGCTGTTGTCCTTTACCGGAATGTGCCTTACGTCAGCTCTGCCAAGATTATTGATTCCGCGGTTTTTACAATACTCCAGCGCGACCATGCTAAAGTCCAGCCCTGTTGCTGCACCCATTTTTTGCAGGTCTTCCAGCATCATGCCGGTGCCGCACCCGATATCAAGGATGACAGGTCTGTTGCCTTCAACCGGCGCACAGTGTTTCTGAATTGTATCAAGAATCACTCTGCGGCGCCCCTGAAACCACCAGTACTGAGTTTCCAAGGCGTGCATTTTATGATATTCTTCAAGGTTCACAGGAGAAATCGTTTCATTATTGAAATATGGTGGCAAGATGAAAGTCGTTAAAGCGAGTTGGTTATGGCAATTGCGCTTTTCTGCTTTCAATAGCTATTTTTATTGCCGGGAGTTCCAACAGTTTACAGTTGAGCCCCAGTGTTATAAACTGGGCAGTAACATAACGTGGATGAAATTTCTATAAAATGATCGATAAATATGAACCGACACTTTAAAAAGACAAACCCAGGCGCAATAGCGCAAGCGGCATCCAGCCCACGCCGTGGCTCCACAATACTGCTGGTTCTGGCTATGCTGTCCATTTTGCTACTACTTGGGATCGCTTTTTCCTATAGTACCCGGCTTGAATCTCAGGCAAGTTTCAATTATGCGGAGCTGGCCCAGGCTCGTACGGCTGCGGCCACTGGCCTCCCGATGGCGATGCCCATGCTTGTAGACGCTTCCCAGGGCATTACCACAACTCTGCAAAACTGGAACACCGTGCCGCAAGCTCTGCAAAAAATGTCTCGCGCTGATGGGAAATCCGCCAATATGTCTCCTGCTGAGACAGCCGCGCTGCGCCAGGCAGGAATTGGAACGCAACAGTCTTCCTCGGGAGAAGTTACGGGCGGGCCGCAGGCAAATATACAAATGCGCGACCTCAGCGGTCTTCTTAACTTAAATGCTATTGAAGATCAGGCGGCCATGCAGCGTGTGGTAAACGCCATTTTGCCTGAAACTGACTCGGTAAAGAAATCCGCAGCGCTCATGACACTGCGGGGCGATGCTCCAGTAACGAATCCCTCTGGCCGTGGATTCCGCGCGGATGACGCACCGGCAGATTTGGACCCGCGCAAGCCAAATGCGCAAATGCTGGATAACCTGGTTCGCCTGCGTATTGACCTGGTGTCCGGCCAGCCGCTGTTTTCAGAGCCGGAAATCCAAAAGCTTTCGAAATTCGTCACTGTGTTCAGCCAGGCACCCGAAGTTTTTAACGGAAATAAGGGTACTCACGTGCCGAAAATTCCTCTGGATTTTATTGACACAAAACACGTCTACGACACGCTACGCCTGGCCTTTCCAGAGAAAAATAACGAACTGCTTCTTCAGTTTGCCGCGAACGTTGCAGACTTTTCCGATGAAGACAATGAGCCGACCGTGCTGGACTCCAGCGGGAACAGCGTTTCTTCAACCATGGGGGGGGAGCCCGGATCAAACGTCACTATTGGCGTAGAGATGACCCCGTTCATTTCGGAGGTGTATCCAGACTCTGCCACTTCGGTCGCATTTGATGACGACGGACAGTTTGTTGAGCTGGTAAATCCCTGGAATCGCGCCATTAATCTGTCTGGCTGGACTCTTCGTACGGGAAGCGGCGCAACTATACAACTCACGGCACAACTGCCGCCGGGGGGCTACCTGGTAATTACCGACAACTATGACAAACCTAAACCGGATTCTCCGCCGGGGCATGGCTCGCTGGTCTCGCTGTTTGGAACGACGGCCGACGGATCAGCCAACCAGGTAATGACACAGCCTACACTGGACCTGACCGACCGTAACAGCCGCGTTAGCTTGTATAACCCGGATGGCGAATTAGCCGATGTTTTTGCCTATACAACGACCGGGCAGGTAGATGGCAAAGTGAGTTTCCAGCGGCCCGATCCGATGGTGCGCGGCGATATCACTGCACAGGCGACAGCTTTTGCTCCAGCGAGCAGTGGCGCGGGCAACAGTGAGGCCAGAGCCGCCGCGACAAAGGCTTGGGAAAATGGCAATACTACCATGACGAAGGTTTCTCAACTGTTTGCTCTCAGCACAGGGTTTGTCGAAAAAAATCCCGAAGCGGCTATAAGTGGGGGCGAAAAAGTACACGCGTCTCAGATGGCAGAGCTTCAGATGCCGGAAAATTTTGATGCTTCATCCAAAACCGCCGCTGACCCGTTCCCCGATAACCTGGACCTGCGTCTGATTGATGTATTTACAGCTACGCGTTTTCACGAGGATACAGCCTTAACGGACAACAGTACTTCAACTACCCGAAACGACCAGCGGGGCGGTCGTGCTTCCAGCGGCAAAAGCGCTTCTCAGGCATTTCGGGATAAAATGGAACGCTTGCGCGAACGAAATCAGAACAACTCAGCTAATAGCCGAAACAACAGTAAGGAAGACGAGAAGTCGACCGTGCCTACTGTATATTCCTACGGTAAGTTGAACCTTAACACCTGTGCAAAGTACGCTCTGGTTGGCCTGAACCTTAATGGAGCCGCCCAGGCAGGGACAGCGCAGGGCGCAACCGCCGCGATGATCGAACAGTTTGAAGGCTACCGCCTGCGTCAGGCTCAACAGGGCAGCGCGCCATTTGTAAACGTCAGCGAGTTTATAACAGGATTTGTTCCTGGCATGAACAGGAACAATTTGGCCCAGCTGGATTCTATAGTTGATCAGGTCACAGTCGGCAGTAGCGCTTTTGAACTGGTGTCAACCAATCGGCTTACGCAAAAAGAGCAAGACGCGCTGGAAAGTAACGATAGCACCAGCGGCCCCCGCCCCGCCACTGCCACCGCACGCTGGATTATAAGCACAGATCAGGAACCGTATAGCGTGGTCGGCTTCACACTGGTTCCGTAAAATCAAAAGCAGGTAGGGGTGGCTCGTCGAACCGTCCGCTCCCGGGATCCCTCTTTGCAGCCTTATACATGGGTAGGGGTGGCTCGTCGAACCGTCTGCTCCCGGATCCCTCCTTGCAGCGTTATACATGGGTAGGGATGGCTCGCCGAGCCGTCCGCTCGCCAATCCCTTCAAAATCTCATTTAAGTACCCATGCGGGAATTCCCCTCTCCATTTCGCCACCTATTGTTTCCCCTAAATGCAACCATTCCAGAAACGGAGAACAATTACAATGGCCACATCCCCGGAACGCTCTCCCAGGAACTTTAAGACAGCAAAAAATAAATTTAGTGAAAATGGTGCAAAAACCGTCGCGCAACCAGCACCCACGGGCATGAGCGGCATAAAAACCTCGAAAACCGCAAATCGCCGCTCAGCCTTATCCCATATAGGAATCCGTCGATTAACCTAAAACGTCTTTTCAGTAAGGTAATGGATGGCTCGCTGAGCTGCCCACTGCGGCTCGGATAGGAGAGGCTCGCGAAAAGCCCTATTATTATTCTGAGTTGCGCCGTCCGCAACACTTTCATGCGTTTTCCTTTGCATCTACGTTCCCTCGTCACTTTGCCTTATAGTGGCTGGAATCCTTTGGCTGCAAATTTTGATTAACTTTTAGGAGAGCACTTTGAAAACCTTAAAAATGACTCCATCGTTTTTGCTTGTCGGCATGATAGTTCTTCACCTTTCTGCGGCCTCCGCAAAAGATGCCGTTCACGTTCAGTTAGATGAGCTTTCCGCTATGGCCAAAGGGAAACGCCTCGGTGTGCTGACCAATGGATCCGCTCGAAACGCTGCCGGGCAACACGACATGGACTATCTGCTGTCCGTTGAAGGCACCACGGTTTCTGCCTTTTTCGGTCCGGAACACGGCTTTCGCGGAGATCTGGCAGACGGACACAAAACCGATGACGGCATCGATGCTCAAACCAGCGTACCTGTTTACTCTCTTTACGGTAAGCGGAAAGCGCCCACCGACGAGCAGTTGAAAGATGTGGATCTGTTTGTCTTCGATATTCCCGACGTGGGTGCCAGATTCTATACCTACACATGGACGATGACCCACGCAATGGAATCCTGCGCAAAAAACGGCAAACCCTTCGTCATTATTGATCGCCCAAACCCCATTACCGGTTTTCACGTGGAGGGTGCGGTTAACGAAAAAGACCTCGGTCTGGTAGGTCGGCTCGGGGAAGGGGCTCCGTTTGGTGTCGCTACCCGCCATGGCATGACAATCGGCGAGATCGCTACCATGTGGAATCAGGAATACATGAATCCCAAAGTTGACCTTCACGTAATCAAAATTCCTGAATGGTCTCGTGACCAGTGGCTGGACGAGACGGGCCGCGAGTTCATTCCGCCATCTCCGAATATGCGTACGCTGACCTGCGCTACAGTATATCCTGGCACCTGTATATTTGAAGGCTCCAACATGAACGAAGGTCGTGGTACCACGGCTCCTTTTGAGATGCTGGGTGCGCCTTTTATCGATGGTAATGCCTGGGCGAAAGATCTGAATGATCGGAACCTGCCAGGCGTCGAATTCAAGGGAATCACGTACACGCCGGACTCCCGTCGCTATAAAGGGGAGAAGTGCGGAGGGGTGTTCATAACGGTAACGGACCGCGAAATTTTTGAGCCAGTGCGCACCGGCATTCACATGATGCAAACCGTGGTGAAGCGGTACCCTGACCAGGTGAAAATGACCGACTATTCGGAAACTCTTATGGCGACTCCGAATCTGAGAGAACGTATTAAAACCGAAGAAGCCGACGCCATAGTCAAGTCATGGGAACCGGGCTTAAAGAAGTTCCAGGAAGTGCGGCAGAAATACCTCATGTATCCATGAGTTTTGCTTACGCCAAAATTTCTCTCTGCTCATTGGCATAAATAAACCCATGTCCTTAACCACGGATCAACAGCAGCGTTATGCCCGCCACCTCAGCCTCGAAGCGATAGGTGTTGCCGGTCAGGAGAAGCTGTTGCGCGGGCGGGTCCTGGTCGTCGGGGCCGGCGGTCTTGGCAGTCCTGCCCTGCTCTATCTGGCCGCCGCAGGCGTTGGGACTATCGGTATAGTCGATATGGATCATGTGGAAATGTCGAATCTGCAGCGGCAGGTGGTGCATACCACCCGCCGCGCCGGCATGTTAAAAATTGAAAGTGCCCATGCCGCCATTGCGGACCTGAATCCTGACGTCAAAGTTATCCCCCTGAAGACGCGCCTTTCCAGCAGTAATGCCATGGACATTCTTTCGGATTTTGACATCCTCATCGACGGCAGCGACAACTTTCCCACCCGCTATCTTACGAACGACGCGTGTGTTCTGGCCGGAAAACCAAATATCTTCGCCTGCGTTCAGGGGTTTGAGGGCCAGGCCGCCGTGTTCTGGCCCGCTGGGCCTCAGGGCGGACCCTGCTATCGATGCCTGTTTCCCGAACCGCCGCCCCCCGGTGCCGTGCCCACCTGCGCGGAGGGCGGAGTGCTGGGGATACTGCCCGGAATGATGGGCATGATCCAGGCCACGGAAGCCATTAAAATTTTGCTCGGCCACGGCGAAACCCTTGCCGGGCGCCTTCTGCTCTATGATGCCGCCCGCATGACATTTCGCTCAATTGCTGTTCGAAAAAATCACGATTGCCCTGTATGTGGGGATGCCCCCTCTATCCGTGAACTGATAGATTATGAACACTTCTGCAACGCCGGATCCCCAGGCGCTACACTATCACAAGATGAAGAGAGACCCGTCATGTCACAAATCACCGTAGAAGAGTTGAAAAAACGCATTGATGCCGGCGAAGATCTCGTCATTCTGGACGTGCGCAACGCCGATGAAAATCAGTTGGGCGCCATTCCTGGAGCGCAGCTGATGCCGTTGCAGGAACTGCCAAAGTTCTTAATGGACATGGAAGACCTTAAAGAGCGTGAAATCTTTGTCCATTGTCAAAAAGGCGGACGCAGTTCCCGCGCTTGCGCTATCTTAAGAAGCCGCGGGTTCGAGAATCCTGTTAACGTGGAAGGTGGCTACGAAGCCTGGCAAAAACTCTCTGCATAAGCGCATGGATTTGGCTCTAATGGGCCATTCCATGATGCTTTAACTCGGAGGCGCCTAACCTCCAAAATTTCCGCCGCCCAACCCACTATAGTTATAACATGATGCTACCGGAAACCCAGGAAAAGCTTGAGCGCCTCAAGGCCTCCTTTCGCGAAAAAGGACGCGCGCTGATTGCGCTGTCTGGCGGTGTGGATTCTACTCTTTGCATGGCTGTGGCCCACGACGTGCTGGGCTATGATAACGCGATGGCCGTTACCGCTAAAAGCGAAACGCTGACGCCGGATGAGTTCTCGTTTATCTGCGACCTGGCCCGCCGCCGCGGATGGAATCACCGCACTATCGAATACAGCGAACTGGCAATCCCCAACTACGCGGAAAATCCGATCAATCGGTGCTTTTTTTGTAAACATGAGCTTTACGGACGTCTCGCCGACCTCTCAAAAGAGTGGGGTTTCTCCTGCGTAGTGGAGGGAACCAACTATGATGATCTGGGCGATTACCGTCCTGGAATGCAGGCTGCGTCTCAACAAGGGACTTTTGCCCCGCTATTAATATGCGAGATAACTAAGCCGGAAGTGCGCGAAATCGCCCGCGAAGCCTATGACCTGCCTAACTGGGACAAGCCCAGCGGCGCGTGCCTGTCTTCTCGCTTCCCTTATGGAAAACAAATCACCCGAGAAGGGATCGACCGCGTTGCTGCCGCTGAAGATTACCTGCGATCCCTTGGTTTCACTCAGCTTCGCGTTCGTCACCATGAAAATCTTGCCCGGATCGAATTACTCCCTACGGAGCTGCCGCGTCTGTTTGATGGTGGCCTGAACGTAACGGTTACTCAGAAGCTCCGCGATATTGGTTTTCCTTACGTTACAGTAGACATGATAGGCTACCGCACTGGTAGTATGAATGAAGTCCTCAGCGGAAAAGCCGTGCAGAGTGCCTGAAGCTTGAAACTCGTCTCAGTAGCAGAGATGCGCCGCATCGATGAAATGGCGCAAACCCAGCATGGACTTGACGCTTACGATTTAATGGCCGAGGCTGGCCGTGCCATCGCGGAAACCATTTTAAAGACTTATCAGCCAGAGTCCGTTTGTGTTTTATGTGGCAAAGGCAACAACGCCGGAGACGGCTTTGTAGTTGCGCGGGTACTCCACGAGATGGGCCTTAGTGTAACTGTGGTCTGCCTTGAATCGCCAAGTGCCTACTCGGGGGCAGCGGACAAAGCTTGGAAGTTACTTTCAAAAACCAAAATCCCTACCGTCAAACGATCCAAACTGACAATCTCGCTGTCCAAGGTTGACGTTATCGTCGACGCCTTGTTGGGTACTGGAATAACAGGCCCAGCCCGTGGCGATTATGCCGCAGTCATTCGAGAGGTTAATGCCTTCGGCAAAGAGATTGTCTCGATAGACGTGCCCTCGGGGCTTCGGGAATTGCGTCCTCAAGAAGAACCTGGTGATGTCATCAACGCAGCCTTGACGGTCACCATTGGCTTGCCAAAGACAATCCTGTTAACACTGCCCGGCTCTGATTTCGCCGGTCGGGTTATCGTGCTGCCTATAAACTTTCCGAAGGTCCTGCTGGAATCCAGCGAGTGGCTGCTGAATTGGGCGCAGGGAGCCGAACTGGCCAGCTGGCTAAATCCCCGGCCGCCTGACAGCAACAAGGGAACCTACGGGAATGTGGGCATCATCGGCAGCGCTACAGCCTATGCCGGTGCCACCTTGCTGGTGGCGCGGGCGGCCCTGCGAACTGGTTGCGGTCTTGCCTCGATTTACACCGTGGCGGAAACCAACGCCATCTACAAAACCGCCCTCCCGGAAGCGACGTCCATCATCCTGGATGGCGGTAAGTATGGATACTTCGATGAAGCGTCGGGTAAACATTTTGCCGCGAGCCGGAAAGATCACACGGTCTTAACCATGGGCCCGGGACTTGGCACAGCCCTGGAAACAAAACAATTTTTAAAGAAGGTCCTCTCAGTTTGGTCAGAGCCACTCGTGCTGGACGCAGATGCTCTCAATATACTTTCCGATGGTATGCTTGATCTGTTAAAGGGTCGCGAAGAAGTTCTTCTGACGCCCCATCCCGGCGAGATGGCACGGCTCACCGGATTGACAGTAAAGCAGGTCCAGGCGGATCGGGTGGGCGTTGTTCGGACTTTCGCCCAGACCCACCAGGTGACAGTCCTGCTGAAGGGGGCTGGAACGCTGGTAGCGCGTCCCGATGGCCAGACCTGGCTAATCCCCGGAGCGGAGCCCGCTTTGGCGAAGGGCGGCACGGGAGACGTTCTTACCGGAGTAATCGCATCCCTTTACGCCCAAGGCCTGCCCATGTGGCAGGCGGCGGTGATGGGGGCCTTTGTGCATCTCGCGGCGGGAAGCCGTTGCGCAGCTTTGTTTGGATCAAGGGGTGTACTTGCCAGTGAAGTGGCCGATGCCATCCCCCTGATACTTGACAGTTTTCCGCAGAACCAGTAACAGTGGCGACCCATTCCCCCTTTCACCCAACTGCTCTTTTTATAAGACTGAAAAAGGAACCTTCTGCGCTTCTGGGGGCTGCTGTTGTATCGATTATATTGATTTTAGCCTGCTTCGCGCCCTGGCTGGCCCCTAATGATCCGGATGCGGTAAATCGTAGTAGAATGAATGAAGCGCCGCGCTGGCTGGACGCCCGACAGGATCAGGAAAGGACTCTCAAACCCGATAGTGTTCTGGGGCGGGATGTGCGCGGACGAGATGTCTTGAGCCGCGTCATCTATGGCGCGCGGACGTCTCTCCTGGTCGGTCTCGCCGTCGTCACCATAGCCTCTATAATCGGGACTGCCCTTGGCTGTCTTGCCGGTTACGTGGGCGGCATTGTGGACTCTGTAATTATGCGAGTGGTAGACGTGCTGTTGGCGTTTCCTTTTCTTATCCTGGCGTTGGCCGTTGTCTCTATTATCCAAAAGCCAACCCTTTGGCATATAGCGGCTGTGTTGGGTTTTACCTTTTGGCCAAGTATCTGCCGGCTAACCCGGGCTCAGGTCCTTACGACTCGTGACCTCGAATATGTAAAAGCGGCCACGGCTCTGGGTGCCGGACACACAAGTATAATTCTTCGCCATATCCTGCCAAACTGCATCGCGCCGGTAATTATCTGGTTTGCAATGGGCATAGCGGGCGCTATTATGGGCGAAGCGTCTCTCAGCTTTCTCGGCCTTGGAGATCCAGACAGTCTGAGCTGGGGAACGATGATCTACATGGGCCTGAGTCGATCCAATTTCCCGACCGAATGGTGGGCCGCTGTTTTTCCGGCAGTGGCTCTGGCGTTCACGGTGCTGGGGTTCAATCTCCTGGGCGACAGCCTGCAGGACGCCTTAAACCCACGGCTCAGGAAATAGCCGGGTCCTGTAGAAATGCAGTAATCGCCGCATTGACGGCTGCCGGGTTCTCCAGTGGGGCCAGATGGCCGGCATTCGAAATCACTTCAACTCTGGAGCCTTTAATCGCCTCACCCATCTGGAGGGACTTTTCGGGAGGAGTGACTTCATCCTTTTCTCCCACCAGAATAAGCGTCGGAACATTAATGGTAGCCATGGTGGCCCGAGAATCCGGACGGTTTGCCAGCAATTCAAGGGTTTTAATGATCGTCTCGCACGACGGCTCACCGGCCCATGCCTGAACATCACGCACCACCCCTGGCTTTGTTTCCTGGGTCACTCCGCTCAGCATTCCCGCACTAGCGTGCGGTAAATCCACCGTTCCGACGCTTCTCACTTGTTCTATCAATTTTCTGCGTTTGTTTTTGGTCACTTCATCGTCTGGCTCAGCCTTTGTATCCACAAGAACCATGGCCGATATAAGCGCTGGATCCTGACGCCAAAGCTCAAACAGTACGTATCCGCCCATACTGCACCCGGCGAAGATTGCTTTTTGTACCTGGGCAGTAGCCAGCGTATCGCGAATATCGTTGGCAAAGCTGGCAATAGAAAACTCGTCACGGGATTCCGCTCGGGTAGCGCCGTATCCGCGAAAATGGGGAGCGATGATGTGTCTGTTTTTTGATAGGGCAGAAAGCTGATTACTCCAGAAGCGGGCGTTTAAAGGATACGGATGCAGAAGAACAAGAGGAAGATTAGATCCAAAGCCTTGTTGCAAATACGAAAGTTTCATAACGTGAGAAATCCTTTAAAAATACAAATAACGATTGAATGAGCGGGGGAGAGTAGAATGGTAAAAAGTATGTTAGAAGCAAACTCCTTGCCGAACCCGGTAACCGTGCCCCTAAGTAATAGAAGTTACGAAATCCGCTTCTATCAAAACATCACCGACATAGCCAATGATGTTAAAGCCCACGCTGCTGAGGATGTTGTTGTTATCTCCAATAGCGTTGTGTGGGATCTTTATGGGAAGTCGCTGGAAACATCCCTCGAAAGTGCAGGTTTAACTATTGCGACCTGGCTTATGGGAGACGGCGAAAAATTTAAGTCTGTAGAAACGGCATCGCTCGCGTGGGACTTTCTTGTAGAAAGGAAATTTTCGCGAAAGACGTGTATTGTTGCCTTTGGCGGGGGAGTTGTCGGAGATCTGGCTGGGTTTGTGGCGGCAACTTATTTGCGGGGCGTTCCATTTATCCAAATCCCAACAACCGTAGTCGCGATGGTAGACAGCAGCGTCGGCGGTAAAACCGGCGTGGACCATCCATTGGGAAAAAATCTCATCGGTGCGTTCTACCAGCCAAAGCTGGTAGCAATGAGCATGAGTCTGCTGGCCACGCTCGACAAGCATAACCTTCAGGGCGGCTTTGCAGAAGTCATAAAGTACGGGATTATCTACGACGCCGATTTTTTTTCGTGGCTGGAAAAGAACCTGGAGCGTGCCATGGCTCTCGAGCCGGACGCAATCGCCCACGTGGTGCGACGCTCGTGCGAAATCAAGGCGGACGTGGTCGGCCAGGATGAGCAGGAATCCGGGCTGCGAGCCATACTAAACTACGGCCACACCTTCGGTCACGCCATCGAAGCTCTCGGGGAATATAAAGAAACGCAGTTCCACGGACAGGCAGTCGCCATCGGCATGGTCTGTGCCGCCGACATGGCTGTAGTTCTGGGTCTGATGCCAGATGCGGACCGTGATAGAATCGAAGCCCTTGTTGCGCGAGCGGGTCTCCCTCGCCATCTGGAAGCTGACATGAATGTTGAAGCCGTTTACGACCGAATGTTCAGCGACAAAAAAGTTTCCGCCGGCAAAGTTCACTTCGTGCTTCCAACCCGCATCGGGCATGTTGAGTTAAAAGGCGATGTGACCAAGGAATCAGTGCTGGAGGTTCTCCGCGGGCGCAGGTTGAAATAGTATCGTAGCCTGTGAAGCAGCACCGGCATCCTGCCTATGCTACTTCACACAGTCGCTAGCGAGCCACGGCCACGTGATCCAATACAGCGTCCACGCTGGCGGGAATGCTGATATAATTAGGTGACTGTTTGATGGCGTTATCGGGATCTTTGAGGCCGTGCCCGGTCAGAACGCATACGATCCGGGTTTTGCGCCCCTGAACCCGGGTGTGTTCTTCCCGGAAATACCCTTCGTCCGCAAGTTTTAACAAACCTGCAACGCCTGCCGCGCTGGCAGGCTCGCAGAAGATTCCTTCATTACGCGCAAGCCAGCTATAGGCCGTTAAAATTTCCTCGTCGGTAACCATGTTTATCAGCCCGCCGCTGCTGTCTCTGGCGTCTTCCGCGAACTTCCAGCTTGCGGGATTACCGATGCGAATGGCCGTGGCCACCGTATCCGGATTATCAACCACGTGACCCAGTACGATAGGCGCGGCTCCGGCAGCCTGAAAGCCCATCATGCGCGGGACTTTGCTGCATTTACCCAGTTCCATAAATTGGCTGTAGCCCCGCCAGTAGGCGGTGATGTTTCCCGCGTTACCTACAGGAATAAAATGAAAATCCGGTGCGTCGCCAAGGCTGTCCACCACTTCAAAAGCGCCCGTTTTTTGCCCATCCAGGCGGTGAGGGTTAACGCTGTTAACCAGCGTAATCGGGTAGTTGCTGGTTATCTCTCGCACCATGCGCAAGGCTTCATCAAAATTGCCCCGGACCGCGAACACCTTTGCCCCGTGCATAAGAGCCTGCGCCATTTTACCAAGGGCAATGTTTCCATCGGGAATTATAACAATGCATTCCATACCCGCCCGAGCCGCGTAAGCCGCCGCGCTGGCCGATGTGTTTCCGGTGGACGCGCACATGATAGCCTTGCTGCCCTCCGCCGCGGCGTGGCTGACGGCCGAAGTCATGCCACGGTCTTTAAAAGAGCCGGTGGGGTTCAGACCTTCGTACTTCAGATAAACCTCGAAGTTGTCGCCAATTCTGGCGGATAATGCTTCTGCGTGTACCAGGGGAGTGTTACCCTCACACAGGGTAACGACCGGGGTGTTCTCATTTACGTCGAGATGATCCCGGTACCGGTGGATAATGCCTCTCCACATCACGGACTTATTGCTCCAGGCTATGC
The DNA here is from genome assembly GCA_038243585.1 of Candidatus Sumerlaeales bacterium. Lineage (GTDB taxonomy): Bacteria > Sumerlaeota > Sumerlaeia > Sumerlaeales > Sumerlaeaceae > JAKFFN01. The sequence goes on along the minus strand of JBBSQY010000015.1, from coordinate 39,855 downwards.
CGCTGAACGCCCCGGTTAAGGGAACGCCGACTTCAGCCGCATGCTAATGTTTTCTATAATACTGTGTGGCGAAAGTTGTTCACTGAAGCAGGCAATTTTCGACAATGCGAAGCAGACGGGACGCTGCGGCCTCCGGATCATCGGAGGCTATTATTGCGCGAATAACCCCCAGACCACTTGCCCCTGCCTTCATGCACGCCTCACCATTAGACTCATTAATACCGCCCAGAGCCACAATGGTTTTTTTCGGGAGCAGCTTCCGCGACGATTTTAGAGCTTCCAGTCCAATAGGATCAAGAATGCCAGATTTTGAAGGCGTTGCGTAAATAGGACTAAGCGTACAAAAATTCGCCGCATGAGAAAAGGCATTTACCGCATCGTCGGTCCCGTGTGCGGAATATCCACTGACGGTGTCGCGTGTTAAAGGACGAACTGGCAGTGTGCGGTCGCTGTAATGGTACCCGCTCAGGTGACCATTCAATTCGAAGCGCCCCATCAGGTCCGCGTTTAAAAACAGCGGTACATTTGCCTTTGCGCATTCCCGAGCTATGGATTCAAACGCTCGGGAACAATTGGTGGGGCCGCAGTTTTTTTCGCGAAACTGCACAGCGGTTGCTCCGCCGGCAATACCCCGAGCCACACGGTCAGTCAATTCGCTAACAGACCGACCGGAATCATCGGTTATTAAATAAAGACGCATAGCGCCTGAAATGTCTATCATCTAAAGTGGAGTTGAAAACGAGTCTGATACAGAAATCAACCCACATTTGTCATTTTTCAGCGCCTATTTCACGCAGAGCTGCGATTCTCGAAAATGAAACCGCGTTGCCATAAAATCAAACGTATAACGCTAAGTGGATTTTTCTTCCAAAACGTATGCTCGCTCTGTCTCCATGACGCTTGTGCTAATGAAACAATCGACATATTTAAATTTTGCGTTCGCCGCGGGTTGCCTGTTCTGCCTGGCGGGCTGCCTGCCGGAAGATACATTTCTGGCCATTCGGTTTTCGCCAAATGGCCAGTTGTTGGCTATTGTTTCTGAGAAGCAGGGCCTTATGGTTGCGGACCCCTTACGCGCTGAAAACCGCGTCGTAGCCTCTGGAAAGATCCACCCCGATAATGTAGCGTGGACCACAGACTCGTTGACCATCGCCTTTGCGGGCGACAGAGGCGGCTCTACGAACATTTATCTGGGTGCCCTTGACGGCTCCACCACCCGTATTACCGCGATGCCATCTCTCCAATTTAACCCTATGATCAGCGGAAATTCCTTACTGTTCCTGTCCACGGAATCCGGGGAAGCGGAATTGGCATCTATCAGACTGGATGCCGGCGTCGAGGATACCGGAGTGCTTTTCCCTACTGTTGCCGGGCTGGTAAAACCCGTTCTTTCTCCCAGCGGTCAGTTCATTGCCACATTTGGTTTTAAGAATCTTCGACCCCAGATTTTCAGCATTAACGTATCTACTGGCGAAACGGATCAGATGACCAGCGAAACTGACCCGTTCAGTCTTGTCACAGGCTCTCTTTCCTGGACTCCAGACGATTCTGGAATTGGCTTTCTTCGCAGTCGGGATGCAGATATCGAAACCACAAGTACCGAGGGCGATGCTGCTTTGCCTGGCGAGGGCACCAGCAATGTTCCGTCCGGAAGCAGTTTTAGCGTAATTTCACGCACTCCTCCATTCCCGGAACAGCTTATAATTCGGGGAAGCAAAGGGATGCAGAATCCCCGTTTTAATTCAGAGGGCAGCCTGGTCTTTTTTCATAATAAAAAGTTAATTATCTCTCCTGCAAAAGGAGGAGATCGGCTTCTTTCAATGGACCTGCCAGCGTCGCTTCCTGAACCAGGCGGCGCGAAGGAAACAATCGCGTTTGTGGCTGCGAATCAGTTGATCGGCATTACATCGCCTTCCCTTGAGCGGGCGCACATACTTACTTTTGATCTGGAAGACAAGTTTCTGCTGGCGGAGGAATACTACCGCCTAGGTAGCCGGTCTAAAAGCTATGACATCTACCAGGAACTGGCGGCAAGTATACGCCGCACCCGCGATCCGCAAATGACACGGTTTGTCTATATCGCAAATCTAAGGCGGTTGGGTCGTACGGACAAGGCAGTGGATGAGCTGGAAAATCTTTTAGCGGAAAACACAAATGTTGAGGGCGTTCCACGCCAGTTTCTCTGGCGGGTTCTCGGATATTCCTACTTGCTGGAATTGAACGATTTTGACAAAGCCGCAGAAAGTCTGCGCCGTTATAAAGAACTGACCAGCACCACCGGAACCAGCCGCTCGGATTCCGCTCTTAATGCTTTGGATATTCTGGAACAGACGACCTCGGAAACCGCGCGGCTATACGCCAGTGCCGTTCAGGCACGGCTCGATGGTGATTTTGCCCTGACAAACGAAAGGTTTGGGAGTCTCCTTACCGTCGCCCCCCATGTGCCGGCGGTACAACGGGAATACCTTAATGCGCTGGAAGGGTTCGACACCGAAGTTTATTACTTCAGCCCATCGCAACGACCGTTTCGTCCCACCCGCGCCGAGAAGGCAGACTACTTTCAGAGTTTTGTAGATAAGGTGTCGACCGGCTCAGCCCTGATCCGAGATGCGCGCCTTGACTTGTTTCTGCTTCGCATTGAAACGGGCCATTTTAAACAGGCACGCGCGCTGCTGCGTGAAGCGCTCACGTCCGGGACAGTGAACGAAAAACCGGAGGGGATACTAGAAATCTTTCGGAACTACCTCGAAACTCCGGAGCCGCAGCCATGGATAAATCAAGCTATCCCGGAAGTGTTTTTGCACCCAGACATTCGCCCACGGCTGGAAGCGCTGACGACCGCGCCGGCAGATCGGTTACTGCTTTTAGTGGCCGCAGCCAAGGCAGCGCTGCTTCAGAATACCCCCGATCAGGCGCGACGTGAGGCCGATGCAGCTGTCGCGGAGTGGAACCGCCTTCCGACGGAAAATCAGACTGGAGACAATGCCGCCCTTTATGGACGACTGCTTGTACAGGGTGCCCGTGAAGCAGAACTAAGGGGCCTGTATTCGGAGGCGGCGGAGAGCTACGACAGGGCGGTTAATCTGCTTAGTGAAAAACATGTCGATAACTTTGAGATGCAGGAGGAGATCCGCTACCGGGCAGCGTTGCTGCGTGCCTTTGTGGCGGATAATCCCGCCATGCTGAAGCGCCTCGGCGAGATTGAGCTTCAAACCGGCGTGGAAGTTGTCAACCCGAACTGGGATATGGAATCATTGGTGAAAGCTGTGCGGGACTACGTACAGATATACGATACCACCAGCGGCGCGTTAAGACAGTGGAGTGCCTACGAGGCCGGAGTTCATTTTGGAAAACTTCATAGAAATGCCCAGGCGCGAGCCGCGCTGATACTGGCGTGTTCTGAATCGCCTCCGGAATATCTTCAGCGCAAGGCAATGCTGGAACTTGCCGCCATAGATGAGTATGAATCCGATGCGTGGAACGCCGCCCGATGGTACAGCCGCATAGCGACTCTGGCTGGTACCGAAGCAGATATCAAAATGTGGTGTTCTTATCAGATTGCCCGGCTGCATCTCTCTATAAACCATAAGATTCCCGAGGCTCGCGACGCCCTATCAATCATCGTCAGCAACCGGCCCGACACCCCCCTGGCTATCCAGGCGCAGGAACTCCTGATAAGCACCAGCATACGCTGAGCTTAACGAAATAAAGAAGCAAAGATACCGCTACTCCACTGGTCGTCGCGGTTGTTCCTTAGCCGGTTTTGGTCGCCGGCGCATTATACGGCCGAGCACAAATCCCTGCCATACTATACCCGCTGCCAACACCGCCGGGAAGGCCCAAGGTTGCATCGACAGATAAGCCACCCCCGCTACAAGAAACGTGGCGCCCATATAGCTGGTGATCAGGATCATAATCAGGCGCTGAAGCCACACGGCCACTAATGCAGTCGCGATAGCCACGCCCCCTATGATCGCTCCGGATTGCGGATTCAGCACAAATTCCACACCCAGGTAATCCGCGTAGGTCTCACTTCCCAATCGCCCCAGAAGCGCACCAAACAACAGGCCGATCAATGCAAAGAGAAAGTTGCTGATCGCGCGTATCATAAACATGGCGGCCAACGTGCCCACGATGCTGCATCCAATGGTAATGTAAAGCCCCTGGTTGCGATCCACCTTTAATACAACATTAAGAATTTCTCCGACAAAGAATCCGAAGCCCGCGCCCAAAGCAACGCCAAGCAGCTTGCTGCCCATGCGAAAGATGATCCATCCGCCTAACAGCAACGCCAGGCCAGCGATGGTAAAGAGGAGTTCGGATTCCGATTGAACCGGCATTGAGAAATTCATAAGCGACCAACTTCATGACCATGCTTACGGTCTCTTTGTAAAACACACAATGGAACTTGAGGCATCCCCATCATTTGCGGATAAGGGAATCAACGCTAAATCGTCCGCCACCGGTGCACAGAAAAAGGATCATCATCGCCAGATAGGCAAAGGCCAGTTCCTTTTTCTGATAAAGATCAGAACCATGAACCATAAACGCCGCGACCACCATCGTAGTGCCCACAAAAAACGCCGAAAGGCGAGTCATTAATCCAAGGGCCAAAAACAATCCGCCCAGGAATTCTGACAATATTGCCGCCCATCCGAACAAGATTGGTAACGGGAAATTTAAAGAGTCTGCACCGGAAACCACACCGTCCGGGCTTTGCACCTTACCAAGCCCATGGGCAATTGCCATCGAAGCCCCGGCGAAGACTCGCACCACAAACAAGCCGGTGTCACCGAGGTTAGTCGCGCAGCCGGCCCCTCCAAATAGCATGTCTTTTATCAAAATCAATCCCCTTTAACGAGCCTTTAGCTACTGGCCGGCAGCTGCAAAATTTGATAGGCTGATTTACTCCAAGGGCATCCGTGAAATTTGCAGGCCCTGAAAGAATTTCCCCTGTGTGGCTGTGTGCCTCTGCGCTGGTTACCACTCCACATGCAGGCAATAGTCGTTTCATGCGCTTTACCGTTCCCAACATAGTTTTTTTCGGTACCATTGGCTTTGTAGCTGATCTTTTTAATTTCATTGGTGCTCAATCTGAAATCTTAGCAGCGACATTTTCTTTTCATGCCACGGGGCTGCAACTGGGAATTCTGGGGGCGTGCAGTAGCCTGTTGTATATGCTGCCGACCCTGTTTACTGGTGTATTCAGCGAACGCGTGGGTCGAAAACCCCTGGTGCTGGCGGCTGTAGTAGGCATGGGGACCAGCTATGTCTGGGGAGCATACGCCGGTGGTATGGGAGAACTCTATTGCGTGGCGGGTCTGCGCTCTCTTTCGACAGCGTTGCTTTGGCCGCCGGTGATGGCATGGATGGCCAAAATAGTTCCTCCCCGCAAACTATCCAAATTTTTAGGGGCTTATAATCTGTGCTGGGGTTCGGGAATCTTCTTTGGGTTTTGGGGTGGGGGAGCACTATTTCAAAAGTTTGGCCAATCCTTTGCATTTTTAGTAGCCGCATTTTTGGCCCTGGCACTCCTGATTTTCGTCATTATTGTTAATCCATCCGGCGGAAAGGGAGGTCTCATACCGTCTAATGGAGAATCGTGTGAACCCGATGATCATGGACTGGATCCGACGCAGGTGAGGTTTTTTATGAAACAGGGCTTGCTGGTGGTTATCGCAGGGGCTATGGCCGCCAGCGCGGCGCTATATATTTTCCCGAAGGTAGGTCAGGGCCTGCTCACGGAGGTTCAGATAAGCCTGCTCAACAGCTTCCGCATGGTCGGTCAGATGGTGGCATTCTACCTGATGGGCCGTTTAAGCAGCTGGCATTACAAACAATGGCCGGTTTGGACAATTGCCGCCTCACTCGTCGTCGGAATAATTGTACTGGCTAGCGGGAGCAATTACCCAGTGTTCATTATTGGCATTTTGCTCATAGGTTTCGGCTTCGGAGGCGGCTACAGTATGTGCGCCTATTACGTGTTGGGCCTTTGTGAAAGCAAAGGGAAAGGCAGCGGAATAATGGAAACTTCCATCGGTGCCGGGGGACTTGCGGGGCCATTGCTCAGCGGAACGGTTGCTAGTGTGAGCAGCGCGCGCATCGGCATATTTAGCAGCTTCGCCCCTGTGCTGCTGTTTACCTTCATTGCTCTGCGCAAGCGAAAATTTACAAACATTTAAGCTATCTATGTTAGCACATAATGCATTTTAGCTTTGCTGTTCCTGTGCTATTGTGACCTACGGTCAAAATCAACAGCGGCTAAACCATCTTGATATTACAATTTGAACATTGCACTTTTCCCCATGACTCATACTTTCAGGAATCGAAAACGTCCACGCTTTAGAAATACTCCTGGCGCTGCCGACCATCGTGAACTTAAGGTCGCGCCGGGAGCAGCCGCGACTACATATTCTGTGATGGCTTACGGGCCGGACGGTCTTGTGGAAAAGAAGCTTCCCTCGTTGAACGAAGTCATCCGTCTGCAAGAGGCCTATCCGGTTGTATGGCTGGATGTCGCGGGTTTTGCAGATATGGCCCTGATAAAGAAGATCGGTGAGCGCTTCGGAATTCACCACCTGGTGCAGGAAGATATCGTCCGAACACATCAGCGGGCAAAGCTGGAAGATTATCCCGATGCGTTGTTTATCGTTGCCCGTATGGCGCCAATTTTGGATCAGGAAGACACTGAGCAGTTGAGCATGTATCTAACCGGAAACTGCCTCATTACCTTTCAGGAATTTCCCGGCGACGATTTAGATGGTGTCAGAAAAAGGATACAGACAAAGCGCGGCAGGATCAGGTCGGAAGGGCCTGATTACTTAACCTACGCGATTATCGATGCCGTTTTGGATGCTTACTTCCCATTGGTTGACAGCTATGGCGAAGCGATTGAAAAGCTGGAAGATACCTTGGTGTTTTTGACAGATCGCAACATGCTAGGCGAGATTTACGGAATACGTCGCAAGCTGCTGGAATTGCGTCGTTCTTTGTGGCCACATCGCGAACTGCTGGGGAATTTGTATCGCGGTGAATCACCGCTTATCAAGCCTGAAACCCTGATTTTTTTTCGCGACTGTTACGATCATACTGTGCAACTTAACGATCTTATGGAAAACTATCGGGAGCTGTCTTCCAATCTCATGGAAGTATATCTTTCATCGGTAAGCAATCGCCTGAATGAAGTGATGAAAGTGCTGACAATTATAAGCGCCATTTTCATCCCTCTCACGTTTGTCGCCGGCGTGTATGGAATGAACTTCCGACCGGAGTCCAGCCCATGGAATATGCCAGAGCTGCTATCTTACTATGGATACCCCATCTGTATACTGGTGATGCTGTTAATCGCTATTGCACAAATCTACTTTTTCTGGAGAAAAGGCTGGTTGAGAGGAAAAGACCAAACGGAAAAGAAATTAACTACGTCTGTACCGGAGATAGAACTTGCAGGCAAAAAGTCGCTGCCTCGCACGGCAAGACGTTAATTTTGACACTTCCATCGAAGTACTTTAAATGCGCTTTTTGCAGTTTTTACGGTTGTTTTAAAAGTTCCGTCTGCTATCGTGTCCGCTCCGTCACATAGTCCGCTAGCTGCGCAAACAAATCCGCAGCCTTACCTGCCGGCAATGCGGCCAGGTGGGTTTTAGCCTCATCAGAATACTGGCGTGCTAATGTAAGCGAATGATCTATTCCGTTATACCGCCGTATAATTTCCAGCATTGGAGCTGGGTCTTTACCGTTCTGCCAGAGATTATGCAGCTGCTCCCGTTCTGCTGGATCAGCTTGTTCAAACGCCCGGATCAGCGGCAGAGTCTGCTTGCCATTTCGGATATCTGTCCCGCTATCCTTTCCAAGCTCATCCCCTTCGGCCACCAGGTCCAGAGTGTCGTCAATGATTTGAAATGCAATTCCAAAATCCATTCCAAACCGGGTCAACTCAAGTATTTCTTTTTCCCCGAGTTCGGCGATCACTGCTCCTAGTCCCGTACATGCGGAAAAAAGAAACGCGGTTTTGTGGCGAACTATGCGCAGGTAATCATCCGTGGTCAAAAATTGTTGGCGTTTTTCAATCTGGTAAAGTTCTCCCTCACACATTTGCGCAGTCACCTGACAAATGGTGCTAATAACAACCGGGCTCAGAGATTGCATCGCCAGGCGAAAGGCGTTGGCATACAGGTAATCTGCAATGAGGATAGCCACGTCATCGCCCCATCGGGCGTTTACACTGGGCTTGCCCCGGCGTAACTGTGCTTTATCAATCACATCGTCATGCAGCAAAGTCGCAGTGTGGATAATTTCAAGGGCCGCGGCTACATTTACATGGCTTTTTCCGCTATAGCCGCAAGCGCGGGCAACCAAAAGAAGCATCATGGGACGCAGGCGCTTGCCCCGTCCAGTCAATACATATTCTCCAACTTCCCCCACCAGCCTGGTGTCGCTTTGGATAACGGTATTGATCTCCCGTTCCACTGCGGTCAGTTCCGGCTGTAGATAGTCAGAAATTTCTTCAAGAATATGAGACGACTTTGTTACGGTATTCACAGATAGACTCCGGTGCCATAACGACCACCATTAATTGGCTGATTTTATATCTAAAAACGATGGCGATTCACATCAGAGACAATATAGTGGATTCCATTAGCGGTTATGGACACCCTATAGCGGGAATTAACCCGGCGCTATTGGGAATTTCATAACGATTGCACTTCCATTTTGATCAGGTTGCTGTTCAATGTTGCCGCCCATTAGCCCCATTACCTTGCGAGCCACCTGAAAACTGTACCGGCTTTCTCCCACCCGTCTGCTACCTAGTCTACCTCTTAAAGGAATTGCCTGGCGTATGGGCGCTGCGACGAGTTCACCTGCGTTAGTTAGCGCTATCGTTTCATTAACTATATGCAGGTTTACATAATGCGCCTCAACCGACTGGTGAATTTTTAAAGAAATAGGTCGCGGTGTGTGGGCAACAGCCTGCTCCAGAACACATAATATTGCAATCTCCGCTTTTTCCACGTCGATTGTGACCTCTTGCCCGGCTGATTCAGTATAGTCATATGTAACATCTACGTCCTGAAAATACAAAGCTTGTCTTGCCTTCTCAAGACAGACTCCGACAAGACTGCTCAATTTGGTAGGAGCAAAAGAGAAGGTCGAGCTCCCCCGAACCACTGACTGAATTTCTACAGCATCATCAAGCATTCTTTGAGCCTTTACGGATGCTTCCTGAAGTAAGAGAAGCTGCCGGGGATCAATAGCCATGGTTTCGTCTTTAGAGACCGTAGAGAGAAGTTCCACGAGAACACTTACGGCGCCCAACGGCGAACGGAGATCATGCAGAAGGACAGATAGAAGCTCCTCCGGCAGATTAACAGAATCCTGCTCTGCTAAAGTCGTCATAGTTCCTGCTGACGGCCACCGGAGCCGGTACTGTGTATCATGTCTTGTAGTTCCCATGGTAAATTAATAGCCTTTGCTGTTTCCTTAACAAGACGTGGGCCTAAAATCGCCTGAGGTAGAATTGCGCGGTTTGGCAAAGATATAAGTCAGCACATCAGTGAAAATAACTCACCAATCCCGGTCTCTTTTGACTAATGCCGCCCCTGACCTTCCAATGAAGCGCCGCGTGTGGCAGATTGCGCTCCCATCTATTGGCGAGAATCTCCTTCAAACCTCGTTAATAATGGTCGATACAGTAATGATCGCCAGGTATGGCCCGGTGGCCCTCGCCGGTGCCGCCATGTCCGGCGTGATACTTTGGCGGGCGCAAATGACTTTTGGATGTATAGACCGGGGCACTATGGCCCTAGCGGCGCGCTGTGCCGGGGCCGACGACAAGGAACGCCTTGGCAAGACTGTCGGTCAATCCATACTGATTGCTATTTTTGTCGGAGTCTGCATGGCAATCAGCGGGGTTTTGCTGGCTCCGCAACTTCTTATCTGGATGAAGGCTGAAGCGGACGTTATCGCTGCGGGTACGCCTTATCTGCAGATCATCGCGGTAGCCTCAGTACCCCGGCTGGTCTTTGCCGTTATTGCGGCCAGCCTTCGCGCCACCGGCGATACGAAAACTCCGATGTGGGTTACTTTATGGATGAATCTGCTCCACGTTCTTTTAAACTTTCCACTTATATATGGTATCCCTGCCATTGCCGCAATTGGATTTGGCGGCACGGCTGCTCTTGGTCTCACTGGCTCCGGGGTTTCAACCGCCGTTTCTATGCTGTTTTCTGCATCGGTAGTCAGTTGGATGCTATTTCACGGCAAAGCTGGTTTCCATTTAAAAAGGCGTCACTTTGTGCCTCATCTGCCAACGTTACGTACTATCCTCAAAGTTTCAATCCCTTCGTTTATTGAAGAGTTCCTGCTGAGTTTTGGTTTTTTGATATTCTTCCGCTTCATAGCGGTGCTGGGAACAGCCGCCTTGGCAGCCCATGCCATAGCTTCCCGGTTGGAGGCCCTGTCGTTTATGGCCGGACTCGGATTCGCGGTTGCTGCGGCCGCATTGGTGGGTCAGGCACTCGGCGCCAAAAACGTACCTCAGGCCAAAGATGCATTTCGTTTAACCACCAAATACGGCGTTCTTACCATGAGTGCTGTAGCGGTCGGGCTTATGGTTTTTGCTGACCCGATTGTCCGGGTATTCTCTCCCGGCAATCCGGAAATTCAGCAAGTGGCCGCGCTGTTACTCATAATTGCCGCTATCGAACAGCCGGTACTCGCCATAGCTATGGCACTTGGTGGCGGCCTTCGCGGTGCGGGAGACACCGTTTCGCCTATGATTGCCTCCATTATCTGTGGCACTTTCATACGCGTAGGCGCATCATGGTGGCTGGCATTTTATATGGGCTTTGGAATCTATGGAATTTATATAGGAACGATGATGGATTGGACGGCCCGGTCCATGATTCTTTATCTTTTCTTTCGTAATGAACGATGGGCACGTATTAACTTGTAGCTTCTACAACTTTCAAAAGGAGACTGCCGTGGGTTATCTGCACGTTTATACAGGAAATGGAAAAGGCAAGACCACCTGTGCCGTTGGTCTTGCGGTTCGTGCTTTGGGCGCTGGAATGCCAGTAGCTTTTGTTCAGTTTGACAAAGGGTATGACGGCACAAATGAACATTACCATGAACGCCACATACTGCGTAAACTGGACAACATGGATATTTTCCCGTTTGGCCTTGAGCGAATGATGCCCGACGGAAAGTTTCGATTTCAGAACAATGAGCAGGATCTCGTCGAAGCAAATAAGGGGCTTCAAAAAGCGCTCGAGCTGCTTCAAACTGGAAAACACAAACTCATAATTCTCGATGAAGTGGTCACATGCATTGGAACAAAGCTCCTGCCTGAAACGGCGGTAATGTCGCTGGTGTCTGGTTTTAAAGCCGTAACTGAGTGTGAGCTCGTGCTAACCGGTCGCGGAGCCTGGCCGTCACTAATTGAAGCAGCAGACCTGGTCACAGAAATGACCATGATCAAGCATTACTGGTATGAACATAAAGTGGAAGCGCGACCGGGAATTGATTTTTGAGGATCAGATTTCTACTTTAACCTTAGCATCTTCGTTCGCGTTTAGCAAAATTGATAATTTACAAGGGAAGCCATGACAAACCTCAGCCTCCAGGCATTTACTCAATCCCAGGAAACCCGTGGAATTGACCTTCAATGGGCGCGGGAAATGATGCCGGCGCTACAGATTGAAACCCCTTCGTGGGGATACGGCGACAGCGGAACCCGCTTTAAAGTCTTTCGGAAGCCCGGCGTGCCTCGAACGCCGTTTGAAAAACTTGATGATGCCGCCATGGTTCACCGACTCACCGGATGCGCACCTTCCGTGGCGCTGCATATTCCATGGGATAAGGTGGATGACTTTGCTGCTCTTCGGGCTCATGCGGAGCAGCAGAACCTGCGCCTTGGTGCCATCAATCCTAACCTGTTTCAGGATGATCAATACATGCTTGGCAGCATCTGCAATGCTGACCCGTCCGTGCGGCGCAAAGCTGTCGAACATCTCGTCGAATGCGTTGGAGTGATGGAGCAGACCGGTTCAGACATACTGTCTCTCTGGTATGCTGACGGAACAAATTACCCAGGACAGGCCGATTTGCGCCGTCGAAAGCACTGGCTGGAAGAAGCTCACGCTGAGGCATACGCTCACCTGGGCGATAACCACCGCATGTTGATCGAGTACAAATTCTTTGAGCCGTCGTTCTATCATACCGATCTGGCTGACTGGGGCATGGCGTTCAATCTGGCCAACAAGCTGGGCCCGAAGGCGGAGGTGCTGGTGGACACCGGCCACCATGCCCAGGGCACTAATGTAGAGCACATCGTCGCATTTCTCCTTGATGAGGGACGGCTGGGCGGTTTCCATTTCAACGCGCGCAAATACGCTGACGACGATCTCATTGTGGGGTCGATCAACCCTTACGAACTTTTCCTGATTTTTTACCAGATTTTATCTGCCCTCAGGGAAGGGGAGCAGACGCAAGCCGGCAGAACGGCCGCGCGGATCGCCTATATGATTGATCAGTCTCACAATATCGAACCGAAAATTCCAGCTATGATTCGCAGCGTACTGAATTGCCAGACGCAGTTTGCAAAGGCGCTTCTCATCCAGTGGGACCGCTTGCGCGCTGCTCAGGAAGCCAACGATGTTATGGAAGCTGAAGCTACGGTTCGGGAGGCGTTTGAACAGGACGTAACTCCCTGGCTGGGCAACCTGCGCGAAACCATGAATCTGCATCCTGAACCAATGACTGCTTTTCGCGAAAGTGGCTATACAGAAAAAATTGCAGGCCGGGGCACCGGGGGTGCCAGCTGGTAATAAATATGGATCGGCATTTTTTATCCGTGTCTGTGTGCTCCGGCATTCTCATTTTGATAAATGGACATTAAATCAATGCACACTAATACCCATCAATCCTTCCTCGGCATAGACCTCGGTGCCAGCAGTGGGCGAGTAATGACCGGATGGCTAGAGAGCCCAAGGAGTCTCCGTCTCCAGGAGGTCCGCCGCTTTCAGAACAAACCCATCCAAATTGATGGAGCCCTCTGCTGGAATTTTGAAGAACTGATGAGCGAGATTTCGGAAGGTCTGCGCGAAGGGATCGCTTTGGCACGCGCGGCGGGGCGTCCCGTCGTGAGCATCGGAATTGATTCCTGGGCCGTAGATTTCGGACTGATGGACGACAGCGGCGAATTAGTCGGCCCTATAGTCCACTACAGGGATAAACGAACTGACGGGCAAATGGAGCAGGTTGCCGGGAAGCTTACACCCCGCAAAATTTTTGACGCCACCGGGATTCAGTTTCTGCCTTTCAACACCATCTACCAATTATCTGCCCTCAAGGTGATGGATCCGGACCAACTTGCCCGCGCCACTCGGTTTATGATGATCGCCGACTTGGTGGCGTGGCGCTTGACGGGCGCTGCGACTTGCGAATTTACAAACGCCACCACAACGCAGCTTTTTGAGGGTGAGCGGGGACAGTGGTCAAGTGAACTGCTGAGATCCCTCGGGCTGCCGACAAAATTATTTCACCCTGTGATATATCCTGGAACTGCAATTGGTCCACTACTGCCGGAACTGGCCAGCCTATGGAACGCGGCGGGGGTCAAAGTCACCGCCGTCGCCACTCACGATACGGCCAGTGCTGTGGCGGCAGTTCCTGCCCTGGGGAAAGACTTTGCGTATCTGTCTTCCGGGACCTGGTCTTTGCTGGGTACGGAGTTGTCCGCTCCCGTGATTACAGAAGAAGCACGAGCCGCAAATTTTACCAACGAAGGCGGAGCTTTCTCCACATTTCGTTTTCTGAAAAACATCATGGGGCTGTGGATCGTCCAGGAATGTCAGAGGCAGTGGAAGCTCGAAGGTCGAGATTACGATTGGCAGACCCTTGCTGATATGGCGCGGTCGGCGGTAGACTCTCCAAAGTTGATCGATGTTGACGATCCAAGGTTCCTCCCTCCAGGCGATATGGCCTCGCGGATTCGTGAGTACTGCCACGAGCAAGGCGCTGAACTGGGAGAGGGCGACGGAGCCGTAGTCCGGTGTATTTTGAAGAGTCTGGCCGCCCGGTATTCCGAAGTTCTGGCTACCCTCGAACGCCTTTCCGGACGTAGTTTCGATGTTCTCCATGTGGTGGGCGGGGGAGCGCAAAATGAGCTCCTGTGCCAATGGACAGCCGATGCGATCAAAAGACCAGTGCTGGCAGGACCCGCAGAGGCAACTGTGTTGGGCAACATCGGAGTCCAAATGATTGCTCATGGGGTACTTTCTGACATGGAAGAACTCAGGGGCTGCATCCGACTTTCCGATACGCCGGTACGTTATAACCCGGCTGGGTGAAACAGAGTTCGAAACCTTAAGCCGCTCCGGATATTAACCGTGGGTAATAAAAATACCGGGCAGGTTTTAAGCCCTGCCCGGTCATTATTATGTTGGCTGTCTGCGCCAGTACTTAACGTTTTTTAGCTGACGAATGCCTGCTCGCGCTTTTTAGCACGAACACGATCTTCATGAGTCAAATAGCGTTTGCGAAGTCGCAGGAAGTTCGGAGTTACCTCCACGAGTTCGTCGTCATTAATGAATTCAAGAGCCTGCTCAAGGCTGAAGATGCGGGGAGGCGTCAGCATGATGTTGTCATCGCTGCCAGATGCGCGCATATTGGTGAGCTTTTTCTCTTTGATAATGTTGACGACCATGTCATCCTGGCGGCTGTTCTCGCCGATGATCATACCTTGGTATACTTCGGTGCCCGGCGCGATAAACAGCGTAGCGCGCTCCTGCATATTGTTAATGGCGAAGCCGGTTGCCTTGCCTGCTTCCTGCACTACGAGAGCGCCGCGGCTTCTTTCCGGAATCGATCCCCGCCATGCATCGTATTTCTCAAACTGATGGCTCATTATGCCTGTGCCGCGGGTCGAGTTCAGCAAAATGCTGCGCAAGCCGATAAGTCCACGCGTAGGAGCATGGTATTCCAGACGGACAAGTCCGGCGCCGTTGTTGATCATGTTGATCATTTCCGCGCGACGTTCGCCCAGCACCTCCATCATACCGCCAACGTAGTCTTCCTGTAGGTCAAGCACGAGAAACTCGATTGGTTCCTGCAGCTGTCCGTTAACACGATGAGTAATAACGCGCGGGCGGCTGATCTGAAGTTCATAGCCTTCCCGGCGCATTGTCTCGATAAGCACGCCCAGATGCAACTCGCCACGTCCGGAAACCTTCAGCGAGTCGGCGCTCTCGGTTTCGTGAACTCGCAGACTAACGTTAGTTTTCAGTTCCCGTTCCAGGCGCTCGCGGATCTTTCGGATCGTAACAAATTTTCCGTCTTTGCCAGCGAACGGACTGTTGTTCGTCATAAAGTTCATAGACAGCGTAGGCTGATCGATCTCTACGAACAACAATGGTTCCTGCAGGCCCGGCGCTCCGATGGTGTCTCCGATATGAGGCTCGTCCAAGCCAGCCAAAAGCACGATATCGCCGGAGCGACCCTCTGCCAGCTCAACCCGCTTAATGCCTTCATAGCCAAACACTTTGGTAACGCGACCCGTCTGGCGATGGGTACCGTCGGATTTTTCCGTCGCTAAAAGTTCTTCTTCACTGGCTGCGGATTCAATTCCCCGCTCGACGCTTTGAGCACCCTTCCATACACGAGCCACCGAGTCGCCAGGTTTAACGACTCCGTTCAAAATCCGGCCACAGGCGATTTTACCCAGGAAATCATTATATTCCAAGGTCGAAACCTGCATCAAGAATGGTTCGTCAGGGCTGCCTTCTGGCGCCGGAATGTTTTTGATGATACTATCGAACAGCGGAGCCAAATTCATGTTGCCGTCATCCGGTTCTACCCGGGCAAATCCTTGAAGCGCACTTGCATATATGAAAGGAAACTCAATTTGGTTTTCATCCGCTCCCAGCTCGATAAACAGATCGAGAACCATGTCCAATACCTCAGGACAGCGGGCGGACGGGCGGTCGATTTTGTTGATTACCACGATGGGCTTCAAGTGAAGTTCCATGGCTTTTTTTAATACGAACCGCGTCTGGGGCATTGGGCCTTCGCTGGCATCAACCAGCAATAAGACACCGTTTACCATTTTTAGTACGCGCTCAACTTCGCCGGCAAAGTCGGCGTGGCCGGGGGTGTCGACAAAGTTAATCTTCGTATCGCCGTACATGATAGACGTGTTTTTTGAAAAGATCGTTATGCCGCGTTCTTTTTCCTGGTCGTTGCTGTCCATCACACGGGTATCCATGTGTTCGTTGCTACGGAATATCTTGGACTGCTGTAAAATAGCGTCCATCAGGGTTGTTTTGCCATGATCGATATGTGCGATGATGGCTACGTTGCGTATTGAATCGTTATTAATTACCACTGTTTACTTGACCTGCCTTCACGAATGGAGCACACGACCAAGCATTACCTTTTCCGCGGCGGGAAAAAATATAACTTAAATGATTGCGAATTCACGGGCGCAAAGAATGAGTTGCGGTAGGTGTGACCCGCCGGGCTACCCTGTATTCTACTCGTAGAGTCCAAAATCGGCAACTGAGGCGGGACGGGTTGCACGTGAAATTAGTAAATTATCAACCCACGTACCCTCCATTGCCTGAACTCCGCCGCCTGCTTCCCGGTGGCCAACCATTACAGCGCCCGTAACGGGTGCGCCGGCAGGAATAGATCCGCGATATACGTCGACATCGTTTATCTGCATAATGATCTGCTGACCTGCAACCGCCGCAGGATCGACCTGCATCCGAAAGTTGACCCAGCTGTTTGCAACGGCTGAGACCTCGGCCAGGCTTTTTGTCCCAGTTCCGATGGAAATTAACGAGTCCTGATTATCATTGCTCGCCGCAATAAGCTGAAATTGTTGGGGGTGTGACGGCTGTCCATCCGCGAGGTTGATTACGCCATTTTCATAGACAAGCCAGTAGCCGTTGTCGTAGCCAGTACTATCTGGCGTATCAGCAAAAAATGAGCTGCCCTGCGTTCCACAAAAGCCCACTGCCACCGCCTGAGCCGGATGGTCCATGGCCGGGATATAAAGCTGACCTGTCACCTGCAGCCCGTCTTCGGCTCCCATTTGGGCGTCGCCAAAAACGCCAACAACACCGCCGCCTGAAGTATCAACGCAACGGTAAACAATTCCGCCTCCCGGCGAAGGAGGTATCCCACCTGAAGCGGGGGTGACAAACTTCAGATTTTGATAGGTTTGGAAAGCCGACAACGGGGTAGTAGAAAAGTCCAGCAGGGTGTCGATAATTCCTGAGGCCCCGTTTGGCTGTCCCGGCGTGGGCGGCATAAACGAGAAGTCTCGTTGATTCACGTTGGTGTCGGCACCGTCGGGCATGCGGCCCATGGTGTAAGGCTGCCCGTCCCCAGAAAGACCGGGACCCACATTGCCCATCCAGCCATAGCCTTCTCCGGTGACGCGTCGAGTTTGTATGCGTGAAAGATCTCCAACACCGCCAAAGGCGCCATACACGGCGGAGTCGTATGCGTAACCTGTGATAGCATTGTAGAGTTGTAGGGATCCTGGAGTGGTGTTCGGAAGATCTGCAGTTCCCGCCCCCCAGTTGACCGGAGTAAATCCGGTATTTCCGGATGCGCCCGACACTCCCACGTCACCAACGATAAAATAGCCCGACGCAGGGATGGATTGGCTGGCAAGGGAAGTCGATTTGTATACCGACCCGTCTGACGCCTTGTAGGATAACAATTGCATGCCGGCCGGAAATGGCCCCGGCGGCCCCGAAATTTCAACAAACTCAGAGGCCGAATTGCTGTAGCGGAACTCATTGATAACATAGGGTTTGGTGTTTGAAGATGGGGGAGCGACGGCCTCATACGTCAAGCTGTCAAAATAAATGGTTCCCGAACCGGCCCCGCCTCCCTCTACAATAAACCCGAGAAAGCTTATGTCCCTGGATTCTGGAGTGCCTGACACCTTGTTATCGACAACTCCGTTGCCGCTTAACAATGAGGGCTCGCTGGTGGTCCAGGCGTTGATTTGTGAGGGATCGTTAATGTCCCACTGAAAGGTGTTCCAACCTGGGTTGGCTGGCAGGGTAACAGGATCAGAAACCTCCACCTGACGAAGCCCATCAACAAGCGCTAACCGTAATTTTCTAGCGGAATAGTTGCCTGATACATAGTAGTGTCCACGGACACGGGTGTTTCTGCTGACGAGTGCCAACGCTGCGTTAGTATCGACGACATTTGTTTCTGTGCGATTATTAAGCATCTCATGCCGAAGAAACACTTTGTTTCCTGACGTGCTCTCAAAGTCAAAATACAAACGCCCGGCTATGGTCGTTCCTGCCGGACGGCCTGAAGCATTTGGTGCGGTCAACCACTCAAATTTGGAATCTTTGTCCGTGTCTCCTGACGTATCCGGCGACTCATTAGGGTCGCGCCAGTGGGGGTTTGCGTTTTCAAAACTTTCCAAATCAAATTGTGTTTGACCCGGCTTTTTTAATATTTCCTGGACCAGAAGGTCAATGTGTCGATAGTAGGGTGATCGAGGTACAACCGACCCGGTAATCGGGTCATACGAACTAAAATCCGAAGCTGGCGGAGAAATATTAGGGTCAGTGGAATATTGAAAGTCCCTGAAATATTTACCTGCCCACATGAGAGACCACCACCCAACCCCGCGAAAACGGACACCCTTATACGCACCATTGTACCCTGGAAAATTTAATGCGGATGTAATCTTATACTCAAGGGATTCCGGGGTCTCACCCACGGCAGTAAACTTCATTTCTCCCTGCTGATAAGTGTGGTAGGAAATTTCGTCGCCACGAAGATATGTCGGCGTAAACGGGCCACCATTAGCCTGCCGCAACGTAGTGTCATACATAGTGTCAAAAAATCCCTGGGATTGCTTGAACCCGGTCACATCGTACCCGCTGGTTTCCGTGTTAAACCAACGCCGTCCGTAGGATACCCATGTTAGCACCATCTTTTCCGGTGGAAGGCCGGCGTCAAGATAACCGGCAATCTGCTTAAGAGCAGCGTCAAAATCCGCGTTCGCATGAGCACGAGAGGTTCCGAAGTCATACGTGCTATAGAGCATATAGTCGATGCTGTTTACGATGCCGCTGACATCCCAGTAAGATGCACGGAATGTGGGGTGAGTGTATACGCTTACTTCGTATGGCGGTGGTATTGCCGCCCGTATCGCTTGTAAGAAAAGCGTAATACCGTCCCGGGTGGTTGTGTCCCAAGAGGTTTCAAAATCAAAATTAACCCCTTGGCAGTATGGGTCGTTGAGCACCAAATTCCGTACTCCGTTAACTAATGCCGTCCGTTTAGCAGGATCCTGCATTACGCTGGCAAGTATGCTGTCCGAAAAACCATTATTCCGAACACAAGCGATCACTTTTGTACCCGCCCGTTGAGCGGCGCCATTAGCTTTTAAATCTGCGTTTCGTCCAGTCGTGAAGTTACTGGGCGAGATGAGATTGCCGTTTGTATCGAAATTCACAAATGGCGGCGCAATATGAGTCAAGGCGCTATATTGGATATAGGGCAGCACAGCGTTGTTCTGCACATAGCCAAAGTTAATAAATTCCGGAGGCGACACCTGCGCGCAAATGGAAGCGCTGGATAAACACAGGGAAATCGAAAAGAGTGCAGATCTAAGTAGATTCAATTTGGAGGTCCTGGCGGGGAGAGTCGGAATGCAAGTTTCTTTCGACGAGCGAAAAATCATCAAGGCATGTAGTTCATCATTATATATCAAAAACGCCTAACATGTATAAGCACGGGATTTAGGTTAAAAAAATGCCGGCGCGATATAAATCGCGCCGGCATTACACTTTGTTTACCCTGGCATCTGAGAAGGTCGATCCAGGAGAGGCTTGCCAAAAATTCGTTCTCTCGGCTTCTTTTCCTCTTCTCCCTTTGGCGCTTTTGGCGCTGGTGGAAGCGGAGGTGGTACTTTCGGCCGCTCCGGCAGGCTTTCGCCCCGGATCAGCATATCCAACTCACGCCCGTCAATTGTTTCGAATTCAATGAGCGCTTCTGATACGCGAATCAAAGTTTCCTTGTGATCTTCCAATATCTTCGTGGCGCGGCAGTGAGCTTCGTCGACGATCCGCTTTATTTCCTGGTCAATCACGTTGGCTGTCGTGTCACTATAGCGCGTGTTGTCGTTTTGCTCTCTCATATTGTTAAAGATGCCCGGGCTGTTGCTATCCCCATAAGTGCGGGCACCCAGCACATCACTCATGCCGAATTCGCAAACCATCCGTGCAGCCATTTGTGTAGCCCGTTGGAGATCGTTTCCAGCACCGGTCGTGAAGTCGCCGAAGATAATTTCTTCGGCCGCACGGCCGCCCAGCATATATACCAGCCGGTCTTTAAGCGCGCCCCGAAACTGGGTAAAGCGCTCTTCGCCCGGCAGATAACTAGTAACGCCCAACGCCCGCCCACGAGGGATAATCGTTACCTTGTGCACTTCTTCCTGTGCGCCTACAATCTTAGCCGTCAGCGCGTGGCCGGCTTCATGATAGGCGGTGAGCTTCTTTTCTTTGTCGGTCAGGGCCAGGCTGCGACGCTCCGGACCCATCATTACGCGGTCCTTCGCTTCTTCCAGTTCAGCCATGCTGATGTCGTCTCGTCCTCGACGAGCCGCCAATAGAGCTGCTTCATTTATGACATTGGCCAGGTCCGCGCCGGAGAAACCGCTGGTTCCCTTGGCAATTGTATGCAAATCGACGTCCCCGCCCAGCTTCACCTTGCGAGAGTGCACCTGCAAAATACGTTCTCGTCCGTTAAGGTCCGGAAAGTCCACCATGACCTGGCGATCAAAACGGCCCGGTCTTAGCAGCGCCGGATCAAGCACGTCGGCGCGATTGGTTGCTGCGATCAGAATGATGCCTTCGTTAGAGTTAAATCCGTCCATTTCAACCAGCAGCTGGTTCAGGGTCTGTTCCCGCTCATCATGGCCGCCGCCCATGCCGCCGCCAAAACGCGATCGCCCGACGGCGTCAATCTCATCCATGAAGATCAGGCAGGGCTTATGCTTTTTGCCCTGTTCAAAAAGGTCGCGAACGCGGCTCGCGCCCACGCCCACAAACATTTCCACAAAATCCGAACCGGAGATTGAGAAAAAAGGTACGTTAGCCTCCCCTGCGACAGCCTTAGCCAGCAGAGTCTTCCCCGTACCCGGAGGTCCCACCAGCAAAACGCCTTTTGGGATTTTGCCGCCAAGTCGGCTGAACTTTTGCGGATCTTTTAAGAAATCCACCACTTCTTTCAGCTCTTCCTTGGCTTCATCTACTCCAGCCACGTCGTCAAACGTGATCTTGTTCTGGCCTTCGCTCATAAGCTTGGCTTTGCTTTTGCCAAAGGTCATGGCTTTGTTTCCGCCCGCCTGCATCTGGCGCATTATCAGCATCCAAAGGGCGACGATAACTATGACCGGCAGCAGAAAGGATATAAAAAGCGTCTGGAGAAAAGCATTGCCAGGCTTCGCGTTATACTCAACCCCGGCTCCGTCCAGGCGCTCCAGAATCAGGTCAGACTGCGTCGGCAGATAGTCCGATTCGAAATCGACGTTCTTGCCTTCTTCATTGGTGTACTTGCCGGTGATTGATCCCTCGCGGTCTTCCACCTTGCCCACGATCTTCTCGTTCTGGGCGAGTTTCAGCACCTGCGTAATGGAAATCTGTTCGGCCTGTTCCTTACTCGTCATCTGCACAAACATGCCTATAAATACTATGAAAAGCACGAGCCAGAGAGTTGCCGATTTAAGACCATTCATTCGTGGAAATACTCCTTGCGGCCAGCGTAAATATTGGAAGCACGCGCCGTGCCTTATACTGCACGCCCAATTGGAAACTATTCGGATAAGTGCGGGGGCAAGACCTCCGCAGGCGCGGATGTTTCCCCGTTGGACGGCACCCATATTTCATATCCGGGTGCCACTACCTGTTGAGTATAATAGGCCTCCAACGCCTTTCCCGCCCACAAAGCCCTGTCGGGAGCAAAAAATAAATATTTAGTTCCGGGGCTTAGAACGACATGGCTAAAAGCCCGCGCTTTTAAGCGGGAAGTAAGCGGTTCCCGGGAGATTTTCCCTTGTCCAGTCAGTTGCACATAAGGTACCGGGTCAGACAACGCGTGAGCCGGTTCCGATGGATGCACGAACGCCAGATCGCCAAGCAGCGCCGATCCCGGCAAGTTTAACAAGGGTTTTAAAGGAGAAGGATTTGTTGCTATCTGGTAGACCTGAGGCACAGTGGAAACATTTATAATTGTAAACCAGAGCATCGGCACGACGAACATCAATGCTCCTGTCGCAAGAGACCCAGCCCGAAAAACCTTTCCCACGGACGCCCAGTTCTCTTTTAAGCGCAAGGCCCCAATGGCTAGCACCACTGCGCTGAGCACATACGCCTCAACAATATAGTTAAAAGCAGACCCCACTTTAAACATTGTTAACAGATTTACAAATAAAGCCGTTAAAAAGTAAATGGATAAACCATGGTCAAAATGGGATTTAGATTTCTTCAAAAGAATCATACTGGCAATCGCTGCGGTAAGCAGCCGCCCCACAATATCCCATGTGAATATCGGAAACTCCTGCGGACCAGTTAAGAGGACAAACGCCAGCCTGTAAGTGTCCGCAGTGAAACCAATGGACGAGGCGCCGGCCTGATTTAATAAAAAGCGTCCATCTGTTAGAAAATTACCTACAACAATATACGCCCCGGCTGCAACCACAACAGCAACGCACCACCTGACTGCAGGGATGATTCCTGTTCGCCAAAAGGCGAAAAGCGCAAAAGCGGCAGGAAACGACCACAGCGCGGGCCTGTAAGCGAGGGAAATCATGAACATGGCCAGCGCCACAGCTAGTCTGTTTCTGTTTGCAGGAAATTGAAAGGCCAGCGTAGCCGCAGCCAGCACCCAAAAAAGCGCCGGCAGGTCGGCGCGAAAGCTCATCCCTGGCAGAAAAATTCCCGGCCACAAAGCCAATATCGCAAAACTATAAAGCAGGCCCCACCCGAATCGAATCCCTGCGATACGGAGCATGTTGGCCAGGAGCGCGCCAACCCCCACCATATAGACGAGGCTTTGAATGCGGCCCGCCAGGTACAGGTGAAATCCAAATTCCTCCATATGAAGTGCCCGAAATATCAGCCCGGCCGGGTAACACAGGAGTGGCCCGTATGGCATGAACCGGTGTGGCCATTGGCGCCAGTCGGCATATAGCGGTTTGTTAGCCGCGATTTCACGCACTGCCCACGGCACAATGCTCTCGGGATGACTCAGGTCATGGGGAGTCCATATCGCTGGTATGCACAGCAGAAACAGGGACGATCCAGCGCAGGCCATCAGAGCCACAATTACCCATCTGCCTATGAAAAAAGGAAAACTCGACTTCAACAAATCGCCCATGCCGATGATTTGGTAGCTGTAAATATTACAGCATTTTCGCCTGTCAGGTCGCGCCCACCGTAATACTTTAATATTAGCCAAGGCTGGGAACCGCGATATCGTTTAGTAGCCGCCTCGGACGATTCGCTGCATTTGTTATATTTCATAGGGTGTCAGACGCCGTGATACCAAAAGCCAGTCAAGGGAATCCTTTTTCTGAGCTTCGTTTGCAGGCGTCTTGTGTGTCAGGTGACAGGCGATTAAAAATACAACCGTTTTTTCTCGGCTGGACAAAGAATATATAGTGCCGAGTAGACCATTTTATCTAGTCGTACCACCGATCGGTGGGACGGTTGAGCCTGAAACAGGAAATTTAACTGTTCGTACAGCAAAAAAGTGAGACGTGTATTAAATAGCGCAATATAGTTGGTATGCAGGATCACTAGACTGTCCGAATCAAGTAATAGATCTTGTAGACGGCAATGCAACAAGCATCATTATATTTATGCGGAAGGTCTGTCAGGCACGCCTGCAGACGTATGTAATTCTTAGTTATTTTTTGGAGGTAGTTTTATGAGTAAAGGGTTCAAATCAACCCTCTTTGCCGGTGTCATTACGCTTAGCGCGTTTGCACCTGCATTTGCAGCGGCGCCTGTGATTTCTGGATTGCCCGACGTACAGGTCGGCGATTTGGAAGCTTCATCCGCGACCGATAACAACTTTTTCGTATTCTCTGATGCGTTCAACTTCAGTGATTACGTAATGGATGCGGACTCGCCTGATTCACAGCTCACGTGGACGTTCGCAGAATACAATACTACTGGTGAAGGCCTCGGTCCGAACCAGTACACGATCAACGGTCAAGGTCCTACCAGCAATGGTGAGGCCGAAATTGCTGCTGAAGAGCTAGCCGGCAATCCAAAGGCTAAACTTCCGGCAAACGCTATCAACACTGTAGATAGCGCCAGTTTCAGAGACATCATCTTGTCACCTGAAGCCGGAACAGCTCCTTTTGCTGCGCCATCTGCTGCGCAGAACATCGCAGCTGCAGCTGGTAAAGTGGTTCGTTACTACGTAGCAGATCCAGAAGGTAATGTATCATTCACTGAAGCGATTATCACAAGCGTTGACAATGAAGATGACATGCTGTTTGCCGATACCGACGGTTACACTGAAATCGTTCGCGATACGGACTTCGGTACATCGTGGTCAACCTCTGGTATCCCTGCAGCTGATGTTTCAGGTCAGAAGCTCCCTGGTAAGCTGACAGTTACTGTCAACGCCGCCCAGGGACGTACGCGCATTTTCGGCTGGAAGAATGAGTCGATGATGTCGTACGACGAAGTTGGACCTTCTAAGATGGTTCATGGTAAGTTCTACATTCACACTACCAATGGAATCTTCACACCAATTAATGAAGTGCCTGGTTTCCGTCTTCGTATAACCAATGAGACGATTGACGCTGCCGTGCATTTTGAATATGGTCAAACAGGCGTAACCGGGACACCGGCTGAGCCTGGGTATGCAACGTCGAACTTCCCACAGAAAGAAGAGACCTCCTTCTTCGTCCGCCCAACGGACCAGATTGGAATTCCTTCACTGTACAAGGTCGACTTTGATCCAATCGACGTTCCAGCAGCAGCCGGAACAAGAATTGGTGCGCTCATGGAATCGTTCGCGACTCCTGATCCAGCCAATGGTACTCTGACCTTGGAAGAAGTTGTTCTGGGAACTTACGATGCCAAGGATGACAGCGATGGAAACCTCGTCTTCGAATACAATCGTGCGACAGGTCTTAACGCTGGAGCCGCTGGTAATAAGAACCTTGTTCCTGGCGCGTTTAACGCCGAGAACAACCTGGAGCCAGGTCGCCGTCAGGCCCTTCAGATTCCAGGTCGTGATGTTGCACCTTATGCAAGCATCGTGAATCAGGGAACTGCGGGTATCTTCGGCACCACTGATCCAGTTCCTCAGGATAAGTTCGGTATCGGCTTGATTACTTTTGAGTCGTTCAGCCCTGTAGATAGACTGCGCATCGAGCCAAGCAAGCTGTATCGTGCTAAGTTCTATGCTACGTCGTCAGTTCCTTCCGCCAGAAACACTGCGGTGGAAATTCAATCTGGATTGCGTTTCCGGTTCCAGACTGTAGCAGGAACTGTTAACTACCTGCTTGAAATTGTTGGTGCAGCGCAGGCTAATGCCGGATCTCCTGAAGCAGAAGCACTTGCAATCCAGGCTATCCCTAGCTCGGACTCTCAGAACCCTGAGACCGACCCGACGCTTGATACGGCCGGTGAAAAAGGTGGCTGGTACTCAGTCATGGTTTCGTCTCCGCTTGATCCTAACGGAATCCGTCAGGACTACGAAGAGTTCGATACCTTTGGCGGTGGTGGCTTCTTTACCCTGGGTGTAAATCCTGGTCCAGGTCAGCCTGGCCCTTCAGCCAAAGATGTAGCTCTTGGTTTGGACCTTATCCAGGTTCCAACACAGGCGACAATCTTCGGTAATACCTTGACACCTTTCGCACAGCAGAACCGTTCGGAAGCTCGTCTTTCAGCTATCGAAGTGTACGAATATCCTGCCATCGACGATGGCGGCTACGACTACTGAGCTGAGTAAGCTGAAGATTGCACTTTAACTAAATAGGAGAGAACATTCTCCAGGTGGAAGGTCGAAAGACCTTCCACCTTTTTTTTGTAAGATCCTATTTGGCGGATTGGACTAATTTTAGCAGGCAGGCTAGGCAAATGGAGCACTTGTAGCGGCGCGATGCGATGCGGTCTTTGCAGCTACCAGAGTAACCAGTAACCGAGTTACTGTACCCCATCACCCAAACTCGCTGTGCACTATCTGCTTCGACTCAACAAAGCTACTTAAGGTAAGGCCGCACAGCCGGCCGACCAAGCAACTCCAGCACAAAATCCATATGTTTCTTTGCGCCCGCAGCATTCACATGGCCTGCGTCTCCGAGCAGCCCTGGCCACACCATCCACCTTGGACCGGGAGCAACGAAATTACTGTGCATGCGCTCAAGGTCCGTAAGCCAGCCATCATATTTTTCAAAAACTCTCTGCTCTTGAAACCCCTGGTACATCCTGGGATTAGTGGGGACTGCTAACATAATAATATTTATGTTGTTTGCATCAGCTAACTGCACAAACCTTTCGTAGGAGGCAGCGACGGAGGCGTTATCCCGAAGAAGAGGAGGGCCAGTGGCATTCTCAAGCATCTGAAAATCTTCCGGACCGGCGACCCGCTCAGGCAATGCAAAATAAAACCATCCTTGCTCAAGCCAGTTACCTACAAAATTTTCGTAGTTAGGGGGGAGCGGTGGCAATTCCCGGGTCTTTAGCAGTGTGGTTAGACCAGCCTTTACCTTCTCTCGGTACACGGTGCTGGGAGGTGTCACATGGTACGCAAATAGATCCCAGGCGACATTCCACGCATTTTGGCCAACCGCCGTTTGAATTCCGGCTCTGAACGGTACCGTGACTGCAAGACGAGTTCTGTACTCCTCCGAGTCTCTGGCAGTTAAAAGCCGGGAAGGGAAACTGCAAATTTCGGGGCAACCGTCTACAAGAATCGTACGCGGCGCTCTCCCCGCGGTGAGCAAGCCCCGAAGCATAGATTCATAAGCCTCGACTCCGCAATAGGCCCAGGAGTAGTTACTGACTCTCGCGCCGTTTCCTACCAGGTCTGCAATTGCACCAGGCTGTAAATGATAAAACCTGCTCGATCCAAGAATGGCAATGTCATCTGGCTTTTGCGCCTGCGTAAGCCTCTCTCGCTTTTTTTCGAGCAAGATATAATTTGCGTCCCAAAAATGATGACGATACTGCCACACGAAGCTGGTTTCAAAGAGGAAAATACTAGCTGCAGCGGTCAGTGCCGCGACAGGAAGCCCGGCCCAGCGTCTAATTACCACTGAGACCTGCAGCCTTTCTTGATGATTGGTCAGCGGTCAAACTTATGACCATCACTCTAGAAGCAGCACAATCGTTCGCCCTCTGTTTTACCAGGCCGTTACAGATTCTCCAGTTTGCGCTCCTGCTGGAAACGATGGCAAAGCTCTCAGAACTGAAAGTAGATGAAAGTTCGCGCGTCATGCGGTGCTCCCAGAGATATCAGTAAATACATGGCCACATACAGGGCCGTTCGGAGAGGCCATGGCATTCGGAAGAGGATAAATCGATCATCGGATACATGGTGTGCCAACTGGTAAGCTGCCAGCAGCCACGTGCAGATGAGCAATTCCTTCACTTGGGGCACATATACAACCGCATTGCTCCACCCCACCGAAATATTGCCCAAAAGCAGCTTAATGTCGGTCAAATTTTCGGCCCGGAAAATGAGGAAGCCAATTATGGTTAGCGGAAACATGACAGCGATATGCGCAGCCTGAGAAATGGAGGACGCGGAATGTCCGGGGCGAACCAGTATGTTCCCCCATCTGCTGCGTCGCCATACTCGTTCCAGCACGAGCAACCCCCCACAATAAGCCCCCCACAGCACGAAATGCCATTGGGCACCGTGCCATAAGCCCCCGATAAGCATTGTCACCATTAAGGCCAATGCCTCCCTCGGAAAGCCGAACCGGTTTCCGCCAAGGGGGATGTATAAATTGTCCCGAAGACACTGTGACAGGCTTATGTGCCATCTCCGCCAGAAATCTGACGGCGAAGTAGCGAAAAAGGGCAGTTTGAAATTATACATAAGGTGAAAGCCCATCAGCCTGCCAAGTCCTACCGCCATATCCGAGTAACCAGAGAAATCCGCGTATATCTGAATGGTAAAGGCAAGGGCTCCTAAAAGAACCATTGGTCCTGCTGCGGCCTCCGGCGCGGAAAATACGGTGTCAGACAGCATGGCAATTCGATCGGCGATAAAGACCTTTTTGAACAGACCCCAGAAGATTAGCCAACCGCCTTCGATGAGATCTACTCGATGGATTTTCCGAGGCGACTGAACTTGCGGCAGCAGACGTTCCGCCCGTTCGATGGGGCCGGCTACAAGCTGCGGAAAAAACGATACGAACAGGGCGAAATCAATAAACTTGTCAGCGGGTTTTACCCGCCGCCTGTAAACGTCTATGATGTAGGTCATCTCCTGGATCGTGTAGAATGAGATTCCCACCGGAAGCACAACAGATAACGTTACATCGGAAACTGGCAAACCCAACAGGTTCAGACTACCCTGTAGGTTTTCAGTAAAAAAGTTGAAATACTTGAAAAATCCGAGCGTGCCCATGTTCACAGCTACGCTCAGCCACATCAGCTTACGCCGCCTGCCTGGGTCTTCCAAGCGCACCAGGCCACGGCTAATGTGATAATCAATAACCTGCGTGGCCACGAGCAATGCTAAAAACTTCCAGCTCCAGAACCCGTAAAAGATATAACTGGCCAAAAGCAGGAAGATGTTCTGCCCACGATGCCTGAGGCACAGGTAGACGCCATAGACAATTATAAAAAATATGACAAATTGGAGACTATCAAAAAGCATTGCAAAAAGGTAAAATGCCGTTTCGGCTAATTCAAGGAAGTTATGCGGAATAATTCAGGGGAGTACCCGTGGGAATCACGCTCTACAATGAACTATTTCCAGTTTTGGGACGACCTTAATATGTGAATCTCACGGATAGGGGATTTAAGTTCCACTCGAAGTTTTCGGTCGATTTTGTTACAGGCTACGCGGTCACGTATGATGGTAGGTTTAACATCATTTGACGATGCTCTTCCGGAGCCCTCTCGGCCGCGGCCTTGTTCAGGTCGCCCGTGCCGGCGGTGTAATATACGTGAATTCCATGGCTCAGACACTTGGTACACATGCTGCTCTCATACTTCATACCCTGAATGTCTGCCAGCGGAGTAGTCAGATAATCACACAACGTATAGGCATTTGAATCGTACGTCGCGCAGCAGAGTTGCACAGCACCACGAAAATCGATCGTAATTTGTGCCTCCTGCAGCAGGCAGGCCTTTCCTGCATAAGGCTTTACAATTTCCATGGCCTGCTCCAGTGGAAGAAGCAGTTTTCCCATAATGTCACGATCCGCATCGGTTACGGTAGCAAGGGAAGGGTCATTCTCCAGGTAAGCTACCACTTTCTCCACGGGCGTAAAAAAAGCCAAAACCGGCACCAGGCCAATGCCCAGCTCTGCACAATACTCCCGCATTAACATCTCGTCGCCCAGGTTGTCTCTGTAGCGGTGATAATGCAGTTCGATCAGTGTGGTACTGCCCATTTCGTTCTTAAGCTTAAGAAGTTCCTTCATGTTCTGTTTCACCGTTTCAATGTTTCCGCCACGATGAGACACCCCGTAAAGCTCCTGGGTAAATCCGGAATTCGAAATTCTTAGCGAGCGAGGATTCTGCCGCAACACCTTCTCAACTTCCCGCATATTGTTCAGATTTGAACTTAGATCACAAGGTAGTCCGTGAGCATGCACAACCCCAACAAGTTCATCGAGACGAGGGTGGAGCAGCGGCTCGGTCCAGTTATATAAACCGACGCCAACGAGTTCGCACTCGCCCTGACCTTTAGTCAGGATGCGATCCAGAAGCTCCCGCTCCATCAACCCCTTCGGGTTCTTCACCTCGCGAGAGTTTCCCACAGGACAGGATGGACAGGACAGATTGCACGCGCCGATGCCCAGCACATCAATGTTAAAATAAAATTCTGTCAAGTACAGTCCCCCCAGGCAGTAGTTTAGATGCGCAAATTACAAACATTCATAAGGGGCTTCCCGAACTTTAATCTAAAGTTGCGGCGCAGCGGATACCTTGATCGCAAATTAATATGTCTCACACGCATTCACCCGTTTCCGGGTTTAACCTTATAGTTGAGCGCTCATTAACAGCACTAATATTAAACTTCCCAGAGCGGCTACGGTAGCAAAGTCTCATAAAGGTCCGCGTACAACTTCGCAGACGCCGTCCAGCTAAAGTCCTTCGCCATTGCTCGCCGTTGAGTTGATTCCCACGTCGGCACCTTCTTAAACATTTGAAGGGCCTCATCTATCGCTGTTAGCAATGCTGCGCCAGTGTACTTGTCGAATACAAAGCCTGTCCCGCTCTGGCCGTTATCCGAAACCTGCTCCACCGAGTCCGCCAGGCCGCCCGTTCGGCGAACCACCGGCAGCGTTCCATACCGCAGGGAGTAGAGCTGGTTCAGCCCGCAAGGTTCAAAGCGCGACGGCATCAGGAATAGATCTCCACCAGCCTCCATGCGGTGGGCCAGACCGTTATCGAATTTTAAAACGACCGCCATCTGTCCGGGATGCGCCTGGGCCGCCGCCGTTAGGGCCTCGTGATACTCCGGCAGCCCCGTTCCCAGGACGGCCACTTGAACGTCCCGTTTCATCAGTTCGGGCAGCAGCGGCAACAGGATATCCAGCCCCTTTTGCGGATCCAGGCGCGAGATCATCACCATCAGCGGCGTTCGCGGTTCAGGCTTCAGCCCCAGCTCAGTTTGAAGGTTGGTTTTACATTTTGTCTTCCCGGATAAATCCTCGGGACTGTAACCAGCTTCCAGATAGGTGTCCGTCTCCGGATTCCACTGTCCGTAGTCGATACCGTTGAGTATCCCGTGCAGGTCGGCTGCTCTGTCGCGCAATACGCCCTCCAGACCCGCCCCAAATTCCTTAGTCTGGATTTCTCGGGCATAGGTGGGGCTGACCGTCGTCAACGTGTCGGCAGTAAGCAGACCTCCCTTTAACAGATTAACCGACCCATAAAATTCCATCGCACCAGGATGAAAAAGCGTAGGTGATAGCCCAATGGCGGCCATGGCCGCCGGCGGAAACAGCCCCTGATAAGCCAGGTTATGAATCGTCAAAACCGTCCTGATGGACTGCAACTCAGGATCACGGAGCATGTCTGCGTCCGTTTTGAGCATCACCGGCAGCAGACCGGTCTGCCAGTCGTTGCAATGAATGACATCCGGAATCCAGTTCAGACCCTTGACCATCCAGATCACAGCTTTGCAGAAGAAAGCAAAGCGTTCTGCGTTGTCGGGATAATCCAAGCCTCCCTCCTGATACAGCCCCGGGCGATCAAAAAACTCCGGATTATTGATAAAATAAACCGGCACGCCGGAGTGAGGCATTGTCACTGAAGAAACGCTGGTCGCATGAGTTCGGGAACCTACCTGAACGTGCAAGCGAGGCAACACCGGCACGGGAGTTTCTTTTCCGTAGTGATTAGCTGCGTGTCCCGGCATCGCCACCCGAACATCCATCCCCAGGTTTTCCAGCGCCATGGGCAGCGCCCCCGCCACATCCGCCAGGCCCCCCGTCTTTGCAAACGGAGCGACTTCGCTGGAAACAAACAGTATTTTCTTTTTCATATAAACTAAACTCTCCCGGAGCTTTCCGTCAGGTGCGCCCGTATACGCCTGGCTTTTTTACACATCAAAACGGCAAATGTGACTCCAGACCCGTATATGGTGTAGCAAAATGTCGACCTGCAAGGAATCCTCGCGTTTTTAATAGGCAGAGACGGGGCATGCGTCGGCACGAAAGGCGGTTTTACTGTTTTGAATATCATCTACATGGGCACCCCCGGTTTTGCGGTACCGCCGCTCAAGCGCCTCATTGAATCTGGAAAACATACCATATCCGCAGTCGTTACCCAACCTGATCGTCCCGTTGGTCGCGGTCAGAGGACCCAGCATCCGCCCGTTAAAGAGCTCGCGCTGGAACACAACCTGATTGTGTTGCAACCGGAAAAAATTAAAGGTGCCGGTTTCGACAAGATGTTGTCCATGTATAGTCCTGATATCATAGTCGTGGCTGCCTACGGTCGGATTCTGCCAGCGGAAATCCTGAACCTGCCCCGCTTTGGCTGCATTAATCTTCACGCCTCCATCCTGCCAAAATACCGCGGCGCGGCCCCCATTCAGCGGGCCGTCATTGATGGAGAACGCTACACCGGCGTCACTATAATGCAGATGAACGAGGGGCTGGACACTGGCAATATTATCGCTTTCGAGCAGGTGGAGATCTTCCCCGACGACGACACCGCGAGCCTTAGCAACCTCCTCAGCGTCACCGGCGGAGAAGTTCTTTTGAACGTGCTGGATAAGATAGAGGCCGAGGGGCAGATTATAAGCACCCCCCAGAATGACGCCGAAGCCACCTACGCCCCCCTCATGACCAAACAGGACGGCCTACTGGACTGGAGCATGGAACGTGACGCCCTCATTTTTCGCATCAAGGGCCTCCAGCCATGGCCGGGCGCGTTCAGCTTTCTCCACGGGCGCGCATGGAAGATTATCAGTGCGGAATACTACGAAGACCCCGACGGTCTGTTGACCGCTTCCATGGAAATAGACGGTGGCCGTTCAGACGATGTTGAGTTTGGGCAGGTGATAACGCTTATTAAAGGCAGGGGTTTCGTAATAAAAGTGGGAGACGGCTACCTGCTGATAACCGCGGTACAGCCCCCCGATAAAAAGCCCATGCAGGCAACCGACGCCATCAACGGGAAACTGGTAAGATCCGGCAACCTGTTCATCAGCGATCCGGCCTTTCTCGAAGGGACGCGGGAGATTAAGTGAAGAAAATCACGAATTACGAATTACGAAGTCATAAGCCATATGCTGCGGGATTTTCAGAGAGTTTAACCTTTCTAATAATCCCGGATCAGGTATGGCCAACTTAGTTTTCACGCGAAGCGCACCACGAATTTGTCATTTGTAACATAAAGATAGGGAACCATGGAACTCTGCTCCAAAACTGCTCATGAACTGCGCGACATGCTCAACAAACGGGAAGTCTCCAGTGTCGAAATTACCAAAAGCGTGCTCGCCCGCATCGCCCAGGTTGAAGATCGCGTGGGTGCCTATGTGACGGTGATGGAAAGCGACGCTCTCCGCATGGCCGAAGCAGCGGACACCCGCCTTGCCTCCGGCGATAATGTGTTGCCGCTCACAGGCATTCCCCTCGCCATCAAAGACAATATGTGTACCAATGGAACCCGCACCACGTGTTCTTCTCAAATTCTTTCAAAGTTCATCCCGCCTTATGACGGCACAGTGGTCGCGCGCCTCCGCGGCGAAGGGGCAGTGTTTGTAGGCAAGGCCAACATGGACGAGTTCGCCATGGGATCCAGCACCGAAAACAGCAGCATGAAGAAAACTGCAAACCCCTGGGATCTGGAACGCATCCCCGGCGGCAGCAGCGGCGGCAGCGCGGCGGCGGTCGCAGCGGATATGTGCGTGATGGCCACCGGAAGCGATACCGGCGGCTCTATTCGCCAGCCCGCGGCCCTGTGCGGCGTGGTCGGCATGAAACCCACCTACGGTCTGGTTTCCCGGTATGGCCTTGTCGCCTTCGCTTCCAGCCTTGATCAGATCGGGCCACTAACCCGCGACGTCGAAGACGCTGCTTTTTTTCTCAACGCCATGGCCGGCCATGATAAGATGGACTCTACCAGCGCTAACGTCGAAATTCCCGATTACACCAGCTTCATCGGTCGTGACATCAAGGGCCTACGCGTGGGCCTTCCGAAAGAATTTTTCGGTGAGGGCGCGGACGCCGATGTGCGCGACAGCGTTCAGGCAGCAATTCGCCAACTGGAATCCCTCGGCGCCGAAACCGTGGAAGTTGACCTTCCCCACAGTAAATACGCGGTAGCCACCTATTACCTGTGCGCCACCGCCGAAGCCAGCAGCAACCTCGCCCGTTACGATGGTGCGCATTACGGCTTTCGCGCCGAGGCAGACAACGTAATCGATATGTTCAGCCGCACCCGCAGCCAGGGTTTCGGAGCGGAAGTAAAGCGCCGAATCATGCTGGGCACCTACGCCCTGAGCGCCGGATTCTACGAGGATTTTTACCTCAAGGCTCTCAAAGTGCGTACCCTGATCAAATCAGATTTCGATAAAGCTTTTGAGAAATGCGACATAATCGCCGGGCCGACAACGCCCACAGCCGCTTTCCGCTTCGGCGAAAAAACGTCCAATCCTGTCGAGATGTACCTGAGCGACATCTATACGATCAGCGTAAATCTTGCGGGAGTTCCAGCCATATCCATCCCCTGCGGACTCACCGCAGGCAAACTGCCCATCGGTCTGCAATTCATTGCCCCCGCGTTTGAAGATGGTCGCCTCTTCACCGTCGCCCACGCCTTCGAACAGTCTACGGAATGGCACAAGGAAAAGCCCACGCTGTAACCCTAAAGTTCCGTGGTCGTATTGCCTGTGTAAACATTAGGCAATACGACCGCGGATACTTCTTTACCGGGCAACCTGAATCACCATCAGTTGAGGCATGACAAAACTGCATAAGAGTATGCTGACCTTTAGCCCGGCCATTATTGCTGGAGGGATAACCGCGTGGTTGTGCTTTCTGCTGGCGTTAATCCGCCCCATCTTTCACGACGAAGCGTCAACGTTTTACTTCGCAGGATCGACCCTCCCATACCTCTTTAAAATGCTGCTACAGGACGTTCATCCTCCGCTTTATTTCCTGCTCGCGTGGGGTTGGTTTAACGTGGCAGGAGATTCCCTGTATGGATTGCGCATTCTTTCATCTTGTCTTATGGGAGCGTCTGTTTTCGTGTTTCTGTGCGCGCTCAAAACGTGGCTGCAAGCATACCCGTCCCGCCTGACGGCTCTAGCCATCGCCTCATCGCCATTTCTTGTATTTTGCGGTTATTTTGGCCGGTACTACGCCCTAGTTACGTTTCTATGGGCCTGCTGTTTTTGGGCTTTAGGCGCGGCTACTCGAAAACCCTGTCCGAGAAACTGCGCGGTGGTTGGTCTGCTCGGAGCCACACTTTTCCTCACCAACTATGCCGCTGCGCTGGTAGCCGTCGCTGGACTCATCCCTTTCACACTGACGCTCATTTCCCGCAGGCAGTGGAAAAACTTGGCCGCGCTCGCACTGCCCGGGCTTCTTTTCCTGGTCTTGTGGTTGCCAATTTTGCTGTCTCAGCTAACCACCGATCTGCCAAGCCGGTGGGATGGCGCGGCCATAGTCACGCCTATGCGCCTCATTAAAAACGCCGGCTTTCTTGCATGGACGCTCGCGGTTTCCGATGGTCTGCCGCCCTGGTCCGTTGCTGGACTCATCATGGCACCGATGCTTTTAGTTCTCGCCGCCTCAGCTGCATTAGCCGGGCTGTTTTCCAGAAAGTCCGCCACGGAACCCAGCCGCGAAGTATACCTCCACCTGACCATGCTCAGCATATTGATGCTCCTCGCAGGCGTCATGGTTGGCGTCCTGTTTCTCCCCGGTCCCATGTATAGCTTTTTGCCGCCTCGTGTTGCTCTTTGCGGGTTCGCCTGGCTGACTCTGCTTGTGGTTATTCCAGCCAGTAAATTCCGCTATCGCAGGTCAATCCTCATCGCAGTCATAACTGCGCATGTGGCCGGTCTTCTGTCCATGCTCGCATTCCGGCAGACCACTAACTGGGCATACGAGGTACCGGCAGACGAAATAGCCGCGGCATCCATGAACGTTGCAGATAAAAACATCGGAGCAGATGCCGTTTATCTGCCGTTTAAATCCATGGCTATGATACGGTATGATCTGGAACAGCGGATTGCCACGCGGGGAACAAACGACATTCTCCTTCAGCCTAAGCAGCCCGCCGCAATGACTTCCGTGAACCAACTAATTATAATTCGTCACAGCCGCGCACCGGAGTGGCCGCCATCCGCCGCCGTAAACGACCCTGCCGCGACCGATCCCCCCGGCTCCTGGACCCGCACAGGTTCCATTCCCTATCTTAAAGAAGACCCTGCCGCGCAAAAACTCAAAGCGCAGTTCAGCGGCGAAAAGATCCTTCCCGACAAAATTCGTTTGGAAACCTGGACACGAAACTAGGGCACACGCGCCAGGTCTTTACTTTCCTTGCGGTTCCGCAAAGTCTTCACCTGCCGGACTTACTCGTACAGCGCCCAATTCGCGGCGGCGTTTTGCCGAACGATCTCCTGGAAGTCAGGGTAATCCACCGTATCCACACGAATGATCGCCTGCCAGTCAGCCGTCTCCAGCAGATACGACTGTGCGGCTGTTGTGCTGACGGTTATTGTTGTGTCGGCAAGAGATTGTAACACTTCACCGCTGTCTTCAGTGATCTGATAGATTGCGCTACCATCGACTTCATCCACATTGGTCTCCAGACGCAGCTGCGTTTCCCCGTCCAGAATCATGTCGTCGAACCACACCTCGTTAACCGTGTAGATCGCTTCCCTTGCCATGGTAAAGAACGGGAAGCTGTTATCCTCCGCTCGCAGTTCATGGATTGGCTGAGTGATACTGTAAGCCGTCTGGGCGGTGGGAGAAAAGACTTTCACCCCGAAAACGTATTCTCCGTCGCCTCTGTCTCCGCCATCAAACTCCGTCAGGACCCGCACCGTTTCCAGAGTGATCTTTACACGTTTGCGTCCGGTAAGTCCAGCCGCCAGGCCTGCCTGAATTCCAGTGTTTGTTTTTGTGCCTTCATGAGTTGCATGAATGACGCTGCGCGTGGGGGAGAGGCCAAGGTAACGCGACTCGGGTGGCAGATTCCTAAGTATGCCATCCTCAACAAGCACTACCCCATCATTGGCTCTTTTGCTGAAATTCGTTACGAATTTTGCGTAAGCGTTGTCATCCGCTGCCAGCCAGAAATGAGTTGGAAAATCTCCATAAAAACTGGAATTGGAACTGTCCCTCGGATCATGAAGTCGCGTACGTACCCACTCGTAATTCATCTGTGCATAATCTATGGATTTTCCGGCGAAGTACACGTTAAAGAAATTCTCGGCAAGGGCACCACCATAAGTCGCAGCGAAATTGCCCGCTACCACTCCATCGACGCAAACCCATCGAGCGATCTTGCCGGAACTCGCCAGCGCCTCCACATCTTTTTCAATAATATAGCGCCCGATAAGTCCACCAAAGCTACGCTTAACAGGTTAACCTGAGATGCACCGCTGCGGCGCATTACCTCTTTGGCATATTTCGCCACTATGGCGGCATAAACCGGAACCCCGGTCCCTTCACGTACCTCAATGCTCTCAAGATCAGCAATGTCGCGTTGGGTATAGTAAGACGGGTATTGGTCGCCGTAATAGGTCGTGTAAGCCAGTTGATTCGGAGCCATCGGAAAAGCATCGCCGGTCGGCAGGCGCAGGGTTTCTGCGATGTCAGCCATGTAACCACCGTCTTTGTCACTGCCAAAAACTCCGGAGGTCACAGAACCGCTGGGACTAAATCCATGAATGACCACCGTTGCAACCTGGTGCGGCGGGGCCGTAGCACTTACGGGCATGGCAATGCCAAAAAAAGCCAGGGTAAGCGCAGCTAAAGAATATTGAAACATTGGTCGGGAACCTCAATAAAAATAGGAATTACTTTAGGGAAAAAGAGCGCAACATTAACGGCGCGCTACATCTCTACTATTCTTCTTTTCTGCGATTCCAACATATCTGAAATGCCAGGGCTCCGGTTTATACCCCACCTGATCCGTGTTTTCTTTGGTATAGGATTTTCTGAAACCGAAACGCTCGCTATTCTCATGGAGCCACCGCCCCTCGGGGGTTTCGCCGAACGTACCACTCAGGATTGTGCGGCGGCTGTCATTACAGATGTCCACAGTCGTCCCAAGCTGGTGTTCGCTATAGCCCGGCGCGGCTGTTCCGTTTTGCTTAGGACCGTTCTTGTCGACCGCATCCAGGTACAGACGCTTCTGGTAGGCAAAATCTCTGAAACCGGAAAATACCCGAATCTTAAAACCATCTTCTTTCGCAGCAGTCGCCATGCGTTCTAGAGCTTCAGCGACATCCCGTCGCACCTGCACATTTTTTGCGCCAAAGGTATATTCGCCTTCGATATCCGTAAGGTCATCCGGATGGTAATCGACAGGCAGCGCCGAGTCTTTGTCCACCTGCTCTTCGCCTACCGCCAGGTTGCCTTCTGGAAACTGCCTCCGGTTTCGAGGGTCAACTCGGATAAAATACTCCGCCTGCGCCCACCAGGATTTTTCGTCCACAGACAGCTTGATCCAGTCATGACCTTCTGCGTTGCGCAACCGCGTAAGAGGCCTGATGTTTTCCCCGGACTTTAATATCCGGGGCGCCGATGCCGAACCCTCATCCGGCAACTCGTAAATTCGCAATTCCGGTTTGATTAGCGTCATCATTGCACCCTCCTCATCGAGGGCTCCATCTGGAAGATAAAGATTAGGACTGGAAGTCTGGGGGGGAGAAACCAGCTGTTTCGGTTTCAGGGATGCCATCTCCAAGGGTTGCGCATCCGGTACCGGGTAAAAGCCGCCATAATCCACAGCCGCGGCAACGGCAGCAGGAGCGGGCTCCGGAGCAGACGTCATGGGCTGGCTGCCAGCGTCAGCCTTTATAGCCATCGTCAATATCGTCAGGTCGCTCTGCCATTTTTCCAGGGCCGGGTGCCATGCGTCGGCACGCTGATTTGCTAGTTCGGTCAGGTCAAGCACGTCGCCGAGCACCGGCGCCGGCGCCGGAACATTGACTGGAACAGGCGCGACAATCCGTGGTTCCGCTGCATAACTAAGATCCCGCGGCGCATCTATTGGCAGAGACCGCGGCAGCCCCCAATCAATATTATCCGCCTGCCGGGTTTCCACCATTAAGCCCGTGGCACCCCTGGGGTCAAGAATTTCAATGCTGGTTGCCTGAACCTGGACCGGATTGGCCAGCGGGGGAATGTGCGTCAACACTGGAGCTGGTAAAAGCGGCGGCTCAGCGCGCTCGCGTGCAGGGGGCATGGGAAAACACGCCAGGCTACCGTCTGCAAACGGATTTTCCAGCGGATCAGCCAGTTTTACCTGGGCAATAAGTCCGAATAGACAGACAAAAAACATTAACCAGAGATACTTCATCACAAATTAGCCCAATTAGATTAGCATGGTCCTATCATAGAAATTCAACCTGAACAATCTCAAGGGACGATGTGTGAGACGAGTTAAATAGTCCTTGGGCCTCTGGACCTGAAACTGCATAAAAATTCTGTCAGGCACGGCCATTGCATGTTGTTTAGTTGAGCAATAAAAAACTATAGGAGACTTCCCATGAAAAAAACATCAGCGGGCCTGCTGTTCGCCCTGATGCTAACGACTGTTCCAGTGTTCGCGCAAAATTCCAATCAGGTTAACGTACGATTGATACACGCGGTGCCGACGGCCCCGGCAGTAAGCGTATCTATAGGTGCCACCACGCTATTTAGTGATGTCGCTTATAATCAGGTAACCCCGTTTAAAACCATGCCGCAACAAGATGATAAAACAATTGTCCTTAATCTGGCGGACGGCCGTCAGCTAAAGACTACCGAACAATTAAAATTTGATGACGACGACGAGCAATATACAATTCTCGTAACCCCCAGTGAAGATGCCGCTAATCCAAAAGTCGTGGTATTAGAAGGGGATCGGGAAGACGTGGATCAGGATGAGGTTGAAATTACCCTGATTAACGCCGCGCCTGGGC
>JBBSQY010000014.1:0-71781 GCA_038243585.1 Candidatus Sumerlaeales bacterium | reverse complement strand
CGCAAACGTTTTTCACCGAGGCAAGAGAACTAACCGCGCGGGCGATAGCCGTGCAGTTGGACGCCGTATAACCGGGCTTTACAAGAAACTGTTCCACCGAAGCCACGGAACATCCCATCCGCAGCAGCGCCGTGTGGTTGTCCACCTGAAGCTGCGCGGCGGATTTATCACGGATTAATGACTGGAAGTCCTGATTCATTTCCGCCGCGCCCATGGCTATGCCTGCGCCCCCCACCATAAATGTTCCGATGGAGGCGACAAGCCGGCCGCGATTTTGATTTCGGGCAACTTCGTTCAGCAGATCCTGCAGCGGCTGATTATCCGTATAAGGATCGACGCCCAGGCGCGACGCCAGCTCACGCTTTACCTGCGCGTGGGCCGGTGTTCCGGATTCGCCATACACTTGCCCCACAGCCTGCTGAGCCTGGATGTCGCCGGTAAACTCTTTAATACTGCCAGGAATCTGCTTGATTGTTTTTATGGGGCTCATCAGGGCCTTGCCCGTTGCCACCGCGGTTTTCTCCAGCTGCTTGCCCATTCCCTGGATGAACAGGGGTTCTTCTGATAGTTCCCGCAGCCGCGCCAGCGCGCGAAGTTCTGTCAGCCGCACGCGCATCATTTGCAGGCTTTGCGGCTCAAAGGTCCCGTAATCTGTGTCGATTCGGAATTGGTAAAGCATTCCCGCCGGGTCTGCTCTGGGTGCAATTTGATAGCCCAGTCCAGACAGCGGCTGGCCGGGAATCAGCCTCGTGGTTAATACTGTCCCCGGCGTCTCATATGCCGGCGCGGCGATAAGGGCCTGGTACGCAGCGGGTGGGGAATCAACAGGCTGAGCAGCAGCAGTGCCAACCAACAGGCAAACGGGGAGTAGAACAAAATAGATTATGGATTTTCCTTTAAAAATGTCATTTCCCAAATCGCACCGCCCGATGGTCCGATTCCCGACGTATGCGGCGAGATTTCCAGTCGATTACCAGACTTTTCATTGAGAACCCCGCAAGTCCAACAAGCAATACTGTAGCTGGCCAGAAGAATTTGGACA
Organism: Candidatus Sumerlaeales bacterium; assembly: GCA_038243585.1. GTDB lineage: Bacteria > Sumerlaeota > Sumerlaeia > Sumerlaeales > Sumerlaeaceae > JAKFFN01. The sequence goes on along the minus strand of JBBSQY010000014.1, from coordinate 70,739 downwards.
GGTTTATGGTGCTGCCGGCTCCACTGAACAGCGCCAGAACGCCGGCAACCACTCCGAAAATGCCAATGCTTGATTCCACGCACATGCAGGTGGCTGCTGGCGCCCGGCCGCTGGGTTCTACCTGGTCTGCAGGGACGGGGCATGAGCGCTTGTGCCCATACTTCAACCATAGATCACGGGCAAGCCCCTGAGCCAAAAGCAGCGCGGATGCGATGAGCGCAACCTCTCCAACGGCCAGTTCTCTTGGAAGCATTTCCGCCACGGCCACTGCGACAGCAGTCGCAAAAACAATAAGCCCTAGTTCAATTTTATCAACTTTGCTCATCAGAACACCCCAGGCATTATTTATAAGCTTGTCAAATTTATTAGTTGATTGAACTCCTCTTAATAATGGTTAGTCGTTATCTGGGCGGTGTTAATCTACTATTCCGTACGCAGGTCCCAGTAAAAAAGCGACAGCGCCAACAAAGGTTATCACGGAAATATGGGTTTGGGATTAGGCTCTAAGCATGAGCCTCAAATACAAGAAACGCAAATGATGCGTATCGGCCTGGCTGCCGCCGGAGTTTACTGTTCCGTTTATGGCGGGATTAGTATGCTACGCGCCCTGCCAGAAGCCGCATTGTTTGAGTTTTTTACCGCTCCTGTTTCACGACCGGGACTTGGGTTTTCTTTATGCGGAGTTGCGCTCCTGCTTAGGGCATTCAGACTAAATACCGGTTCCGTATTTGCCGGGTTGGCGCTGGAGGTTCTGGCCATTTGCCAGATTGCCTCTAGAACAATGGGAGTCGCCCCTGAAGTCGCATCCGGAGCCGCCCTGATTACTATTGGGGATTCCCTCTGCTTCCTGTTGACCGGTATAGCGATTCAATTTATAGGATACCGGCACGCGTTTCGTTTCCGGTCCGCTTTTGTGGCCTTATGCGGTTCAATGGTTTTCGGTTATGGATGGATCAGCCTTTCCAATACCCTGGCTGGCCTCAGTAATCAATCCATCGATCGCGGCATCGGCTTTATTATTCTCGGCGGTTACCTGGTTACGGCGGCATGGAATGATCCCATCCGTTCCCTTCGCCCACTCTGGTTCAATGCGGCTATTGGACTGGGAAGTCTGACCGCAAACCTGGTCCTCTGGCACGGGCTGGCGCAAATTGGACCAGGAGAGCAAAACGCCCAGGTTTTTGCGGCAGCTGTTCTTTATGCGGGGTTTCTTGCGGTAATGTCGCTAACCGTCGCCACTCATTTTGCCCAGGCGGCACACCTCAAAGCTGCCGGCATGACCCAGTTGAATCAGGGTCTCCTCGAAGAGATAAGCCGGCGAACCCAGGTAGAGGCGTCGCTGGACCAGCAAATTAAGCAACTCGCCTCTCTTAAACGAATTGACACGGCCATCCTGGCCGAAGACCTGCCCAAAGCCCTTGAGGTGGTGGCCGAAGAGGCCGTGAAGACGCTGGGGGCCGCCTCCGCAGCTATCCATGTGGCAGAAGCGGACGAACAGGATGATTATTGTGCGGCCGTAGCCGGCGATGCAGGGCCGTTAAACCACGCACTGCGCCTGGCACCCTCAGCCGAAGTCTGGAAGCAGGCAATCCAATCTCACGAGCCGGTATTGCTTCACTCCATTTCATTTTCTGTCACGGACGGCGTAGAAGAAAACAACCGAGATTATCAGGCAATTCCCCTGCTGTCCAAAGGCAAACTTCTGGGGTTAATTGAATTAACCTGCGAGGCTGGCGCCCATGCCACAAGTGAACATAAGGATTTTATCGAAGCGCTAACCGGCCAGACCTGCATTGCGCTCGAGCATACCATGTATCTTCAGGCTCTCGAAAACTCCAACGAGGAACTGCTTGAAGCTTATGACGCGACGTTGTCCGGCTGGGCTCTGGCGCTGGAGCTGCGCGATAGCGAAACGCAGGATCATACCGTCCGGGTAACTGAGGGCACGATGGTGCTGGCCCGTCAATTTAACCTGACGGAAGAGGAACTTTTGCACATCCGAAGGGGAGCCCTCCTGCACGATATCGGTAAGATCGGCATCCCCGACGCAATCCTGCACAAGGCAGGCCCGTTGGATGAGGAAGAGTGGCGATTAATGAAGCAACATCCTCTGCTGGCTTACGATCTGCTTAAAGACATAGCCTATCTGCAACCCGCTCTCGACATCCCTCATTGCCACCACGAAAAATGGGATGGATCAGGATATCCCGCAGGGCTTTCCGGAACTGACATCCCATTCGCGGCGCGTATGTTCGCAGTGATCGATGTTTGGGACGCACTGGCCTCTGACCGTCCGTACCGCGCTGGATGGAGGCTCGACAAAATCAAGAAACACATCAGCTCACTGTCCGGATCCCATTTCGATCCTCAGGTAGTGGATGCGTTTCTTGAACTCCTGGAATCGGAATGCGAAATAGGGAAGCCCTCTGAACTGGCGGTGTAGCTCTAAAAGCTACACCGCCGTAGTCCAGCTCAAGCTAAAGCGCCTTGATTACCGCGTCGGCCATAGCCTTTGTGCCAATCGGGGATACTCCGGCGGGGGCAATGTCGGCAGTACGTAGTCCGCTTTCCAAAGTTTTACTTACAGCGGCCTCCATAGCTGCCGCAGCGGTTTCTTCGCCCAGGCTGTGACGTAGCAGCATCGCCGCGCTTAGGATGGTCGCCAGGGGATTGGCAACCCCTTTGCCCGCGATATCCGGCGCAGAGCCATGAACCGGTTCATACAGACCAAAGGTGCCTTTGCCGCCGGCAGTTTGTTTATCTCCCAGGCTTGCGCTAGGCAGCATGCCCAGGCTACCGGTCAACATGCTGGCCTCGTCGCTCAGGATGTCGCCAAACATATTTTCCGTTACGATAACGTCAAACTGACGCGGGTCGCGGACCAGCTGCATGGCACAATTGTCCACCAGCATATGTTCGACTTGAACATCAGTCGCTTCTGCAGCCATTTCCGTGGCCACTTCGCGCCACAGGCGGCTAGTTTCCAGCACGTTCGCCTTGTCTACGCTCAGCAGTTTCCCGCCGCGGCGGCGGGCAGCGGCGAGGCCGACTTTCATGATGCGTTCAATTTCGTGGCGGCTGTATACGCATGTATCGATGGCCGTATTGCCATTGTCTTCGCGGCCCTTATGTCCAAAATAGATACCGCCGGTGAGTTCACGGACAACCAAGATGTCGAGCCCGCCTTCCACCAGGTCAGCGCGGAGCGACGACACACTCGCCAAAGCAGGAAACAGTGTTGCCGGACGCAAGTTTGCGAATAGCCCCAGCTCTTTGCGTAATGGCAGCAGCGCACCAACTTCCGGGCGCAGGCTCGGCGGCTGGATGTTATCATACTGCGGCCCACCAACAGCGCCAAACAGAATGGCGTCGCTCTGCTTGCAGAGTTCCAGTGTATCTGGTGGCAGGGGGTGCCCGGTGGCGTCATAAGCCGCGCCGCCCACCAGCGCTTCGGTAAAGGTGAAGCTGAAACCAAATTTTTCGCCAGCTGCTTCGAGAACCCGAACCGTCTCGCCGACGATCTCCGGGCCAATTCCGTCGCCCGCCAGTACCGCAATCTTGTAGTTGGACATATCTGCTCCGCTGAAAAAAATCTATAGTTAAGTTGAACGGAAAAACAGTATGCGTTTGAACTCTCGGCATTCGGCGCGAAGGCAATATCATATCAGTACCCGCACGGATTTCAAACGTCACTTTTGTTGCTGAGCAAAGAAAACTATTCAAATAGCGCCCAATCGCTGGCGGCGGTGATGGTAGCGGGCAGTCGTTTTATGCTGTAGAGTACATTTGTATCAAGTCTCTCCGAGTTCTCGGTCGCCTCTCTATCGCGCAGTTCATGAACGGCAGTTCCTGATGGTGTTAGCGCCACACTTTCCGCAGTACCGTCCCGGTACGGGACAAACGTTTCCCAGCCGACAATAATTGTGCCGTCAACCTCGGTCAGAGTAGGTTTTATTTCTCCAATGCTATCTCCGGTGTAGTCAGGAATTGTTTCGGGCCAGGATGGCCAGGATTCGCAGTCGTCTTCAGACAATGACATCTCAACATATGAGTACTCCTTGGGTCGGATCCGGTAATCTATCTCGTTTCCTCGCATCACTGTCTGCCATACAACCGCCCAGCGTCGCCCGCCCGCATGGGTTATTCGTGGGTTTACCTCTACGAGAGGCCGCAGAATCGCTTGGGGGTCAGAGGGCGGATCCTCATCGCTCGCCCTAACGGATCCAGCCACTATGGGCGTACTCCAGGTTTCTCCGTTGTCAGTGGATTTAAGGGTAATGATTTCCGCGTTAATCCACTCGTTGTTTTCATAACCAGCAGCGGGAACATAATGAAGGCCAACGGCGACAATGATACCCTTATGATCAGATGTAACTTGTGTTATGGTTGAATTCTGATCAAGCGCCAGACCGCCCGCCTGCGACCAGCTCAGGCCATCATCGCTGGAACTGAAGATATCGGAATCAGAACCCACCATTAACCAGTCAGATCTACCACTGTGGGTAATGTGGGCGGCGCCAGGCGCAACCGTATCTATAGGCTGGCTCCAGCTGACTCCCGCATCCGTGCTCCTGCGTACCTGCACCTGCGAGGAGCCGGCGGTTGTGCCGGCTGTCAGCAACATTCCCGTTCGGTTGGACGCGGCAATTTCTCCGTAAAATGCTTTAACAGGACTCCAGGTCATGCCGTCGTCCGTCGATATTACAGACAGCCTGCCACCCGTATCGGTCTTCCAGTGGATAAGCCAGCGACCGAGGCCGTTATAGACAACGGTCGGCGCGGAATGATTACCATAATATAGGGACTCCATGTGAGATAACACGGGCATAGACTCGCTCCAGCTTGTGCCGCCTTCTTCGGAACGCGCAAAGAAAATTTGCGTGGTTGGCAGTTTGTCTAATCCGGTGTCCGTCCCCCTTGCCCAGGCAGCCAAGACGGTAGAGCCGTCGCCAGACTGCATTGACAGGTCACTGTCATCACCTTCAAGGGCGTCGAACGAAATAAACTGGTAGTTCTCCCAATTCGCTCCGCCGTCTGCCGACTGTCTTACAACCAAGTCGGTTCCCGGATTATACCAATCCGGCGGCTGAACCCCCGTTGACAGGTACTGGTGAACTACGACAAAGCCTCCGTTGCCGTCGGAAGCAATGGCCGGTTCATTTTCCTCGATGTCTGGATTTGCGCTAACGATTGTTGCGGCGCTCCAAGTTGTTGTGATGTCATCTGTAAAATAACAGATAATATCGCTGTCAGAACTGAAATACGGCTTGGCATTAAGGGTGAAACTATCTACCACAAGCGCCCAATTTCCGGAGTCATCATCGGCTAACTTCATGGAATCTATCCGCGTGTTCTTTTCACCAATTGGCGCCGTATTCCAGGTTTCCCCGGCATCTGAGCTGGTGCTGACATAAGCCTGGTGAAGCGGAACGTTGTCGTAACTAAAGACCGTTTCATAGTAAAACCACGCAATTACCACATCATCGCCCGCCGCGCGTAAATCTGCTATGATGGGCCGGTTGTTGGGATCTAAAGTTCTTGGGACAAAAACGACATTATGTCTTGTCCATGAAGTTCCCTTGTCTGAAGAAACATCCACAACAATACGATCAGGCAAGTTGTCGTCCGTGCCGTGGGTATAGCTTCGCCCCGCGTAACAAGCACGGAACCACTTCCCATTATCGGAAAGGGCAGCATGACGATAGCCCTCGTCGTAAAATTCAGCGCCGCCATCCTGTTCTTCCGGCGTTGTCCATGTTTGACCGTAATCATAGGACACCGTTTCAGCCGGGGCCGGCCATATAGGGTAATTTGAAGCCCTCCACATGACGATTACGTTTCCATTTAAATCGTTGGCCAATCTGATGAATTGCTCCATAGTTGTATCAGGCAATGCTTTATCGATTCTTCGCGGTTCACCCCAGGTTTCGCCGTTGTCTGTGGAATCAGCAACGTATGCTTCCCAGTCATTCGTCCACGCACACAACCATTTCCCATTCCCCAGGTATGCGACATCCGCATAAGTAATATCTTGGTGTTCCGAAGTGTAGATCGGAAATCGTTCCGTCCAGGTGGTGCCCGAATTCGCGCTCAGTGACGCGTAAATTGCTCCCCTGTACGGACGCACCCATACGGCAACAAGATGCCCCGCATTGTCTGTGGCGATACGTGGTTCTGAATCCATTACCGGCACCGCCGGAGAGGAATTAAGCGGGGTCGCCACCGACCATCCATCGTCTTGAGCATGGGTGGACAGTGGTAGCAGGACGCTGGCGCAAATCAAAGCGGCTCCGACCGCAAGCCTTAGAAAATTGATCATAGTATGAAGCTCCCCGTCATTGAACTGCTTGTTAAGGCACATTATGTAACTATAAAAAATCGTAGGTCAATTTAATTTGTAGGCAGAACCGAACTCATAGGATTATCCGCTACAAACCCCGTAGATTTTCGAAGTTGGCCATGTAAATAGCATTCATGAATATGGCACGCTCATCTTAATGTAATCAGCTTCACTTATGAAACCCATTATCCACCAGCTATCCGACGCTTTTCGCGTCGCTATCCATACTGCTTTTGGCTTTGAAGCTGAGCCTGTCGTAACTCCCGCCCAGAATCTGGCGTTTGGAGATTATCAGTGCAACGCCGCCATGGGGCTGGTGAAGCGGGTGAGCGAGACGACGGGGACGAAGGCTAATCCGCGGCAGATCGCGGAGCAGATCAAGACGGCGGTGGGACCGGTTTTGGCAGATATCGCGTCTGAAATCTCCATCGCCGGGCCAGGTTTTATTAATGTCCGTCTAGCTCCAGAGTGGCTGGGAAGTCGTCTTGCTGAGGCCGTTGAGGATGATCTGTTGGGCCTGCAGGTCGGCGGTCGGCGCGACTCGGCGAGCCATCCCTGCCCTACTGTTGTTGTCGATTACTCCGGGCCAAATATCGCCAAGCAGATGCACGTGGGTCACCTGCGCAGCACCATCATTGGCGATTGCATCGCGCGAGTGCTCGAGTTTCAGGGCAACAACGTCGTTCGTCAAAACCATCTTGGCGACTGGGGAACCCAGTTTGGTATGCTGATCGCCCACCTGCGCACCTCGCCAGCGGGCACCGGCGAATCCCACATTGAAGATTTGGAAGACTTCTATCGTCAGGCGAAACAGCGATTTGATGATGAGCCTGGTTTTCAGGATCTCGCCCGCGCAACCGTAGTAAAGTTGCAATCCGGCGGCACGGAAGAACTGGAATTGTGGCACCGGATTGTGGACGAGACGCGCCGCCATTATCAGCCGATTTATGAGCAATTGGGCGTGGCGCTGACGCCGGCGCACGAGCGGGGCGAATCTTTTTACAATGAGTTCCTCGAAGATGTCGTCGCCGAACTGGCTGAAAAAGGCGTGGCCAAACGCAGCGAAGGGGCCATGGTCATATTTACAGAGGGTTTTGATTCTCCGCTGATCGTGGAAAAAAGCGGAGGCGGGTATTTATATGGTACCACAGACCTGGCCGCCATCCGTCACCGTGTAAAAGAAGTCGGTGCGACGCGCATCATCTACGTCCACGACAGCCGGCAGAGCCAGCACTTCGCGCAGGTGTTTGATGCAGCGCGGAAGATGAACTGGGCGCCGGCCGAGTCGGTGTCGCTGGAATTCGCACCCTTTGGCACTATGCTGGGCGAGGACGGGCGACCGTTCAAGACCCGCAGCGGCGCAACGGTGAAGCTGCGCGACCTGCTGGCGGAGGCGGACGTGCGGGCTTTCGATCTGGTGACGACGAAGAATCCCGCTATGGACGAAGCCACCCGGCGCGTGATTGCCCGGGCAGCGGGGATTGCGGCGGTCAAATACGCGGATCTGTCGAAAGACCGCACTAGCGATTACGTGTTTACGTGGGACAAAATGATGTCCATGGACGGTAACACGGGCCCGTATCTCCAATATGCACTTACGCGGATTCGTTCTATTTTCCGGAAAGCGGCAGAGGGAGTCAAGCCTTCCCCAAACGAGGCAGCCGCGCCGCGCCTGAGCCTGGATGCGCCTCACGAACTCGCGTTGGCCAGGCAGATTTTGCAATTTGGCGAGGTCCTTGACGTGGTCGGCCGAGAGCTGAAGCCACACCATCTGAGCGGATACTTGTACAATCTGGCTACGGCGTTCAACGGTTTCTACGAAAACTGTCCCGTATTACAAAGCGAAGGAGAAACCCGCTCCAGTCGTCTGGCCCTGTGCGACGCCGCTGCGCGCACTCTGGACAAGGGACTGGAGTTGCTGGGCATCCCACGGCTTGAGCAGATGTAAACCGCAAGGCACCAGTCCGCATTTACCTCTTGCACCTTCCGTAAGCGGGAGTCCCATTACCCATCGTGTCAATTAACCCACAAGAGTCCACCCTCGCGCCTTCCGGCGTCAGCCTGCTGATCCCTTCCTATAACGAAGAGGGTGGGGTGGTCGGCGTGGTGGCGCAGGCGCGCGACGCCCTGGCCGAGGTATCCGGACTTTCTCCGGACCAGTGGGAAGTGTTGGTCATCGACGACGGCTCAATTGACGGCACGGCTTCAGAGGCAAGTGGCGCGGGCGCGCGGGTGATCCGTCACCGCGAAAATCTTGGCTACGGTGCCGCTCTTAAAACCGGATTGCGCCATGCCCAGTTCAATATTATCGTCATCATAGACGCCGATAGCACCTATCCTGTGGCCGCCACCGGGCAGTTGCTGGACATGCTGGCCGACTGCGACATGGCTGTGGGCGCGCGCATCGGCGCGGATGTCAATATTCCGGCGGTGCGCCGTCCTGCGAAATGGGTTTTGAAAGTGACGGCGGAGTTTCTGGCCGGCCGCCGCATCATCGATCTCAACAGTGGCTTTCGCGCGTTCCGACGGCACGATGCCCTGCGGTTTATGGCCTTGTATCCCAGCGGCTTCTCGTTTACCACCACCATTACCCTGGCCTATCTCAGCAGCGATCTGCTGGTGCAGTACCTACCCATTGATTATTATGCCCGGACCGGTCACAGCAAAATCCGCCCCTTTCGCGACACAAAAAACCTGTTTCTCACCGTAGTCCGAAGCATCCTGTTCTTTAATCCGCTGCGAGTCTGTCTTCCGTTCGGATGCCTTTTGCTGCTGGCGGCGCTGGCGGTTTCCTTCGTCCGCGACGCCCAAGGCCGGATCCTCGACGGGACTATTACCATACTGGTGGTCTCCGCACTGCAGATAATGATTGTGGGCTTCCTGGCCGACATACTGGCCCGGCTGCGCCGATGAGACGCTGGGATGATCATCCAGAGCCAAAAGCTGGCCTCTGCTATACCGGGCGCATCGACCCTTCGCGAATAGGCTTCCTGGTCAACCTGATGGAGGCTTACGAGGGGCTGGCCGTGGTAAGAACAAAGGATGCGGGGGCGGGTATCGTTGAATTCTGGATTTCCCCGCTGATGCAGCGGGACTTTGAAAGCTTTTTAAAAGACGCGCGAGAAGAGCTGGGGCTGGTGGTAGCGGGCCCGGTGGTGCCTGACGTCCAGGCACCGGGCTTTCCCGACGTGATTTAGAAGACAGTCTTCAGATCAGCCAAAACGCACATAACGACAGGACACGCTTAGATGAAACAGGATAAACCCCAGCGCAGAGCCCCAATATCCAGCCGACGGCCGTCATCCGCGGCGGCGATTCTCTCCGGAAAATCCGGGGCCACCAAGTCGGACTACTCTTCCTACGGCTGGCTGCTTCTGCTTGGCACCTTTTTGACTATCATACTCATTTCGTTTCTCTTTACCCCCTACACCCATCAACTTGACGAGATCAAAAATGTACTTCTGATGCTCGTTCCGCCGGTGCTCTTGATCGCGGCTCTGTGGAGAATGGACTTTTCCGAAATCACATGGAAACGCCATGGAGCGCTTATTTTGCTCGGCCTGTATTTCCTGTGGATGTGCATCTCGTGGCTGGTAAACCCTTATAAGCTTGTAGGCGAAGGGGTCATCTGGTTCAACCTGGGCGTGGCTACTTTTGCAGTCGTTTTTGCCTGGTATATGAACACGGAAGACAAAGCCCGCAAGACAATGATCTTTTTTGTGAGCCTTGGCCTTATCTCCACCGTCCTCGGACTGTTCCTCTTTGCCGGCCGCTACACCCAGGGCTTTTACACCGCCATGCTGCAGGATCCCTATTGGCAGACAGAGGCCCGGCGTCCCTGGATGATCGGCGTCTACACCCTGACCAGTTCCTCTGGTGATATGTACTCCTTCATTCTGAATTCCGATTTCTATGCCGCCTTTCTGGTGATGCTGATACCCGTCTCCCTCTCCATGTTTTTTGTCGAGCAACGGACCGGCTACAAGATTCTCGCGCTTGCCGCACTGCTTCTCATGACCGTCTGTCTGTTTCTTACCAACAGCAATGACTCCTTCATAGCCATGTACCTGGTTGCCTACCCCGTTTACTTTCTGCTGGGATGGTGGTTTGTAAGAGACTGGGGAATGTCGAGGCGCTTTGTTTTTACCCTGGTCGGCTGCACTGCGGCCCTCCTGATTTTCGTAGCTATCATGATGCTTCCAAAGCTGAGCGCCACCTTCGATTTTAAATCCGCTGCTTTTGAAGGGCGGCGCGTCCTGTGGGGCGGGGGCTTCTGGCCCTGGATCTACGGCGACAACCTTCACGGTCAGAGCGTAGACCTGATCTCAATAATTTTCGGCACCGGGCCAGGCGGTTACCGGCATTATTTTCCGTGGTTTCGCCGACCTGACTTCTTTGATCAGCAGATCAATAATGTAACGACCTTCAGCCATAACTTTTATCTGGATGTGCTTCTTGAAACCGGCCTCGTGGGTCTTGTCCTGTTTACCGGGTTTCTTGTGCGGGTGATGGCGGACGGCGTGCGGCAGTTGAGAATCAGCGAAAGCCGAACTCATGTGCTGTACCAGATCGCGATCCTGACCGGTCTGGTTGGCATTGGGGTGCAGAATTTTTCAAGCCCGAATAATCGCTGGGCCGTAGCGGGAATGATCTATTGGTCCATGTTTGGACTCAGCATGGGTCTGGCGTCGCTCGATCGCGCGCCTGCTTCAGATAATTCCGCAAGCAGGCAGTTCTTTGGTATTCCGATCTACAGGTTTGCCCGTTGGGCGTCGCTGTCGCTTGCATTTCTTTTCGCACTGCGGTGCATCGCGCCCGGCGCCCAGTTTTACGATTACTGGAAAGGTGCCACGCAAAACGCCGAAGGCCTGCGCGATATGGAATCCGCCAGTAGCACCGGAATTACGGCAGAGCAGCAAATAACTTTGCTGGCGAACTCACTGGTCCACTTTGACAGCGCGATCAAACACAACCCCACCTTCGCCACCAGTTATTACAAGCTGGGTCACGTATATAACCAGATCGGCAACCTGACAGATGATCCGCAATACAGCGAAGAAGCCATTAAAACTTACGAAAAACTCAACGCGATAAACCCGAACTACTCTGAAGTTCATCTGAACCTTGGAATCATGTATGCGCAAAAAGCGGGTAGCCTGCCACAGCTGAAAGTCCAACTGCAGAAAGATATTGCCGAGCTAAAAACGCAGATGACTGCCGCGACAGGCGGGGAAAAGGCTCGTCTGAAAAAGGAACATGACGAAAAGGCGGAAACCCTCAAATCTCTGCAGGAAACCGAAGGGGAACTGCGCCTGAAATATATGAAAACCGCCTACGAACACATGAAGGATGCCGCCCATCAAAGCCTGAAGCCGAACACCCAGTATCTGACGGGATCCATCGGACGCGAACTGGCCACGATCTACGATGAGCAGGGGAAAAAGGAAAAGGGCGATCAGGTCAAGGAAGAAGCCAAGCGCTACTTCCGCTCCATAATCACCTATAAGCCACGTCTGGAAGACCTTCAACTCGACCAGAAAGAGTACTACGGAAAAGCGCAAAAGAGCCTGCTGGCCCTGGCGGAAGAAACGAACAAAATCGAAGAAATTATCGCGGTGCTCACGCAGATGGTCGAGGACAATCCGGAAAGCAAGCTGATGCTGAACGCGCTTCTGGAATCCTATGACCGCTCGAAGAAAACGGAGGAGAAGCTGGCCTATCTGGAAAAAGCTGTCCACGCCAACCCCACCGATCCTGCGTTGCGCATCGAACTGGCAGAGGCTTACAAAAAGGCCGACCAACCCAAAAAATACGTTAATGAACTTCGCAGAGTGGAAGTCCTCTCGCCCCAGGACCCATCGCTGCTTCGGGAAATCTACCAGGCCTACAAAACGACTAACGATGGGCCGCGAGCCAAAACCTACGCAGATAAGCTGACCAGCCTGGGCATCAGCCTGGGAGACGAGGCTACAACGACACCCGCAGCGGCGGCTGCAGGCACGACAGGCCCGCCTGCAGTAACAGCCCCAACCGCCAGCACCACAACCTCAACACCGGCACCGATTACTCCAACCCCTGCGGCCACGGAACCCCAAACAACTCAGACCAATCAGACAGTGAAGACTACGAGCAGCGAAGCCGCCAAAGATCCCGTAGTCGCAGTGATCACCAGCAATTCGCTTGAAACAACCGCCACTCTAAACACCACCAAACCCTCAACAACCGAAACCCAGCCCGCCGCGCCAATAATGCCTTAAGGCTGGCAAAGCTACACCGGTTAATGGCTGCGTTGAAGTAGCATAGGCGTCTCGCCTGTGTAGGGATCTTATTTGGGCATGACTGCTGGAGCACTTCATTTGAAGTCCTGCACAACCATCTTAAGTGCGTTGCCTGCGTACAACCCACCTCATAGAGTCCCGTCACAGGATCTGATAGCTTAAGAACTAATGCATCGGTGACGTCACCGATAAGCTCCGCTGTTTTGCGTTTACTGTTTCTGCAAAACAATTTAGCGTATTCAGATAACCGTGCCTGGCGGGATCATGGCGTTTTTCCGGATGATGACAATGCCGTCTTTAATGCTGTAGTGCTCTTCGTCGGCATCCTGGATCCCGCCTTCGTTAAGGATGCGGGAACCTTCGCCGATGCGGGCGTTTTTATCCACGATCGCGTTTTTGATGACGACTCCCCGCCCTACGCCGAGGCCGGGGCGATCGAGGGTGCCTACGCCGGCGAACTCCTCATAGTAATCGTTTCCCATCATGACGACATTTTCCATGTCGACGTCCTCGCGGACCATTGAGCGTATGCCGAGAATGCTGTTGGATATGCGGGCCTTGCGGATCATGCTGCCTTCGGCGATCATGGCGCGGACGATCTGGGAATCCATCACTTCCGAGCTGGGGAGAATGCGGGTGTTGGTAAAGATTGGGCAGGTCTGATGGAAAAAACTGAACTCTGGATTGTCGGCAAGCAGGTCAAGGTTCGCCTGGAAAAACGCGCGGATGGTTCCAATATCTTCCCAATATCCGTCGAACAGGTTTGCGACGGTTTTAAAGCGGCCAATGGCGGACGGGATAATCTGCCGCCCGAAGTCTTCGTCGGTGTTCTCCCGCAAAAGTTCGAGGAGGGTGGCCGTGTTAAACAAGTAAATTCCCATGCTGGCGAGATATGGGCGATTGGTGCTGTCGCCAGACAGGCCGGCACGATGGATGATGTCGGCGTCGACTTTCAGCGGGGGAATAGCGTCGCCTTTTGGCTTCTCCGTGAAGCCAGTCACATTACGGTTATCATCAATGCCGACGATGCCAAAGTCGCTGGCCTGCTGCTCGTCCACCATCTTACAACATACCGTGATCTCGGCCCCTTCTGCCAGGTGCTGATCTAGCACCTGCTTATAATCCTGTCGGTAGAGGGCGTCTCCGCTGAGGATGAGGACGTGGGATGACGGTTGATCTGTTACGTGTTTTATGCTGCGGCGGACCGCATCTGCGGTGCCCTGAAACCATGCTTCGGTTTCCGGGGTCTGTTCGGCGGCCAGCACTTCGACTCGCCCGCCGGAAAAATCGTCGAACTTATAAGTGTTGGCGACGTGGCGATTGAGCGAAGCGCTATTGAACTGGGTCAGGACGAAGATGCGCCGGATGCCGGAGTTAATGCAGTTGCTGATGGGCACATCTACGAGCCGATACTTGCCCGCCAGGGGAACCGCTGGTTTGCTACGGTATGTCGTCAGCGGAGAGAGACGCGTGCCGCGTCCGCCGCCGAGAACTACCGCTATCATTTCGCTCCATACGTCTTTGCTCACGGGGTGTTTCCTTCCAAAATTTCCAAATAGAGCTGCTCGATTTCTCGTACCATTGCGTCAATGCCATAGTGCCGCGACCGTTGCCACGCAGCCTGGGCCAGACGGAGTCGGTGCGGCTCGTCCGTTAAAAGCCGCTTAAGCAGCCGGGGGAACTGCAACGTCTGAATCGCGACGCCAAATCGACTTCCCGGATCGGGTGTAGTTTCCAGCAGGTAACCGTTCGTGCCAGATTCAATGATTTCGCCGTTGCCGCCGACATCGCTTGCAATAACAGGCAAACTACATGCCATAGCTTCAAGCACGGCATTAGAAAAGCCTTCTTTATAGGACGGGAGAATTGCGACGTCGGACGCTCCAAGCAGGCGCGGCACGTCGTCGCGACGACCAAGGAACAGGCATTTCGCCGCAATACCGGCGTCTTCTGCGCGCTTCTTCAGCGCCTCTTCGTCGGGGCCGCCGCCGACAAATACAAATCGCGCATCGGGACACGAACGGAGAATATCGGGTGCTATGTCGAGCGCCAGTGAATGATTTTTTTGTAAAACCATGCGGGCGACCATTATGACAATTTTGTTCGATGGAGTAAGGCCGATTTCCGCGCGAACGGCGGCCCGGTCATCGGGAGAGAGCCGCTTGAATTCGTTCAGGTCCACGCAATTGTAAAGGGTCGTCGTCAGCTCTTCCGGTATGCCCAGCGTATCCACAACGTTCCGGCGAACGGCTTCGCTAACCGCCACATTCATGTTGCGGCTGCCGGCCATATAGCGGTCCATCTTCAGCTGGCGCCGGGATTCCCAGGTGTCTACGTTGTGATAATGACCCACCACAGCCAGGCGGGGATTGATAAGTTTGAGGGCGGTAGCCGGCGTGTTTGCCCGATACATATGGCTGTGGACAAGGCTGATGTCCAGGCGGCGAGTTAGGTGGCGGAGGCGCAGGAGCGCGACGGGGTCCAGGCGACTTTTAAACGGCACCAGATGCACAGGCACGCCGGCGCGCTCGAGGTCGTCGGCCAGGGCGCCGCGTTCCCGTATGCAGCAGAGATGCACGTCGAAAAGGTCACGGTTCAGTTTTGGCAGCACAGCGACAATCTTACGTTCGATGCCCCCTTGGGGCAGCCACGTAATGAGGCGCAGGATTCGGTAACGGCTCATGGTTGAAGGTCATGCGCAGGCGGCAGGCTTAGTGCAAGGGGAGAATGGGGGGATCGGAAATTTGACACACACACGGATTTGACGCAAAAGAGACGGGTGTGGAATTGTCCGTGAGCGTTAAATATTTATTTCATCCTGCCGTTGTATCAAAATTCCCGGAATTGGAGAGGGTAGTCGCGTTCTGTGCCGTCTGATAAAATTACCACTGCTCGCGAAATTGTTGATAAGACCAGCGCCTATTTTTCATCCAAGGGCATAGGCAGCGCCCGGCTGGATGCGGATCTGCTTGTCGCGGAAGTGTTGGGTTATGACCGGCTCCGCCTTTTTATGAACCTGGACCGTCCGATGGACGAGGTCGAGCTTACTAGGGCGCGGGACCTGGTGCGCCGGCGGGCGGCAAGGGAGCCTATGGCGTATATCCTGGGTCAGAGAGAGTTTGCCGGACGCAGCTTCAAGGTGGGGCCGGGGGTCCTTATTCCGCGTCCAGACACAGAAATCCTGGTAGAAGAGATCAGCAGAGAACTTCAGGCGCGTTTTGATGAGACGCCTGGTGATCTTCGAGTTCTTGAGTTTGGAGCGGGGAGCGGTGCCATTGCGGTCACGCTGGCGGCGGAACATTTGCGGGCGCGGGTAACGGCTACGGAAATAAGCGAACCGGCGGCGGCAATCGCGGGGGAAAACGCGGAGACCAATGGCGTTGCGGACCGCGTTGAAATCCTGGTACAGCCGGATTTCGCCGACATCGCCGGCCCCTTTCACGCCATCGTCAGCAATCCGCCTTACATAGATTTATCCGAGCTGCCGACCCTGGCTCCGGACGTGGCCAACTATGAACCCCACGAAGCGCTGTTCGCGGAGGATGGCGGGCTGCAGTGGTACAAGTTTCTGGCAGAAGCGGCAAAGCGCCTGCTCGCCCCCGACGGTTTCATTGCCGTGGAAATCGGCTATAAACAACGGGAAGCCGTAGAACGCATTTTCGCAGAGACTGGACTTAAGCTGGTGCGCAGCATAAAGGATTACGCCGGCCACGACCGCGTGGTGCTGGCGGATACGGCAACATGAGGACCATGATCGTGATAAGTAAATAATTCATATGCCGCACCTTTGGCGGCGATAAGAAGTCGGTCCGGGTGAGGTGAGGTGAAATTTACAGGCGGGACGCCAATGCTACTTCATTTTGGTTACAGGTGCCGGCCCTGCATGAATTTCCCTTCCCATTCCAGCGCCTGTTTGTAATCCGGATGCCGGCGCTCCCGCTCTCGAAACTGCGGCGTATGCACGCAGCGTCGCCCTCCCGGCTGCGGGCGCACGTCGAGGATGTGGTGCAGCATCTCGTGGTAAATGACGAACTTTACGAAAAACTCGGGGACACTAACGCTGTCCACCGCCGGGTGTATGCGGACAAGCGCGTGTCGTCTATCGTAACTTCCAAAGATGATATGTCTGCGGCTTCGCCCGTTACGCGGCTCAGTCGCGCCGCGGCTCCAGGTGATGTTCACTTTCATTTCGCCGTTAAAGAATTCGCGGCTTACGTCCTCGGCCAGTTTGTGCAGATCATAGACCGCGCCGCGTGATCTCAGGTTCAGCGCCCGTGCCGGGGCAGCGGTGGATGAATCGTCGGTGTCGGCCTCGGCGGCCCCCGAGTTCATGTAATTACGGATCAGCGCCTGACAGGCGGGCGTGGCGCGGACGACGTATTGCCCCAGCGCCCGCACAACGTCGTCGGGCGCATCAAGAAACATCCGGTGAACGCTAAAGCGTACGGGCGATCCGTCGCGCGGGCGCACCAGGCTGAGCAGGGTGCTGGCGTTATTGTTCACGCGAAGCCGCAGCGGCCGTTCGATCTGCTGCTCCAGGCGGAGCAGAAACCGCCGGGCGGTGTCGCGATCAACCCCCGCCGCGCAAATCAGGGAAGACTGGTGAGATGCAGGCCTGCTGGACATGATTATAGGTTACTACGCTGGACGAAATCGGTTCATAGCGGCTCGTATAATCCGTTTAAGTTCACGCGCCATGCCGACAAATGCGGCACTCTTATAACCCTGATTAAGCAATTGACACAGGCGGGTGTGTTTCGCCCTCTGCGAAGGTCGATCTGTGTACAAGAAACTTTTAAATATTAACCTCTTAATTGCAGGTCTGCTTGCCCTTCAAGCCTACTTGTTGACGGTAGGATTTACCAGGTACGGCACGCATCCGGATGAACTGGGAAGCCGGATAATGGATATGGTAGGGTGGAGCCAATGGCGACCATTCAATTATTATTATCCCACAACCCATCAATATCTCCTGAAACTGCTGACAATTCCTATCGCCGATCTGGGGCATTTTAAGCTCGGGTTGTTTCCTGCTTATGATGTTCGGCTTTTTGATTTAATCGGGCGAGTGATTGCCGGTATTATAACCGTAGGCTGTTCCCTTTTGTCTTATCTGATCGGGCGCGCCGGGGGGTATGATAAGAAACTTTCTCTCTGCTTTCTGCTGTTAGCGTCCAGTTTTCCCCTGTTGAATAACCTGGGACGTTACAACACAACCGACGTTCCCAACCTGTTTTGGATTCTGCTTTCCATCCTGACCACGCTTCGTGCTGTATCACGAGGGTCGCTAAAATGGATTGTCATAGCCGGCGTGTGCGCGGGACTGGCGGTCGGAGTCAAGTTTCTCGGCGCTCTCTTCGTGCCTGGTCTCTGGATCGCCTTGGTCCTGCCCTGCATCAAGACACGAGACTATAATGGATTTGTTAAAAAATCTGCCGTCTGGGCGGGTGCTCTTTTTGCCGGATTTATCTTTTCTACCCCTTATGCCCTAATTGAACCAGGCAGGCTGCTGTCCGATGTTAAGTTTCTCGCAGACCGGGTGCCGGCGTGGAGCGGTACTGACCAGATCATCGCGGCCATTGGCATTCCTCTACAGATCCTGTCGGTACTCAGCCCAATCGTACTCGGGTTTTGTCTGTGTGGTTTATATCGGGCCATCAGTAAATGGCAAATGCCGCTACACGTTACGTTGCTGGTGAGCGCTGTGGTATTTTATCTTTTCATGTTTAACAACCACTTTTATCCCCTGCGTTTCGTACTCCCGCTTTATGGTGTTTTGTTGTTGATGGGGGGAATCGGCTTTGCCGCTCTTGTTACGAGCAGAAAAGCAATCGGGTCATCGGGTATTCGAAATGCGGTTATTGCGCTTTTCGTGGTGGGAATTCTGCTGCAGTTCCGATCCACTGCTGCCATAGCGTTTAACTTCTACAACGAAACTCGATACGAAGCGGCCCAGTGGCTGAAGCAACGCGTCAACGGCCCCGAGACAATAGCCATGCCTGCGACTGTCGATACTTATTTTCCTGTTCCCCTTTTGCGCCCCGAAGTTATTTATGACACGGACAGGCCCGTTTTGGAAGCGAATCCACCACGAACACCTTCTTCCGTAAAATACGCTCTCACCAGTAGTATGTGGCAAAGCGACAAGTTTGGTCCGGCAGAAAGATTCAATAAGGACATCCTGGCCCACTGGCAGTTAGAAAAGACTTTTGAGATGAAGCCATTTCTCGGAAAAGTTCCTGACCACACGGAGTTTCTCTGTCCGACCATACGCGTTTATAATCCTCCCAGGTAAGGACGTTAAAGTCACTGCCCTGGCAACGTTGCCTCCTTTCGAACGCATGGGAGCATTCATTCTGTACCTGCTCCGAAGCGCACGCAGACAACGTTTTCTCCGTTGAATTAGTGCCCCCTGCGGTGTACCTGTTCCTCATGGCTGGACTGCAAAAAAGTGGCGGGTTTGATGATCGATTTTTGTCGAAACTGACAAAGGTTGATCGGCAGGGCATTGAGACGTTTTTAACCGGATTAGTTCGGGAAAAGCAATTTTTGCAGGTCGTGTTCAATGCCATGCTCGACGGGCTGGTTGTGCTTCGGCCAAACCTTGAGGTTTTGTATATTAACAACGCCGCAGTCGAGCTGCTGGGTATACGCGGACGGTCGCGGATTTATCGCGAACATTTCGCAGGGCTGGTGGATGTTCCAGCGTTTCGCGATTTGCTGGGGCGCTACGCTCTGAACCGTGAGAAAATTGTCCGGGTGGAGATCGAAATTGAATCCCCGGAGACCCGCTGGCTGGACGTGAGCATCCTTCCGCTGGACGCGGAGCTGAACCATCAGGCGGGCACATCGGTGGTGTTTATCCATGACAACACAGAGGTTCGCAAGGCCCAGGAAGAACGGGACCGAATGGGCCGAGTAGATACGCTGGCCCGGCTGACGGCCAGCCTGGCCCATGAAATTAAAAACCCCCTGAACAGCCTGCAAATCCACGCCCAGCTGCTGCGCCGGGCCCTCAACGAACCGAAGCCGCGCAAAACAGACCGGGAACGTATCCAGAAAAGCAGCGATGTGATCCTGGAAGAGATAAGCCGTCTTAACTCAGTGGTTAACGACTTTCTGACGGCGGTGCGCCCGACCCGGCCCATGAAGGACAAAGCGGACATCAATCGCCTGATCGAACACGTATACGAGACCCTCCAGCCGGAACTGGAGTCACGGGGTGTGGAATGCGTCCTCCGGCTTGATCGGGATATTCCGCCCGTGCAGGTTGACCCGGCCCAGGTGACCCAGGCTGTGCTTAACCTGGTTAAGAATTCCATGGAGGCACTTCAGGAGCATAAGGAAAGGCTGTGGGAAGCCGCGGAGACGCCCAGGGAATTGCGGGATTGGAAGCCGGCCATGGAAATTCAGACGCGGATATCGGAGGACAGGTACCTGGTTCGGGTGGCGGATAACGGATCCGGAATTTCCGATGACAACATAAAAAAAGTGCTGGAACCTTACTACACTACAAAGTTCAGTGGCACGGGTTTGGGTCTGGCCATTGTCAGCCGAATCGTCGAGGAACATGGGGGAAGCATGGATATAGCAAGTCAGGAAGGGGCGGGAACCGTCATCACGATAAGCCTGCCTATGAACGGGCGACCCGTCAGACTGCTGGAGGCAAAAACGAGCGGGGAACAGGACGGAGCGTTGGGGGCGCTGGAGGATTGACTCTTCAACATTACCTTGCTCTTCTGGCAGGAATTGTCGTCGTTTGCGGCCTGCTCTTTCTCAGTATGATACACCTTTTTATGATTCCGCAAGATGTGCGAAAAAGAGATACCGATGTTCAAAAAGAGGAAGAGAATATGATTAATGACCCAATGACCAAGCCGGGAATTGGAGGCGAGGCCAATCGCGAACCGAAGCCCGAGATAGACAGGGATCCAGATGAATCTCTGATTGAGCAAAAGCCCGAACCCGAGATAAAAAGGGAGCCAGGGGTATCAGACGAGCCAAAGCCGGAGATGGATCCAGACGGCCTTGCAAACTCCCGGTAAGTGAGGCGTGGCAAACAAGGGTTCTGCCGGCAGGAGCCAGCTAATCTTGTAAAGGGCGCACCTCAAAAGATTGATAAGGCGCAGTTGAGTAACCCTAAAAAAAAGAATTGTACACGAAGCCGTAGATGGCTAGCGGACGGATTACCGGATCAGAAAAACACGCTATTCCTGAGTTCCCTTTCTCAGTACAGAAACAGCGCTGTCATCATGGATATCGGTCAGCATTCGCCGGCTAAGTGTATTGCCTCGGCGAGGACGGATCTGGACATTCGAAAACCAGCTTCTTCCAGTTGATTAAGGATTGGGGTTACTTTTTCAATTCTTCCCTGTTGATGCGCACGAAGTATCAGGCCAATAGTTCCAATCATTTTAAAGTGGCGCCGCCGGACGAACTCTCTGGCGTGCCAATCGTCCAAAACCAGCACAGCTTCTGGGTTTTCCAGAGCAAGGGCGATAACTGCGGCCTCACCTTTATGGATACTGGATGGAAATATGTCAATTACGCGGGGCTGTTTAATGGGTGTGACGGTTATCCACTCCGGTATAATCCCGACTTCCTCAGCTACCGCCTCAGGAGCGATCAAACTCGTAAAATGGCCATCCAGCAAATCCAATCTGTTAATGCCGTTCAAGGCTATTATTGGGGAACTGTCAGTAATGCCAAGGGCGATCACAATTTAAGTTCGTTTTCTAGATCGCCTGCGGGGTAGTCAAACACAGCCACTTCGTACCGGGAAAGAATTTCGAGAAAAGCCGGCTTGGTATAGCCTGCGAGTTCGGCGGCCGTGCCAACAGAGATTCGGTGCATTTCAAGCAATTTAATTGCGAGAAGCACCTGAGCTTCATTTGCGGTAATCTCTTCGGGAAGGTTAAGCGCTATAGATACCATATCTGCATCATTGGCCTTTCTCAGATAAAGTGTACATACCTTTTGGGCTGGTCCAAATTTAAAAGTTCGGGCGGCGACACGCGTTAAAGACAATTTCAGACGTTTGTTTGGAAATACAGTGTCTTAATTATTTAAACTGTCCCTGTTGCCGCAGTTCGATTACGTGGCGAATTGCATTCCGCGCTACTTCTTTGGTCGCACCAGGTTCCCTGCGTACACCGCGCCGCCGGCGGTGAAGGCTATTCTCAGGCCGTCCGGCGCCACCGACGGCCAAACTTCCACTATACCCGGCGTGTTAGTCAGATTGGTGCGGTAACGGCCGTCCACTGTTGCCAGCCAAATGTCGCCGTCTACTATGGACGTGCCGTCGCTTACGGGCTGGTCATAAACGATTCCGCGACTGTCTGGCAACCATCGGGCGTTGCGTCCTTCGCCAACGAAAATGACTCGCGATCCATCCGCCAGCCCGATATACAACCCTGTTTCGCGGCCGCGATAAACTACCTTTAACTCGTCCGGTGAAAGTTCCGGATCAGTAAATCGGTCCTCAAGACCGGAAATCTGTTTTAATGTACCGTCCTCGTCGCGAATGAAAATCCGATCATCGCGAACCAGAATTTTTTGTACCGGAGCCGGGACGGGAAACCGTTCTCCAGTGATAAGAAACTCCGCGTAGGTGCCATCTGCGCCAGGTGCTTTGATACTCATGCCGTCGGGGGTCCACTGGAACTCGCGGCCGATACCTTCGTCGGCGGCCAGCAGACGGGGCGCAGTGCCGGGGGTAGACGCGCCCAGGTAAAGTCCGGAAAAATCTTCTTTTGTAAACGCGATGTCCAGCCCGACAGGAGACCATACAGGTTTAATATATTGCGCTGCGTCAGTCAGCCCCTGCGCCCCTTCCACCCGGGCGTCGCTCGGTTGCCATTCTGGGTAGGCCAGCATATAGCCTGCGGGACGAGACGACTCGGGTTCTGAGCCTTC
Source organism: Candidatus Sumerlaeales bacterium (assembly GCA_038243585.1). Classification (GTDB taxonomy): domain Bacteria; phylum Sumerlaeota; class Sumerlaeia; order Sumerlaeales; family Sumerlaeaceae; genus JAKFFN01. Next base: position 48,206 of record JBBSQY010000014.1, on the reverse strand, counting down.
CAGCGAGCCGGGCGGCAGGTTTTTTCCTGCCGATTGCGACGGAGGACCGAGCAGATCGCTTGGAGCCAGCACCTGATCCGGCTCAGCGACACCCACAAGCACCTCATCTTCATTGGCGGAACGGCGGGGATGATTCACCAGGTAAAGCGTGGAAAAAATACTGGTCGCAAGCAGGGCCAGCAGGCCGACTATGAGTAAGAGTCTGCGCATCTCAGGTGGTGTAGACTTTCATCGATGTGGCGGGAATCCATGATTTGCTGAACCGTAGTTCCGCCGCGATACCTCTAATATTTACGGCTTTTGACAATTGATCTCCACATGCCCGCTCCATTTTTCGCCCGGTTGAAGGGTCCGCATTCCGGCTTCTTCAATTCCTGTTGCCGCAAGATTAAAAGCATTGGGAGCCATTGTCCATGGCTCAAGAGAAATCGCCGACCGGCCGGTAGGCGTATAGAAGACCCATGTGCCGAATTCTTTAGATGCTGTAACCACCATTTTGACTTGGTTTACCGGATCAATAACAGTGGCACTAGTCGTTTGCCGTTCGTTAAAATGCGCCTGGAAAACATGGTTAAACTGCACATCGCCAATGAGGGTACCGGTCTCCGCGACGGGATCGAAACCTGCCTCCGGCAGGAAAATAGTTGTAGGTTTTTCACCGCCGGGTTCCACCTTCATCAAGGCCTTCAAATCCCACTGACGGCCGACCTGCGCCGCCAGGCGACATTCTTGATGGGATCCCTTCTGTCCGAAAGGAATTGTGAAGTATGGGTGCAATCCCATACCCATCGGCATCGAGACATCGCCTGTGTTGACGGCTTCCATGGCTATCTGGAACCCGGCGGCGCTAAGGCGCCACGTAACTTGGAGCGTAAAGGATGACGGATACTTTGTCGCAAGTTCGCCGCATGCGGATGAGTCAATGGCGCACGTAAGCCAGGCCGCAGAATTATCACAATCGGACCGCACAACCCGCCAGGCAACATTGTCCACATAGCCATGGTGCAATGATCCTGTTTTACCCGGCTGGTTAAGGTTGTAGACTTTCTTTTCGAACACAAAAGCGCCCTTAACAATTCCGCTGGGCCACGGAAACAAAATCGGAATCCCGTAGCGACTCGGGTATTCGTGCACCTTGTCCACAAACTGCATATCGTCAATAATTGCCACGGGGGCTGCATCGGTGGCTATGCCTGGCGGCAGGCGAAGCTCCATGCAGTTGGCCCCCAAGCCAGGCAATATTCGGGCGAGAGCATTCGTCTGCATGTCCCGCAACAGGTAGACCTGTGCACCGGAGTGCATTTCCGTAATGACTTGAAAGCGCGTCATGATTTGTTAGCCCTTCTCTGGAGCAACATCCAGAGCGTTATGCCGCCCCGTTTGCGACTGCCTGATTACTTTTCGAACTCGTTTGCGACCTTTAATTAATCGGCGGCTAAGCGTTCCGATACCGAAAGAAATCAGCAAAACGGCGCTTACAAGACTAACAAACAGCCCAAGCCTGAAAGAATAAGGGGAGTAAACAAGTCGAATTTTGTGCTCACCCGCCGGCAACACCACGCCTCGCTGGGCACCGTTAACCGCAACTACCGGCAGGCGACGGCCTTCGGAGGTCTCCGCACGCCAGCCGGAAAACCAGGGGTCTGACAAAGGCAAAAGAGCACCACCGGATGATTCTGCCAGGGCGGCCCGGGTGGATAGACGAACTTCATGGGGCAGCCAACGCCGCAACACGGCTTCGGCAGGTTGCGCCCCTTCTTTAATTCGAAAACGACGGCCATCAAATTCCGACAGGCGGGCTACATAGGTCGGGGGAGCAGCCTGCTGTTCTTCGGTCAACGCGCGAACCGTAGCGCTGGTCAGAGACAGATCGTCTGTGTCAACAAACACAACCTCCGCTCCGTCGCGTACGTAAGGCACTGGCTGGGTCCGACGCCACAGGTTGCTGTCGAGTCCTGCGGTTGGAACTTCGGGTTCCAGTGTCCATTGCGGGTCAGGCAGTTGCTGATTTGGCGACGCGCGAATGTAGTTCACGGCAAACAGTTGACCGAAGCCTTCGCTGCCGAGCCCCAAAGCGCCGGCCATGGCTGAATAGTCACCAGGGGAGACAGGATGATAGCCGGCCACACTGCTGATGCTGTACATCATGGCTTCATTTTTTAAAGCGTTTTCTTCCAACAGGCGCACCGGCTGGGCGGCGTTTTTCGCCAGGGCGCGAAGGTCTGGCTGCTGCTGGAGGTGCGCCAGGTAGGGGCCCAGCGGTTCGAAGTGGAGAAAGTGAAAATTGTGATATAGAGGGAAGGCCAGCGCGACAATAGCCGCCAACACCCCGCCTATCCAAGTGCGAAGCCGCAACAGCAGAATTGCGCAGATAAAGGCCATCGCGGCAATAGCAAGGCCTGCCACTCTCGAATAAGTGTGATAGGAGAGCAGCTCTTCTTCCGTGGCGATTTTTAGATTTACGTCCCAGTTTTCAGCCATCGCGATGATCGCCGCAACGAGAGCCGTAACGGCTGTCGCCGCCAAAAATATCAATACTACAGGGCGTCCCAGCCAGGGAATGTTTTCGTTGTCCCATGTAAAGTTGGAGGATGATACGCTGGCGGGAGCTTCAGCGGCGTAGCCATAATTATTGGGATCATCATCCATATCGTCGTAATCGATGGAAATGTTCTGCGGAGGTGTGTCGGTACCGGAATATGGAACGGAATCGATCCGAAAGGGCTGAGTAATCCCCGCATGGACAACTCGTTCGCCGGCGCTGTTTTCCACATCCGAGAAGGATGACCCCCAGCCTTTGTTGTTAACGGTGTTGGCCAGGCTGATTAGGTAATCGAGGCCAAATGCCGCCAGCCCGATGAGACCGCAGTTTGTCAGAAACATATAAGTGCCCGGTGACCGGAACCCGTCGAAGCCGGGCATGACCTGGTATAGGATCCAATAGACGGGCGTGTAGCGGCCGAGACCAATGAGAGTGCCGGAAAAAACAAGGATAAGAAGGAACCAGCGGTAGCGCCGTTTGCCGCCGAACAGGCCCATCATTGCCAGAAGCAGAACCGGTAACCCGATATAATCGCTGACGATGCGTTCGCCCCAGGCACCAAAGTAGGGAACCGTCGAACCTCGCACGCTGTCTCCGAATACTTGGGGAACACCATACTCCAGCAGTTCCAGCGGCGGATAGCTTGTTTCCACAGCTTCAGCAAAGGTCACCCCGTCTGCCCGGTTGGAAAGCCCGGCCATCTCGTAGCTGGGAAAAAACTGCACGGCGCTTATGACCACGCAAATTAGAAGCGCTAGCAGGCTCATAGCCAGGGCCCGGCCCACAGGGCGCATCGCTTTTACAGGAGATATAGGACGGACGGCAGCCTCGCGCCCGTAAAGAGACTTCCACTTAACCGTTGTAAGCGCCATGCCCACCAGTTGTAACACGCACGCCGCCGCCGTCGCGTAGAATATTTGTGGATGGCTGGCCAGCATCTGCATCGCCAAAGCGATCCCCAGCAAGGCAGCCGCCTTGTATCGACGCGAATGCCTGATGCCCCCTCGGCCCAGTTGCACCAGTTGAATGGTGGCTCCCAGGGCGACGGGTGTCCATGCGAGGGCGATCATCTTCTGGAGGTGCCCGGCGTAGGTTAGCGTAAGAAAGTGACCCGAAACCATATAGAGGAAACCGGCCCAAACGCAAATAGAGCGACGGTGACCAAGGCACCGCATCCACCAGGCGGCACCGATGCCGCCGACCATAACAGCAAATACGTATTGCAGAGTAAAACTAATATTAAACGGAAGCAGTGCGTACAGCCACTGGCTAGGATAGAATGGGCACAGGGCGGCGCTGCCGATCATGGGCATTCCGCTGAACATATACGGGTTCCACAAGGGAAGCTCGCCTCGCTCGCCGATGGATTGGGCCCAGCCATAAAGATGCATGACGTAATCGTGGCTGACCGTATCCGTGCCGTAGACAAACAGAGTTTTGCCCAGGGCAGGCGCATACATTAGAAAGGCGAACAGCGCGATAGCAGCAGTGGCTGCCATACGAAGCAGCCCCCGGACCATCGGCTGTGGGTCCTGCTCTCGAACCTCTGTAACTAGTTGTTTTAACATATCACTCATGAAAATCGATCAACGACCTTGAAATACCATTTTCGAATACAACCTTCAATTCCAGATGAAAAGGATTTCCACTATAAAGAACGAATGGAAGGCGAAAGCCCTTCTTACGGGGCCGCTTTCTCATGCCCGCCGGGTTATAATGAACGCCGTTGGCCTCGCCATCATTGCCATCACCGCCTCCGCCCGTGCGCAGGAGCCCATCACCATTGAATTCTGGGACTTCCCCCACATGCCGGAAACGGCGGCTTATCTGCAGACAGCAATGCGGGAGTTTGAAGCCTCTCACCCGGGCGTTAAGATCAGATACACCCGCCTGCCCTGGCAGGACGGACAGCAAAAGGTGACTCTGGCTATGCTGAGCGGACAGCCCCCGGACGTCTGCACCCAGGTCAGTAACAATATCAGTCAGTTCATAGCCCAGGATGTTCTCGAACCATTAAATGAAGCCATCGCGCCGGAGCAGGCGGACTTTTATAAATCCTATATAGACGCAGTCTCGTTTCAGGGTCAAATCTATGCGGTGCCGTGGTATAAGGCCTGTTACGTCATGGCGCTGAACCTGGATGTGTTCGATCGGTTTGGCGTAGCGCCGCCAGAGAACGGGCGCTGGACCTGGGACGAGTTCCAGGTAAAAATGAAAGCCTTGACGCAACAAGCCCCAGCTCCGGATTTGCGGCTGAATCCTGCCGCGCCCTCTGCCCCGGAAACTTCGCAGTATTACGGCCTGGTAACCAACCTTGGGGTGGCGGAATACGAAGCATATTCGATCATCTATAACTTTGACGGACGCATCCTGCGCACCAGCCCCGAAGGCACCGTAGAGTCGGCCGCCGCTGAACCGGATTTCATCACGGGGCTCCGCCGTTTGCAGGACCTGGATTTTAAAGATCACATAGCCGCACCGGGCATCGGGGCCTTTACACAGGAACAGAGCTGGAAGCTGTGGAAGGAGGGCGGCACCGTGGCCTCGACCATTCAGGGCGGCTGGGTAGTCATGGCGCTAAACAAATCCAACGAACAGCAGTTGCGCGCAAACGAACGCCTGACCGCCGCCGGCCGCGCAAGCGAAGGTTTGCGGCCGTTTCGCTGGATGCTGGCCGCGCCCCCGACCGTGGACAAAGCGACCACCCCGGTGCTGGCGTCCTCAGGCCTCGGGACTTTTGTGGTCTTTAAGCAGAAGGATGCCCGCCGACGTAAGCTGGCGATCGAACTGGCCCTGCACCTGGCGCGCGGAAAAGGTCAGACCGTATTAAAAAGCGAGTGCGTTTTTCCGTCCCGGATAAGCGCGGGCAATCCGTTTGCAGATGATCCCATGATCGGGCCGGTGTTTGATCTGTTTCCGGACGCAGTGCTGACTCCGCTGGTGCCCGGAGGCGAACGTATTGACCGCGTGTTTCAGCAGGAAATTCAGAAGTCTCTCCTGCGGATGCCTGGCACAAATAAACCCTACTCCACCGCCGAAGAAGCTGCCAAAGCCGGGGACAAAAAAATCGACGCCGTGCTGGAGCGGGCCATGCGGAGGTTCGGAAACCGATGAAAAATGAGGTAATAGACACAATGAACTTGATCTTTCTCGGGCAAAACTTTCCATATCCCCCATCCCGTCCAGAATGGCCATTATGTCTGTAGAAATAAACAATTTTAAAGGCACCGACACCGCGGCGCTGCTTGCCTGCTGGGAGCGGGCGCTGCCCCTCGACGCCATCACCCGCGACCAGTTGGAAACGCGGATATTGCTGGACGATAACTTCGAGCCCGGCAGCCTGCTTGTCGCTCATGTCGGCGGCGATCTGGTTGGATTTATTGTCAGCTTTGTGCTAAACAAGCCCATCGAGAAAACCGGTCATCGGGAAGACACCGGGTTTATCTCTGCGTTCGGCGTCGATCCTTCGTTCCGCCATCGCGGGGTTGGGGCGACGCTGCTGTCCGAAGCGGAAGCCTTTTTCCGTCGGCGCAATCGTAAGGTCATACTGCTTGCCCCGTACACTCCCAACTACTTTGTGCCCGGTGTCGACAAAGACAACTACCCCGACGGGATGGCCTTTCTTACGAACAATGGGTTTGTTGAGTACTCTGAAGCCCTCGCCGCAGACGCGTTAATCGGGACATTTGAGCTGTCGGATAAGACGCGGGCCGCGGAAATATCCCTGGTTGATGAAGGAATCATAGTCCGCCACTACCAGCGGAATGACCTTGTGGCCTACATGCAGTTTCAGCGCGACCTGATGCCGGGACCATGGATAGAGGATGCACGGCGAAACCTGCGCGATCTGACCGCCGGACGGTTTCCGGAGGACGCCATCTGGCTGGCCTTGGACACTCGAGCTGATGGGGGCGAACGAATCATTGGATTTTGCCAGCACGAGCATGAGCATTTCGGCCCGTTCGGCGTGGCGGACGCTTACCAGGGAAAGGGAATCGGCACTGTTCTGCTGGCCCGGACTCTCTATCAGATGCGCAAAAAAGGTTGCCACAGCGCCTGGGTATTATGGACCGGGCAGCGGGCACTGGACGGGGTTTATGGTCGGCTAGGCTTTAAGCTGAGCCGGCGCTTCGCCATTATGAAAAAGGAATTAGCTGTGTGAAAGTCGGACTGCTGATCCATTATACTCAGCAAGATATCATCCTGCTGGAACGATTGGGTTGCCAGAGTTGCCAGCTACTTGTGTGGCCAGACGACCCGCTCAGTCCGGGCGCAGGCGGCAGTCCGGATGACTGGAAGCGGGCGCGGGAGCGTTTGGACGGCCTGGGCATCGAAGTGAGCGCATTGGGGTCATACACCAATAACCTCTCCCCGGACAAGGCAGAGCGCGACCGCAACCTTCAGCACCTAGAGATGCTTTTTGACATGGCCGACAGCGTGGGCTGCAATACGATCGGAACTTTCGCAGGCCGAGATCCGGACCTGGATATCCCTGATAATATTCCGTTGTTTCAAAAGGCGTTTGAGCCCATATGCCGCAAGGCGGAAGATAGAGGAATGCGCATCGCCATCGAAGGCTGTCCCATGTTTCTGGGCTGGCCGTTTCGGGGGATAAACTTCGCCCACACGCCGGCGGCCTGGGACATGATGTTTGATGCCGTATCGTCCCCCGCCCTTGGTCTGGAGTTTGATCCGAGCCATCTGATCTGCCAGTTAATTGATCCGGTTGGGGTAATCGAGCGCTACGGCAAAAAGATTTTCCACGCTCACGCGAAAGACGCCGAAGTGGAACCGGCGGCGCTGCAGAAATATGGCGTTCTAGACCGGCGAACAACACGCCACCGAATGCCCGGGCTGGGTCAGGCAGACTGGCAGCAGGTAGTCACGGCGCTTCGTCGCGCCGGCTATTCCGGAAACCTCGACATCGAAGGCCGGCATGATCCGGAATATTTTGGAGACCGTGAAGAAGAAGGATTGCGCATCGCCGTTCAGACGATCAGGAATGCGATTGCAGGTACCTAAAACAGACACAAGATTCGCGTGCATTCATGTGATCTTCAAAGGATAAACATCATGGCGGAGAACTTCCCGGTATTAAAAAGACTGATGGACGAGGGTGACCTCAAACGCGCGCTGGTGGCTTTGGCGGCAGAGCTTCATCGGGACTTTCCTAATGACCCTAACCTGGTTCTTCTGGGAATCAGAACCAGGGGGGTGTGGCTATCGCAGCGCCTCGCGGGTATTATGGCGGAAAAACATGACCATGAGGTAATTCTGGGCGAGATCGATATTACGCTCTACCGGGACGATCTGAGCACCCTTGGCCCACAGGCGGTGGTAGGCAGCAGCGACATCGGGTTCGATGTGACGGACAAGAAAATCATCCTTGTGGACGACGTTCTGTTTACTGGCCGAACAGTGCGGGCGGCACTGGACCAGATTGTGGATTTTGGCAGACCGAAACTGATACGCCTGATGGTTGTGGTGGATCGGGGGATGCACGAATACCCCATCCAGGCAGACTACGTGGCAAAAACCGTAGAGACGGATGAAACCCACGTGGTGCAGGTGCGCCTGACCGACGTGGACGGAGACGACGGCGTGTTGCTCTGTACGCTACCCGGCTAATCCTGATCGTACCCGCTTTTGCTCCCTTTATATAGTTAGTTCAGGCCACGCGAGACCAACCCGTCGAGCCTGAAACAGTATTTGGAGCCGGATTCCTGAAAGACTCCGGCTCCTTTTTAATGATAAGAACCGGCAATCATTGCCATTTGCAACAAACCCGCAACTGAGGTGTAAGCAAAAGCGTCTAACCGTACATAACCTCAATTTTGCAGGGAGATTACTCGTGGTGAAGAAGTTCGTAGGAATCCTATGCGCCGCCGTGTTGGGCGCGATATCAGGCGTCGCTGGAGCCCAGACTACAGCAACCGCCGAAGCACAAACGACAGCCACCCCCGGAGCAATCTATTCCATACCCGTTGATCCTATGGATGCAGATGGCGGAACCAGTGCCACCACCCTGGCACCATATCGTGGAAAAGTCATGCTGATCGTTAACGTCGCCAGCAAGTGCGGCTATACAAAACAATATGAGGGACTTCAGGCCCTGAACGAAAAGTTTGGGCCCCGCGGCCTGGTCGTTCTTGGATTTCCCAGCAACGACTTTAAAGAGCAGGAGCCAGGCACCGAAGAGGAAATCCTTGAATTCTGTCAGGGCCGTTTCGGCGTGAGCTTTCCGCTATTTGCTAAAACCACGGTTGTCGGCGAGGATAAGGCCCCCTTATACAAATACCTGACCGAAGGCGATCATCCCGGTAAAGGCGAAGTGGCCTGGAATTTTAACAAGTTCCTGGTCGACCGCGAAGGCAACGTAATCGCCCACTACGAAAGCAAAGTTACACCGGAAGATCCCCTGCTAAACGCTCAGATAGAACTCCTGCTCGGCAAAAAATAGACTCTGAACCACGGGGCCTTCCCGAAATAAGGAACGCGCTAATCGGCTGAGTTGTCAGGGATATAGATGTTGGAATTGAAGGAATAGTGTTGTTTACATCCTCCCCCCGACAGGGGCTACATTATGCGTACCTTATCCGATGGGGTAACAAATTAACCCAATGCGCTTCTTCCCCGAAGGGGTAAATAAGATAGCCCAGGATGAAATCCTGGGTTGAATTCTATTAACATCGCACCCTGAAGGGGTGCAATAAAGTCACAACCAGCCCCGGCTTTAGCTGGCGCCTATGCGGAAGTTGCAGACGTCTCCGTCTTTCATGTCGTATTCTTTGCCTTCCACACGAACTTTCCCGGCGGCTTTTGCGGCGGTCATTGTGCCGGCGGCTAACAAATCATCATAGGCTACGACCTCTGCGCGGATAAAGAGTTTTTCGAAATCCGTGTGGATGACGCCGGCGCACTGTGGCGCTTTCCAGCCGCGGTGGAACGTCCATGCACGGACTTCCTTTTCGCCGGCAGTGAGGTAAGTCGCGAGACCGAGCAGATGGTAGGCAGCCTGTATGAGGCGGTCAAGACCGCTTTCTTTCAGCCCGAGCTCGTCGAGAAACATTTCTTTTTCGTCTTTATCCAAAAGTGCAATTTCAGACTCGACCTGGGCTGAGATGGCGACAGCGTCCCAGCCTTCAGCGGCGGCGTAGGCTCGAACCTTCTGGACATGCGGGTTGGCGTCGGCGTTTGCGGCTTCGCTTTCTGCCACGTTGCAGCAGAAGAGCATGGGCTTCGCGGTGAGGAGCTGGAAGGTCTGGATAAGGATGGCCTCTTCGTCGGTGGCCGTCATACGGGAGGCAAGCTTTCCAGTCTGGAGAAAGGCCAGGAGGCGTTTCTGGAGTTCTAGTTCAGCTTCGAGTTTTTTGTCACTGCGGACGGCCTTGGCGGTGCGCTCGATGCGTCTTTCGAGGGTAGCAATGTCCGCAAAGATAAGTTCGAGATTGATGGTTTCGATGTCGTCGAGAGGGTCAATTTTGCCGGAAACATGGACGATGTCGTCGTCCTCAAAGCAGCGGACGACTTGAATGATGGCGTCGACCTCGCGGATATGAGCGAGAAACTGGTTGCCCAGCCCCTCTCCCGTGGAGGCACCTTTTACAAGGCCGGCGATGTCTACAAACTCAAAGGTGGTCGGTATAGTTTTCTGTGGTTTAACCAACGTCGTCAAGACGTCCAGCCGCTTATCCGGCACCTCGACGACGCCGACATTGGGTTCGATGGTGCAGAACGGGTAGTTTGCAGCTTCTGCCTTTGCGGATGTAATGGCGTTAAACAGGGTGCTTTTTCCGACATTCGGGAGTCCGACGATTCCAGCTTGCAGCGGCATTTGTGAGGTGTGACCTTTCGCGTTATACGCACACGTACCAACTCAGGCGAACGCCCTTCGCCAATGGGGCAATGAAACTTAATATCGCCGCGAAGAGGGCCGTCCGCCTGCGCATACAGGTTAAAGGTTTATCTTCTCGTTCTCGCCGCCATCTGCTGCTTTGCCAGTAACAACCGCTTTAATAAAACCAGCGAGCTGGACAAGAGTCGATGAGGTGGAATCCCAATATTCGGCCTGTTCCACGTGGACTTTCAACAGGCAGATGGTGGGATCGTCCACGCCTTCGGGGAACCATGCCTTGTAGATGGGGTTCCAAAGCTCTTCGATTTTGGCGCGATCCGTGACGATGGAAGCAGACCCGGAGACCGATACGTAAGTATTTTCTGACGGGTCGCTATAAGACACGTTAACACGGCTATCGGCTTTAATCTCAGCCATTTTATGGGTGTCCGAGCCGGTCATAAACCAGAGAGTTCCGTCAAAATCCGTCTGCTGGGTGGCCATGGGGCGAGACCGCAGAACGCCGTTATCTACGGTTGTGAGCATGGCCATTCGTACGTCTTTAATTAGATGGCCCAGTTTTTTTATGGATTCGTCGCGAGTCTGTATCATGATTTGCTCCGTTGGTTTTTCACCTTACAAGCGCAATTCACGTGCCTTAACAGGCCGACAGATAGTGTTTGCGTGCGGACCATGAGAAAGAGGCAGTAGGCGAATGATTCCTAAAATTTATAAACTTTTTGTCGCAATGCTAATGCTGGCGGGTTGCCAGTCCGAAGGACGAGCGCCTGCGGCGCTGCTGGCGGGTAAATCCGTTGAGGGGCGGCCGATCCAATATTATGTAATGGGGGAGGGGAAGCAGGTTGTATTGTTTATCGCAACCATCCATGGCAATGAACACGCGGGCACGCCGCTGATGCGCACCCTGATGGATTACCTGGGTGAACGGCCGGAGTTTTTGGAGGGGTACAAGGCGGTAATCATTCCCGTAATGAATCCGGACGGCTATGCGAAGAACACCCGGGGCAACATAAACGGGGTTGATTTGAACAGGAATTTTCCGGCGACGAACCGGAAAAACAATGCCAAGTATGGCTCGAGCGGGCTTTCGGAGCCGGAATCGAAAGCGATATTTGAGCTGCTTCATAAGTTTAATCCGGTGCGGATCGTGGTGGCTCATCAGCCCTGGGCGATCGTGGATTGGGACGGGCCAGGGCAGCCCCTGGCAGAGCACATGGCGCGGCATACGATCCATCCGGCGAAGCGGATCGGCTCTCGCCCCGGATCCCTTGGTTCATACGCCGGCGGCGATCTCGGGATTCCGATTATTACCTGGGAGTTTCCAGGCAAGGCGCATGAGAATTCGCCCGAGAAGCTCTGGCGGATGTACGGGCGGTCGCTGGTCGCGGCTCTTGTATACCCGGAAGATGTAACATTGAAAAATTTCCAGGCACCCTATGATCAGCGCGAGCGGACTGTGATATTAGTGGCACCTGTCGTAATGCTGGCAGTGGCAAGCCTTGCCGGGTGGCTGCTGTTGATTTATCTTAATCGACGCAAACCATAACAGCTCCGAGGGTCAGTTGAGTTAGCGTGGTTGTATCACAATATGGTTTTTGCCGATGAATTCCTGAAATTCAGGGTTCAGGCGGTGGCAGTCTTGTCCACGAGGAAATGACGCTGGCGACATTAAAAATATAGGTTCAAGATTTATGGCAGCGTGTCGCCGATGATTTCTTTTTGCGCCGCTATCAGTTCGTTGATCCCTTTGCGTCCGAGGACGAGCATTTCCGCAAGCATATCGTCGCCAAACGCCGTTTTTTCGGCGGTACCCTGTATCTCGACGAAGTTGCCATTGCCGGTCATCACAAGGTTCATGTCTACCTCGGCCTGGCTGTCTTCGATGTAGTTAAGATCGAGGACAGCGCGACCCTCGACCACGCCCATGCTGGTGGCGGCGACGTAATCGGAGAGAATGTTGGAACCGACGAGGCTCAGTTTTTTGAGATGCTGAACGGCCATGGCCAAGGCGATAAATCCACCAGTGATAGCGGCGGTGCGGGTGCCGCCGTCGGCCTGTATTACATCGCAATCGACCATGATCGTGCGTTCGCCCAGACGGCGCAAATCTGTGACGGTGCGCAGGCTGCGGCCGATCAGACGCTGAATCTCATGCGTGCGCCCGCCCTGTTTGCCCTTGGTGGCTTCACGCTGAATGCGCTGTTTGCTGGAACGCGGCAGCATGGCATACTCCGCCGTGACCCAGCCGGTCGCCTGATCGCGCAGGTGGGGCGGCACGCGGTTTTCCACCGTGGCGGTGCATAGAACCACCGTTTCGCCAACTTCTATCAGCACGCTGCCTTCCGCGTATTTCGCGTAACCGGGCGTCAGTTTCAGGGTGCGCTTTTCGTCAATACCGCGTCCGTCTACGCGCATGGTGTTGCTCCTATAGGGTTGAATGTTTGTTGGTGATGCAATAACGCGGAGACACGGACCCACAGGCACATTCCTGCGAAATATCCACCAGCCGAACCTTTGATGCCGTCATATTGCATCAGGCGCTCAGCGTGGCTCCGTGTATTCGCGCCTCGCGTTGAGTGTTTCTTTTTTAGGCTTTGGCCTGGTTCGCTACGGCTGCTGCTGCTGCGGCTGCTGCTTCGGCGTCGCCCAGGTAGTAGCTCTTGATGGGCTTAAGGTCGGCGTCCAGTTCGTATACAAGCGGGATGCCCGTAGGGATGTTGAGATCAGCGATGTCGGCTTCTGAGATATTATCCAGGTATTTTACCAGGGCGCGGATGGTGTTGCCGTGGGCGGCTACGATGACTTTTTTTCCGGAACTGACTGCCGGCGCGATAGTTTCAAGCCAGTAGGGCATAAACCGATCAACCGTGTCCTTAAGACATTCGGTGGCGGGCAAGTCTCCTGCGGGCAAATCCTTGTAGCGTGGATCGTTACCGGGATGGCGCTCATCATCAGCGTCCAATGGGGTCGGTGGCACATCATAGCTGCGACGCCAGATATGGACCTGGTCGTTGCCAAATTTTTCTGCCGTCTCTGACTTGTTCAGGCCTTGGAGAGAACCATAGTGGCGCTCATTCAGACGCCATGATTTCTCTACGGGAATCCACATAAGATCCAGTTCGTCCAGCGCGATCCAAAGGGTGCGAATGGCGCGTTTGAGGACAGACGTATATGCGACGTCGAAAGTGAAACCCTCCGCCTTCATGAGTTCTCCGGCTTTTTTGGCTTCTTCGCGGCCAAGATCAGTCAGGTCTACATCTGTCCAGCCCGTGAATCGATTTTCAAGGTTCCACGTGCTTTGGCCGTGGCGTATCAGTACGAGTTTATACATGGCAATCCTCAGAGGGTATTGATTTGAAATTGGCGCGGAGGCAACGACCAGCCCCAAACCCATACGCCGAACGGCGAAAAACGTTCAGGGGCGAGTTTCAGGCATCGGTTGGGTATCGACTGCATCGGCGAACACCCCCGCCTGACGCAGGACGTCTTTCAGCTGAGCATCCACCTTCGTCTGGGGCGCAGTGGTGGCCAGGCGCATGGTGTTGACGATGATTGTGTAGCCGGGCTTCAGATCAGGCAGCAGATGCCGATAAGATTCTCGGACAACGCGCCGGGCGCGGTTCCGATGGACAGCGTTGCCGGCCTTCTTAGTCGCGGTGATCCCTAGACGGGTAGGCGGCGGGACAACAGAAAGCGCCTCGTCATCAGACTTAACGGCTGGTTCCAAAATAAAGACATGGATCAGCGACCGACGCCATGGCCTTCCGCTATTGTACACCTTTTTGAAGTCGGCCCGCTTAAGGACACGGTTTTCTTTACGAAAAAAAAAGCGGCGCGAGGCCGCTTTTTCTAAAGACTGAGTCATGGAAGTGTCAAACGCACCGCAGGCTTACTACATAAGCCTTATGCGGAGCAGGTTGTACTACCGTGAGCTCCATGAATCGGAAACCGTGAGCTTCTTGCGGCCCTTGGCGCGGCGACGCTTTAACACAAGGCGTCCGTTCTTCGTGGACATGCGCTCGCGGAAGCCGTGCTTGTTATATCGTTTGGTCAGGCTGGGTTGAAAAGTACGTTTCATTAATCTCTACCTTGGAATTCTTCTACCGGTTAGGGCAAAACAATGGGTTTTCAGGAAAATTCAACTTAAAGCGGAAGCGGGGAATGGAAGCTCGGTGTGGATGCGCAGGCGTCAACTGCGCATCCACACTGCTATTTTAAAAAGGGAACTTATACAATGCGCTGTATCTGCGGCGGAGCCGGTGGCGTCTGCTCGTATTCGTATACAGGATTTCTGGCGGTTAAAGTGCGGAAAATTCGCCGTGTAATATTCCAAAGGAAAAACAGCAAAAAGCCCGCGGCAATAATCATGGCCACTGTCATTCCGAGCGCCAGTAGCGGATTGGCCGCCAGCATTCCAATGGTTGCGATCACCAGTCCGTCTTCCACCAGACTTGCCGCTGGACTCACCAGCGCGCTCGTTCCGGTACCGTGAGCCGCTACCCGCGTGGTTGCCTTAGCCGTATGGCTTCCCAGCGCCAGCGTTCCACCCAACAGGGCTGCGCCTACTTGCACTTCGGGGGGTACATTCACAAATGCCGCAGCCGCCAGAGCCGCGCCCGCAGGCACTCGGATAAAAGTATGAATGGTATCCCAGGCGGAATCAACCGCAGGAATTTTGTCCGCAAAAAATTCAACACAATATAAGGTCACAGCCGGAGCGATAACCCAGGGGCTTGCCAGCACTTCCATGCCAGGCGGCAACTGAAATCCCGGCACTAAATGTACCATCAACCCAAGAACACCCACTGTTGCATACAGGTTGATGCCTGCGCACCAGCTGGCTCCCATTGCCACTGCAAGTTGGCCTACAATGCCTTCAAATACTCCCATTTATACAGCCTCCCATGGTGGTATCCGCCGGGCCTGGACCTGGACGGTGCTTCATAATGATAGTAATAAACATCTATAGGACAACGGTATTTAAGGAACGACAAGGAAAAAAGACTATTCGAGGTCCCTGCCTTCGGCTTATCTCTGTCCCGGGTCGCTCACGTTTATAGTCGCGGAGATGCTGTTAGCCGCGCCAGCCAGTTTTAGAAAGACTCAAAAGTGCCCCGTTCAAAGTTTACTAAGCGGGATGAACCTTATCGCGTAAGCGTCTTCCACTGTAAACCCATGCGCCGATAAACCCAGCTAAAGCGATAGCACTAATTGCTCCGCCCAGCATCAAACCTTTAGGCCGGTAGTGCATTACAATTTCACTTCTACCTGCTTTAACCGGTATGGCCATAAATGGACCGTTAGCCCGGTAAATGTCAGTAGGTAAGCCATTAATTTCCGCTGACCACCCCGCATCCCAGGCATAGCTGAGGAAAATCCATCCGGGCTGATTTGTCTCGGCTTGAATCACCGCGTTCTCTTCGTTTTTCCAAATCATTTTCGCAGTGCCACGCAAAGGTTCGTGGCTGGGTGTGTTCAACTTCTGCAAAGCTTTTTCATCAAGCAGACGCTTATCTACCACCAGTGTTTTCAGGGGATCAATTTCTCCGCTAAAAATCTTCCACAAAACATATTCCGTCTTCTTATAGCTGCTGCCCACCGCAGTGGAGAAAAGCCGGATATAGCCCGGCGCTTTATCCCGCCGGAGAGTATATAGTTCCGGCTGCGTGCTTTCTGATTTTTTGAAACCTGCCGTTTCAAAAGCTTCCCTGGTTACACTAGTGCCGTCTTCTAAAATGGCGACCACATGGCTAATACCAAAAGTTACTGGAAAAGGCGCCGTTACAGTAAATTCCACCGAGACCACCGGCGCAGATGTCGCTAAATCAAGCTTGGCGTCATAGATAATTCCCCCCCGGGTCCATATATGGGGTACGGTGCACTGAAAGGCAATAGGAGCTATGGAATGTTTCGGCTTTTCTACGTCAAGAACTACCCTTTCCTGATAAAAGGGATCACTGAAATGTTCTCCCAGGCGAACAACGGCGCTGACCTCTTCGTCGTCCCGTTCCGTTTTAACTGTAACCCGGCCAAGTTCAGTGCCATCGGGAAAGGAAGCAGATTCGCCGGCTATCCCGAGGATGTGAAGATTTGCGATAAGCTTATCTGTGGGAAATGCCATAGTAAAAGTCGTCAGCATTTCCTTTCGGCCGATGTCGATGGTGACGCCAGACTCCGGGGCTGGTGGTTGGGCTAGGGCATTCCACCCCCAGTCACCCACAGTCATCAGCTGGCCCGCAACCTTCGCTTGAGTAAGACGGCGAGGAAAAGCGAGATCTGTCACATTCCATAAATCACAGAAAACCCGCTGTTGGCCGACAGACCATGGCGGTTCTCCCATAGGCAGAAATGCACCCACCCACTTGTCATACGTAACAGAATAGCCGTTGGCTAACGGCGGGGTATCCATGTAGAGAGCCGCATTAATGGGTCCGGAGTATACGCCATGAAGACCGACAGTACGCCCTTTGACATTGGGAGGATAGCTCGTGTACTCTTTTACAGTTCCCGTGTTGAGAGGAGGAGTATTGATTGCCATATTCCAGCCGAAACTGTAGAGAAATATTTCCACACACATAAAAGAAATGATGGAAATAACCCGCACCTGATGAAACTTTCCTGGAAGACTAAAGAGCAAAATCAAGCCCGCTAGAAAAAACAGGCCGCACGCTATCTGTATTTTTAAGGCAAAAATAATCGCAGGCAGATGGGCCAAAAAGAAAGGGGCATTCTGGTAGACATAGTCCTGTACGAACTGGGCCATGTTGCCTACCCATGCCATAATCCAGCTTTCTTTTCCGACAAATGCATAAGCTGTCAGACTACTTACAATGAACAGAAGGAACAACGTTACATAGCGCGCCGATCGTGAGATTCCGGGTTCATTTCTCCATAATGCCTGTACGCCCAGCGCGACTAGAATGCCCCATGCTGGAAAAAACACCAGGAGAATTCGCGTGGCTACACGCAAAAGGCTAATGCCGGGAAAAAAGTTGTACAGCCACCCATAGAACGGGAGGGCGTCGCCAACAGCGCATGCAAGCAACAGGACGCTGCCCCATCCAGTCGCCTGGACCAACACAGATTTCGAATACTGAAACCACCCCAATAGTCCCAGTGCCGCCGCAAATAGTCCTATGGGAATATATCCTTCGACCAAATTTGTGAAACTCAGGTCGATGTTAACCGCGTAAGGCGGCCATTGCAGTTGCCACGGCAGCATCTGGTAAAAGCCGGGAAAAAGCATCATGGAAAGTTGTTTAGGCTGGATAGGCGACCACACTGCGGCGTCGCGCAAGACCTCGGCACGGGCACTTATGGAGATAAGGTAGGCCGCAGGCACAAGATGAATGGCCGACAGGACTATTCCGAATACAAAGGCAGTTATACCGCCGGCCGCCATTCGAGCCCCCGGTTTAATGCGCCCTGTACGCCTCCAGAGTTCGAAGGCCAGTATAGCCACTCCCGCCGCGATGCCATAATGGAAATATACAATAGGCTGCGGATTGCCCGCCAGGTTACCGACCGCAAGTACAAGGCCGGCCGCAAGCGGAAATCGAAAATTTGTGGCGCCACCTCGGAAAAATTTTATAAGAAACGCGCCTGCAAGCAGACTCATGGATTCAATTTGAAGCATTGCCAGATACTGGCCGTGAGTGACGGTGAAACCGGTAAAACAAATTACGCAGGCTCCGGCAACGGCTCCTATCCTGGATATTCCGGCTGATCGTATAAAAAAAACTGAGGACAGCGAAAGGACTACAAGGTTTACCAGCATATAAAGATCGATCACAGTTTCAGTGGCAAAGTTGGGAACCAGCAGACCAAACAGGAGATTTATAGGATAGAGCAGAGAAAACTGAGGGTCCTGCCATATGGGGTAACCCCCGAAAATTTCTCCCGCACGGAACGGCAAATCGCCCATATGAAGTTGCATTGAGGATACGATTCGGAACGGCAGGTAGAACATGACGAAGTCTCCGCCTTGCATATTACCCATGCCAGGAACGAGCAGTGGGAAGTTGTATATCAGTGTTAAAAGGCAGATAACAAGGTACGGCAGAGATTCATATCCGGCGTGTTTGTGGCGGCCGGCAAAACGACCTGAAATCTCACTTTTATTAACCGAAGGCGACAGAGAATTAAGCATATGATAAGACGCACAAACAAAAGCGGCCGGTTGCAAGATGATATTGAATTCTTCCCATGTCTGGGACTTTGGCAAATGAAGCGTTAAATTATCTTCAAGTTGGTTATTGCGGAAATTCCTGCTGGATAATCCTCATGTCTGGTCAAAACCGGCATCGTTGTTTACGGTCTGTCAATGATGGAGCGAATTGGTCAGTTCAATCAACGATAGATGCGAAGTCCGCCCAGTTTGTAGGCAAACCAGGCGCAACTGAGTGCCTCCTGATGGCCAGAACTACACGAGTCGAGTCGATACCCAGGTTGGATCCCCCGATACCAAGGTTGGCTCTGTCCAGGCGTTCCGCCGGAGTCAGACTTCTCATATAAGCCCGGTCCTCGGCCTGCTCCTGCTCCCGGGTCGTCAATGTCAGCTTCAGTTTCATGGGTAATATTTATAGTTCGCTGCGGGCTTTCTTACTCACGACCCTGGCTTGCGGTGCGATAGAATGTCTGTGTCATCCAAGACCTGCCCGCGCATTCAGTTCGCGACTCGCCGGAAATGAACACTTTTATATTGACGCGGTAGGCCAAAGGCCGTAGCGATATTCCGGTAGGTTAAAATTGCGTTCTTTCAGTTTTCGGCTGCCGCAATAAGACAACAAGTCACTGCCATGCAGTCCCGCGTAACATAGGGACACGATGGCATTGGACCATACCTTACAGACCGGCAATAACAGAGCCGGCCAAATTGGAGATTGATGCTGTTGATGACCAGTAGGAAAGGCAGATTGTGGTTCGGTGCTCTCTGCCTGGTAATGATAGGATCTTTGCGGGCGGCTGCTGACAGCGGCCTAAATCGCCCGGAAAACCTTCACGTCCGAATTGTTGGCACTGCCAGCTTTCAGGGCAAGTTTACCGCTCTCATTGAAGATCTCAACACGCATACGGACTCCTTCTATAAAGTCGGGGATCCTATCTATGGGCACCGCATTACGGCTATATCCGCAGAAGGCGTTAAGCTGGAAAAAGATGGCATTTTGGGATACCTGGCTTTTGAAACAGAGACGATCGCTGACCGGACAAACAAGCCTGCGGGCGATCGTGAACTGGCATCGGTGATTGCGCCTGAGTCGCCTCTGACGTCAGGAGCTGAATCCAGGAATTTTTACTCCGACACCGCCTCCACTACAAGGTGGGATTTGTTTACGCCTAAAAAGGATAGTCGGAAAAAACCTTCGCTGGCCGGAGAAGTTACCCAGGCGGCAAAGGCCGTCGCTAGCGCGGTGGCCGGAAGATTCGGCATTCCAGTGGCCAATTATAAACGCATAAGCAGCCCATTCGGATACAGAAAACATCCCATTGGCGGCGGTTCAAAAATGCACAAGGGCATCGATTTTTCCGCTAATCGCGGCGCCCGCATCCTTTCCACTGACAGCGGCGTGGTAAAGTTTAGCGGCTGGAAAGGCGGCTATGGCTATTGCGTCGTCGTAGATCACCAGAACGGATACGAAAGCCTCTATGGTCACTGCAGCAAGCTTATCGCCGATGTCGGCGATAACGTAAATCGTGGCGATCTTATAGCCGAGGTTGGCAGCACCGGAGCTTCAACCGGAAACCACCTTCATTTTGAAATTTTAAAAGGCAAAACCGCCATCGATCCAGGGCAATTCTTTCCGGACCTGTAACAGTGTTGCACGCCACGCCTTATTAGTTTCCCCGTTTCAGCTTTTTTTGCGCCCCTCAGTCCCCGGCAGCGCCTGTGGTTTGCTGCCTGACTAAAGCCGGGTTCGCCTAATTTCCGTGTCGGGAACATTTATGTCGTTTTGAGGTAGGCAATTGGGTTGTGCTGTCGATGGCGTGCTAGGCGCCTTTGGTATCGACGCGACCTTCCAGTCCCCGTTTTTACTCAGGAGAACCATGCAGGATAACCGCGAACAGATCATTTCCATAAACATCGAAGATGAGATGAGAGTCTCGTACATCGACTATGCCATGTCGGTGATCGTAGGCCGGGCGCTGCCCGACGTGCGAGACGGCCTCAAGCCCGTACATCGGCGCGTAATATACGGCATGCACGATCTGGGTTTTGGCCCGACCCATAAATACGAAAAATCTGCCAAGAGTGTCGGTCACGTGATGGGTAATTTTCATCCCCACGGCGACTCCGCCATTTATGACACCCTCGTTCGCATGGCGCAACCTTTCGCACTGCGTTACCCGCTTATCGACGGCCAGGGAAACTTTGGCTCCGTCGACGGCGATCCCGCAGCGGCCATGCGTTACACCGAGTCCCGGCTTAGCCACCACGCTGCATTGCTACTGCAGGATCTGGATAAAAACACCGTCGACTTCGGCCCCAATTACGACTCCAGCCACGTAGAGCCTTTGGTGCTTCCGGCCGCGTTTCCGAACTTGCTGGTCAACGGCTCCGGCGGTATCGCCGTGGGCATGGCGACAAACATTCCCCCTCATAACATGGGCGAGGTCATTGACGCCTGCGTCCTGATGATCGAAAATCCCGCCGCCACAGTCCAGGATCTGATGAAGCACATGCCGGGTCCTGACTTCCCAACTGGCGCATATATCCGGGGCCGCAAAGGCATCCTCGACGCCTACAGCACAGGCCGTGGCCGCGTAGTTATGCGGGCCAAGATAAAAACGGAACAGCTTAAACTCAGTCGCGAATCCATTATCGTCACCGAACTGCCTTACCAGGTGAACAAAGCCCGGCTGGTGGAAGAAATCGCCTACCTGGTCCGCGACAAAAAGCTCACCGGCATAAGCGACCTTCGCGACGAGAGCGACCGTAAGGGTATGCGCATCGTCATAGAGTTGAAGAAGGGCGAAGTGCCGGAGGTGGTTATCAATAACCTCTACAAGCACACACAGCTTCAGACAACCTTTGGCGTGATCATGCTGGCCCTGGTAGACGGCCGTCCCCGCTATCTCAGCCTGCCGAAAATGATCACATATTATCTTCAGCATCGCAATGATGTTGTGGTCCGACGCACCCGCTATGAGCTGGATCGCGCTGAGCGCCGCCTGCACATCGTGCATGGCCTCGTAGTGGTCCAGGATAATATTGATGAAGTCATCAAAATCATCCGTGCCGCTTCCAATCCGGAAGAAGCCAAACGCAACCTGATCTCAACCTTCAAAGTTCCCCTGGACATGGCGAAGCAGATTGATCCGGACGCCATCGAGGCTGTGCCACTGAGTGAAGAGCAGGCCACCGCCATCCTTGAGATGCGCCTGAGCCGCCTGACTCAGCTCGAAAAATCGAAACTTTATCATGAAGCAGAAGAGCTTGTAGCGGCCATCACGCGCTATCGCCATATTCTGGCCGAAACCAGTGAAGTCTGGAGCATTGTTCGCAAAGAACTGCTTGAGGTCAAAGCGAAGTACAATGATGCGCGCCGCACTGAGATCATCGACGACAGCGGAGACTTGTCCATTGAGGACTTGATCGCCGAAGAGAACATGATGATCACAATCTCTCATACTGGCTACATCAAACGTACCCCGACATCACTGTATCGCCGCCAAAAGCGCGGCGGGCGCGGCTCGACCGGCGTGGAGACGAAGGACGAAGATTGGATCGAGCATCTTTTCATCGGCACAACGCACAACTACCTGATGTTCTTCACGGACAAGGGCCAGGCTCATTGGCTTAAGGTCTACGAGATTCCCCAGGGAGGACGCGCAACCAAAGGGCGGCCTGTAGTCAATCTGCTACAGCTTACCGAAGGTGAAAAGATTCGGGCGGTGTTGCCAGTCGGCAATCAGTTTGACGATACCCGCTACCTGATTTTCGCGACCAAAAAAGGCCAGGTCTGTAAACAGGCACTTTCGCTGTACTCAAACCCGCGGAAAAATGGTATCAAGGCCATCAATATCAACGAAGGCGATGAGCTGTGTGACGTGAAGTTGACCAACGGCCAGAGCGAAATTATTCTGGCAACGCGCATGGGCATGGCTTGCCGGTTCCACGAAACTGCTGTCCGCGGAATGGGCCGGTTCACTGCCGGTGTCCGAGGCATCAGCCTCAAGGGCGACGATTACGTGATCGGAGTTGAGACCCCGCGCCCCGGTGCCGACCTGCTTACCGTCTGCGAAAACGGATACGGCAAGCGGAGCAACGTTGAGGATTATCGTCTGATTGGCCGCGGCGGTAAAGGCGTCATCAATATTAAGGCCAATGAACGCAACGGCAAGGTTGTCGCGGTCAAAGAAGTCATAGATGAAGACGAATTGATTATGATTACCCGCGAAGGAATGTCCATTCGTAGCCGCGTCGGCGACACCCGCACCATCAGCCGCAACACGCAGGGCGTTCGTCTGATTAACCTGCAGCCCAACGATTTGGTTATGGGCGTTGCCCGGCTCGCCGAGAAAGACGACGAAGACGAAGAGGGTATCGATATTACCGAGGATATGGACGGCGATAACGTTGAAGTCGTCGACGGAGAAGTCGTCGAACCTGATACAGGCGAAGAAACTGATGAAGACGAGGTCGTGGAAGTCGAAGATGACGACGAACCAGACAGCGCTGATTCAGACAACGACGAAGACTAATTGATAAACGGGCGGCTCATTGGAGTCGCCCGTTTTTTTGATACGGTAAACATTTCTGTTCAGCCAAAAGTGACACGAAAGCGCTGATCAACGGCTTCCCAATCGCTGCGATTGATTTCGTCAACCGCAGCGATTTGCTCGTTTTGTATTTAAGGAAACTTGATTCTAACACGTTTAATAACAGCATTGTATTGCAAAATAATACCGTATTATAATTCTTGCAATTTAACTCGCTGACTGGCTAAGTCTGTTCTAATTCATTAGTAAAATCGTTTTAGAACCTGTTCGGAGGCATTCCCCCATGCGTAGAATAATATCCCTCGGTGCCATTGCAACTATGGCTGGCCTGGCCATCGCCGGCGGTGACAACATCAGAGTAGAAGTTGGTCCTGCCGCCCCCGTTCAGCGGGCTGTACACAACCACCAAACCTCGGCGGCTTTCCGCGCGGTGCCGGCCGCATACAGCAATTCGCTGTTGTGCAGCCTGCGGCGGTCGGAACGTATCGACAAGATGCTCAACGAAATCGTTAATCAGACCCTGAGCCAGGTTCGCACCTTAAACAAGGGAGACGTGGCGGTCACAATGATCGAACTCTGTCCTGAAGACGGTTGCACCGCTGCTCTTGGCCACGTCAATGGCGAAGAGATGCTCTATGCCAGCGGCCTGGCGCGGGTTCCCTACGCAGCAGCTCTCTACGGCGCTAAAGCGTCTACGGGCAAAACCCTTCCATCCGCTATGAAAGCCGATGTTATGGCCAGCCTGCGCGACTCTGACTACGAAGCTTCAAATCGCCTTATCAATCATTTGCGCACCATTAAAGGCTCCGAATACGCAAACTGGTACCTCGCCAGTGTTGGTCTGCAGGATTTTAACGTAAACCAGCGTTTCGTAACCGGCGACCCTGTTGGCCGTGACGCCGACACCCTCGGACGCAAGCTCCACATGAACTACGAAAACAGCAACCGCATGACCAGCAACCAGGCTGCCGGCCTGTTCTACCTGCTGTCCCACGACGCACTGGTTTCTCCGGGGGCCAGCCAGGCAATGAAGGCTTATATGCACCATCCGCTGGAGCAAAAGAAGATCGGACCCCTGGCCGGAATCGCGGACGGCCTTCCAGTAGGCGCCGAAATCATTACCGCCAACGGCTACAGCGTACGCAATTACCACGAAGCAGCGCTGATCAGCCTGCCGAACGGGAAAAA
The DNA here is from genome assembly GCA_038243585.1 of Candidatus Sumerlaeales bacterium. Taxonomy (GTDB): domain Bacteria; phylum Sumerlaeota; class Sumerlaeia; order Sumerlaeales; family Sumerlaeaceae; genus JAKFFN01. The sequence continues at coordinate 23,901 of JBBSQY010000014.1, read as the reverse complement.
ATACGTGCTCAGCGTGATGACCAAGTACAACGGTTACCCAACGGTCTTTATCCCGCTGCTTAGCCGCACCATCGCGTTTCGCCTGATGACATCAACCGGAAGCGAAGACCCGGCTCTTCACACATACATTCCCGCCCGCACGCGGTAAAAGTCTTACAAGCAGATATAAAAGGGCGCCTCGATCACGAGGCGCCTTTTTTTATTCTTTCCCGGTAAGCTTCTCAACTTTGTGAATAGCTGCGTCGCCGCCGGGACTCAGATCCGCCTCGAGAAATTTCTTATCTTCAGGCAGAATGAGACGATAGTTGGCGAGCTTGTCCACTTCGACCGTTCCGTCTCTCAATTCAAACCCAAGCACATGGCCACCCTGCGTTTTGTCGGCGCTTAAAAAATGCATGTGGTAGTCCGCTACGTTGACTCCTTGTACATAGTCGGGGCAGCGAAATCCAATAAGGGTTCCAGACGTATCGGGAATATCAAAAATGGATTGCTCATTAACCACTTCCGTAAGTGGCCGATAGGGTTCCGATTGGCGGGTGACGCTGCGAACCTTCATCTTCGGGAACGTACCGGTAACTTTTACGGCGTAAAAAAGATTTTCACTTGGCAGTCCCGCATCGATCGCTTTTTGCAGCGCCTCAAAGCTGTCTGCGTCCACAGAAGGTGTCGTGGTATCCGCCTCAAAGAAAGTGACCGATGCAAAAGGCGTCTTGGCCGCATCCGGCACAACATGCACTTTCCCGTCACTGGTCACCTGATACACCGTGCCGTCCATCGCGACCATCTCGCCGTCCAGATGGTTGAGCGTTCCGATGCCGAAAGAACCCATTGTGCGCAGTTCGCCAATGGTTGTATCCCCTTCGTATATCCCTTTAATAAGGGCATTGATGGTGGAAATCTGGACAAGCTGCTGATTTTTATCCACGGCAGCGGGCGGCTGTCCTTGTAGCGAAGTGGCAATAAGCAGCGTTGCGATAACGCCCGTGTGCCATAAGCGGAGATGCATAGTTTCAATTATCCTCGAACGTTTCTGGAAGTGCGAACACAGACTGGACATGACTTTAACCGGTTTTCAATTCCAATCTCATCGCATTATCGCCTCAGTGCCCATCACGGATAGCAGAGATTGTGTCTCTGCGCAACCCCGCAAAATCGCTGGACTATCGTATTCCTCTCCGGAACATCGGTTTAGTTAAGTCTAAAAGAAATTTACCAGGAGCAATCACCAATGAAATTATGGAATCGATCGGGAATGCTGGCGATGGCCGTTGTGGCAGCCGCCTGCAGCGCCTCCGCACAAGAGTGGGAACCCCTTGTTAAGGGTGACAGCCTCGACGGCTGGACCCAGCGAGGCGGCAACGCGACTTACGAGGTAAAGGATGGTGTTGTCATCGGCCGCACCGCGCCGGCCCAGAAGGAAAACGCTTTCCTGTGCACTGATCAGACATGGTCAGACTTCGAGCTGGAAATGGAATTCAAGGTGGATGAGGGGCTGAATTCTGGCGTTCAGGTGCGTAGCAACAGCGACCCTGCATATAAAAAAGGTCGGGTACATGGCTATCAGGTTGAGATTGATCCATCGCCCCGTAATTTCACTGGCGCCATATACGACGAGGCGCGCCGGGCAGTTTTCTTGAAAGATTTAAAGGACAATGAACCGGCTCGGAGCGCCTTCAAGCACGGCGAGTGGAACAAGATGTACATTTCTTGCCGCGGTGACATCATGAAAACGAAGATCAACGGCGTAGACGCTGTCACTGTAAACGACAGCATGACCTCCAGCGGATTTATTGCCCTGCAGGTTCACGGCGTAAAAACCACCGCCCCGTTGGAAGTCCGCTGGCGCAATATCCGAATTAAGGATTGGGACAAGGTCGCTATTACGAAATGGGAGAGCGACAGCCCTTTTGGCGACTACGAGGGTAAATTTGCAGATGGAAGTCCGCTGGTCGCGCAAGTGACGGATCTGGGCGATGGCCGCTTTCACGCGAGCTTCATGACCGGGTTTGAAACCACGGGATCTAAGATTGGCGAGGCGGACGGTCGCGCGGAAACAACAGGAACTGTCGGGTTCAAGGGGGACGCGATCAGTGGCATTATTGATAACAAAACGTTTACCGGCACAAGAGCCGACGGAGTCGCATTCGACCTGAAGCCCGTGAAGCGATGGTCGCCGACGCTTGGCGCAAAAGCTCCAGAGGGTGCAACAGTTCTGTTTGACGGCTCGAGTCTTAACGAGTGGCAAAAGGCGGACGGAAGTCCGGTTGGGTGGAAGATAGCCGAAAATGCCACAATGCAGATCGTTCCAAAGACGGGCACGATTGAAACTAAAAAGCAATTTGGCGACATGGAACTTCACCTTGAATTTCGTACATCGCTCATGCCTTATGCCCGCGGACAACAGCGGTCAAACAGCGGCGTGTATCTGCAGGGCAGCTATGAGGTGCAGGTGCTGGATAGCTACTCCTTGCCGCTGGCGGATAACGAATGCGGTGGCATCTATAAGGTCGGCACTCCAAAGCTGAACATGAGCTTCCCACCTCTGCAATGGCAGACATATGATATCAGCTTCACGGCGGCACGCTGGGACGGCGACAAAAAAACTGAAAACGCACGTATCTCCGTTAAGCATAATGGCTTTCTGATTCAGGACAACGTGGAACTGCCAGACGCCACCGGCGGCGCGAAATACAAAGGTGAACCAAATCATCCGGCGCCGCTGCAGCTTCAGGAGCACGGTAACGAGGTACAATTCCAAAACATCTGGGTCGCGCAGAAGTAACTCTGGCGTCGATCAATCAATAATAGAAAAGCCCCTGACTGCAACCAGTCAGGGGCTTTTCCTTATTTTAGTATAACCGCGTTCCCTCTGTTCCTGGGTAGGGACGGCTCTCCGAGCCGTCCGCAATCTCAGAGCCATCAGAAACTTAAGGGGACTACAGCGGCGCCAGCTGCGATTCGATCTGCTGCCAAGTGTCGTTGGCGCCAGGAGATGCCTTCTTATAGGATTGCGCATCAGGAGAGATAACCAGGAAGCTTGGCACTTTAAAGATGCCATACTTCTTGGCTATGCTGCCGCCCTCAAGTTGATTGACGTCCACCCGCGCACAGGCGTGTTTTGCCATATATGCTTTTGCGGATGCATCTGTCTGCAACATCTGGTTTACCTTTTCCACCCTGGTCACGCCCGGCGCGTAAAAGTAAAGAAGCAGACCTTTTTTGTCAGACTGAGCCTTGCTCCATGCCTGAACCGGGGGCAGCCAATCGCTGCCTAGCGCCGTTGTGACCTGAGCGGTAGGTAATGCTGTGCTCGCACCGGATGACTTCGCTTTGCTAGACGAGCCAGCGGCCACATTCCAGCCAGCATCATAAGGCGAGGCTGGAAGCGCTGGCGCGTCATCACTGATCTGGATTGAAAGATTGTCTGCATACGTGGCATAGGATGCGTCCTGTTCAGCGAGCAACATACCGACCATCACCTGCGTCATGCCGGTGTCTTTTAAAGGAGAAAAGGCTGCTTCCCGGCCGTCCACAAAGCACCGGATAATCTCCGGACCTTCGCATACAATGGCGAAGCGGTGCCAGCCTGGGCGAGGCAGTTGCGTCAGCAGATCCTTGTCCTGCTCAAACCGGGACGCTGTTGCGCCACCGGGAACTACCTGGGAAAAATAAAGTCGATCACCCTTAGTGATGCCAAACCGGTAAAAAGACCCGCCGATGGAATCCACATGGTTATTTACCATGTTCTTTGGCGGTTCCATGGCCATCACGGCGATGCTCGGATACCGGCCGTCTTCCTCCACATAAAAATCTGCCTGAAACAGTGCGCGGCCATTCGGTCCCAGTTTGGTACGATCCACCACATCGCCCACGGCAAGACCCACCTGCCAGCTGGTCGCATCTGCTTTCCTTGGAGTCGCCTGAAGCCGGAGAACGTTCTTTCCAACCTCTTCGTTGCGAAAAGCCGGAGCCTGCGTGGTGGCCGAATCCGTAGCCACCACCTGCATGCGATTCTGCCAGCCGCCGCCAATGGTAATCATGCTCGGAGGCAATTTGCCATCTTCGAAGTTCGCCCACTCGCGTACCTCATACTGGGCTGACGCGCTGGATACAGCAAAAGCTGTAATGACACCAGCCAGAATACAGCCTTTTATAGATATCGAATTGTTTTTTGCGGTTTGGGGCAGTCGTGCTATCATGTTTTGTTCCTCTTGATCGTTTGGTAAGTGAAGCCGGAGACCGGCAATCTTGATGTGAAGCAAGTGATCTCTGTTCGTTGGTCATTGCTTGATGTGCGCGTGTCAACATTTTGTGTGAAGTTGGTGCGAAAGAAACATTCCGACAGTCGGCGTGTAGCTATCCGGCGTTGTCATGAAGAATCTTAAACGGTTAAAACCCTACGTCTCCCGCCACAAGTGGCGCCTTGTTGGCGGCTTTATTTGCCTTGGACTTGCCAGCTATTACACCCTCCGAGTCGCACGGGTAGTAGGCGAGGCCACGGACGCTATTAAAGCGGGAGGTCATGCTCCCCATGATTTCCTTATGTACGCGCTTGAAATAATCGCTTATACCGTCGTAATGGGCGTATTCCGGTACTTTATGCGCCAGTGGATAATCGGGGCTTCGCGCGATATTGAGGCGTCATTCCGAAACGATCTGTTTGCCAAGCTACAGTCATTATCCCCCGCTTTCTTTGATCGGCAGCGCACCGGCGACCTTATGGCGAAAGCCACCAGCGACGTAGAGCAGGTGCGGTCTTTTCTTGGTCCCGGGTTTCTCCAGTTTTTCAATTCCGTCATGATATTTCCCCTGGCCATGTGGAGAATGTGGGTTATTGATCCGCGGCTGGCCACCATCACTATGCTGCCCTTGATTTCTCTTCCTTTTGTGATGAACTACTTTGGGAATCGCGTGCACTGGCGTTTCCGCCAATGCCAGGACCATTACTCGCTAATCAGCGCCATGGTGCAGGAAAACCTGGCCGGCGTACGGGTGGTAAAGGCCTTCGTCCAGGAAGAAGCGGAAAAGAAAAAATTCGCCGAACTGAACCGGCAGTTCATTGACATGAACATGCACCTGGCAAAGGTGCAAAGCGCGTTCTACCCGTTTCTGCGGGTGCTCGCCGGCCTGTGTGTCGTATTGCTGATTTATGTGGGCGGACGAGACGTCATCAACGGGACGATTACCGTCGGTGAGCTGGTGGAGTTTTCTCTCATCCAGACGATGCTCTTCTGGCCCATGATAGCCTTTGGCTGGACCGTAAGTCTGATGCAGCGCGGCGCGGCCAGCATGGACCGAATCGCCGAGGTGCTCGACCTGCCCTCTTACACGGTGCCCCTTGATCAGGATGATATGCCGGACGACCTTACACCAGAGATGGCCAATTCTGACGAGCCCGGTTGCATCGAATTTCGCAATCTGTCATTCCGCTACGGTCCGGACCTGCCTTATGTGCTGAAGGATATCACGCTGAAAATCGGCTCAGGAGAACGTCTCGGCGTTGTCGGCCACACTGGCAGCGGCAAAAGCACAATCGCCGCGCTGCTGAGCGGACTGTATGCCCCGTGCAGAAATCAGCTTTTCATCGACGGGCGAGGCATCCGCGATATTAGTCTGGAGGAGCTGCGCGAGCGGGTCGGGATTGTGTTTCAGGAAACGTTTCTATTCAGCGATACGCTACGCAACAACATCGCCTTTGGCCGACCAGACGCCCCGCTACAAGAGGTTGAGCGGGTGGCCAGGGTGGCTCATATTAACAACGAGATTGAAGAGCTTCCGCTGGGATACGACACCATGCTTGGCGAACGCGGTATCAACCTGAGCGGCGGGCAGAAACAGCGTACTGCCATTGCCCGGGCGCTACTACGCGATCCGGGCATCATCGTACTGGACGACGCCCTATCCGCGGTAGACACGGAAACCGAAAGCCGCATTCTGGACTCGCTGCATGATGAACTGCAGGGCCGAACGTCCGTCATTATCGCGCATCGAGTAAGCGCCGTCATGAATTGCGAACAGATCATCGTGATGGACGAAGGTCGCATTGTGGAACGCGGCACTCACGCGGAACTAATGGAAATGCGGGGCGAGTACGCCGACCTGTTCGAAAAACAGCTCCTGGCAGATTCCATCGAGGCCGAAGCAGGCTAGGAAATAACGCATCCTGTAAGCGACAAATTTCGACTTTGAGCCGCTCAGGAAGCCGAGGGAACGCAAAAAAAGAAATAGAAATTTGATCGAGTTTCTTTGGTAATGCCACTCTGCGCCGGGAAGCTGCTTGCCCTGCTATTAATTTTTTTGTGCAAGGTATGATATGGAAAACGCGGGAATAACTCGGTTGGAGTGGCCATCCGGCGACGAGCAGTCGCCTGAAGAATTATATCTTGAGCTGATGAAGCGCGTGCTGACCGGTCTTGTAAGACCCCAGCTGTTTGTGCCGGCCGATATTCCTCCGTCCGTTGCCGACGCTCCTGAGTTCCAGGGTCTTCAGCCGTACCTCCAACAGCACAACCTTGCAATAGTAGAACGGGTGACTCGTGACATGGAGTCACGTGTGGATGGCGTGGAATGGATTCCGGACGGTGAAACCATGATAGGCCTGTACCGCCTGGACAATGTCCAGCACTGCGTCCGCGAAGTAGTGCGAGACGGCATCGCCGGCGACCTCATCGAGACCGGCGTATGGCGCGGCGGCGCATGCATCTTTATGCGAGCCTGCCTCAAAGCCTTCGGGGATAAAGAGAAAACAGTTTGGCTGGCGGATTCCTTTAAGGGCCTGCCACCGCCCAGCGCGGATGTGTACCCGGCGGATGTGGGAGACCTTCACTCCACCTATGGCCAGCTTGCCATCTCCCGCGAGCAGGTTGAAGAAAACTTCAAACGCTATGGGATGCTCGACGACCGGGTCCGATTTCTCGAGGGCTGGTTTAAAGACACCCTTCCAAATGCCCCTGCAGAGCGGTATTCCGTCATTCGGCTGGACGGCGATATGTACGAAAGCACCATGGACGCCCTGAGCGCTCTTTACCACAAATTGTCTGTGGGCGGTTTCGCCATCATCGACGATTATCTGTGGCACAAGCCCTGCGCCCAGGCCGTAGAAGATTTCCGAAGCAAACATGGAATTACCGAGCCAGTGGTGAAGGTCGATCGGGCCGGGGTCTTCTGGCGCCGCGAGCGTTAAAGCTTTTTCTTAGCGAAGTTTTTTCAGCCTGACACGGATCAACCAGGTCATTATAATCCACCAGGCGAAGAGCGGTACCAGGCTCCATAGATTGCCCGGAAGACCGGCCAAATTTCCCAGATTGGCATCAAAAGCTCCGTCAAGCACGCGGGGCCAGGTGTCGTGGAGGAAGATGGCCGGATAGTCGAACGCAACCAGGTCCGGGCGCAACAGGGCCGTCTGCCATCCGCCGTCCGGGGTCTGAGGTTCCGTGGCGTTGACGAGGGTGTGAACTCCCACCCCGAACAAAGCCGCTACGACGGCAACCCACCACCTCCATCGGCTGCCAAACCAAGGAAAAAGCCCCGCAGCCATAAAAGGTATCGCCGGTGCGAGGTGGCGCGGGGCGAAGCTCCAGCCGCCCCACCACATATAATAGGCGCTGTTAAAAAGCAGGTAGAAGCCAATACAGGCTACTGACAGCCAGGCGAAGGCGCGGCGCGGTTTATCGAGAAAAATCATCCAGAGGATGCCCCCCGCGCCCAGCAGCAGCAGCGGCGAGTAGAAAAAGATCCCACGGAACGGATGAAAGGTGATCAGCCACAACACATCCCCGTCCGGGGGCCAACTAGCGCCCATCAGTCCCTGGGCCATGGCGGCCCGAAACTCCGGCATCAGGTGGTATTCGTAAGGAATGGCAAACCGGCCGAAAATCGAATAGGTATAGGCGAGAAACGGAGCAAAGCCAATAACGCCGCCGACGATATAAACCGCCCCAGGTAGGGACGACTCGCCGAGCCGTCTGAAAAGATGAAATCCCCCATCCCGAACACGCACTCGCCCAATCAGGCGCGCGAGAAGATAGACCCCCATAAACGCCGGCGCAACCGCATAAGTGTATTCACACAGCGCCGACAGGCCCGCGAACAGCCCTGCCAAGGCGAAGTGAAGGATAACTGGCAAAGGCCAGCCCGTCTCTTTAACATGAGCGCCAGACAGCGATTCCGCCCTCCTGACGCGGCGAAGCGCTTTCTCCAGCATAAGCAACGAGGCCACCAGAAACATATGGGCCGGCAGATAACTCATGAAAAGAGTGCCGTGAAGGAAAAGCATTGAGCCAAGAGTGACGCCAATGGCTGCGAAGGCGGCATCGCCCGTGACAGATGGAGGCCGTGCGGATCCGGGTGCCGTTTCCAGTGACCGATCGCCAGGAACAGGCGACCACAACAGCGACAGAAACCGCATGAGCAATACGCCGGAAAGCGCCCCGGCAACGCCAACAGACAGCAACGTAACCAGGTAGCGGCGGGTGGCGGTGGAGAATGTTCTGTCTGCTGCTGTTTCCACGGCCCCCACAACCCACGCGGCAGGCACGCCCAATACGGATGTACCAATGCTCTTATCGGAATAGAGATGACCATCAAAAGCGGCCAGGTCCTGAGTCTCCAGCGCCGGCTGTGAGACATAACGATCGACCTGCGCTGTGCCGGATTCTGCCAGCGCCAAAGTGAGCGCGAACCGGGAATTAACGTTCCAGCCGGGCAGGCTGTGCTGGAAATAAGCGAAACTCCAAAAAAGCAGCAGGAACACCAGGGCATCTAAAGAATGGCGGCGGATGATTTGCATGATAGAGAAAGCACACCAGAGAAAAGCGCGCCCCGTCAACTGGTGATAGCGGCAAGGCGGGCGCGAAGGCTTAAGGCGTTTACAGGCGACACATAACATCAGCACAAACTCTCATTTCCAGCCGGTTCAGGAAGAACATTTGCAAAGCAGCGCCGAGTTCGATCCGGAGGTTCATAAATCGTACCTTTAAATCCGGTTTTACGTTGACGCTCAATTTGGCACTCTTATTATTATATGCGCAAACAAAACATTAAACAGGACGATGAAAATTGACTTTTGACAACTTCGCAGCAAACGGAACCGGAAATCACACGACGGAGATACCGGTCATCTTGCGGCGGATTGCCACGAGGTTTTTCATCGCGCTATTCCTATTTGCGGCGGCCGGCCAGGCCGATGCCATGCAGATATTCGTAAAGACGCTTACAGGAAAAACCATTGCCCTGGAAGTCGATGCCAATGACACAATTGAAAACGTAAAGACGAAAATTCAGGATAAGGAAGGCATTCCCCCCGACCAGCAACGTTTGGTTTTTGCGGGCAAGTATCTGGAAGACGGTCGCACGCTTGCCGACTACAATATCCAGAGCGAAAGCACTTTGCATCTGCGTCTCCGGTTCCTATTTACGGATATCGAGGCGGCGATACCACAGGTGGCAAATGGCGCGTCGGCCTGGGGAGACTACGACGCGGACGGCGACCTGGATTTTGTTGTGACCGGTTACGGCTCGGAAGATATCATTACTAGAATTTATCGCAACGACGGCGGAGCGTTTACGGATATCAACGCGGGCCTGCCGGGGACTTATGACGCCGGGTTGGCCTGGGGGGATTATGACAACGACGGCGACCTGGATCTGTTGATTTCCGGCCGGGTCAATGGCGGCACTATATCAGACATTTACCGCAACGACAATGGTGTGTTTGTCAATATTAACGCCGGCCTCGTGACAGGATCATACGGGCTTGATGTTGCCTGGGGTGATGTTGACAACGACGGAGACTTGGATGTTTTGCTGTCGGGAGATGATGTCAACGATGACGGTATGGTCTACATCTATCAAAATAATGACGGATCGTTTACCGGTCTTGCCAATTTCAGCGTGGGAGAGGATTCCAACGCAGCGTGGGCCGATTATGACAATGACGGCGACCTGGACATCCTTTCCAGCGGCCGTGACCAATTCGCCGCTCTGCGCCGAAACGATGGGAATGGCGTATTTACTGATGTGAACGCCGGTATTGAAGGACTTTATAGAGGCGCCATCGTATGGGCAGACTATGATAACGACGGCGATCTTGACCTGTTTACGACAGGCATAAATTTCGGCGGCGCCTATAAAACAAATCTTTATCGAAATGATCCCGGCAATGTGTTCACGGCGACGGAAAGCGGTTTGCCTCCGGTTGTTGACAGTTCCCTGGCATTTGGGGACTATGACAACGACGGCGACCTTGACCTTTTGATGACCGGTCTTGGTGAGGAGCTCTCGTTATTGTACCGCAATGATGGAAACAATTTTGCCTCGCTCACCGCGTCGGAGTCAGGTATTCCTGTCGAGTACCGCGGACTTTATATGTCCACCGCGACCTGGGGTGACTATGATAATGACGGTGACCTTGATATTTTGCTGACCGGTGGAGACATTGACGATGAAAGCGCAGGCAACATCTACAGTAATAACAGTGATGTCCGCAACACAACTCCATCAACTCCGGAAAGCCTGACCGCCGAGACCGGCGAAAGCAGCGTGACTTTGCGCTGGCTGTCGGCTTCAGATGCCCAAACATCCACTTCAGGGCTTAATTATAATCTGCGCCTTGGGACGGCGCCAGGAATCTCAGATGTCGTCAGTCCCATGGCCAACTCTGGCGAGGGAGACAGCAACGGCTACCGTCTTGTGCCCGCAATAGGCAACGCAGAAATAATCACTAGCCGAACCATCGTCGGCCTGGAACCAAGCACCTACTATTGGAGTGTCCAGTCTATCGACACCGCGTTCGCAGGATCCCGTTTCGCGCCAGAGCAAAGCTTCACTATTGCCGCATTGCCATGCGTGCTTGAGTGTCCGGCGGATGTATTTTCCGGAATCTCCTCTGATGAGTGCGGGAATCGTGTGGACTACCCGAATGCGCAGATGAGCGGCGAATGCGGCGAACTGCAATATGATCCGCCTTCAGGATCTTTTTTCCCCGTTGGGGTCCACTCTGTCACCGTTAGCGACGGCACCACAACCTGCACTTTCAACGTTACAGTTTCCGACACAACCGCTCCGTACCTCAATTGTCCCGAGCCCATTTTTATTAGCCTGGGAGCAGATGAGTGCAGCAGGCCGGTAAGATTCTCAGTCCGGGCCTTTGAAAGTTGCGGCCGGGCGACAGTCGTTTCAGATCCGCAGTCCGGCTCGGAATTCTTCCCCGGCGTGACAGATGTCATCACCACGGCGACCGACGCCGCCGGCAATATGACGACCTGCTCGTTTAGTGTTACGGTTTCCAAGGAGCAAAACATCGACCTGGCGGATTTTGAATCCCCGGACAGCCGCGGATTCCGTATCGATGGGCCGTCCAATAACGAGGCCTATTTTAGCGTCTCCTCCGCAGGAGACTTAAACAGGGACGGCTTTGATGATGTGATCCTGGGATTGCCAAATGCCGACAACAATGGACGCGCCGACTCCGGCTCTAGCTACGTAATATTCGGGAAAGTCGGCGGGTTCGGTAATTTCGACCTGCCTGACTTCACCACCTCAGATTCCACTGGGTTTCGCATAGACGGGGCAGAGGTGAATGATCAGTCCGGCGCTAGCGTTTCTTCCGCGGGCGATGTCAACGGCGACGGCTACGACGACCTGATTGTAGGGGCTCAGAATGCGGGGAACAATGGACGCAGCTTATCCGGCTCCAGCTATGTCATCTTCGGAAAAGCCGGCGGCGTCAGCAATATCGACTTGCTGAATTTCACAGCAGCGGATGCCGTTGGATTCCGCATTGACGGTGCCGCGGCGGGTGATCAATCCGGCGGTAGCATTTCTTCCGCGGGCGACGTCAACAGCGACGGCTATGACGACATGATTGTGGGGGCTCGGGGCGCAGACAATAATGGCCCCGGATCTTCCGGTTCCAGTTATGTTATTTTTGGAAAGGCTGGGGGGTTTAGCAATGTCGATTTGCTAAATTTTACAAGTTCGGATGCCGCTGGTTTTCGCATGGACGGGGCTACGGCGGGTGATCAATCCGGCGGTAGTGTTTCCTCCGCAGGAGACGTAAACAGCGATGGATATGATGATGTTGTGGTGGGAGCCAGGGAGGCGGGCAACAACGGGCGGCCTCGATCTGGATCGACTTACGTTATTTTCGGTAAAGCCGTTGGGTTCGTCAATATTGACCTTGCTACTTTCACAGGGGCGAATGCCGCCGGATTCCGCATTGACGGGGCGGCGCTTGATAATGCCGGCGGCGCTTCTTCTGCGGGCGACGTCAATGGCGACGGCTATGATGACGTTATTATAGGGGCTCTGTCCGCTGGGAACAACGGGCGTAACCTTTCGGGTTCCAGCTACGTGATCTTCGGAAAAGCTGGTGGGTTCGGCAATATTGACCTAGCCAATTTCACAGCGGCCTCCTCCGCCGGTTTTCGAATCGACGGGGCGGCGGCGTTTGACCAGTCTGGAAGTAGCGTTTCTTCCGCAGGTGACGTAAACAGCGATGGTTTTGACGATGTCATTGTGGGGGCTCTTTGGGCCAGTAATAACGGGCGCTACGCTTCCGGCTCAAGCTACGTGATTTTTGGCAGGAACGTCGGAATCAGCAATATTGATTTGGCGGATTTCGCCTCCTCGAATTCCTTTGGATATCGCATTGACGGGTCGGCAGCGGGTAAGCAGGCGGGCTATATCGTTTCTTCCGCTGGCGACATCAACAACGATGGTTATGATGACGTGTTCGTGGGTGCGTATCTGGATGGGGACGACTCTGGTGATTCGAGTTCCATCTATGTGATTTATGGTGGCGCAAGTCAATGCGGGCCATGCATTCTTTCCTGTCCCGATGACATCACCACCGAAACAGCTTCGTCCAATTTCGGACAGTGCGGTATCGAGGTTGCATATCCCGACGCAACTCCAGTCGGTGGCACGTGTCTGGATGTGACTTATGATCCGCCCTCCGGATCGTTCTTCCCTGTGGGCACCACGCCTGTCTATGTTCGGGACGGCGCGACAACGGTATGCTCCTTCAATGTAACAGTGCTGGATCGAGTGCCGCCGTTTATTGCCTGCCCACAAAACATGGTAGTAGATGCAGAACCGGGACTCTGCGACGCCCTTGTAGTTTATGATTCCCCGCAAAACCAAAACTTTGCGCCTGGAATCTTCGGAGTCCGGGACGCCCAGGCGTTTGATTCCTGTTCGACCGTAACGGTAACGGCGGTTCCGCCGTCCGGCTCACGACTGCCTGTCGGAGTGACGACAGTGTTGAACACCGCCACCGACGCCGCTGGCAACCAGACAACATGCTCCTTCACCGTAACGGTGCGTGATACCCAGCCACCTCTACTTAATTGCGGACGCGTAGACCCAGTAAATGCTGAACCTGGTCTCTGTGATGCTCAAGTCTTTTTCTTTGTGGGACATGAAGACAATTGCACACCCTCAGTCGTTGAGTCCAGCGCACCGTCCGGTTCACGTTTTCCAGTAGGCTTTACGGACGTAATCACTACTGCAACGGATACATTTGGAAATCAGTCGACCTGCAGTATGACAATTGAAGTGCGCGATACTCAGCCACCGGTAATCACATGTCCGGAAAATATCTTCCTCGTGGCCGAGCGGAATCAGACTGGCATGCCTGTCAGCTTCACCGTTACCGCGACCGACAATTGCTCAACGACAACCATCGTCAGCAATCCCGCCTCCGGATCGACTTTCCCTGTTGGTCAGACAACGGTGCAAAGCACGGCCACAGACGCCGCGGGGACGACCTCTACATGCACATTTACTGTCACCGTTTCCGAGGCTGCGCCGGTTCAGGACATCCACGGCCATATATATTTCGATATCAACGCCAACGGCCTAAAAGACGGATTTGATTTCCCATTGCCCGATACAACAGTCACGCTGACCCGGGCCTCGGACTCCGCCATCTTCACACAGGTTTCCGACGACGCGGGCAATTACACCGCCCTCCTCGATCCCGGCGTCTATTATGTCGTCATTCCGGAAAGCTTCTTCCCGAACTCTGTCGTCACCACGGAAAACACCACTCAATCTATCACGCTGGGCCTGAATCAATCCGTTGAGGCAGAGCCTGTAGGCTTTGTCGGAGTCGGATTTCTCGAAGGTCAGATCTTTAATGATGTGAACGACAATGGTGTGCAGGATTTAGGCGAGCCGGGACTGCCTGGTGTTACGATTTCTATTACTGACGAGCCGATTCCTGCGCTAGCCAGACAAGTGGTTGAAGCAGGCGGAGAGGTAATGACCGACGCCGACGGCCGCTACACGACGACCATCATCACCGGCCGCAAACGCGTGGAAGTTCTCACCTCCACGCTGCCTCCCGGAAGCACCGTTACAACCTCCGATACCGTAGTTCAAATCATCGATGTCGGTCTTGATGAAAATCCAACTACAGCCACGGCGCAGCCCGTTGGCGTAAAGCTAGCGGTGCCCACTGGCTTATATCGTGGAACGGTTTTTAATGATTTGAATGGAGACGGATTCTTTTCACCCGAAGAGAGCCCCTTAGAGAACGTGTCCCTGCTTGTTACTGATTCGCTTCAAACAACGAGGATACTTGTATCTGATACATCTGGGAAATTTGAAGCTATTTTACCGGAAGGCATTGCTGTACTGAACATAATTTCTGACACTCTTCCTACAGGGTTTAAACTGACGACAGGAAATATGCCATACTCCATACTTATTGAAGAAAACGTAGATGTGAACATGTCTAACCCCTTCGGTTATCAACTGTTTCAGGAGGCTGATCTGTCGGTTAGTAAATCAGCGTCGGCTTCAGAAGCGGTGGTCTTCTCATTCGTCAATTTTACGATAGTTACGACAAATAACGGGCCAAATCCGGCTACAATGGTCAAGGTAACTGATGCACTGCCCTGGGGTACGTATCTTATTTCCGCTAATGCGTCGACTGGCACGGTACGATCATCTAATAGCGAGGTAACTTTAACTATTCCAACTTTAAATGTTGGAGAAACAGCGACACTAAACATAGTAGCAAGGGTCGTATATTTAGGGCCTTTGGTAAATACTGCTAAAGTTACGTCACATACGCCAGATTTAAATCCAGCAAACAATGAAGCATCCGCAGCGGTTACAGTGGTTCCCGCAATAGCTGCCGATCTGGATGTAACGAAAACGGCATCAGCCCGAGATATTGTACTGGGTGAAATTGTAACGTTTGAAATTACAGTTACCAATAATGGTCCTGACCCAAGTAGGTCGGTCCGGCTTGTTGACACGCTGCCTCCAAATCTGGAACTGGTCTCTGCCAGCGCATCAACGGGAATGTTGACTTCGTCACTGTCCGGGGCATCGGTAACTTATAGCGAGCTGCAATCTCAGGAAGTGGCGAGACTGACAGTAGTAGCACGAGCCCGGGAAATCGGCTTCATTTATAATTTAGCTGAAGTATTTTCCCAGACAAATGATCCAAACCCAATCAATAACGATGACATTGCTTATGTGAGTATTACGGCGCCATTTTCACAGTACGACCTTGCCATCACCATGCAGGCGTCGCCTGCTGCTGTGCAGGTGGGTGGGACTCTGGTTTACACCATCGGAGTCACCAATCTCGGACCGGATGACGCCACAGACATCACCCTTGCCGACCTGCTCCCTGCAGAACTGGAAGTCCAGTCCGTGGATGCTTCAGGCCCCTGGACAACCCAACTGGACGGCAACAATCTTACGGCCTTCCTGCAGGGGCTCGCGGCGGATCAGTCGGCGACGGTCACCGTCACCACTGTCGTTCGTACTGGCGCTGTCGGCGAAATCAGAAACACGGCAAGCGTCTCAAGCCCGCTGTCAGAGGCGACTACCATCAACAACTCAGCATCCGCGGTAACGCCCGTCGCCATCGTGCCGACCCCCGGCGCTGATCTGATGATCATCAAGTCGGCCACTCCGGATCCGGCGGTCGCAAATCAGCCGCTGACCTACACCGTAAAAGCAATCAACCTCGGCCCGGACCGCAGCACACTGACCTCGCTGGTGGACGTACTTCCTGATCATGTGACGGTTGTGTCCGCCGCGTCGGATCGTGGAGCCGCCGTCATAGCAGACCGTGCCGTATCCGTCTCGGGTGTCGCTCTTGAGGTCGGCGAATCTATTACGCTTACGATTACCGTGACCCCTCTTGCACCCGGCGTGTTGGTTAATCGTGCGGGCGTGCTTTCCGATGTGCTGGATCCGGATATGCTGAACAACATCGTGGAACTCAGTACCGTGGTGGGCGTAATGTCCAACTGCGCGGATCTGACGGCGCAGATGACAAAGGCTCGGGCCATCTGTAAATACAATAAGAAGAAAGGGGAGTGGAAGTTCAGCGTTCAATCCAGAATAGCCGTAAGCAATATCGGCACGGAGTGCGCCCCGGCGACGTTGGTTCAACTTTATCTGTCCGACGACAGAATTCCGGACTCGTCGGACGAGTTCCTGTCCGTCAAAGCCCTGAAGCCATTGTGCCCGGGCAAGAAATCGAAAAAAGTTAACATCAAGGTAAAGCTGCGGCCCGACCAGGATCCTCGCGGTCGCTATCTCATCGCGGTCGTTGACGCTGAGGGAATAGCGCTTGAATGCAACAAATTGAACAATACCGCATCAGGACCGAACTAAGTAAAACTTCTCCAATGGCGGGCGCCTGGGAATACCAGGTGCCCGCTGATCTAAATTTATAGAAAGCGCTGCCACCCAATGACAACAGATACGGATCTTGTAAAGCAGAGTGATAACTTTTCACAGGGGCCTGGTGCCTTAACACCTTATGTCGCGCCCGCTATTGAACACACTATCAGCGCAGAAGAAATTGCTCGCGAAGTCCATTACGCCGGAGGCCTCACCTGCCCGACGTGTGAACGGCTTGTGTAGGCTAAGCGCCAGCGTAACAAGGGCCAAATGTTTAAGACCTGCTGCTACACACCATAATGCAAATGACAGGAATGTGTCAGAATGCAACCACATAGCTTAAATTTATTTCGGCGCGGTTTTACGCTGATCGAGCTTCTTATAGTGGTCGCAATCATAGCCATTCTTGCCGGAATAGCAGTCGTCAATTTCCTGGAGGCTCAGACACGGGCGAAGGTGGCCAGGGCTAAGTCTGATCTGCGCACCGTGGCGACCGGTCTTGAGTTTTATAGAACAGATTACTCGTCTTACCCGGCGTATCATTATGTGCAAAACGATGATGCGGAAAACGGTTGGAGTTTCCATGTCGGCGGAGACATGATCAACATTTTCGTATCTCCACCATTTATGGGCAACAACCCGCTGACGACGCCAGTGTCCTACCTCAGCCAGCCGCCGAAAGACGTCTTTGGCAAAGGCGGCAACATCGAGTCGCCAGAAACGAAGGAGTACTGGTACGTAAACTGGGACCATGCGGTAAGCAGAATTACTGGCGGGTATCAGATGGCATTTAACGATCTGCGCAATCAGCATGGATCATGGCGCATTCATTCAAGCGGCCCGGATATGAAGGGCCCGGATACTATCGTCGGCGAGGGCCAGGCCAGCTACGACGCCACAAACGGTACGATCAGCCGGGGCGACGTACTGTGGACGCAAAAGCGGCAGATGAACATGTGATGATGGATTTTGACGGCAATTGTCTTTGTTCCTAAAGAGTTAGTTTTCCGCTCAGCGCATCGGAGCTTATTTCCTTTCAGTACATCGGAGCATATTTCCTTCTCATATCGTATTTAGGGCCGAAGGCTCGTTCGCATGAGCGGACTGGGCCGCAGGCCCAGGTTACCAGCGCATTGCATTGAGGGCTGGAAGCCCGATGCATCGTCTTAATCCGCCACGGCATAGTCTTCTTCTTTTGTGAGATCCGCCCCACGCTGGGCCCCCATGGCAGTTGCTGCCGCTGAGAGAACCAGAGCTGTCGCCAGGTTCAGGATGAGTGCGTAAATGGCTGCGTAGCCGGTCAAGGTTGTTCCGCCGATGGGCAACGGGAAATTGCTGCTGAAGTTCTGGCTGGCGGCCATCCAGGTGCCGCTGCCCATGCCTACGACCCAGCCGATAATCAGTGCGTTGGAGTGTAGTCGGCGGGTATACAAGCCAATGAGGACCGCGGGAAGCGTCTGAATGATCCAGATACCGCCGAGGAGTAGCAACTGAATCGCATACTGTTGCGGCAGCGCTAGAATGAAAAGGAGCGCGCCGAATTTCACGAGCAGCGACACAAGCTTGGCCACATCGGCTTCGTCCTTGTGGGAGCAGTTTGGGCGAAAGAATTCCTTATGGATGTTTCGAGTGTAAAGATTGGCCGCTGCAATGGACATAATGGCGGCAGGCACCAGGGCCCCAATAGCAATGGCGGCAAAAGCCACGCCAGCGAACCACGAGGGAAACCAGTGGAGAAACAGTGCCGGCACGGCGTAGTTTGGCCCGTAGCGATTGAAGCCGTCCGCATATGCGGGATTATCGGCCACATTTGACGCCAGGGC
Organism: Candidatus Sumerlaeales bacterium; assembly: GCA_038243585.1. Lineage (GTDB taxonomy): Bacteria > Sumerlaeota > Sumerlaeia > Sumerlaeales > Sumerlaeaceae > JAKFFN01. The sequence goes on along the minus strand of JBBSQY010000014.1, from coordinate 5,422 downwards.
CATGTAACCGAGCGCTGCCACCAGCGCAAGGGCGACGGTGTAGGCGGGCAACATTGCCATGTTGCGCTTAATTACCTTAACACTTCCGGCACTGAGCAGGCCGGTAATCGAATGGGGATACAGGAACAGCGCCACGGCTGAACCTATGGCCAGGGTTGCATAGGAAAACCCTTGTCCTGGCTGTAGCAGCAGCTTTTCGGGCGGCACGGCGGCTACAATATTATCATATCCCCCAAGTTTGGCCGGGATGATTATGACTGCCGCAATAACAACGATATAGATGAGCAAATCTTTTACAATGGCAATAAGCGCGGGCGCACGCAGGCCGCTGGTGTACGTGTAGGCGGCCAGGATGGCAAAGGCGACAATGATGGGAATGTGGCCATGAAAACCAAGCGCGCCGATGACCACTTCCATGCCGACCAGTTGCAGCGCGATGTAGGGCATAATTGCAAGGATGCCGGTGAGGGCGATAAGCAGCGCGAGAGTAGGACTATCATAACGGGCACGCACAAAATCTGACGCAGTCACAAAGCCGTGCTTGCGTGCGACAGACCAGAATCTGGGAAAAACGACGTAGAATAATGGGAAAATCATAAGGGCGTACGGCAGCACGAAAAAGCCAATAGCGCCCTTGCCAAAAACCAGCGCCGGCACGGCGATAAACGTGTACGCGGTATAGAGGTCGCCGCCGAGAAGAAACCAGGTTACCATGGTGCCAAACCGCCGACCGCCCAGACCCCATTCGTCCAGATGATTAAGATCCGCAGCGCGCCAGCGGGACGCCACGAAACCGAGCACAGTTACCAGCGCAAACAAGCCTGCGAATACCCAAATTGCTGTTGAATCCATTGTTGTTAGTCCTAAGATGTTGTAAAATTAATAGTGATCACTCCGCATTGAGCGCGTGCGCCGCGCTATTTATACTCGGGCGCGGAAAGCCAGCCCTGTTACCGCGGCGCTCACTGCTACCAACACGGTTTGGAACCAGTAAAAAAACGGAATTCCCATAAGCCGGGGTTCAATGCGGTTAAACAGCGGCCAGCAAACGCTGATGAGTACCACCACCAGGAACATCAAGTACCAGAAGGTCCGCGTGCCGCGGCTTGCGTGTAATGCCATTGGGACGAGACTCCAAAAGAAAAAATCAATAGACCGAGGAAACCGCCCCGGCGTTCAGAAACATCATACCTGGACAGCGCTAATGATTTGCAATAAGGGTGTCAAAGCGATTGTTCGGAAAAAATGCGGAGAGGCGCATCGAGCTGCTTCTCAATCTAAGCGACTGGTCCTTAATGCAGCGGTTGCGTTAAACTATCGGGACACTGCCAGTCACTTCATCCGCGTCTTTTGTCAGTTCCAGAAAAAGCTGCTCCAGGCTGTCGTCTTTGCCCAAACGCTCGCGCAGGTCGTTCATGGTACCCAAAAAAATCACCCGACCGTAATTGAAAATTGCAATGCGGTCGGCCAGTTCTTCCGCCACGCTGAGCACGTGGGTACACAGAAATACCGTGCGCCCCATCTCTGTCTGGCGGCTAAGGAGCTGCTTCACCGTCCGCGCGCTTTTGGGATCCAGACCTACCATCGGCTCATCCACCACCACCACTTCCGGATCGTGCATCAGGCTGGCGCTGATCACAAGTTTCTGCCTCATGCCATGGCTGTAGCCTTCGATCAGTTTGTCGGCGACGCCTTTGATGCTAAACAGATCCATGAAATAGTTCAGCTTCTCCTCTTGCAGCTCACGCGGAACAGAAAACAAATCGCCAACGAAATGGAAGAATTCGCGGCCGCTCAGTTTCTCGTAGAGATACGGCTGGTCCGGTATGTAACCGATACGGCGTTTCGCCTCCACGGGTTGTTTCTGCACATCATAGCCAGCCACCATTACCCGTCCGCTTGTGGGCCGAATAAGACCGGTGAGCATTTTGATGGTCGTCGTTTTTCCGGCGCCGTTGGGTCCGAGGCAGCATAGGAATTCTCCGCGAGGAACGACAAGGTTCAGGTCGTCAACCGCTGTCAGGTCTTCGTAAGTCTTTGTGAGGTGCTCGATCAGAACTCCAGGCGCCTGCGACGGATCGGTGTCGATAGCGGCTACGTCAGGGGCTTCTGCGGGAGATGTCATAGATTCAGCGTCCTCGAAACAGGTTCAGTATGATGCTGAGAACTACGCTGATGATAATGCAAGTGACAATGGGGAAATAGAATGAGCTGTTCTTTCCTTCGATACGAATATCACCCGGCAAGCGCCCGAACCATGGTATGCGTGGGCCATACAAGACGTACACGCCGGCCAGCGCCATCAGGATTCCACCGATGATCAGCATTTTACCGAGGTGCGGCACGGTAAATTTCCCGGGAGCGCGCGTGCCCAACCGTCCAAGTAATCAGAGCTGTCTGCTTCGTAGTATCAGCGCGGCCGCCCACGCCTATAATCAATTTTCCGATAAGCATTCAGCCACTAGTCTGTCACCTGCGACAGGCGCTTTATGAACTCCGCGGGGGCTTCAAATTCGTAGAGCGTTAAATCAGGTAGATGGTTTCCCTGCGCGTCGATGAAAGCGACCGTTGGCAGCGACAAACTGTTGTATTTCTTTTGAAGCGCGGTGTTCTCGGGCGTCTCTTCCGTGCAGTCGATACGCACCTTGATATAACCGGCCAGCACTTTCTCGACAGCGGGGTCGGCGAAAGTTTTGTGTTCCAGTTCTTTGCAGGCGGCGCACCATTCTGCACCAAAATCGATCATGATCGGCCAGCCGTATTCTTTCCCCATCGCCAGGGCGGCAGGCTCATCTGTCAACCATGCCGCAGGGGGAGCTGTCAACGTCTGCGTCGCGGACGTATCACCATCCATGGTCGAAGTCCCTATTATTGCGCCTTCCGTTAATCGGTCTATACCAGCGGCTTTTTCTTTGGCAAATGTGTCGGCCGCAATCAGCGAAGGTACAGAGACAAATGCCGCATACATGGCCAGTCCCAGCATAATAAGGCCGGTCACCCGCCACGCCCATAGCAGTTTTGGCCACGTTTCGCGTTCTTTGCTTTTGATCGCAATAACCACGGCGAACATCAGACAGGTGGCGATCAGCATTCCCCACACCAGCATCTTCGGCAACGCCAAACCTAGATAATAAAACGAAGCTATGATCAACACCAGGCCCAGCATTTTTTTGACGTCTTCCATCCAGACGCCGGACTTGGGGACCTTGCTCAAAAATGAGGGAAACGTACCGAGGACCAAAAATAACATTCCGATCCCCAAGGCATAGGTAAACAGCATAATGGCGCCCAATATCGCCTGGCCACCTGCCCCGGCCAATGCCAGTATGCCAACCAATACCGGGCTGCCGCAAGGGGATGCTACCACTCCCGTGGTAATCCCCAGAAGAAACGCGCCAAGAAAGCCACCGCGGTTGCCGCTGCCTTGCAGTTTAGATGCAACAGCCGGGGGCAATTGCAGGTTGAAGAGCCCGAGCATACTAAGACCCATCACAATAAATAACACGGAAAGAACGATCAGAAAGCCTTTGCTCTGAAGCAGGAACCCGATTGTGCCGCCGCTCAGCGCGACGATTAGTCCCAGCACCGTATAAATCGTGGCAATTCCAAGCACAAATACAAACGAGCGAAGAAATCCGACGATGGGCTTGGATTCCGCGCTGCGCGCGCCGATGATACTGAGAGTAATGGGAATCATGGGGTAAACGCACGGCGTCATGCTGACGAGCATTCCGCCAAAGAAGATGCCGGCAAGGGTAAGTATCAAGCCCTGCGCTTCGATGTTTGCCTGTACATTGGTGGCCGCAAATGCGCCGCCGGCGAGGGTTGTGAACAAGGTGATCAGTAGCAGTGGGGCAAAACGTTTCATCAGTTTTAGTACCTGTTTTCCGTAATAAAATCATCCCCCCGGATATGACACCTGACGAGGGTACAGTGTATGTGGGGAATGCTTCTAAATGCGAATTTCATTGGAGCATAAAAAATTTCTTCTTACATTCTGGAGTGTCGGTGGCAAGCCCCCGACGCTCCAGAGGGATAAATGGCGAGTTTAAACAGGCATGTTTATCCTGCTTGTTCAGTTCAAACACCAGCTTTTTTGAGCAAAAAAAATAGGCGGGGGTTTGAGGCCCCGCCTGGTTGATGTTATGGTGAATTGTAAGTGCTACTTAGTCCTGGTTGTCAAACCGTGGACCGCGGTCTTTACGATGCGGTGCAGGTTTTTGCCACTGGCGTTCGCCACCGGCTGAGCTGCCGCCGTTGCGCCGTCCCTGGCTCTGGCCATAACCGCCACCGTAAGGTTTCTTCCGGCCGAAGTTCTGGTTGCTGCGAGGGGGACCTGAAGGCCGGCTTACCATGCGTTGATGTGCCGAAAGGGCCACGTTGCAGTGATAAGGATGGTCTTCATTCTTAGGTAGGCTGACACGAATAAGCTTTTCGATGTGGGTCATGAATCCTGCTTCTGTGGAATCACAGAAGGATATGGCGATTCCTGACGTGCCCGCGCGGCCCGTGCGGCCAATGCGGTGTACGAAAGTTTCTGGTTCGTTAGGCAGATCATAGTTTACCACGTGGGTGATGTTCGTGACATCAAGGCCACGAGCAGCCAGATCTGTTGCTACCATTACCGGGCTGGCTCCACGCTTAAAGCTACGCAGGGCGCGTTCGCGCGCTGCCTGGCTTTTGCTGCCGTGGATGCATTCCGCACGAACACCGGATTTCTCCAGGCGCTCGGTTACACGGTCTGCGGCGCGGCGTGTGCGGGTAAATACCAGCACGCGTCCTGCCCCTTTGTTAATAAGTCCATTGTCTTCGTTCAGCAACAAGTGGTTAAGCAGAACAGGTTTGTTGCCCTGGTTAACATAGTATGCTTCATGATCAACATGGCACGCCAACGTGGAAACTGGCGCAATTTCGATCCGAACTGGGTTTGTAAGGAAATCTTTCACAAGGCGCTCGATCTCATTTGGCATTGTAGCCGAGAAGAGCATGCTCTGACGTTTTTCCGGGACCTTGGACAGGATCTTGCGGATATCGGGAACAAATCCCATATCCAGCATGCGATCCGCTTCGTCAAGGACGACGTACTCTACGTTGTCGAGGCGGATATGACCTTGGTTCATGAGATCAAGCAGGCGGCCGGGACATGCGACAAGCACGTCGATTCCGCTGCGAAGCTCATGGAGTTGACGACCCTGCGGTACGCCACCATATACGGCGGCGGTGCGAATGGAGGTCTTTTTTCCGTATGCACGGAAGCTGTCGTTTATCTGGCCGGCCAATTCACGGGTTGGGGCCAAAACAAGCGCGCGGATAGCGCGATTGCTGGAGCGATTATACGACATAGAGCCACGGGCAGGCTTGCGACCGTAGCGATTTTGAGGAGCGTTGTCTTGAAAATTACGTTCAAACGTTCCTTCTTGGG
>JBBSQY010000013.1:0-76158 GCA_038243585.1 Candidatus Sumerlaeales bacterium | reverse complement strand
TCATCAGGGCCGTTTCAAACGGATGCAACGCCGGCCCGTCCGGTTCTATATGGACTGTTGACGCCCCGTTGGCCAGAAGGATGGCCGTATCGTTGGTGCTGGTGTCGCCGTCCACGGTAACGCAGTTAATGGTGCGGTCAATGATGCGCGAGAAAATCTGTTGCAGGAAATGCGGTTCAACTGCGGCATCGGTAATGACAAAGGCCAGCATAGTGGCCATGTTCGGATGCATCATGCCAGACCCTTTGGCGCACCCACTGATAGTCACCGTTTTTCCATCGATATCAAAAGTTTCCGACGCTATTTTGCGAACAGTGTCGGTGGTGAGAATCGAATCCGCGAAATCAATAAAGGCTTCCGCCCCCGCCCGCAGATGCGCGGCCGCCTGGGGAATGGCGGCTTCAATGCGATCCATGGGAAGCTGAACGCCGATGGTACCGGTGGAACAGACCAGCATCGGTGCCGCCGCTTTGGTTGCATCGGCGGCCAGATGAGCCATCCGCCCGGCATTGACAAGACCCATATCCCCGGTAGCGGCGTTGGCACACCCGCTATTGACAATTACCCCGGATATAAAACCCGCCGACAGATGCAGCGTATCCTGTGAGAAGTGGACAGGGGCTGCAGCGAACGTGTTTTTTGTAAAGACGGCGGCGCAGGAGGCTGGTGTGTCGGAAAGGATCAGGCCAACGTCTTTGCGGCCCGGGTACTTGATTGCCGATTCATGTGTGCCGAAATTATAACCTGACGGAATGTGGGTGCTGTTTGTCATGGAAGCCTATTCTAAATGAAATTGCGGGAACCGACTCGGCTCCCGCAACTATTTTTGTAACAGTAAGATTATCAATACATTGCTCAAAAGTTACTATAAAAGGCGGTGGATCATTTTAAGGGGCCAAGGTGCTTTCTAAAGTCACTACTGGTTCTTTTTCGCTGCGAATCACATCACCTACACTTACTGTTCCGTTTGTAGCGTCATACGGTATTACAAATGTCGCAGCAGTACTCGGTTTTGCAAGAGTATTATTAAAAACATAGGTATCAGGCCCTGCGCCTAATAACCTCCAGCCGCCATAGCGCCTGTTTAAGATGGCCTCAGTTGCAGGTGCATTTTCTGGATCTTGCTTAGACGCTGTGTAGCGGTAACGCCCAAGAACCCAATTAGCACTACCCTTTGCCGCTGTAATATCTCGATCCTTTTGAAACAAATCCAAAGTAGCCGCTTCGCTATTTAGGTATTGCAGTGGTGTAGTAAGTATTATAGGATCTAACGCCAAACTAAATCCTGACTTCTTAACTAGCTTACCGTTAGCGTCCCGGTCATAAGAGCCCCGTGGAGGATAATTGTTAGTGTCTATTTTATATGTTTCTAAGGCTGTTGCAACTGTTCTGAGATCGGCCATTACACGGCTATTTTTCGCCCGTGTCTGCGCCTCGAGAAAATTCGGTACGGCAATAGCTGCCAGGATAGCGATGATTGCTACTACTATCAGCAGCTCGATCAGCGTGAACCCTTTCTTCATGGTAGTGCTCCTAAAAAAATAAGATAGAGTACAAAAAACGCAGCAGGGAAAAGAATCCGCGTCTTGCGTATAGTATAGTACATTATTACGCCGGTGTGGCAGGGAAAGTCTGTCGTGTCAACGATTTTCGCCCGATTTGTTTAGAGTAGATTTATTTTTTTTAACTTTTCATATCTATGTAGTTTGCTGATGATAGAAGGTTTATGCCTACAAATTACAGGGCAGGTAACTTTTTTTCACGTCACCCGCAACAATGCAAAAACCGCACAATGACAAAGTTTCTGGTTTTGCAATCAGTAAAAATGCCATTGAGCAATAGCGGAGTTTTCTGGCGCGAAGGGTAGTATCCGTTCCATCATCGCGCGGCGGCTGTCCGCGCCACTAACCGTTTCCAGGGGGAACGTGAAATAAAACAGCGGGCGGGGCTGATCGATGGACTGTACGGCTGCTAATCCGCTCGAATAATAGTAGGCGGCAGTGGCCCAGTCAGCTTTATTAACGGCATCCGCGGCAAGCACGTTATAAATAGAACCAGAATCATCCAGCTCCAGATTCAAACCAGCGAAAACACCGGAAACTGCGGCATCAACCCGGCTCGGGTTTGACAACCGAATAAGAGGACTCGCGCCTAATTGAGTATTAAGGAACGCCTGATCTTCGGTGGAGCCATTTGTCCCAAGGTCTAGCGCCACGTCTGTACCTGACACAACCAACACGCCGGGACTGAGGCGGTAGGCGGTGACGACGGCCTGTTCCGCAGCGCTGAACGTCTCGTCGCGGACGCTCTCCTGCCCTAGCATCCAGTTGACAATTGCATAGCCGGCCAGGGTGTGGGTGCCTTCCGCGATGGCCTCGTTGGACGCAGAATCAATGGAGATGGCCACGCCGACAGATGTCGCCGCGTCCGCTACGGCTGTTGCCTGTTCCTTGCAATAGTTTCTGTGGTTGTCCGTTTCGTCGATGTCCCAGTCGAATCGGTCGAACCCGTTGACCAGCACCACCTTCTTCGCGTCGGCGCTGGCCGGTGTCATTGCAGATAAGGTTTCAGAAGGCAAGCTCAGACCGCCGGCGTTGATCGCGCGAAACTGAAAGTAATAGACCTCACCCGGATCGAGAGGGCCGATAGCAACCGATGTCAGGGGTGCGGACGTTTCCGCGTAATCTTTGTAGCAGTGCGGGTGAGTGCTGTAATACACGCGATAAGCGTCCGGCGATCCGCCCATGGTGGCCGTTGTCCACTGGGCGCGGACCATTCCGCCACCCTTGTTGATAACGGCCAATTGTTCCGGCGGCTCAGGCATATAGACGCCGGTCTTATTGGTAAAGTAATCCACCGCGCCTTCATAATAGCCTCGCATGGCGGCGCGGCGGAAATCCGCGTCCATCATGGCCTCGGCGTCCGTCAGCCAGTCATGGAAACCAAGTTCGACCATTACCTGGGGAAACGGGCGGCTGGGCACGACGGTGTTCGCCTTAACGCCCCGACTGGTCCAGGACGGTTTATAGTTCGTTCTAATGGAATTGATAATCTTCGGGTAAACGTACCCGGCGCGGACGAGCTGCGCATTGTCCGCTGCAAACTGATAAACTTCGCTACCAAACCCCGTATGATTCACGCTCCCGTTGGTGTGGAGGCGCATAAAAAGTTCGGCGTTCTGCCATGCCGCATAATTAAACCGTGTGCTGTAATCATGGCCATCGGTTAAGCCGGCCCCATATACGGATGACGGCGCGCCCACATACTTTGTCCAGGGTTTCGCGCACTCCTGCCACCGGGGAAGCCCGCTCGGGCCGCCGCCAAAACTTTCTGAGCCCATCCCGCCCCCCAGCCGCACACAATCCAGCGCAAACCGCAGGCCCGGCTGCCTGCTGAGATTCGTCACTTCCACGACAGGGACGTCTGTCCCTGCTTCGAAATAAAAGCGGTCAAGCCAGACCCACTGAGATGTGTCGCGGGTCTGGTCCACGCGGAACGGGTGGCGGTTGCCTGCTCCGTCAACCACTACGTATTGCACATCGTTGGTCGATTCGCTGAGAAGTGGGTACCAGATGGTCACCCCGTAGTATCCGCTTTTCGCAATAGTCGCGCGAATCTGAGCCGTGGCGGTGGGTGATGTTGCGTCGGTGGCGATGGCGTAGGATGAGCTGCCGTTATAAGAGCCGGGCGCAGTTTCATTGGTCCACGTCCCGGTGCTGGTATGAGGCGCTGCGAAGCCCGCGACATCGCAAATGATTTCCTCCGTCTGCTCGTCTGGACACCTGTCTGGATATGCCTGCGCACCGGCGCTTCGCAGATAGGGGAGAAGCCAGCGGTTTACCATGCGTGCAGTATTAAAATCTTCCTGGCTGGAGTGAACGTGTGCGCCGGGAAACCAGTCTTCCCGCTGCCAGCGCCAGGCGTTGTTATACCAGATGCGCCCATGTCCGGCCTCAGTTACGATTCGTTTTCCCCAAAGCGAGTTGCTCGTCGCCGGTTCATCCTCCCGCCACACCACGGGACCGCCGACCAAAGACACGTCCGCCGCGCGATCTGACATTTTAGGAGTAGAAGCCGTGGAAGGAGCATTTTCCAGACTGGCGAGATACTCCTGATCGCCAAGAGTCTCCGCAAAAGCAGGCTGATTTTCGGTGGCAACGCCGACGCCAAATAAAAGGATTCCGGCCCACAGCAGCTTAAAGTTATTAACAGTCAAAGGGTGCGTCCTAAAATGGATTTAGTTTTGGGCGTCGAACACAATTAATTCGTATCATTGTCACACAATACCGACCGTCAAACGTTTTTGGACAACACGGCGTTAGCGGCGAATGAACATTTGGTAGCCCGGTAATACGCCCTTGCTCCATCTGAGTGCCGGAGTGGCGGAATTGGCAGACGCACTAGATTCAGGTTCTAGCGGTCGCAAGGCTGTGCAGGTTCAAGTCCTGTCTCCGGCACCATTTACCTCTACCAATTCATGAAATAACCTTTCGATCAGGTAACGCCACTCGATTTGTCCGTCCACTGCTCCCCGTTCCGGCGGAATTTTAAATGTTTCCCAACGCCGGAGACCCGCGAGATTCAACTTCACACGCAATTTTTTTTGCGCATTCTGCGCCTTTTTGCGGCCTGCTCCTCTTGGCTTAAAACCCTGGACGCTCTATCCGGGCATTTGCAGTACGACATAATTGTCTCGAATGATCACCCGAAACCGCTTCAGCATTTTGTGGCTGATCTCGTAAGTAAGTTCGAATCGATGGATGAGTCCATCCCGAAGCTGGCCGTCCTCCTCGTTCTGGAGATAGCGCGCCAACCCTTCCCCCGGGCGGGCAATTGCATTTTGAAAGGAAGTTAAGTCTAATCGAATCTCGGCCATTTTCTCACCTTTACGTTTAACCATAGAAAAACGTCGTCATGCGAGAAAAAACGTCGATGCATATGGTTCTGCAATGTCAATAGAGTGTGCCAACATTTATTGCTCGTAAGTACCCATACGGGAATTGCCAGGTGGTCCTATTCTCCCAAAAGTCTCCATATCTGCCAGCATACTCAAAAGCGGTCACGTGAACCATGAAAATGCGGAATGAGCACTACCATATTGCGAAATGCGCGTCACTGACCCGCAAAACATGAGAAGGTGGGGGTAATTAATTATTTATCTATAACTTTGAAAAAAAAGCACTTACATGATAAAAAATACTACAGAAAACGCTCGGTTAAAGGAATTAATTTTCCTTCGCCCTTTTGCGCTTATTTGCGGCGCAGTGTGTACTCTTGTCCTGAAAAGTTTTTTGAGGTATCCGTCCCATGACCAAACCCGAATTTGTACATCTTCATCTTCACAGTGAGTTCAGCCTGTTGGACGGAGCTTGCCGTTTTGATAAGCTGACAAAGCGCCTGCATCAGCTTGGGATGAAGTCTGTCGCCCTTACAGATCACGGGAATATGTTCGGGTGCGTCAACTTTTACAACCAGTGTAAAGCCGACGACATTAAGCCAATTATTGGCTGTGAAGTCTATATGGCACCGGAGGGGCGACACAAACGGGGCGACGTTGCCCAGCGGCGCTCGGCGAACCATCTTCTCCTGCTGGCGGATAGCTATGAGGGTTACCTCAATATTGCCAAGCTTTCGAGTATCGGCTATACGGAAGGCATGTATTACAAACCCCGCATCGACCATGAGGTGCTGGCGAAGTATAGCAAGGGCGTGATCGCGACGTCGTCTTGCCTAAAGGGAGAAATTCCTGAGGCGCTGGTGGAGGGGCGCGAGGACAAGGCCAAAAAGCTGATCGACTCGTATCTCCAGATTTTCGGGCCTGACCGCTTTTATTTTGAGATTCAGGATCACGACCTGCCGGAGCAGAAGACGGTCATCCGGTATATGCGGGAGTTCGCGAAGCATTACCAGATCCCGCTGCTTGCGACGAACGATTGCCACTACATCATGCAGGAGGACTGCGCGTTTCACGATGTGCTGTTGTGCATCCAGACGGGCAAGACGCTGCAGGACGACAAGCGGTTCAAGTTTACCGGCGACGCCTTTTATGTAAAGACGGCGGAAGAGATGTACCAGGTTTTCCACGAGATGCCGGAGGCCTGCCGCGAGACCATGGCGGTGGCAGAACGCTGCAACTGCGATCTGAAATTCAACCAGAAACTCCTGCCCCGGTTTCAGCCGCCAGAGGGGCAGACCATTGACGAATATCTGCATTTCCGTACGTATGAGGGGCTGAAGGAGCGGTATAAGGAACCGACACCGTCGCAGATCGAACGGGCTGAAATGGAACTGGCGTGTATCCAGACCATGGGATTTAGCTCATACTTCCTGATCGTATGGGATTTTATCGATTACGCCCGCAGAAACGATATTCCTGTGGGTCCGGGCCGGGGCAGCGCCGCGGGCAGCCTTGTCGCTTATGCCCTTAAAATAACCGATATCGACCCGATCGAGCACGGCCTGATATTCGAGCGGTTCCTGAATCCAGAGCGCGTGAGCATGCCCGATATCGACATCGATTTCTGTTACGAAAACCGCGGTCGGGTAATCGAATACGTGAAGCGCAAATACGGCGAAAAAAACGTCGCGCAGATCATCACCTTTGGTACCCTGAAACCGAAAAACGCCATCCGCGACGTGGGCCGGGCGATGAACGTGCCGTTGCAGGAGGTTGACCGCGTTGCGAAGCTTATCCCGACCCTGATGAAGGTGGATAAAGGGAAGACCCAGTTTGAGACGGCCTTGGCCACCATCCCTGAACTGAAGCAGGTTTACGACAACGACGCGACGCTTCGGCAGGTGATGGATTACGCCATGAGCATGGAGGGAATGGCTCGTCACGCCAGCACCCACGCGGCGGGCGTCGTCATCAGCGATCAGGACATCAGCGACCTGGTACCCGTGTACAAACCGGCGGATTCCAACGACATTGCGACCCAGTATACCATGGGCACCGTCGAAGAAATCGGCATGTTGAAGATGGACTTTCTCGGTCTTAAAAATCTCACGGTCATCGAAAATTGCATCAAGCATATCCGCAAAAATCACAAGGTGGAGATTGACTGGCAGACCATCCCGCTGAGCGAAAAGACGACATACCGGCTCCTGTCTGAGGGCCGGACCTTCGGTATATTCCAGTTGGAATCAAGCGGAATGACCAGTCTGGTTCGCAGCCTGCGTCCTGGCAGTTTTGAAGAGTTAACGGCCCTGCTCGCGCTGTATCGCCCTGGTCCGCTGGGCAGCGGCATGGTCGAGGATTTCGTCGCGCGCAAACATGGCCGGAAAGAAGTCAAATACGACCATCCCTTGCTTGAACCGATCTTGAAAGAAACCTACGGCATCATCCTTTACCAGGAACAGGTGATGAAGATCGCCCAGGAGTTGGGCGGATTTACCCTCGGCGGTGCCGACCTGATGCGCCGCGCCATGGGAAAAAAGAAAGCTTCTGAAATGGCAAAGGTGCGTGTTCAGTTCATCGACGGCGCCAAGGCAAAAGACATCCCGGAAAAAGTGGCTGATCATATTTTCCAGCAGATCGATTACTTCTCCGGTTACGGTTTCAATAAGTCCCACTCCGCCGCCTACGCGGTCATATCCTTCCGAACAGCCTATCTGAAGGCGCACTTTCCCGTCGAATACCTTGCCGCCATGATGACCAACGCCATTGGCGGTAAGGTCGAGGAGATGGTCACCTATTTCAGCGAAGCTCGCGATATGGGGCTGAAGGTTCTGGGGCCGGACGTAAACGAGAGCGATAAGAACTTTACGCCCCGGCAGAAAACGGTCCGGTTTGGTCTGGCAGGGATCAAGAATGTCGGTGACGGACTGGTGGAAAGTCTGGTCGCCGAGCGGGAGAAGAACGGCCTTTTTAAAGATTTTGAGGATTTCTGTACCCGCCTGGATCCATCTCTCCTTCGCGCCAACACCCTGGAATGCCTGATTAAGGTCGGCGCGTTCGACTCCCTCGGCCACCGCCGCAGCCAGCTGCTCGACGCGGCGGAAGAAACAATCGCCCTGGCCCAGGCCAAGGCCCAGGAGAAAGCGAGGGGCCAAAGCAATCTGTTTGATGCGTTTGCCACGGACGCCGGCGGTGCCGCCGTGGAAATGAACCACGGGGTTCGTCTGCGCAACATTCCGGAAATTGACGAACGTATCCGACTTCAACACGAAAAAGAACTGATCGGTTATTTTGTCAGCGGTCATCCGCTGGACGCTTACGAGCCGGACATCCAGTGTTTCGCAGACTTTTCCATCACCCGCATTGATCAGGCGGAGGACGGGCAGATATGCAGTCTGGTCGGGATGATAAGTAAGATCACGCCTAAAGTCGACAAAAACGGCGGCAACATGGCATTTGTGGAGGTCTCTGACGCAGGCAATACCATCGAAGCCATTTTTTTTAAGGATTCCTACGAGAAGAGCCGCCAGGACATATTCATCGACAACGTGGTGATGCTGCGAGGTAGGGTGCAGGAACGAAACGGCGAAAAGAAGATGCTGGCCAATAGCGTTATGCCGGTCGAGGCCATGCGCGAAAAACGGACAGAACGACTGGAGCTGCGTCTGGATTACGATGCGGCACAGAACGGTCTGATGGACAACTTGTCCTCGCTGCTAAAAGCAGAGCCGGGGGACAAGCCAGTCAGCCTGGTGGTGGTCGTCAGAGCGCGTGAAACAGAACTGCGGGTTGATCTAACCAAAAAGGTGAAGGTACGCTTGACCGACAAATTAATTAAGAGTCTTCACCGCACGAATGGCGTTCAGAAGGTGATTTTCAGGCTCTTTGAGTAAGCTAACCCCACTCATATTTAATACAAATGGAAGAAGGAGGCAGAATAGGTTCTGTTCGTTTCGCCAACTAAAATACGTCGTCCGGCAACGGTGAAACTTAACGGATTTTTACGCAGGTTGCTGCTGGGTCATACAGTGAAGAGTTCCGAGGCCCCATACGAGATCGAGGCAATGGATGCCGATGACCTTGCGTTTCGGAAAAAGCTCCTGCAAAATATTAAGGGCCAAACGGTCACCTGGGTCATTAAACGTGGGCACCAGAACTTTGCCGTTGGCAATGTAGAAGTTGGCGTAGCTAGCCGGAAGGCGCTGGCCGTCGAAGACCACCGGGGCCGGCATCGGCAAGGTAACGATGCGGAAAGGTTTGCCAGATAAGTTTTTCATGCCTCTAAGCAGTTCAAGGTTCTCACGCAGATTTTCGTAGTTGGCGTCGCCCTTGTTTTCTTCGGACGCAATGAGGATGGTGTTTTCGTCTGTAAAACGGGCCAGATCGTCTATATGGCCGTGTGTGTCGTCGCCGGCGATACCGTTTTTGAGCCAAAGGACTTTTTTAATACCGAGGTAATCGGCCATGAACTGCTCAATATCGTCGCGGCCAAGACCAGGGTTGCGCTGCTGCACTTCACTGAGCAGGCATTCTTCGGTCGTAAGCAAGAGCCCGGCACCGTTGACGTCTATGCTGCCGCCTTCCAATACGATTCTTTTTCCAGGTTTGCCGAATTTAGGTTTAAACTGCTTCAGATTCAAGACCTTTGCCGCAGCGTCAGGTACCAGATCATCCCTGGTCCAGTTATCATATTTTGCCCATGCATTGAAATGCCAGTTGGTTATGGCGACATCCTGCTTCGGGTTTTTTATGAAAATGGGTCCGCTGTCTCGGGTCCAGATCCTGTCTGTCGGTACGGTATGGAACTTAACCGCTTCCATATTTGCGCCGTGGCGGTTTAGTGTGCGTCGTGCTTTTGCTTCCATAGTGGCGTCGTTTACCAATAGGTTCACCACTTCATCTTCCGCTAGGTGTTTTATAATGTCGGCAAACACCCACGGAATAATGGTAAACTTGCCTGGCCAGTCGGAGATGTTGTGCGGCCACGCCAGCCAGGTAGCGGCATGATGATCCCATTCGGCGGGCATCCGGTAGCATTTAGAGGCGGGGCTATCAGGAGTTGGGACTAACAAATTGTCGGTTACAGGCATGGATTTTTTATACCAAATATCTGAAATGGTAATCGGAGGGCTCCGAAATGTTTTTTATGGAGGCTTGGACTGTTAGCCTAATCGCAGTAATGGTCAGAAACGATTAGCGCTTTTTTGGTTTCTGAGCGTCTGTCTGCATGTTGCGCAACACGAGGCCAGTGACGGGCCGCGGGCTGAGAACTCCTATGTCCAGCGGGATAGACACGCCAGTATTGGCAAGGTCTACCATTTTGTGTACAGGCACGGAGTTCAGCATAAATCCGCAGACCGCTTTCCTATTGTTTAGGAGTTGGAGCAGGAGTTCAGTCGAGGCAACATAAAGACATTCGTCGTCCTCGAGCTCGTACTCAGGGTTGCCAATCATTACTTGGTTAATTATGAAATTATGAAGAACGCAGGCATCAAGGGATCCGACGCATTCGGGTACATCTTCACTATCGTACAGGTCGGCCACACGGACACCGTCTTTCATTACCAGATAGTAGGCAATCCCAGTGGCATGAACGAGAGCGATGGCAGTATTTCCGTGGCCCAGTTCACGCAGACGCTGTTGCATTCTGGAGGCTTCCTCTGCCCCGCCGGCGAGGTCGACCTTCTCTTTGTGGACCTCAAAGTGATCGGCCAGTTCCTCCAGTGCGTCCTTGATGTCGACATCCGCCATTATGGCCTTGGTCAATGCTCGATGGGTAGGGGAGAACATAATGCCCGGCTGTTGCGCAGGTAAAAGTAGCATCATTACATAGTCAAACGGTTGCTTACCGTCGGCTTTACCAGTTTCAGCCCGCATTTCATCGCGGTAAATTTGCGCTGTAACGTATCTAAGATGCCCTTCGGCAACGAAAAGTTTCTGAGCCTTCATTGCTTCCACAAGTGAAAGTAACAGGTCTCTTTTTTGAACAACCCAAAGGCGATGCACAACCCCACAATTGTCCGTGGTTTCCTCCCATGGCTTTTCCGTCATTCGAGATTGCAGGGTTGACAATACTTCATCGTTCGGATCGCTAAAGAGAGATGCGACGGCGCTGATGTTTGCATTAGTTGAACGTATCAGGTTCAGGTAATCCGCTCGTGCGCCGGAAAAGTTATCGATAACGTCGGTATCAACCGGCGTATTTTCTTCCAGCTTGACTTTGGCAACGAACCCAGCCCGCCGGTGTTTTTCGCCGTCAGGGGTGGTAAAGAGTTGTTCATAAAGGTAGAATGAGGGCTTTTCGTCTTCAATAAAAACCCCATCACTTCGCCACGTTCCTAACAGATTAGCAGCCCTGGTAAAACGGTTAGAAAAGCCGTCGTCTTCACCTTCGACCTTAGAGCTTTCCAAGCGTACAATGTTATGATCATGCTGATCATACAGCACAGCCCGTAGCTCTACCGACGTAGCATCACCCGGTGGGCTTAACACCTTGCCAAGGTTGCCGATCAGTTGCGAATTGTAGCGAGTTCCAATAAATGGATAAACTTCTGCCATTTGTGGGTCCTGAGGCCTTTCGTGCTTACTGACTTATAAATTGAAAAAATACCCGTTCTAGAACCGGGGTTGAAAGCAAAATCCGAGTTGTATGGAAAGTTTTTTTGCCGGTTTATTTCACAATGAAGCATAGCCATATTTTTTACGCTTGGTCTTCACTTCTATCTGCGATGCACTATATCATTCCGATTAAAGGTAGTAAGAATATCGGCGAAACGGCCATAAGAAACATCTCATAGTGCGGGCGCCAAAACTATACATCTCTTACAAAAGCCAATATTAAACCTGCCCTGGTCCTCCGCCGCCGCCGCATCATCTCCTCGCCAGCGGGCAGGCTGGAAAATATTATACTTAAAAGCGCGATATCGCATTTGCGTATCCAACCATCTCAAAATTGCTTTGCGATCGTTAACTGCTCATGATCCGTGCCAAAATACAATCATCCGCTTTGCACCATGCAAACCGACCCAAGTTGCGGGCGACCTAAATTAAATACGAGGGGTGGGTAAGCGATTGCCCATACAACTTACGTGCCCTGCGATCTCGCCTGTGCCAGCCTCAAAAAACGGGCTGAAGCTTATATAGGGGCTGGCAGAACGATTTAGAGCAGGCCTCATGACTACGTTTGACCGTTTTACAGAACCATTTGACAGTTTTTGATTAGGGAGGTGGCTACGGTCATCAATGTAGGATCATTTACAGGCAGTGCGTTGACGAAATCTTCCAACGTTTGTGCCTGATTAAGGTCGTCGGAATAATCGATAAGGCCAAAATTCTTCGTTTGCGCAAAGCGGCAGGCGGTTTCGGGGCCAACTATCTCATCTAGGGAAAACTCTCCTCGCGCCGCGCGCATGAATACTACGCCGTTTACGTCGACGCCTGATTGCCGCAGCGCCCGGATGGTTAGCAGGCTGTGGTTTATGGTGCCTATTGTAGACCTGGCTACTACCAGTGCCGGGATATCTAAGCACTTTATAAAATCAGCGATAACCAGTTGATCAGTTATTGGGACACAAACTCCGCCGACGCCTTCGATTATAGCAAAGGAATGACGTACGGCAACGATATTAAGAGTTTTTATTATGGCATTAAAGTCGAGGTTGATGCCCGTAACTCGTGCCGCGTCATATGGGCTGAGGGGTGGGGAGAGGTTCACTGACGAAACCTCTTGAGGCTGTTCTATATAATCCATGGCGGCGGACAATACAAGTGGATCGTTATCCTGCCACCGGGTTGCCAGGGATATGCCAGTTGCAAAAGGCTTGAGAGCCACAGCGTCCACACCACGAGAGCGCAAAATTCGACACAACGTCGCAGTCGCCACGGTTTTGCCAACGCCTGTATCTGTGCCTGTTATAAATATACCCTTCACGGGTTGATGCTGCCACCAAGGCTGGTCTCTACAGGACCACGCCAGACTGTATATCCACCGCGCATGGACTTCGCTTGAATTCCTTTGTTCTGAGCCAGCCACATGACAACATCCAAACTTCGTACTCCATGTTCGCAGTAAACAATGTACGATACGTTCGATTTCCACTGGTCCTGATAGTCAGTAAACTTCGACAGTGGCACATGTAGCGCGCCAGGAAGTGTACCTTTGACTAATTCCCAATCTTCCCGCACATCAACAAGCTGAAAAGAAGATGATTGCTCTTTAAGCAGGTTTTCTACTTCCCGCGGGTCCATTTCCATGTTAGTACTATCGCTTGTGTCCATAAGGATAGAGGTATTCAGCGATCGGCCCGATGAGCAAGCTCAAAGTCGTTTGCGGTTAAGCCTTTTGCGGAGTGGGTGCTTAGAGTCATCTTGACCTGATTCCAGTCGTGGATGAATAAATCAGGGTGGTGATCCATCTTTTCAGCTTCCTCGCCAACTCTATTAACGAACTTTAGAGCTTCCACAAAATCCTTAAATTTATACTCCTTTTCGATCTGATCGCCTTGTTTTGACCACCCGGGCAGGTCAGCAAGTTTTTTTTCTACTTCGAAATCACTCAGTCGTTCAGGCATTCTAATCTCCCTTTTTCGGTCGGATAAACTACATTTCTTGTAAATCTACAGCAAGCAGGCAACTTGTTTAAGAATTTAGTCTGCGTTTCCTCTTGCATAGCAGAGCGCATAGCACGAATTGATCAGCCAGACCAATGAACCTGTTCGAACGATTCTGGCAATCCATGGATGACCTGCGGCAAGACCGTCGAGGTGAGCCTGAGACGCTGGCTATGAACCTGAATCCGGTACACGCTCCGGACGGAGTTCAGAGCGAGGCGGGCAGGGATTTGTCTGCTGTTGTTCGGGGCGGAATGCGTCGGTTTCCCCCTTGTGTTGTAAGTCAGCCGCAGTTCGATACTCGGCCGTTCTGTCTTATCTACACTGTCGCGGCGGAGTTGCCACAGTTTCATGAGTTGTTTGAGCAGTATGTGGATAAAAATGCTTTTATTGCGGAGACGATGCTTCGGCTGAAACCGCATTGTGAAATCCCGTATATCTTGTTTATAGGCAAAAAAAGCTTTTTCCTGTATGATTCGAACCTCGAAGAGCTGATACGCTGGGGAAACGATTATGGCGGACTAGACGAGGTTTTTCTGCAACCTGCCTCTGATGGCCTTGACCTAGCTGGCATCTGGAACAAATGCGAAAGGAAATCCAACAGCCAGCGCGCAGAGGAATTTGCCCGGTGGCTGGATTTATGGAAAGTGGGAATTGGTGCCCGTACCAGCGCTACGCCGGCATTTATGCAGGTATTGATGCAAAAGGTAATTTTGCTTTTTCTGTATGATCTTCTTATGGGTTTACAGGAACCTGAACTGCGCCTGCGTACAAATTTTCTGGATAATCGAACAGCTCGCATTCTTTCTGTTAATCGCAATGCTGGCTCCATGCCGTTTGAGGGCGTGGCCTGGTTGCATCAGGCGTCGTCTGAGATGCTGGGGCGATATGATATTGAGTTTCTGGAATGGACGGCCGCCGAGAGCAACTTTTTTGCCCTGATGACGGCGGATACCCGATATCAATTTTCTCAGTTTGTAATGGAACTGTTTCTGCTTAGCCAGGCTAAGTTTTGCGCCGCCGTGCAGGTGGACGTGTTTTCGGATGTGAATTCGCGGCTGAAGCTGTGGAAGTTTTCTGTAACGGAAACGCTGAATGTTCGCCAGCGCCTTCATGCGGACGATGTTAATGTGTATGAACCCATCTGTATTGACTTAGAGGAAAGCGGTATCGGGTGGGCACTGCACGTTATTCAACAGGTTCTGGATTTCTGGAAGGATCGCTGCGCGTATTTCGAACAGCAGCTTACGGAACGCCGGCAGTTAAAACTGCAGTTTGATATGTTTCAGCAGCCTGATTTGGAACGAATTCGGGTTCCGGTGATGGCCGATATTTTTGATCAAACGTTTTCTACAAGTGTTCGGGTTTATTACGATTATCCTATGGAGCGGCTGACGCTGGAATATCTAGTTATTCTCCGTGTGATCGAATTCTGCCACGAGTCGGCTGTGCCCCTCCGTCCGCTGCACAAGATTTCTGACGTATTTATAGAGAAAGAGCAACTGGCGATGGTGCAGGAAATATAACCTGCCGGAACGCGGCAGCTTTGAGGATTTTACACAAGTCCGCAGCGGCCGGAATAAAATCAAAAGTAAATGGGACCCATTCAAAACACGTTCCAAATCGAGTGCCAAGATAGAATAGACGTACCATTTCGTACGCAGTCTCCAGAATGTCAATTGACTAATCCACTTACTAAATGCTGTCACGACCGAGTTTAGCGCATAACCGGCAGGCTAAAGACCAGTGGGACCGTATCTTGTTACCTAACTTAAGGAATGGCGCAGACATACGCGACATCAACCGCCAGTTTATTTTCTGCGAGAGGGAAGCCGCAGAATGGGGGACCGGGTTCAAGCGCGAGGAAGCCGGCCCCCCGCTTATTTAATAATTATATCAGCCGTTTTTGTTTAACTCAGGAATTCTTGAATCTGAGAAAGACTTTTAATTCGGGTTAGATCAATCTGGTCCGCATGACGGTCATGACGATCGATTAGCAGGGGGACCATGCCATGTAGGAGAGCAGGGCGGTAATCTTCTTCAGGACTATCTCCGATAAAAAGTATCTGCTCTGCAGATGAGCCATCGCACCGGGAAATTGCCAGACGGAAAATATCACCTCCGGGTTTTTCGCAGCCTTCAGCGGCGCTGGTTATGACAAAATCGAAAAATTCTTCTATTTCAAGCTTGCTGAGAAAATCTACCAGGTAGGTGCTGAAGTTTGATACAATTCCCATTTTCAGTCCCCGTGCCTTGACGGTTTCGAGGGCCTGTCGGGCATCAGGGAAAAGACGGACGAACTCTCCATCCTGAAATCTGTCAATGTAATCCGCCGCAAGGTGCTCAATGTATGCGGGCGTATGCTGATTCATGGCCTTGGCGCCCAACAGATCGGAAAAGGCGGCGTGGTAAATGTGCAGCCAAAACTTTCTTGACTGCTCATTGGAAGAACAGCGCGTATCGAAATGGCGGGAGCGCAGGGCGTTTCGCAAAACTTCATGCACATCGTGGACAGTGACTACGCAACCCTGTTCTGCGCAAGCGTCCACAAAAAATTGCTCGAACCAGAATTCTGAACTCGTGTTTGTACCGAGAAGGGTGCCTCCAGCGTCAAACAGCACGTGTGTGAAATTGGAGTCAGGCATAAGGTTTCTCCTGGTACGGTTGGGAATTTGCCGCTTTTGAGGCGGCAAATGTGCTATACCTTCCGGAGGAAATTTGATTGACGTGTAAAGTTCGCTCACTTGGAAGATATACATAATGTATCTTCAGCCAGGAGGCTGCGCCAGATGTTGTGCCCCTTTTGCGGTCACCTCGAAAGCAAGGTGGTTAATTCACGACAAAACCCACGCGGGGACGCAATACGTCGCCGTCGTGAGTGCCTGGAATGTTCTCACAGGTTCACCTCGTTTGAAATGATAGAAAAAACACCGATAGTAGTGGTTAAGCGAGACGGCAAGCGGGAGGCGTTTGATCGGGAAAAAATTATAAAAGGCATACTTCACTCCTGTGAAAAACGGCCAGTTACCGTAGACCAGGTGGAGCGCGTTATACAATCCGTGGAAAAGGAATTGTATAACCAGATGGAAAAAGAGGTAAGTTCTTTAAAAATAGGGGAGATGGTATTAAAACAGATTCGTGAAATTGACGAGGTGGCTTATGTGCGCTTCGCCAGCGTCTATCGCCAGTTTCGAGATATCAGCGAGTTTAATCATGAATTGCAAGTCCTGATGCAAAAAGATCGATGAATCGATTGTGGATCGCCGCACGAAAGGAAAGCAAATTTATTGCTTGCCACAAGGGATTGGGGCGATACTACTCGATTGTATTAACTGCGTTTGCAGGCTGACCATCGACAGGCAAACACAGTAAGTTATCCGAAGGGATGCGATCAAAGCTCATGCCATCCATTAATTACGCCTTTAAAGAGATTACTTGTAAAATTGTTTATTACGGCCCGGGCGCCGGGGGCAAAACTACAAACCTTCATTATGTGCATGGGAATGTGCCGGCAAAACATCGTGGAGAACTGGTTTCTTTAGCAACAGAGCAGGATCGTACTCTGTTTTTCGATTTTTTGCCTTTGGATATTGGTGACGTAAAAGGTTTCAAGACAAAGTTTCAGCTTTATACGGTTCCCGGACAGGTTTACTATAACGCGACGCGGAAGCTTGTATTACGCGGGGTTGACGGAATCGTATTTGTGGCCGACAGCCAAGCTAGTCGGTTCCAAGACAGCATCGACAGCCTTAAGAACCTTGAGGAAAATCTGCGGGATTATGGCTTGGATCTGGAAACGATTCCGTTCGTCATGCAGTATAACAAGCGAGACTTGCCGGATGCGCTTCCGTTGGACGAGTTGCGTCAGGCACTGAACCCGGGCGGAAAGTATCCGGACTATGAAGCTGTGGCGACAGACGGCACAGGGTGTAGAGAATCTCTCAGAGATGTGGCTGGGCAGGTGTTGAAAAAGCTGAACGCGACCGCTAATATTGATTCTGACGTGCAGGTGGTTACTGAACGCCTTGGGGTTGCCGCGGTTGCAGGGGAAGGTTCAGCGTCTGGTGCGTCTACGAGCCAAACGGATCGTCGCGCGCCGCAGCTGACAATTGATCAGGAGTCCGGCTTTTCATGGAATGGAATAAAGCTTGGATCTGGTAATGTGCGTCTGGATTCGCGAAAAAATGACCGTGGAGAGGTTGAGTATAGCCTTGTTTCCAAGCATCGGATATTAGGAATGTCTAAAGGCATGGAGCGCGTTATGCGCTATGTTGGAGAAGACAAACAGAATGTCAACGATTTGGAGCGCACGTATCATGTGCTTCGGGACGCCACCGGTGGGTCGGGCGGTAACCGGGTCGCAGCTTACGTAGAGAACGGGCAGGGAATGGATCGAATATATCTTATTTACCCTGGCTTGGCTGGTGACATAAAGGCTGGACCTTCGGGAGAAGCTAGTCCGTTTTAACTTAAAGGAATCGGCGTTAGACTGGAATGTTTGTCCAATAATTTCTAGTATGTGCTTTGGTTATATACTTACAGAAAATCAAACGGAGATACTTTTCAGGATGAAATCTTTTTATATTGGTTTCCTTAAGCTAGTTGTAATCGTGTGTGTCTTTTCCATCAGCAACTTTGCAACCGCACAGATGACTAGCCGATCCTATCAGTCCTCTACAAACACTGGCGTTGCTGCATCATCTGCTGTTATTCCCGTTGTTTCTGGCATCTCTTCTGGAAGGCATTTTTCTGGTGCACGTCCGACCGCGACAGGAGCCAGTCTTTCAGGAATACAAAGGGCTTTTGGAGCGTTTTCTGCGGATATGGGCCGAATGCCAACAGCTGCAGAGGGCCTCGGCGCACTGCTTACCCCCCCGCCAGGCGCACGTAACTGGCGGGGTCCTTACATCAGTTCCAATAATTTCCGAGCGGCATTGACTGATCCTTGGGGTAATCTTTATCGATATGTTGTGCAGGGGGCAGGCCGGCAGGCAATGCACAGTATTAGTTCCAACGGGCCAGATGGTAAACCAGGCACTGCGGACGACTTATCCGTGCAGTTTTAACGTTATTTATTTAGCTTCTCAATTTCCACGGAAACATCTTAACCATCTGGTTTAATGCTCCCTCACAAAACCATTTCGTTTTTTTGCACGTAGACAGAATCCACAATGAATGCAGATACAGGAATTTATTCCTTAGCCGGCAGTTGGCGCTTTGCCACAGACCCTGAAGACAAGGGGATCATGGAACAGTGGTTCGATCGTACACTTACGGCGGAACAGATAAACCTGCCGGGATCAATGACCGAGAACGGAAAAGGAAACGATGTTTCTCTGGAAACGTCGTGGACGGGCCGTATCCGGGATACCAGTTTTTTTACGGAAAATCGATATGAGACGTATCGAGAAGCGGGTAAGTTAAAACTCCCGTTCTGGTTAACGCCCCTGAAACATTATATTGGCGCCGCTTGGTATCAGCGGGCCATCATTGTGCCAGAAGAGTGGGCTGGCAAGCAAGTAATTCTTATATTGGAGCGGCCGCACTGGACAACGGAAGTGTGGATCAACGGCCTTGCGATCGGTTTGCAAGTCAGTCTCAGTACACCGCATCGACATCTGCTGGGGGCGCTCGATCCCGGGACTCATCAAGTCACTATTCTAGTGGATAATCGTATGTATGTGGACGTTGGCGAAGACGCCCATAGCATAAGTGACCATTCTCAGACAAATTGGAACGGAATTGTCGGCGAGATTAGCCTGCGGGTTGCTGAGAACCTTAGAATCGATGATGTGCAGGTTTATCCAGCAGCAGACAATAAGTCCGTGGGGGCAACCATATTATTGGCCGGCGTGGCCATGAACGTTATTCCGATCAGGGCTCAGATTAGTGTGCGCGATCTAGCCTCCGGAAAAGTTGTTTCGGAGGTTGCAGAAATCGAGGTAAGTTGCTATCAGGAAACGGCTTCCGTTCGGGCTGATATTGCATTAGTCGCTTCCATCACTGATTGGGATGAGTTCCAGCCTGCTCTCTACGCAATGGAGGTGAAGCTTTTTTCCGAAAATGAGCTGCTTGATCAAAAAAACATCACCTTTGGTTTTCGCCAGTTTAAGGCTCGCGGTGGCGGATTTTTTCTTAATGGCAAACCAGTTTTTCTACGCGGCACACTTGAGTGTTGTGTATTCCCGCTAACGGGTTACCCTTCCACAGATAAGCCTTCATGGACACGTATATTGCGCATCCTAAAAACGCATGGTCTAAATCATATGCGGTTTCATTCATGGTGCCCGCCTGAGGCGGCATTTGCGGCTGCCGACGAAGAGGGGGTTATTTTCTCAGTCGAATGCGCCTCCTGGGCGACCGTCGGTTTCGACGAAAAGTATGAGCAATGGCTTTACCAGGAGGCTGACCACATCCTTCGGGAATACGGCAATCACCCCTCCTTCTGTATGATGTTGTATGGAAATGAACCCTACGGCTTTCGCGCGGCTACCTTTTTGGCCGAGTTTGTTAATCACTATAAGCAACGGGATTCGAGGCGGCTTTTCAGCTCCGGCACGGCCTGGCCTCTCATCCCGGAAAACCAGTTTCAGGTTTGGGCCAATCCGCGCATTCAGTACTGGGATCAAAATCTGGAAAGCCGCATCAATGCAAGCCCACCGGAGACGATGACGGACTATTCGGACTATCTCAGCCAGTATTCCGCGCCGGTCATTTCTCACGAGGTAGGGCAATGGTGCGTGTATCCAAATTTTGACGAAATCTCAAAATACACGGGAACTTTAAAGCCGGGTAATCTGGAGATATTTCGCGACTTTTTGGAAGAGTCTGGCATGAGCGATCAGGCCCGCGACTTTTTAATGGCTTCGGGAAAACTGCAGTCTTTATGTTATAAAGAGGAGATCGAATCTGCATTAAGAACGCCGGGTATGGGAGGATTCCAACT
Source organism: Candidatus Sumerlaeales bacterium (assembly GCA_038243585.1). Classification (GTDB taxonomy): domain Bacteria; phylum Sumerlaeota; class Sumerlaeia; order Sumerlaeales; family Sumerlaeaceae; genus JAKFFN01. The sequence continues at coordinate 55,706 of JBBSQY010000013.1, read as the reverse complement.
GCTTGGTCTACACGATTTCCCTGGTCAGGGCACCGCTATTGTTGGAGTTTTGGACCCTTTTTGGGATGAAAAGGGTTATATCGCTCCAGAAGAATATAGGAGCTTCGCCGGTCCAGTAGTCCCTTTAGCGCGGTTGGAAAAGCGTATTTTTACGAATGGAGAGGCATTCTCGGCTGATCTTCTTGTGGCCCAATTTGGTGCTGATGACGTCCCTGCGGGAGAGCTGACGTGGAAGCTTTCTGAAAACGAAATTACAATTTACTCGGGAACTCTGGAAATTGGCTTTCTGCCCACGGGCGCGCTACGCCGGCTTGGGGAAATTCGTCAAATCCTGAAGGATGAATCCGCGGCGCGAAGGCTGACCTTTGAGGTGAATCTCCCAGTTGGAGGCCCAAGCAACTCGTGGGATATTTGGGTTTACCCACCAAACATCGAGATCGATTCGTCGAATGAAGTTCATATTGCATCTGCTTTAAACGAATCCTGCCGCGCGCAGTTGCAGGCCGGGCGTAAGGTGCTGCTCATGCCCGATAATGATTGCATACTTGGGGACGAGCGAGGACAGGTTCCGCCGGGGTTTTCCAGTATCTTTTGGAACACCGCCTGGACCCAGGGACAAAAACCCCATACGCTTGGGATTCTCTGTGACCCATCACATCCGGCCCTCGCTCATTTTCCTACGGACTATCACAGCGATTGGCAATGGTGGTATATAATTCAGCGTTCAAGATCGATGATAATGAACCTGCTTCCAAGGGAAATAAAACCCATCGTTCAAGTCATCGATGATTGGTTCACCGCCCGACGCCTGGGGTTGATATTCGAGTGCGAAATAGATGGCGGGAAATTACTGGTTAGCAGCATAGACTTAAAAGATGGAGCAACCTGCGACCCGGTATGCAGGCAAATGCTGCATAGCCTTTTGGCTTACATGAAGTCCGAGAGCTTCCAGCCGACAGTGTCTATCACCGCTGATCAGATAAGCCAGATTATACGTTCATAGTGAAAACATGGTATGAAGGTGCTCTTCTGTCATAAACGGGTTGCTGAATTTGCCGCTTCTGAGCATGGCGTGCAGCCTCGAAGTGTACGAATAACTGGTTGGTTTTGGAAAAATAGCAAAGGTTGATTTCGCACACATGCTGGAAGCGCTACGCATTACAAATTATGCGATCATTGATCAGCTGGATGTGGAGTTTGGTCCAGCTCTGACCGTAATCACTGGGGAAACTGGAGCAGGGAAATCTATACTGCTTGGCGCGTTCCGCGTCCTTCTAGGCGGGCGGGCTACTACTGACATGATTCGATCTGGAGCCAAAAGGGCCGGTATTGAGGGTATCTTTCATCAGTTGTCAGAGAGTATCATTCACTGGCTCAATGAAAATAGTTTCGCTCCCGATGATGCGGATGAGGCGGATACGCTTATTTTACGTCGGGATCTGCTGGCCGGCGGCTCTTCGCGTACATTTATAAACGGGCGCGCCGCGAGTGTATCGCAACTTAAGGAACTTGGTGCCTTGTTAGTTGATATGCACGGACAAAACGATCACTCGCGCCTTCATTCTCCGGCAGTGCAATTGCAGGTTCTGGACAGCTTTGGCGAATACTCCAAAGAATTGACCGAGTACCGCGCTGCATATGCGGAATGGCGTCTTTCCCGAGAGCGATTTGATCAACTGTCGTCCGATCAGGGCGACTCTCAGCGGCGAAAGGATTTTCTTGAGTTTCAGGTTCAGGAAATCTTCCAGGCGGAGATCAAGGCTGGGGAAGATACCGTTCTGGATACCGAGCGCCGCCGTTTGCATAATGCGGAGCGCTTGCGGATTATTTGCTCTGATGTGTATGACATGCTTTACGAGGGAGATCGTCACGAAAACCCGGTTATAACGCAGGTGGGTGCGGCTTCGCGCCTTCTCCAGGAAATGGCGGTTCTTGATCCGGGTCAGGAATCTATGGCGACGGAGGCAGAATCCGCGCGATTTGCCGTGGAAGATCTTGCTGAAAGAGTGCGGCATTACTCGGAAATTGTGGCAGGGGATCCGCATCGTCTTGAAGAGATTGAGAATCGTCTGGAACTGCTTCGCAGCCTGAAGCGCAAATACGGGTCTACACTGGAAGCTGTACTTTCCACTGCGGAAAAACTGGCGGCAGAGTTAGACGATATTATAAATCACGGCTCTTCCTTAGAGGAAGCGACTACGAACCTGAAGGCCGCAGAGGAAAGCGTAAACAATACGAGTGTTATACTTTCAGCCGCTCGCAAAAAAGCTGGTGTGGAATTTGATGACAGGGTGCAGGGCGCAATGCGTGAACTGGAACTGCCAAAGGCTGTACTTAAAATCAGTTTAGAGGCTGTGACACCGGAAGCTTTAGATAGTAGCGGTGGGCAAAAATTTGGGGCTACAGGAATGGATATTTGTGAGTTTCTAGTGAGTCTTAATGCAGGCGAGGTACCTCGACCAATGCGCAAAGTAGCCAGCGGGGGGGAAATTTCTCGGATCATGTTGGCAATTAAAAGCGTGCTGGCCCAGCGCGATCAGATACCGACCCTTGTGTTTGATGAGATTGACACCGGCATAAGTGGTGAAGCGGCGGCGCGGGTGGGGGACAGGCTTGAAATTTTGTCGTCGTCTCACCAGATTATCTGTATTACGCATTTGCCGCAGGTCGCAGCGCGCGGCGCACGGCACCTGGTTGTGGAAAAAACAGCGGTAAAGGATCGGACTATTACGGCGGTGAGGGTCGTCGAGGGCGATAGTAGAACGACGGCCTTGGCTCAAATGCTGAGCGGGGCCCAAGTGGATGAGACTTCGCGGAAGTTCGCAGAGAAGTTATTGGCAAAGCCGGCCGGGGCGAAGACGGGATAATGACCTGGGGCTGAAGCTGAATTCTGTCAGGCGAGGAAATATTTTAACGCAGAGACGCTGAGTCCCAGAGGGACGCTGATAGTTTTATGCGAGTTCGTCCAGCCAACGTAGACCTCCGGGTAAATTAGTAACGGCATATTCGATATGGACGACTCGCCTATTTGAGGGATTAATGGCTTTAGAAGATGCATGGATGAGCAATGGCCGCATGATCATGCAGCCGCCACGCGGGACCGGAAAGATTTCAGGATCATGGTTCTGAATCCAATTGGCGATGCCGTCATCCCGCAACCGCCCATACCCGTGCGACCCCGGCCAAACTTTTAGGGCACCATTTTCCGCGTCGCAATCATCCAAGTGGACTCGAAAAGCCAGCATTTGCTGAAGTATGCTAACAGGTGGTTGAACGTTAACTACACCACATTTTTCGGTCCACGGGCCGAAGCCTTTGATATCAATCCGTTTTTCTACGGCAATCGTTACATCCTGATGTGGAGGAACAATCCAGTTTGACTTCGCGTTTTTGTTAAACAATGTCGCCTTGACTGCTCGAGCCTTGCTTCCTAATAACTTTTTTGCCAAAGGCATGCACAAGGTCGATACCGCAAGAGCGCGAATCACCGGTCTTGTTGAAAGGAGGTAGCGTTCAGTAAATAACGAATCGTCAGAAGAGCCCGCCTGATCCTTACCGTGTTGAGCGATCAAATTTACAAATCGCTTCGACTTCAGAATGACTGAGAAAGGAGGTTAATAATTCGAAGTCGTCGGAATTCAGGCTGGGCATTTCATGTCCTCAAAGAAACAGTTACTATTCTTTTTCAGTTGTTTCGCCATCCGGCGTCGCGGAACCTATCTTGTGGTTGCGAACGAAATCGATGCAGCGTTTAATATCGGGGACGCTCGCGGTCCAGTCGTACTCGTGTTCAATGGAAAGCTGGCCGTCAAACTTTTGTTTGTGAAGCTCATCAAGGCACCGCCCTATTTCGGCGCGTCCTGTCCCAAAAACCACGTTGTGGCTGTCAGGGCCATAGTCACCCTTGTCTTTAAAGTGGCTGCTGATTACGCGACCACTCAGCGCGCGCAGCGCATACAGAGGATTTATGCCTGAGGTCATCCAGTGACCGGTGTCGGCACAGGCCCCTATGCGAGAATCTCTGTCTTTTATCGCTGTCATAACGTAATGTGGATCCCACACCTTATAATCAGGGTTATCAATCTTGCGAGGATGGTTGTGAATGGCAATCCGGATATCATACTCTTTAACCAGCGGCTCGATAATATCGAGTTTTTGTACGTCTTCGGTAGTGACCGCATACAGGTTCAGTGTTTTTGCCAGCTCAAAAATCTGCCGCCATTCGGCGGCATCCTTGCCGGAGACAACGCCGTAATTGACTACGGTTACGCCGTGCAGCTTTAATTTTTCTTTTACCTTATTGACGGTTTCCGTGGTGGCGTGGTGGTTCCACTCTGTTTCAGGCTCGGCCTTACTGAGCTTCTGACCCGGATAAAGTTCGATGATTTTGCCGCCGGCTTCTGCAGTTTTTTCGATGGCCTCAAATAAGGTGTATCGGTTAAAGCTGTAAGCCTGGCAGCCGGTGGCAAAGCCATTTTCTTTTGCGTCTTCTGGAATGGGAGCTGCGTGGCATGGAATGCAAAGAGACACCATTGTTGCTGATAGGGCTAACACTTTTAAAAACATGGAATACATCCTTAAGATTTAATAAAAACTGGAAAATAATTTTTCGAATTGCAACAGTTTTTCGTCTGCGGCCAGGTTTCTCAGTTCCAATTCGGTTGTTTCTTTGAATGACGGTTCAAGCACCGTGTAAATGCCCACTCGGTAGAAGTATTGCCTGTTGTGAGCGGGAGTAGCTCAGTTGGTAGAGCACTAGCCTTCCAAGCTTGATGTCGCGAGTTCGAGCCTCGTCTCCCGCTCCAATTTTCTATTTAGTCCAACTTCCGGCGTTGCCGCTGCGGCTTTACCTCGATTGACGAAGCTCTGGTCTGGGAATTTTTTAAGCCTTACCCGATCAAATCATGCAAGTGAATCATGCCTACTGGTTTGTCCTGTTCATCGACTACCGGAAGTACCAAAATTTTCCTGGAACCGTTTTCCATGATGGTGAGGGCGTGGGTCGCAAGTACGTCAGCAGTTATTCGGAAGGGGTCAGGTGTCATTACGGCGCTAACTGGCTGGTGGAAAACATCGTTCACGGTCCGGTCTTTTGCATCGGCTTCTCGCTGGAGAATGCGCCGCAGATCTCCATCAGTCAGGATTCCGCAAAGACGACCGTCTTCGTTTGTAATGGAAACCGCGCCATGTTTTTCTGCGGTGATAGCTGCAATTGCTTCGCGAAAGGTAGCTTTCTTAGGAACTGTTGGGTTTGACCCCGCCTTCATCAGGTCTCCAACTCGCTTGAACTGACGCCCCAAAGCACCGTTGGGGTGACGCAGCGCAAAATCGCTTGCCTCGAATCCTCGTTGTTCAAGCAGCACCACAGCCAACGCGTCGCCCATGGCTAAGGCAGCAGTGGTTGAAGTTGTGGGCGCTAGATTCAGCGGGCAAACTTCGCGCTCAACCTCAATGTCCAGCACAATATCCGCATCAAGAGCCAGGCGACTTTGTAGATTGCCGGTCATAGCGATAAGCTGGTTTCCATTCCGCTTAAAGAAAGGAATGCAGGCGACGACTTCAGCGGTAGTTCCGCTGTTGGACAAGGCCAGAACGATATCGCTGGTCTGGATCATCCCGAGATCGCCGTGGAGGGCCTCCCCGGGGTGGATATAATGAGCCGGAGTGCCGGTGCTGGAAAGCGTGGCGGCAATCTTTCTGGCTATAAGGCCGTGTTTGCCCATACCAGTCAATACGATCCGTCCGGTACATTGCAGCATAGCATGTACTGCCATGTCGAAGCTGTCGCCGATGCGCCCAGCCATAGCCTGAAGCGCCTCAATTTCCTGATTGATTATTTCGCGGCCCCTGGGAGCCAGGGATTGTTCTGCTTTCGTAGTCATATCCGGCGATGTACCGCTTTCTGAAAATGTGATTCTGTAGGGGGTGTCTCTTGTTTTTATTAATGTCTGGTATTCGTAGGCTATTGCACTACTCCCGCACGAACTAACGGGTAGTACCGGTACGTGATTACGCCCATAATATCAGTTCGTAATAATGGTCCGAAATCAAAGCTGTCCTGGCTATTGTTGCGATTGTCCCCCAATACAAAAATTTGATTCTGATCCAGCTTCCATTCATGGTTGGGAGTATCTTCTACCCTCTCGCCGGGCAGGGGAGTTTTTGAACCGTCCAGATATATGCGCCCGTTCGACAATCTAACGGTGCTGTTTGCGGTAGCGACTATGCGTTTTACCATGGCCAGTTTTCCGCCGGAGGGATCTGCCAGCACAACCACTTTGTTGTCGAGCAGAGGGAAATCTTTTTGATGGCGCATGAGCAAATAATCGTCGACTAAGAGCGTTGGCTCCATGCTTCTGGATATCACTTTAAAGGATTTCCAGTGGCCGGTCAGGAAGAAGCTCCAAACCAAGAGCGTTGGTATCAGTATGATGACGCTGATTACCCATCGAACAATAGATATAGGGCGGCGTGGCATTAAGCGGAATCATCCTTTTTCGTGAACTTTTCGGACTGGCTGACTAGATATTGAAAGAATGGTGTTTTTGTTGTCGAGACTTTTGCAACGCAGGCGTTTGAAAGCTGAAAGAGACAGGTGAACCGTGGCAAGAATCGCGACATCGGAGCTGGTTAAGGAGTATGGTGGCCGGCGGGTAGTTGACAAGGTCAACATCGAACTGAACAAAGGTGAGATTGTTGGACTGTTAGGACCCAATGGCGCAGGCAAGAGTACTACCTTCAATATGGTGGTTGGCCTGATCCGTCCGACAGAAGGTCGCGTGTTTATAGGCGAAACGGATGTGACGTCAATGCCCATGCATAAGCGTTCCCATTTAGGCCTTGGCTATCTGCCGCAGGATATGAGCATTTTTCGTAAGCTGACGGTTGAGCAAAACATTATGGCAATTCTTGAGACAACGCCTCTCAGCAAGTCAAAACGCAAAGAGAGGCTGGACCTGTTGTTGGAAGAACTAGGCGTGGTCCACCTGCGGAAAAGCGTAGCTTATACCCTTTCAGGCGGCGAGCGGCGGCGGGTCGAGATTGCCAGATCTCTGGTTAACTCTCCTGATTTTATATTGTTGGACGAACCTTTTTCCGGGGTTGATCCAAAGGCTGTTGAAGATCTGCAGGATATTATCTTCCAGATGCAAAACCGGGGGCTGGGGGTCTTAATAACCGATCATAACGTGCGTGAGACTCTATCGGTTACGGACAGGGCCTATATTATTTTTGGCGGGCGCGTGATGATGCAAGGCACTGCTGCTGAACTTGTTAACAGTGAAGAAGCCCGTAAGTTTTACCTAGGTGAACGTTTTTACATGGATGTTACACCTGACGAACGGAAAAAAGCACAAGGTTGACGCGGGGTGAGAGTTTGGATGCAGGTACGTCTGATGTGCTTGGGATTCTTGTGCAGGCGGTCACTGTTTCGGAGTTTGCCGACTGGCTGATTTCTGAGGCAATGGTACCTGATAATGTGCTTAAATCGCCAACGTTTGTAACCTATCTCAATGCGGCGTGCTCAAACATAGCCGCAGATGACGCGGAATACAGGAAAATTTTAAACTCCGCTGACTGCGTGTACGCTGACGGACAGGCGATTGTGTGGGCCGCGCGATATTTAGGCGGCAATCTGCCGGAACGGGTAAACGCAGGAGACTTCACCTTCAAGTTCTGCCATATCGCAGCAGCACGAGGGCTAAAGATTGCGTTGGTTGGTGGCAGACCTGGCGTGGCTGATCGCGCTGTGGAAGCCTGGCGTTCGCACGTGCCGGGGGTGCAGATTGTTGGCGTGTGGGACGGCTTTTTCGATGGTGATGGAGAATCTGTGGCTACGGACGTGGCTTCCAGCGGAGCGCATATTTTGCTGGTAGGAATGGGAGTGCCGCTCCAGGAAAAATGGGCGTGGGCGCGGCGGGATCAACTGGGAGTTAAGGTTGTCTGGTGCGTAGGAGCGCTGTTTGAGTATTATGGAGAGGGCCGGGCGCGGGCACCAGTCTGGGTGCGCCGCGCCGGTTTCGAGTGGCTTTTCCGCCTTGTTCTCGAACCTCGAAGGCTTTGGAAGCGTTATCTTGTTGGGAATGTGCGATTCGTTTGGCGGATAACCAAGAAGTAGCACAGGTCTCCCACCTATGTCAGAGCAGCGTAAACTTCATTTCTAGTATCATTTGTTCCGTCAATCGCTGTTGTTCTTTTTTGCACAGGCCAGGCGCCTATGCTACTTCAGCAAGTCTGTAAGCTCAGTCGCGTTAGTCACCGGCGGCTGGCATACGAAATTCCGGCAGACGTAAGCCTGCGCAATTTCGGTTGCTGGCTTGTCGCTGGCCATTGGCGGCAAGTTTGGCATCGAAGTCAGGCTTACCGAAAGAATTTTCGCCGGAAGATAGCTTTGTCGGACAGCGTTTACAAGATCCTTCACAGCATGCATATCTTGGCCCACAATAGTAATTTCCGGAACGTCAGGACGAGCATACAAATCAGCCAGAACCAAGGCTGAGTAAGCCATGGGGTGGGCGTTTGCACGACGACCATCCGCCGAGAGAGCCTTCCTGGCCGTTTCCGTTAGCGCCGCATCACGATAAAAATGCCCCAAGCGCAGCAACGCCCTAACAGCTATGGAAGCCGAAGCGGGCAGGGCTCCGTCGTGCGTGTCGCGAGTCCGGCTAATCAGACTTGTATCCCGGCCGTCCGTGTAAAAGAAGCCGCCGTTCTCCTTGTCTTCAAACAAGGCCGTCATACCGGCCGAGATAGCCTTGGCCGCATCCAGCCACTTCATTTCAAACGTTGTTTCATAAAGGTCAATAAGGGCTTCGGCAAAAAATGAGTAGTCTTCAAGAGTGCCGCGTACGCTGGACCGGTCGTCTTTCAATACACGCAAAAGGGTTTCGCCGTCCCACTGCTTTTCAAGCAATGTCTCGGCGGCCTGGCGCGCTGCCTGTTCATACTGGTTGTCGTCAAAAGCTTGGGCTATGCGGCAAAGCGCTGAGATCATCAGGCCGTTCCAACCGGTCAGGCATTTGTCATCTAAGCCCGGCCAGACGCGAGTCTCTCTCGCGGCTCGAACCTGTTCGCGCATCGCGTTCAGGCGGTTCAGCCACACCTGTACATCCATCTTATGGCTCGCGGCGAATTCTTCCGGTGGCACGGTAATGTTTGGGTTGCTGGTGTTATGTTCAAAATTACCGCGCGATGTGATATTGTAGTATGCACAAAACAAGGCCGCATCTTCTTGCGGAAGTATTTCCGCAATCTGCAGCGGGGTCCATACATAAAACTTACCTTCTTCGCCTTCGCTGTCAGCATCGTACGCGCATTGGAACACGCCGTTGTCGGCTGTCAGGTCTCGCAGCACCCAGTCGGCCGTCTCCCGAGCAATGCGCTCATACAATGGCTTGCCAGTTACCAGCCACGCATCTGCATATACGGGTATCAGAAGAGCCTGGTTATACAGCATCTTTTCGAAGTGGGGGATAAGCCATTGCGCATCAACACTGTAGCGGGCAAAGCCTCCGCCTATCTGGTCATACAGGCCACCGTAGGCCATGGCGTCGAGGGTGCCGGTGGTCATTTTAAGGGCGGATTGGGCGCCGTCTACGGAATATGCGGCAAGGAGCAGCGCAAGGCGGGTATCTGGCGGAAACTTCGGAGCGGTGGCAAACCCGCCATGTCGCAAATCATATATGGATGCGGAATCGCGCACCACGTCTTCCAGAAGCTCAGGAGCCAGTTGTTGCGCATCGGAACTGCTGGAGAAATGCTCAAATTGCGCATGCAGGGATTCTGCCTGCTGCATCAAGCCTCGGCTGTCGGTAACCCATGCCTCGCGAATTCGCTGCAGCACACTGCTAAATCCGGGACGTCCGTAGTTGTCCTGAGGCGGAAAATACGTGCCGACAAAAAAAGGCTTCAGATCGGGCGTAACGAATGCGTTTAAAGGCCACCCGCCCTGCCCTGTCATAGCCTGACAGGCGTTCATGTAGATAGCATCGACGTCGGGCCGTTCTTCCCGATCAACCTTTACAGGAATGACGGTATCATTGATCTGACGCGCGATCTCTTCGTTGCTAAAGCTTTCGTGCTCCATTACATGGCACCAGTGACAGGCGGAATAGCCAATGCTGATGAGAAGCGGCTTATTTTCAGCGCGGGCGCGGGCAAATGCCTCCTCACCCCATGGATACCAGTCCACTGGGTTATACTGGTGCTGGATCAGATAGGGAGAGGATTCTTTTGAAAGGCGGTTGGGGGGGCGGTTTGGCTTGTCGTCAGTCATGGTCGATCTGGCTACACCTCGAATTAGAGATCATGCAAAATCGATGGCAGCGCCGTCAGACCTACGGGTTATAAAGACTGTAACGGTTGTTTGTAGATTGCCAGATCGACTTATCGTTAGCACCAACCCAAGCTAGGCAAAACATCTAAGGTAGTTGGAAAAGGGAGAAGTGGTGCACCCAGAGCGAGTCGAACGCCCAACCTACAGATTCGTAGTCTGTTGCTCTATCCAATTGAGCTATGGGTGCACTTTGCTGTCTTGTTGCCAAAATTTAGCAGCAAGCGTTTCTATGATGTGCGGACGTGAATATTCACTGTCATTCAATCAACATTAACGCTTGATGATGAAACAAATGGGAGCACAAGAATGCATTGGCGCTGATGATAAACTCTCCTGAAATTTCTGTTATTTTGCCCGGCTACAACGAGGCAGATAATATTGACACTTTGCTTGCGCAGCTGGATGCGGCTATGAGTGACGTCAGCAGTCAGTTTGAAATTTTATACGTAGACGATGGAAGTACGGACGAATCACTCCTGAAACTGAAGCAGGCGCAGTCGCTATATCCTAATTTACGGGTGCTAAAACACCAATCCAATTTTGGGCAGAGCGCTGCCGTATTGTCCGGAATTACCGCTGCGCGCGGAAATTTATTAATAACTATGGATTCTGATCTGCAAAACGACCCAGCAGATTTACCAGCAATGTTGGATTTCATGAATCGCGAACAGGCGGACGCTGTTTGCGGTGTTCGACAAAACCGACAGGACAGGAACGGAAAAGTTTTTTTTGGTCGTTTCGCGAACCGGGTGCGGCGGTGGGCGCTGAATGATAATATTACCGACGCCGGCTGTTCTCTGCGGATCATTAAACGTACTGCGCTGGTACAACTCCCTGCGTTTCTCGCGCTCCATAGGTTTCTTCCAACACTTATAATGATTCACGGATTTAAGGTTATTGAAATGCCGGTTAGTCATCGGGCGCGAATAGGCGGATTCTCAAAATATGGAGTGAATGATCGCATTTGGGTTGGCATTTACGACATTATAGGATTATGTTGGTATCGCTGTAGATTTATCCCGACTGGACGTTTGCGTGACTGAGCCTAAAGCCATTTATGATAGTGATGTCCGATTTGGGATAATTGGACTTGGTCTAATGGGGGAGCGGCACTGTCGGGTAATCGCTTCTGTGCCTGGTGCCGTGTTGGCGGGAGTTTGCGATCAAAGTGCGGATATCTCCAGTCGTATTTCCGAGAAGCATAAATGCCTGATGTTTGCTGATTTCGAATCTATGTTGAAAAGCGAAAATGTGGACGCGGTTGTCATTTGTCTGCCAAGCGGGATGCACGGAGAATTTGGTGTTAAAGCCGCGCGAGCAGGGAAGCATGTGGTGGTGGAAAAGCCGATTGATTCACAGTCAGTTGAAGCGCTTAGACTGACGCGGGCCTGTCAAAATGCCGGAGTTCAATGCGCGGTGATAAGCCAGAACAGGTATAGCGCCGGTGTGGCGTCGCTAAAGGCGGCGGTATCGAGTGGTCTTATGGGCCGACCGGTGCTGGCGCGGGCCACGGTAAAGTGGTTTAGGCATGATGAGTACTACTTGGAAAGCCAGTGGCGGGGACGCCGCGCGGGGGAGCATGGGGGGGTACTCATGAACCAGGCGGTGCATTCCATTGATACGTTGCAATGGATTTTTGGAGTGCCTAATGAGGTGTCGGGTTTTAGTCATTGCTCACGGTCGCAGGTGCTTGAAACAGAGGACACGGCGGTGGCTATTTTCCGCTGGCAATGTGGACTGCTTGCTACTCTGGAGGCTAGCACTAGCGCGGCACCGGGTTTCGACGAGGCGTATGAAGTTCATTCGTCCACGGCGTCTATTAAAGTGGAAAAAGGCAGAGTCGTGTATTGGTTCCATGCTGACGGACTGGCGCTTCCGGAGCCGCAATCTGATATTGCTCCCATTGATTTAGATATTAAGCTTGAACTATTTTTTAGGCAATATATCAACGTAGTCGCGGCCATAAAGAGCCGTGCGGAACTTGACGTAAATCCACTGGAGGCCGTCGCTGTGGTGCAGACGATCGAAAAAATCTACGGGTCACTCGAGTCTCAATGAAGTACAGGCGCTTCGGCAAGACCGAGATGATGCTCAGCGTCTTCAGCATGGGTGGGATGCGGTTTATTCCTCCCGCAGTTGAAGCCGAACAGATGGAAGCGGTGGTGATGAAGGGGCTGGATTGCGGCATTAATCACATCGAAACCGCCCGCGGATATAAATTGAGCGAAGAGCTGTTGGGCGGCATCATGCACAAGCTGCCGCGGGAGCGACTTTATATCACCACAAAGATATCCCCACAGGAAGACGAGGAAACGATGTGGCGGTTCATCAACGAGTCGCTAGAAAAGATGAAGATCACGTGGATTGATAATTTTGATTATCACGGGATCAACACGTTTGACATTCTGAATCAGGTGCAAGACCCGGACGGGTGCCGTAAAGCGGTGGATCGCGCGGTTCGCGAGGGGCTCATTCGGCATGTGGGATTTTCTACCCACGGGCCGCTGGAGGTTATTCTCGCGGCGATAAACACGCAAATGTTTGAAAGTGTGAACCTGCACTATTATTACTTCAATCAGCGTAATCGCGCCGCCGTCGACCGCGCCGCTGAACTGGACATGGGTGTGTTTATTATTTCCCCGGCCGATAAGGGTGGACAGCTTTTTCGTCCGTCTCCGGTGCTAAGCCGCCTGTGCCAGCCTATGCATCCGGTGGTATTCAACGCTCGTTGGCTTCTGGGCCTCCACCCGCAGGTTCATACGTTGTCGTTCGGGCCAAGTTTTGTGGAAGAGTTTGAACCTCATGTCCCCGCCTTTGATATGGACGGACCGTTCAGTGAAGAAGAGTACGGTGTTTTAAGCCGGGTGGAGGCGCAGTGGAATGCCATCCCGCAGGATGAGTTTTGTGCCCAGTGCTGGCAGTGTCTGCCTTGTCCTATGGAAATCAGTATTCCGGAGGTTCTGCGCCTCCGAAATCTTGCGACGGGTTTTGACATGGCGGAATATGGTAAGTATCGCTACAAAATGTTTGAGGTGGCAGGCCACTGGCAGCCGGGAAACAAAGCCAACAAGTGCAACGAATGTGGCGACTGTCTGCCCCGTTGTCCGCAGAGTCTGAACATTCCCAGGCTACTTTTTGACGCTCACGAAAGGCTGGAAACGGAAGAAGCCGGGAAGCGGCTTTCCAGTGAGTGAGACCGAAAAATCTGACATGATGCTCGGACGTTTTTAAGGTAATCAAAACTAAAAGAGCATTATCCGGTAGCAACGTAGATTTTAAGAAATGTGATTTAGATGGCGCAAATCCTAATTATTGCAGACACTTTCTCGCCTAATCGAGGGGGCTCGGAAGCCTATCTTAAAACTTTAGCGGAAGGACTGGCGCAAAACCGGCATACCGTGAAAGTCTTTACACCCGCGGTTAGCGGCAGCGTCGTGCAAGCAGCTATTGCTGGTGTTCAGATACAAAGAAGTACCGTGTGGTTTAAACTTCAAAATTGGGGTGCCCATTCTAATCCGCTAGTAAACCGCTTCTCCCGCCTTTCGATTTTCCCGTTTCTTTTTATGCGCCTGATATTATCACATGGCGATATCGTCATTGCAGGCCATATTATTCCCGCTGGAGTAGTCGGAAGCGCGTTAATTCGCTTGCGGCGATTTCGAGCGTTACTGGTGATTACCTACGGGGAAGAAATCACAGTGTACAAGCGTGGAATGAGGATGCGAAAATTAATGCGCAGCGTCCTTGCCGCCGCTCATAATGTGACAGTTCTTACTGAAAGCAGCAGGGCCGAGCTTGAAGAAGTGAGGTCCGGCACCGCCCTTAAGACTGTAGTCGTTCCCCCGGCAGTTAGTTCGTATGGAAAGGACTTAACTATTGAGAACCTTCCGTTATTTGGTAATCCGGTACTTTTGACGCTATCACGGCTGGTGGAACGGAAGGGAATAGACACAGCCATTTTAGCGGTACACCTGCTTACTGAGGAATTCCCGAATTTGCGCTATTATATTGCCGGAGTTGGCCCGTTCAAGACGCACCTTATGAAGCTGGTGAGAGGACTTGGACTGGATAATCATGTGATATTTTTAGGCTCTGTTCAAGATGTAGACAGCCTTTATGCACAATGTGATTTTTTTTGTATGCCCAATCGACAGATGAGCGATGGCGAGAGAGAAGGATTTGGAATGGTTTTTCTTGAAGCCGGACTGCATGGAAAACCTTCCATTGCAGGAAACAGCGGGGGTGCGGTCGAAGCCGTTCTTCACGGGAAAACCGGACTAATTGTGTTTCCCGATGATCCCGCCGCCACCGCTGAGGCTATCAGAGATTTGGCCTCAAACTCTCAATATCGAGATGAACTAGGACAAGCAGCCAAAATGCACGCCGAGGATTTTACACCTAGGCGTATGGTAAACTCATTCGAATTTATAATACAGCGGCTTTTGACAAAATGATGTGTAGCGCACTCTGCTGTTTCCGGCTTGCTTAGAATGGATCGTTCAATGCTGAAGAATGTCACGGGCAGATTCAGACCCGGCGGCATCGGCCGAAACATTAGCTGGCTACTCTTGCATTCGGGGATAGAAGCCGCCGCAATGACGTTTGCCTCGCTGCTGGTGGCCCGTTGGTTTGGGCCTGCGTCTTTGGGGCAATTAGCTATTCTGCTTGCGGGGGTGCAGCTCGTCACGTTGCTGGGCGACGGGTTCTTTCCGACTATTATAAAAAGCGTTTCGGAAGCCAAAGCTCGAAACGATCCGTATGCGGCTTTTATTGGCTGGCGCTACGCAGGGGTCTCTGTCATTGCGCTGATTTTCGCTGCATTTTCAATGGGCGTAATATCTTTTTTTTATTACCATTCGCAGGTTACTCTTACGTTAATAGTATTTGCCGTCGCCCTGGCAATTGCCCGTGGTAGTCGGGCCGTGCTGGACGGCTGTTACCGTGGCATGCAGGAGTTTCGCACCCCCGCCATTATCGGCAGTGCGTGCGCGACTTTAATGGCGGGAGGTATAATTGGGCTTGCTGCATCAGGGTATAAGGTGACAATGTACATCCTTGTAATGGCGGCGGGGATGGTGCTGAATTGCCTTCTTATGGCATGGGCTTACCGACATCAATTTTTAAAGGGGAACGCAAGTCTGACCGTTGCTCAGGCACCCAAAGCGGATTTTCTGCGCTATAGTTTGCCCTTGGCTTTGCGCGGTCTATCTACATTTCTATTTCTAAATATTAATGTGCTAATGTTAGGTGGGTTGTCAAATCTTGCTGATGTTGGGCAGTTCCGGCTTACAAATCAATTTTTAATTATACCAGCTTTAATATTGTCGTCCGTGCTGTCAGCAGTTGCTCCTCGAGTCTCTGCGGCTTATATCGGAGGACCGCGACAGTTGGAAACGTTTTTAGGTAGGGTCTACGGTCTGATGTTGGCGCTATCAATTCCTCTTGCTTTGTTTTTTCTGTTTAACAAGCCGTTATTAAACATGTTCTTCCCGGCATACGGACCAGCCAGTGAAATGCTCTGTTTCTTCGCACCGGCTATGGCGGTGATGGGAATTGCGTATGCTGCCTCAATAATTCCCGTTCAGGCAGGAAAACCGGGCTTGGCCTTTACTATCAGCGTCGTATCAGGCATCGTAAATGTCATCGCTGCTTATATCGGCTTGCGGGTTTACGGAGTGATAGGATTAGCGGTCGCTACGGCGGTTGTCCATTTTTTGACTTACATCGCCTCCATTGTGGCCACTCATGTGGCGTTTGGCATACCGTTTCGAATTCGTTTTTCGTAAGGCGGAACAATCTCCCACCAAAGAAAAGACCTCCGGCTGCTGGTCCGGAGGTCTAATCTTGAGGTTAGGAGGTTTGAAAGATCGTTGTTTGGACGATCTTTGTTGAAGTTTGGCTACCCTTTTCGAAGGGGCAGTCTTGCTTGCTGCTGGTTAATAGGACAGCAACTGTTCACGCGGGTTCCCAAAAAGTTTCCTTTTTAGTTAATTCTTTTTTACAATGGTGGTTTTTAGTAACGTATTTGTCGGATTGTCAATGGTATCAAGGCCTTCCGGTCCAATGTGCAGAACCATGTCGTCTGCCACCAACACCTGAATCTGTTCCCCTACAGCTAAATAATCCCTTAGCTCAGGATAAGTTTCCGATATTTGAAACCAGGCATCAGAAAGATATTTGATTTTAATCCCGGATTTTTCGGTCCCGGCTATGGCTGAGTCTTTCCAGACGCCGTTTTCGTTGATGAAGAGTTTTCCGTTCACTGCTTTCTGAACGGCCTCATTATCCATTACGTCTGTTGATGGAACAATTTCAGCCGTCTTCATCTGCTGGACCTGCTGTGCCGCCTGCACCGCGCCCGCGCCGGATTCTGCCTTGAAGTTGCTCATAGACATCAACTTATCGGCGGATGATGGCCTGCCGCTGTTTTTATATCGCCCTTTACGCCTGATATCAGCCACGCCAGCTCGGAGATCAGGGGGCTGCGCGCTGGGCACCTCGTCTGGCATAGCGAGATAGGAGGTGTAGGGTGTGACTATGGAGTACTTAAGGGCTGTCTCCTCGATTTCCTTTTTTAGCTCCGTGCTCTCGCCGGACTTACGGAGCTCATCCAATAGCCATGCAACCTTGCGCGTAGCCCACAGCTTTTCTACAAAACGGTTAGTTTCATTGGAATCAGGAAATACTTTTTCAAATCGGTATTCCTGCCGTTTGCCGGCAATAGTTCCCGAAAGAATAATTGGCGATGGGCCGGAAGTTTTATATTTCCCCATAACGGCCAATTCTGTTCCGTAAAAAAGATCGGGCAGTTGCGTTGGATAGATTTCTGAAACGCCGACGCCGGGAATTTTTAGTTCCAGATTAAACAGGGCGGGGCGGCTGATTTTATCGAAAAAGCGGCTGACCGGCACCTCCAGATCGGCGGCGGGAGAAACATATTCGCTGGCTGCCCGAGTCGAATTCGCGATGAAATCAAGTAGGCGGGTATTAACATCGTGGCCGACCCCGAAGGTGAAGATTCGAACGTTGTCTCCAGATTGTTCTTTAACGGCTTTTAAAATAGCTTCCGGAGCGGTTTCCCCAACCGTGGGTAATCCGTCTGTTAAAAAGACGACGGTGAAAATGGAATTCGCAGTTGTGTCGGTCTGAAACCAATTTTCCGAGCTTTTCGTTTTCCTTTGCGCAAGGGCAGCTTTTAAAGCTTCTGAGATGTTGGTTCCGCCGCGGGCTTGCAGCTCATCTATCCAATATACGGCGGCTCTACGATTATCCGGTGAGGCAGGCAACAGATCCGGCTTGAATGATTCCACGGTCGTGGAAAATCTGACGATATTAAATTGATCGGTGGGTTTCAGCAGACTGACGCAATACCTTAACGCCTTGCGGGCTTGTTCAATCTTATCACCTTCCACCATGCTACCGCTGGAGTCGATGACGAATACATAATTCCCCGGCGACGCTTGTGGGGTGGTAGTGCCTTGGGCATCCCATGGGGGACTGATCCTCAAGGTGAAAAAACCTTCTGTGTTCTTGCTCTTATGGGAAAGGAGACTGACTGAAATCGGCTTGTCAGAGTGTTCGTAAAAAAGGAGAAAATCCTGATTGACGAGATGGGCGCCATCTCGCCCATTGCTGGCCGGATTGTCGTCAGCCACGGTGACAGTCAGTGATCGGGTATCAGAAGTGTTAGTTTCCAACTTATGAGTCGGGGAGTAGACGTTTCTCACCGGAGGATCAGACTCAATGGAGATTTGTAAATCAACGGTTGGAGGGGAGGAAGAAGCGCCGTTATGCAACGGATATTTCAATGGTACATTAAATCGGTAATATCCCTGGTCCGCCGTAAGTGGTTGAGTTATTTGTATTTCGATTTTTTGATCGCCACGGGCGGGAATCGGGAAAAGGCGAACGCGGAACAAGTTTTTGCCCGACCACTCAACAAGACCGGGATCTCGCAGTTTGCGTACGATGTCACGATAAATGCTTTGCGCCTTATCTTTATCAAGCACTTCTCCCTTTACTGGCTTGCCATCCATAAACAGGATGAAATCCGTAATGTCCGCCCCGTCGGGAGTGGGGAAATAAAAATCTGCTTCGACCGGCAGAAGGTTCGGGTTGTGAAAAACCTGCGTAACCCGGGTTTTGGCGATGTCATTTTGTATGTGGCTCGTTACGTTTACCGACTTAAGAGTCGGCGGGATAGCTGCCTGAGGCCGGGGAATGGGAATAGGTATGATTATCCCGATACCAAGAGCGATGTTGGATAAAGGCATAATAAGCGTCAGCAGAATCAGGGATTGAAAAAGTCTTTTCGGATCGGCGTGCAGTTTCATTTTAAGTACCCTCATTTATGTAGATGATAAAGTACAGACGAGCCTGCATCGGAAAAGGTTTGGTCAAAGCGTCTTTAACTGCGCGAAAAATTCCGGTGGCGGAACTTAAGCTATTCTGAATCTCTCACGAAGTAGCGGTTTCCGTTATTACTTGTAATCATGTGTTGGCAAGCGCTCTTAAGTAATCAATTCGCATACCACTATAAAAAAGCTGACGCCATTGTCACACGTCCAGCACAAAGGAAACCAATGCAAAAAGTCGCAATTGTAGGATTCGGATTTATGGGGCAGATGCATGCAAGATGCTACCAGGCAATCAAAAATGCGCATCTTGTGGCCGTCGTAGACCAAGTCCCTGCCAATGCTCTAAAATCATTAAAAAAAATGGGTATTGAAACAAAAGTTTATCCATCTCTCTCAGAACTATTTTCTAATGAAGAAGTGGACGCTGTTGATATCTGTTTGCCTACGGATCTTCATGTGCCGGTTGGTCTTGAAGTCGTGGCTGCGGGTAAGCACCTTTTTTGCGAAAAGCCGTTTGCTCCCACCGTTGAAGAAGGGCGTAAGCTGGTCGAGGCCGCGCGGCGCAAAAGAATTTATCTGATGGTGGGTCATTGCATACGTTTCTGGCCGGAATACCAGTATCTGGAAGCGGTGATTAAGGAAAAGAAATACGGCAAGCTACTGAGCCTGTCTATGCATCGGCGTTCCAGCCGGCCAACCTACAGTGCCAGCAATTGGCTGCAGAACCCGAAGCTTTCCGGCGGTGCAGTCTACGACCTTCACATCCACGATACTGATTATGCGCTACATCTTTTTGGAAAGCCAACAGCCGTAACTTCAGTGGGAACGAAGGATTTTTCCGGCTGGGCCCACGTTTTTACTACTTATCATTACAAAGACATCGCAGTTGTGGCAGACGGCGGCTGGAATTACCCGGTAAAGCACGCGTTCAGCATGGGCTGGGAAGCAATTTTTGAGAACGCCGTATTGGACTTTGAATCTACGAAGCAGCCGTCTTTGCGTTTGACTGCAGGGGCAAAAGCGCCAAAGGATATTGCGCTCAAGCAACCAAAAGTGAGTTCAGCAGGACCGGTGGTTGGTAATATCAGCGATCTAGGAGGTTACCTGAATGAACTGACTTATTTTGTGGACTGCTTGGAAAAGAAGCAAGCTCCGAAAATTTCAACAGGAGCGCAGGCTTTAGACTCCGTAGCCGCAATTGCAGCCGAAGTCGAATCGCTTGAAACTGGCAAAACTGTGACGCTGAAGAAGTCATAATGATAACAAAAAGCCCCGAGCTGTGATGGCTCGGGGCTAGCTTCTTGTCAACTAGCGCTGGCTATGCAGCGTTCTTCTTTTCAATCTGTTCGTACACGCTTTTTGGATGGGTTTGCAAGTCCCACACGAGACCTACTGCCGCCAATCCTTTTAAGATGTAATGAGATATATCAATCTCGTACCAATACATGCCCTGACGTTCGCTATAGGGGCAGTGGTGGTGGTTGTTGTGCCATCCTTCGCCAAGGGTCATAATGGCGAGCCACCAGTTATTCCTGCTGGTGTCGGACGTTTGAAAGCGGCGCTTACCCCACACATGGGCGAGGGAATTGATACAGAATGTCCAGTGATATAGCAGTGTGGTGCTAACAAAAAATCCCCAAACGAGCATCTGGAAACCATTAGTGCCGAGGGACGGTGCATAACGCTCGAGCAAAGCGCCGACACCATATACAGCTAGCGCCAGCACGATCGGCGGAATAATATGATAGTTGTTCAGGAAACGCAGTTCAGGGTACTTCGCAAAATCGGGGATCGCCTGCACGTTGGTTTTTTCGTATTTTTTGCATATTACCCAACCGACGTGAGAAAACCAAAAGCCCTTATGAAGAGGGGAATGGATGTCTTCTTCAGTATCGCTGTGGCGATGATGATGGCGGTGGTGCGCAGCCCACCAAAGCGGTCCCTGCTGCGCTGAAGAAGTGCCCAGCCACCCAAGCATAAATTGAAAGACACGGCTGGTCTTATACGTGCGATGGCTGAAATACCGATGAAACACGCCCGTGATGCCAAACATCCTAGCACCGTAAGTAAGAACCATCATACCAAGCGCTGCCCAACTGAAGCCTACATAGAAAACCAGAAAGCAGGCTAGGTGTACGCTGATAAAAGCAACGCTACCGATCCAGTCTGGCCTCTCGTCATCATCTACCTCGCCAATGTTAATCGGGTCGGTGTACCCCGCAGGGCGACCTGAAGTGGGGGGCGGATTCATAGTTGCTGACATTTATACTGTCTCCTTAAAAGGGGATATTGGTGGAGGCTGGGATGTGAGTGTCAAGGTGTGAAGACAAACATAGGGGGCAGATAGCGCTGTCTCGCGACTTATTGCCATTAATATGGCGGGTTTGAAGTTCATAGCCATGAATGATAAAGTAATTATTCCGCTTCAGAAATTTAATTCCACCGCCAGAGCCTGCTTCACAGTAGCCTATATAAAATCTATAAGTTTAGCGAATTGCAGCATTATATATCTAAAGGTTTGGCTTGTCAGTCCTAAATGGGTTAGCGGGAAGACCGACACCGTTATAAAGATTGCCGATTGAATAGTTAGACCAGCCATAACGCACCGCCATCGGCTGATTAATAGTGTCGCTGGACACCGAAACCGTATCGCCAACGATTATTGCGTTGGCCCAAACGAATTTGCCGTCCTTGCCAGCAATGGCAAAGCCTTTAACTTCCTGGCTGCCGGAGGTTTTTAAATCTTTTGAATGAGAAAACCTAAGCACGATTTTTTCGCTATCAATCTTGTGCGATTCATATAGCGGCCCCATGTGTTCAACAGGTTTGCCATAAGCTATTGCCAGTGCACCGAGGGCAAGTCGGTTGCCCACATCCCGTTTGTTTTTTGGGTGAATGTCATTAGCTTCGCCGATATCAATGGCGGAAGCCATTGCGGTATTTTTTACCTGGCTTAGCACATCCTCCTGAGCTTCGCGCAACTGCGCCCAGGAAGACTCGGCTGGCTCCTTAGACGGATCTCGATAGCTGGCAAGTTGAACAAATAGGAAGGGAAAGTCACCTATGCCCCAGCCTTTTCGCCACTCGGTAATCATGTTTCCAAAAATTTCTGCGTAAACAGGGGCCTCAGCATGGCTTGCGTTCGATTCGCCCTGATACCATATTGTCCCGCGAATAGGGAAGCTTTGCAGCGGGGCGATCATGGCATTGTACAATACGGTCGGACGAATAGCCAACGGGGTTGCGGGAGGGGCAGGTAATTTTGTTAGTTCAGTTCCCGGCTTTGTTTTCCAATCACCCGCAAGTTTAATAGAATTGTCAGCTTTGGCGTCGGAAAATATAATCTTTAACGCGTCAGCAGAACCACAAATTCCCCCTGCGCCGCCAAAATTAATAACTTGTAACGCAATCGTATTTTCTCCCGCTACAAGAGTGCCTTCCGCGATTTTAAAGGATTGTCGTGCCGCTGCCGATTGGCTGGCTCCTACTTGTTTGCCATTGATAAAAGCTATTACCAAATCATCAATACAGTCCAGCTTTAGAGTCGCTGACATCGCCGCTTCTAAGTCAGTCACAGTAAACGAGCGTCTATGCCAAAGAGTCCCGTCATTCTCGCTCAAATACCCCTTTCTTTTATCGTGGGGCACTTTTAGCTTTTCCCATGATGAATCATCTAAATCTGAAGCGGCCCATGATGATTCTGCTGAGTTCCCCGGATCGGCAGCTTGAACCTGTGCAATCCAGGTGCTGAGCAAGCCCGGGTAATCTTTTGCCAGCTGAGCATCGCTTTTTCCATTTTTAACATCTGTAAGGTCTGATTTATAAGCATCAAATTTCTCAAGACCCGCTGCCGGTGTCCACCACTCAACCTTGGTGCCACCCCAGGCGCTCTGGATCAGGCCTATAGGAATATTAATTTCTCTTTGGATGTGCTGACCGAAATAATATGCCACAGCCGAAAAATCCGGAGCCGTATCTGGCGTGCATACTTTCCACTGAGAGACAGGATTTAGATCCTCCAGCGGTTTAAGCGCTTTGTTCTGCTGCACCTGATAAAATCGGAGGTTACTATTTTGCGCCTGGCTGATCTCCGGCTGCGGATTTAGGCTGTATTTTAAAGCAAAATCCATATTCGATTGTCCGCTGCATACCCAAATGTCACCAATTAATAGATCCTGTACAACAGTTGTTTCGTCAGAGTCGGCCACCGTCATTGCATAAGGGCCACCAGCTTTCTGAGCAGGTAACGACACGTCCCACGATCCATCTGATGTGACTTTGGCTTCAGCGGTGCCGTCGGCCACGTCGCTGAGAGTGACCTTAACAGTGTCGCCAGGAGTCGACGTGCCTGTGATTCTGAGGGGAAGCTCGCGCTGAAGCACCATGTGATTGGAAAACAAACCGGATAACTTTAAACTATTCTCACCCGCTGACGACACAGAAGTGATTAAGGCGCAACTCGTAACAATTAAGATTCGCACAGGTAGCAATTGTCTGGACTCTGTCATGGCATATTTCCCTTTAATATGTAGTTAATAAAGCACGCTCGGTTTTAAGACTTATCATTTAGAATGAAACTTTTGCCAAGGTGCTGACTAGCTGTTTTTGTATCCGTCCGGGTTTTTTTGAACCCAATGCCAGGCGGACTCAACGATGCTGTCCAAGTTGGCGTAGTTGGGATTCCATCCTAGTGCATTACGTATTTTATCCGACGATGCGACCAAAACTGCGGGGTCACCAGCGCGGCGAGGAGCGACCATTGCCGTAACCGTAAACCCTGTCACATTCTGTACGGAATTAATTACGTCTCTCACAGAAAACCCCATTCCATTACCTAGATTGAACGCGTCGCCGGCCGCGGCAGGATTGTTGACAAGGTGCGTGATCGCCAGAATGTGCGCCTGGGCCAAGTCTGATACGTGGATATAATCGCGAACGCACGTCCCGTCGACGGTGGGGTAATCGTCGCCAAACACCGATATGGATTCTCGTTTTCCGCGAGCTGCGTCCATGATTAAAGGGATCAGGTGAGTTTCCGGACGGTGATCTTCGCCGCGCTGCGTTGTGGCGCCTGCGGCATTAAAATAGCGAAGGCAAGTGCTTTTAAGCCCGTGGGCGGCTTCAACGTCTCTAAGCAGATGTTCAAAACACAATTTCGTCCTGCCGTACGGGTTAAGCGGCACATGAGGAGCGTCTTCCGTAATAGGCTGGGATTCAGGCTCTCCGAAAATGGCTGCGGTTGAAGAAAAAACGAGGTTGCCGACGCCGTTTGTCACCATTGCATTAACCAGATTCAAGCCGCCGCAGATATTGTTACTGTAGTATTCAAGAGGTTTCACTACTGACTCGCCAACCAAGCTACTGGCGCAGAAATGCATAACGCCGTCGAACTCGTATTGTTTAAATACAGAATCAATAGCCGGCAAGTCTGCAAGGTCAATCTTGTGAAGTTTGGCCGCAGGATGCACAGCTTTTTCGTGGCCGCGGCTAAGGTTATCTATGACCACGATTTCATGGCCGTCTTCAATCAAGTGTTCGACAGTGACGCTTCCAATATAACCGGCTCCGCCGGCAACTAATATTCGCATGGTGATTGGGTGTGCCCAATTGAAAACAAGATGCAACTGGAAATGTTTAGTTCGTGTCTAAGATGCTATTTTAACTCGCACCTATGCTAGAAGCTAAGAGTCGCTACCAAGAGTGAGGAATAGGATGTGTCTTAAAATTTTAGCACGTTCCACATCCCGCTCCTGCTGACTGTCCGCTGTAGGCATTTTAAGTTGTAGATGTCCCGGCTGAACCTGGATCAACAGGCGATTTAGCTGCGCGTGCGAAAGCTGCGGAAACCAGTGCCGATCAATGCCGAGGCGAAGTTTGCTAAGATTTTGCACAGCTTCCTGTGTCGTAATCATGCGTGCATTAGTCAGAATCCCCCAAGCCCGCCACACCTGGTCTTCTGCCTGAGCTTTGTTTATGTCCATAATCTGGCGGCGAGCACTCTCTTCCGCACTGATAATCTGATCGACCTTTGCTGTTAACGACTCTATTATTTCGCTCTCGTTGCGACCCAGAGTAACTTCGTTGCTTACTTGGAACAAGTCGCCAAAATTTTCGCTATTTTCTCCGTAAGGGCCTCGAATGGTTAGGCCGCTATGAGGCAGCATTTTTACAAATTCCGCAAGTTGGCGTGTGGACGCAAGAGCGGGCAGATGGAGCAGTACACTGGCTCGCAGGCCGGTTCCTGTATTTGTCGGGCAAGCAGTAAGAAATCCATATTTGGGAGAAAATGCGAACTCTAAGTGCTGCTCCAGCGCCTGCTCCAGCGTTATGACATTATTTAAAACATCGGAGAGTCGAAAACCAGGCTCCAATGCAAAGAGTCTCAGATGATCCTCTTCATTTACCATTATGGCCAACGTGACATCGTTGTTAAGAAAGATAAGGCGGTGCGCTCCGCCCTTTTCCATTTCACTGGAAATTAAATGATTTTCTTTGAGAAAATGCCTGTGCGCGGAGGGCAGCTCCGAAAGATTAAAAGCCATGCCCTCCCGAAAAAGCATCGTTTCCGAGATTGCCGTCCCAACTTTTTCCACTATCAATCGTAGATCGTCGGCGCCTGCCCGCATGGGGTAGGGGATTCTAGGCAGATTTCGTGCGTAGCGCGCGCGACTGGAGACTGCTACGTGTTCATCTGGTCCACAGCGATCAAGCCACGCGTCGCTTTTTTGTATGGCGGCGTCTTCCATGGTTTACTTTCAAAAACTGTCTACAGATTTGACAGCTCGCTTTAATTTTTTGTCAGGTGCTGCGTGTGCTTTACAATTGGACAGCCGCAAAACTCTGTTGTTTGGTTGTCTTAGTTACGCGGAACAGAGGTGAACGTATGAAACATGTCCTATGTGCGGGAAATGCTGTAAAGGAAGTAATGTCTGCCACTAATAGCCTTGCGGCTTTGGAGGCAGGGGCTAGGGCCTCAAATAAGCCGTTGAGCAATGGCTTTTTAATTAGCGACGGTGGCGACGGATTTCTGGAAGCGTGTGGGCAGGGTCACAATTATGTCATAAATGAAGCGGCCTGCACCGGACCCCTTGGCGATGCCATCTCTGCCCCTTACTTAATCGATTCGGAAAATGAAACCGCGTATATAGAAATTGCTTTATGCAGCGGGTTGAAACTCGTGGAAAAATCGCGTCGTAATGTTATGATCAGCGGTACGGCGGGCGTGGCAGATTTAGTTTATGCTACGCGTATGGCAGGGGTGAAGAAGTTATATATTGGCCTGGGAGGATCAGCAACCTGCGATGGGGGCGCTGGGTTTTTATGGCGTCTCGCGGAATTGAGCGGGCAATGCAGACGGGGATATCCAGAGCCTCGAATCGCCATGGACTTGCCGGAACTTCCTTCTCCAGATATTCAAGCGCTTTGTGGCTGGCTTGCTCCCATGGAAATTATCGGCTGCGTTGATGTCGATAATCCATTGCGCGGCCCTAACGGCGCGGCTAAAGTGTTTGCTCCGCAAAAAGGAGCCGATCCTGATCAGGCTGAACTCTTGGAGGGATGGATGGGTGATTGGTGTATTCGCATCGAGCGGAGCGCTGGAATGAAATTATGCGCCATGCCAGGCGCTGGGGCGGCGGGCGGGCTTGGTTTCGCCGTTGCTGCAGTTGGTGCTACTCTGGTGTGCGGCGCGCGTATGGTATTTGACTTAACAAACCTCTCCGATGCCATTTCGGATGGCACTACGCTATTGACTGTAGAGGGCAGGTTTGACGCGACTAGCATGGGTGGCAAGGCTACTTGGGAAGCCGCATTGCTAGCGCGGGAGCGGGGAGGGCATGCGGCAATATTTTGTGGAGTTGCAGACAGAAACGCATTGGCTGAAGCTGTAGACCGTCAAATTGCGGTTGTCGAGTTTGGGAGGGATATTACAGAAAATCAAAGAGTTACACATATGCCGGCCATGCTGACAGCGGCTGTTACGGAATATCTGACACCATCTATAAGTCGGGTCTCGTGACAACTCGGGATCTCCGGGCATGGTCACCCATGTGGCTTGAATATAGTGGACTGCCAGAGCACTTAAATGCGAAAATAAAAGGCGGCGCTGGCTGGATTTTTTTCAAGAAAATTGTAGAATTGGATTGCGACCGAAACTCAGCGCCGGGAACCGTTGAAATCTCGCTTAGTGAACTCCAAAAGCGGTGCGGCGTGGCTCCGAACCAAGCTCGACGAGCTGCGGCCGCGCTTCGAAAAATGAATTTGATGGCGTGTTTTCTACCCGACAACGATGATGAAGCTGCGCTATTTCGACTTGTAACCCCGCTCCAAACCCCTCGGCCGCCAGAGCTGATCCGCAAGGAGGATCCTCACCTGTTTGAACACGCCGGGGATTTTCTCCGATATTATGATGACTGTCTGCACAACCAGAAAGACGATTTACCCACCAATGATCCGGCGTTAAAAGAAACGGTGGATTTATACTTCGATGCGATTAGCCTAAAAATGAATGTGTTCATTCTAGACGAGTTGCGTATGCTGCCTCAACGCTTCGAGATGCAGGAG
This sequence comes from Candidatus Sumerlaeales bacterium, assembly GCA_038243585.1. Taxonomy (GTDB): domain Bacteria; phylum Sumerlaeota; class Sumerlaeia; order Sumerlaeales; family Sumerlaeaceae; genus JAKFFN01. The sequence goes on along the minus strand of JBBSQY010000013.1, from coordinate 28,454 downwards.
GTTCGGAGCGTATTTCGACAAGCGCGTAAGAATGAGATAAGGTCTCTTCACTGGATAATGCAGGAGCTGGTTCGCCGACGTAAGAAGTCTGGAGATGCGGGTGCCGAAGCAGAAATATCGTTATTTCCTGGTAATGAGGATGACAATGCTATTAAGTTTTAAGGTTGACGCATAATGAATCGGAAGTTGTCGGCAAGGCAGGATAACGCTGCCGTCTGCTCTAAATGCGCCGGTGCCGGATATGTAATATTGGATACTGGGGCTGCTCCATGCCAGTGCAGGCTTACCCGTCAGGCCGATACTCGATATGCTTTCGCTAATATCCCCCGCAAGTTCGTAAATAAAAATCTGACCGGATTCGTGGCTAAAAATCAGAAGCAGAAGGAAATTCTGCATGGCGCGAAGGGCTTTCTGAAAACGTTTCGCGGTAATAACCATGACCAGCCGGGTAAAGGTATGTTGATGACCGGGCGGGAAGGCACTGGAAAGACCCATCTTGCGGTAGCGATTTTAAAAGAGGTGATTATCAAAGGTTATAAGGGCCTGTATTGGAACGTGCCGGAATTGTTCCTTGAACTGCGCCGCCGCATGGACAGTGGCTCTAGTGAAAATGAGGCCGATCTTTTCGACATGGCAAGACGGGCCGATCTTCTCGTGTTGGATGATCTTGGTGCCGAAAGAACGAGCGAATATGTGCTTGATCGTCTGTATGTTTTGATCAATCGCCGTTATGAAGATGATTCCGCTACGATCATAACAACTAACCGGAGTCTGCCGGAGCTTAAACAGCAGTTATCCCCGCGGATCGCATCTCGAATAGCCGAGATGTGCGTAACAATGGAATTTCCCGAAGGCGACTATAGATTCTTGAATTTGAAATGAAAGGCTCTAATGTATGACGCATAGCGAAGGTTTTCTTGCTCTGGTTGATGATGCTAAGTCCCGAATTAAAGAGGAGTCTCCCTCAGAAGCGCTTAGCAGGCTTGAAAAGAACAAAGGTGCGCGGTTAGTCGACGTTAGAGAAGATGATGAATGGCGTGACGGGCACATCACAGGTGCGGTGCATCTAGGTAAAGGCATAATTGAACGAGACGTTGAGCGCATTTTCCCTGATAAGGAAATTGAACTGCACCTATACTGTGGCGGCGGATTTCGCTCTGCCATGGCCGCGGACAATCTTCAGAAGATGGGTTATAAGAATGTAGTTTCCGTTGACGGTGGCTATAAGGCATTTAAAGATATTGGTGTCGAAATCCTTCAAGGTGCCGAATAAAGCCCTGATTTTTGTGCGTTAAATTTACGAACAAATAATCTAATATATGTGCGCGACACAATGATTTAATCTGTCTATCAGTAAGGTTGTACGTGGTACAAGGTTTCCAAGTATGAGTTTGGCGGGAATCTTGCATTAACCTTATGAAAAGTCTAACCAGTGTCCGAAACTCGCCCTTAAACCCATAATAAACGGAGCCTTAGTATATGAAAAGAATAATCGGCCTCAGGATTGCAGCCATTGCTGTAGCTGGCGTGACCGCCGGAGTAGTGGCGCTGGATGTTAACGGTAGGACAGAGCCAACGGAAAACTCTTCCGTTGGGTTAATAAAGATCACGCGTGAACTCGCGCAGGGCCCAGTTATAACTTCCCCTGCCGATCCCGCTGCACGTGCACCAGGATCCGCCGTAGACGGGAATGATACCACATCGACCAGCGCGACTACCGATGCTTCTGAAAACGAAGCACCAGAAATAACAGTAGTTAGTGGGCAACTTCTGCGCCCTGACTCTACTCCTGCGTCTGGAGGAGTCGTATATTTCTTATTTCAAAATCGTTTAAACGAAATTCCTCATGCAGACTCTACGGCGAAAATCACGGCAATGTCGGAAGTTGCGGCAGCTGTTGATACAGAGGGAAGCTTTACGCTGAAAATGAAGCCGGGAAATTTTGCGATGGTGTATGATCCTTCTGCAACCGAGGTTCCAAGTGAACCTGGAGCGGAAAGCATGGCTGTCATGAAGCGGGCGACAAGAGAACAGGTTCAGGGCCGGATTGCGGCTATTAAAGAAAACGCAGCCAAAGGACTACCTATTCAAAACGGGAAACTCGGTGAAATGTTTGTGGTTGAGAATCGCTATATTCGCCCCCCAATCTCCAATTTTGGAGAAATTTCGCTACAAAGCAATTCTGCAGTTACTGTAAAGGCCGTGGATGAAAATGGGGAGTTGATTGGATTTCCAGCCACGCTCAGGTTGCGAGGTAAAAATGGCGATATTATGGAACCTCACACCCCGAGCGTCAGCACGCGGGCACAGTACTCATTTCATGACCTGATGCCACAATCATATCAGGTGTTCGCCTTGGGAAGCATGCCAAGACCTGGCGCTGGGGATGAAGTTACTACTCCTACAGTTAGTAATGATCAGTTCTTGTTTGCTGGTGATCCGGTTGTGCAAGAGGTCGTAGTTGAGCTGCCGCAACCTGAATAGCTAGTTGATATTGTACCGCTGAAACCGAAGGGTTTCAGCGGTTTTTTTTGAACGTATTGACGTCTCAGGCGTCTATACTTGTCTTGAGGCACTTGTTATAATGATGATGAGAACTTTTTTCCTAGCCGCATTTGTTGCCGCTGTTACTTCTTTATGTGCCGCGCCACAACAACTCCTTAAAGTTCCTCTGGAATCGCCGGATTCTAGCTACAGCGCAAATGTAGAATGGGATACAGCAGGTTTTATAGGTCGCATTCGGATGCTGGTTGATTCCCCTGGAAAAACCAGCGTAGTCGAATTACCCCAGATAAAGCCGTCACCAGCCAATTTGACTTGGATTACAAATGAATGGGTGGCCTGCGAATCCTTTGTGGCAGAAAACGGTGCAGCATTTTTTTACATGGACGTACTGCGGGAAAAAGCATATTTGATCGAGATTTTTGCGCCGGACGATGAAAAAAGCGACTGGCTTATCTCGTTTACCACAAATGATTCTGTTAGCAGTGACACCATTCAGACGCTGTCAATTGGCCATTCGACCCTGTTTCCAATTTTGCTGCGAAACCTGCCGGATGAAGGACTTTCTTATCTGTCACCAGATTTCCCTTTCTTGCTCTCCGATGCCGTCGATACTTTTGTTGAATGGCGGAAGCGGGAGCAGTTTGTCGAAATGAAGTTTCTGACGGATATGTCGATAAGTCCCAAGACGGGATGCTTGGTCATTGCGTCTGTTGATGATGTAGCTGAAATTGTGTATTTCCCACAGGGCACCACCACAACCAGAGAAATGCTGGCCCTTACAAGACGCCAGGCGTTGCCGGGTTCTGTCCAAAAGATTATAAAGGGTATAGATCCCCCAACGCTGGATATCAAATGGACAGACGATCAGGGGCAGTTTCAAGTATTGGCTTCCTGGGAGGATGATACTACAACGGTTACTGAACTTGTAACCGGGCGTTTTGAAGGAGTCTCTGATTCTCCCTACACTGGACCAGGTCTAAAGGAACTGATTAGTGATAATGGCGGCACGATCGAGAAGATCGAAGACAAACAAGCTGGAAAGATCAGTATAACCGATTCAAAGAAAAAGCCCGCCCCTAAGATGCCCTCGAAATCTAAACCGAAAGTAAAAAAACCAAGTCGGTCGAATTAATTCTATTGAAGCATAACCAGTACGAGACGAGACTTCGCATGTGCGCCCTGTTTAAAACGCCGGAACTTAAATATTATGTGCCACAGGCGCCGGTATTTTCGCAATTAATTCACAGATCAATACAGATTCCCATAGGTTTTCCGACTGCTCTTTATCCCTCTGTAGCTGGCCGACAAGGGCATCTACGCCAGCAAACTTTTGTTCTTCCCTAAGGTGCTTTAGAAAAAAAACGCTAAGCGACTGCTCGTAAATGTCTTCTGTGAAGTTTAAAAGATGCGCCTCGACTGAAGCGGCATTATTTCCAAAAGTGGGACTTGTGCCGACATTTACCATCGCCGCTAAAATTTCCTCGCGCATTGCCACCCGTGCGCCACACAGATAAACGCCCTTACCAGGAACTTGAAAATGCGGCAGTGCGTTCAGATTTGCCGTAGGAAAGCCGATAGTGCGGCCTCGTTGCATCCCTGAGCCAACCGTGCCCGGCAACTCATGCGGGCGAGTCAGTAAAGTCGCCGCTTCTGATACTCGACCGTTTGAAAGGAGATCTCGAATATGCGTGCTTTTGACCGCATGGTTTTCATGGGACACAGCGCTTATGCTTTGCACATTGAAACCGGTCTCGGTACCAAAATTTTCCAGCATCTCGATCTTGCCGGAACCTTGACAGCCAAAAGTGAAGTCATATCCACAAACCAAGTGTTGAACGTTGGCCTTTTCAACCAGGCATTCAGACATAAAGCGCTGAGGAGGCATGGCAGCAAATTCTTTGGTGAAGTTCGCAAGGATTAGGAATTGAATTCCCATTTGCTCAAGCAGGTCGGCTTTTCGGGCTGGGGTAATAAGTCGCAGTGGGTTATACGGTGGAGCCAGAACTGACAGAGGATGGTTTCGAAAACTCACCGCTATGGAAACAATATCTTGTTCTTGCGCCAATTTAACGGTTTCTCGGATCAGCGCCTGGTGTCCGAGATGCACCCCGTCAAAAACGCCAATTGTAAGGCAGGATCTTCGCCCCTGTAAGTGAAAAGGCAGTTCGTCAAAAGTTGAAAGTATTTGCACGCGACTCTATGCAACGTCAACAGACGAAAATTTTAAGTGACGCTCATGAGGAAAAGCTATTGCGCTGGTGATGCAGGCGCGGCGTTGCCACCAGGTTGTGCTGGGCGATTAGCTGCAGCCTCGCCGCCATTCCCCCGGTTGCGACCCTGACCATTTTCTCTGTTGCGATCTCGTGGCGTGGTGTCAGCTATAATATCCTGCGAAACAGGGTCGTATACAAATATTGGGCGGCTATTGAGAAGCCGATCCGACTGAAAATCTTTCGAGACAACCATCCCGTCAGGCATGGTAAAAGTCAGCTGAACATCCTGACCTTTCGGAAGCCCCATGATAACCCGGCCTCCGCGCATGCTGTTAACTTCTGCAAGTTTGACTCTGTGAGAATTCTGCGATTCCGCGCGTCCTCTTGGAATTTGGGTTGAAACGTCGATTGAAACGCCGTCTAGCGAAGATTCGTCAGAAAGCAGCAGTTGGCCGAAAACGTAGTTGTTCCGCTGCATCGTAAGTTGAACCGGGTTCTTGCGAGGAACGCGCACGTCTTTGGCGTCTATCTGGTAACTGTTTGTTGCTACCACTATGCCTTCTCCTCGTCTGCCTTTGGGAAGATTAAAGAAAAAATTTCCCGCCGGATCAGACTTGGTTTTGAGCTGAACGAAGTCACGGCTTTCTATATATGATAACGCCACATTGGCACCATTAACCGGGGCATCTTCGCCGCGCCGAGTCTGGCCTTTCACATTGCCTTCCAAAGTAGGCACAGGTCGTAAGCGTATAAGCAATTCGTCCGAAGACTGATTTTTCGCGACTTTCCGCTCAAGAGTTTCAACGGCCTCGGTTGTGCGTTTATCCTGAATGGGTAGAAACCCTTTTTCGTGAATGAGAATAGCATATTCATCAATTGCCATAGTTTCAAACGCAAAACGTCCGTCGACATTAGTTGTTTTATACTGTGCGCCTTTTGCCGATTTGTACCAGACTTTAATTCCTTGCAGTGGCTTGCGCTCCGTCGCATGAACCACTTGGCCGCTTACCATGAGTTCGGCGGGTAAAATGATCTCTACGCCGCTGACAGCCTGTCTGCGCTCAAGTTTAATCTTTTGCTCTTCAGATTTCATGCCACGAACAGCATAGACGTCAAATGCTCCGGCTGGAAGGTTGTCCAATTTAAAACTTCCGTCTTCTGCGGACACAACAGATTCGGAAATATCCTGCTCTCCTTTTGCCCAAACTCTTGCGCCACCACTTGGCTTGCCTGTCAAGCGATCCACGGTAACGCCGGAAATGGATGCTCCACCGGACTGCATTTCTATGATGATTTTATCGTCTGGAGCCTCTACGCGGACTTTTGTTGTGGCATATCCGTCCGCACTGGCCTGAGTTGCCAAAATCCCTGGGTGAGTATTTGGAAAACTAAATTCGCCGGTGAGAGAAGTTGTGGTAACTCCGAGTACCGCGAATGCCTCAGATCGCGGATTGGGTTGATAAACAATCGCCCCCGCCACCCCCTGACTTGTCTCGAAATCCACGACTTTTCCGCGCAAGCGGACGCCAGGATTAAGTCGCATTGACACTTCACGGGGTTCATTGTTAACTGAAATAAACGAAGCTTCCGGGGCATAATGTTCCGCTTTGACTACCAGTATGTAACGTTGGTCTGCTCCGTTAATATTCGCTAAAGTAAAGGAGCCTTCTTTGTCCGTGACGGCGGTTCGAAGCGGAGGGTGAGTAGTATTGGGATCGTCCTCAAACAATAGAACCTCCGCGGCCTCCAGCGGGTCCGACCGTCCCCATCGGTCTCTCCAGCTATTTTCCCTGTCGCTGCGGCTGCTGGAGGTGTCTGTCCCATCTCTGCGTGTTTGCCTGTTTTGGGCGTCGTCGGTCTGTTCGGGTTCTCTCCCAGATACAATACCGGAAATATACATACTACCGCTTGCACGGCGTAGAGCAGTATCAAAGTCTTCCACCACGCTTTTACGTGCCAACTGGTTGGACGCGATAGGACTGCGGTTGCCGGTTGCCTGCGCGCTACGAGTAGAAATAGACGGCGCTTTTACACTGGAAATGCGGGTCCCGCCGGATTCTATACGGTCAAACTCTGTCTGTTCCGTTTCGCTGTGCCGTACTGGCCGATCCGACTGTTTTTTCAACCCAACCGACACAGCGAGTAGAGCGATAAGTATTAGTCCTGAAAAAATGACGGGGGGTTTTAAAAAAAAATTGGAACTGGACATGCGCTTACCCTTAATATTTATGCGCGCGAGACGAACTATCAACCTTGAAGTAATGTTGCAGATACTTTGACGCCAGCCAAATTGGGAAGTGAGCAATGACTCCTAGGCATCTACCCGGCTTGGGGAAAAAGCTTCTACGCAACGCTGATAATACTGTTTCCGTTATTTGGGGTGAAAGCGAATTTAATTGGACAGACTCACTGAACGTTTCTTCGGGTTGTGAGACTGGTGCTGAGGCGCCTGAGAATGGAGCTCGTCTTGTGGGGCTTATACAAAAATCTGCAAGTGGTGTAATAGTTGTGTCCCAGCTCTGATCTTTGGCCGCAGCTCGAGCACGCTCTCGCATAGGAGTTAATTGGGAAGGGTCTTCCAGTATTTGTCGAACAAGCGATCGAAAAGCGTTTTCATCAGTGGGATCCATGCACCAGCCACAAGCATTGTTGGTGATGAAATTAGACAGTTCCGAATAATTGTTATATATCACAGGCAAGCCGCACTGCATATATACCATAGTGCGAGTGGTGTAGGCCAGTTCCCTTTCCGGATTGCGCTGCATGAGGTCAAGAGCCACATGCCCTTCCGTGGCATAATCCTTAACTAAGTCTGCAAAGGGTCTCCACCCGCGCACCTCGACGCGGCTATGGCGTTGCATATCCTGGTAAAGCTTAATGAACTTTCCGCCGGACGCATCCAAGGATGGATGGCTACCGCCGTAAAACAGCAAACGCCCTCGACCGACGGTGTCCATTTCTTCCAGCAGCCATCGAATCGGCAATTCCGGATTCTGCCACGCGAGGAATGCCCCACCGTAGATGAATGTCGCCTCCGTGTTAGCCGCTGGCGACCCATTTATGGGGACAGGAGATACTGAAAACGGAATGACGGGGAACTCCTCGAGACGCACGTCATGACCAGCCATCGCAAGATAGGGATAAAAGTAATGCCGCTGGAAAGTGCCTCCGCAAACAATAAAATCCGCTCGTCGAAGCGCGGCAAGTTTTTCTTCCCGGTCATGATTGGCATCGGGATTTCCCCAGTAGAGCCTCTCAAGAAGGTGGGGTCCCGCCAAATCAATAACCAGCGGAACATCTAACTGCGGCAATGCGTACACCAGACCCCAATGCTGCATGACGATTATATCCGGTTTTTCGCGCTCAATAAGAGCCGCAAGCTCAGGTCGCCTGAAGTAGCGCACTCGATCATCTGTAGGAGAAACCGACTGCGTAAGAGCTTGTTCGCCCTCTAGGGGAGTGGCCATTGTAACAGGAAATCCACAGGATCGCAATCCTTCCGCCAAGCCCCAAGCTCGCAGCCCCGCGCCGGTGGTAAGGCCTCCAGGGACCGGAAGCGGTTCCGTGGTAATTACGAGAACTGAGTTCATGGGGCCAGAGATGCGTCGGTAGATGCGTTAAACCGCTGTTGAAGTTCAGGATGCAACAACGTCTGTTCGATTTGCCACCATTGAAATTCCAAAGTATCGACCATATAATTTGTGAACGCGCGTAGAAAATACTGTCTAGCTTCAGCAGCCTTATCGTAGGCTAAGCAGATGATACCAAGGTAATAATTAACTCCAAAATCCTCAGGTCCCATCAGAATGACCCCTGACAGTTCCCGGGCCGCAGCGGCAATTTCTCCTCGCCTTACCATAAGCCGCGCGTTTAGTGCGGTTAGTGGGTCTGGCCACTCATCGCGGCGGGATAAAAAGGGTTCTATATATGAGGAAGCCACCGAGTATTGACGAAGCATTTCATGGGCAGTGGCCGCCAGGAAAGCTTGCAGCTCTTTGTCTGTTGGCGTAGGGGGCACATAGTTAAGCATTTCTCGAAAATTCCTTCGATAAAAATGTCTTAGCGCTTTTCTTTGAGATTCATTGGCTGGTATTGGAGGAAGAAGTAGGTGGGGTAACTCGCCGACATATGATTTATCTCGGAGCCACGAGCTTTCTATAAATTCGGCCGTTCGTACGCGAAACATGGCGTTGTCGGAGAAACCATCTTTTCTCCAGGCATCAGCCGCAGCAGGCCCATCTCCGAGAGCACACTGGCAGAGGGCGCGGTAGGATTTTGCAAGGTCATTATTCTTCTGAAGTGTCAGAACTTCATCAAAGCATTTGATGGCTTGATCAGGTCGATGAAGGTCCAAAAGGTAAATCCCACGAAAAAGCCCACTTGGTGCATGAGCCGGATATCTGGTTTGCACGGCGGTTAGCGTATGTACAGCCTCTGCAGTATGTCCTGTATCCGCTGCAATTCGCGCGCGAATAATATCAGCGCGAGGATCAGTCGAAATGCTCACCGGCGGGAGCAAGGCGAGTGCTTCGTTAAACTGGCCTGCGGCCATAAATTTTTGCGGTTTTGACAGGTTCATTACAAAGATTTTTTCCGCATCTGGTTTTGTTGCTTTTGCTTTTTTCCAACTACCGCATCAGTTGTGTCAAATGCGGTTTCGTTTATTAAGCTCAATATCGTTGATTGCCGCTTTTACACTTTTTGGTATATATTAAGTTATCAGGTTTGACAGTGTAGTTCCCTGCGTCAATTTTAATACATATCTTAAAAATCAGGAATCCGAAACATGATAAATAACCAGTGGAGCATCTTGGCTGGACTGATGGTTATGGTCTCAGCCGGTATAAGCTTAGCTCAGAATAACGCAGCAAGCAACAATACCACTTCAGCCCGTCCGGCCATTGCATTTCCTCCCACGCCAACCCCGGCACCGAAAGCTGAGCCCCTTACGGTGGAAAAGCTGGATGAACTTCTCATTCCTTCGCAGTTTCTAGCCCGCACATCAGAGGTTCTTGCTATTGCCTACGGCGGATTCCGCCGGTCTCAGGTTGATCCCTGCGGCTGTGTAACTCATCAACTTGGTGGACTCGATAAAGAAGCACGGCTCATTAAGAGAATCGATGAGCTGAAAATTCCCGCTATACAATTGGACGCAGGTGGCTTTATACGAGACATGCCCGATCAGAAGACCGTTGAGCAGTCGAAAATTCTCCTTAAAGGCTTGGGAAAAATTGGCTACGACGTCGTAAACGTAGGATTTACAGATCTCACAATTACGCCCGCTGAACTTAAAAAAACGGCGGAAGAGGCGGGAGTGAAGCTTGTTTCATCTAATATAGCGGATTCAACAGGTACTCTTGTTTTTGAGCCATATGTCGTATCCGAGGTGACGATGACGAACGGACAGTCAATTCGAGTTGGCGTTTTAGGGATTACTCGTCCACGAGTCGAACTAAGCGGCGCGCCAGCGGGACAGGCATCCTCAATAGCTTCCGGGTCAGCCAACTCCAGTGATACCTTGTCGATTTCGGATCCCATTGCGGCAGTTAACAAATATCTTCCGGAACTAAAGCAGAAGTCCGATTTTGTGGTCGTTCTTAATTATGATCGGCGCGGCAATGTGGAAAAGCTGATTGCTGGGGTTGAGGACAAAAGCCTTGTGGATGTAATTATTCTAGGTGAAAATAGCCAGATTCAGGGCAGTGTCCAAGCACTGAACGGTATTCAGGTCGTAAGCGGCGGGTATGAAGGTCGCCAGTTAGGCACACTCTATATGGAATTGAAAGATAATAACGTCGTCTCGACCTGGAATAAGCATATCGAAGTGTTGCAGACGATTCCGCCCGTGGACGAGATAACGAAACTGATTGAAGAAGCACACACTGAAACAGTTGTTGGAAATCCCGGTGCTGTATCACCGGCGCCCGCATCTCCCACAAAACTCGATCTAACAACTCCGTAAAAAGTTCGGCGACAGCTGTTCATACTGGGTTGATGATGCTATAATTATTAGCTAGAACTCAAATCATGCTTATCTTGATATCCATTTTTGTGATATCAAATTAAGCAATGGTCTTCCACTAATGCAGAGGTTCCTATATCATGCCTGAACTGCGAAAAGATCCCGTTACCAATCAATGGGTTATTATTGCGACAGAGCGCGCCAATCGGCCGGACCAATTTACTCGCGCCGATGGAGAAAAAAAAGGAGGGTTTTGCCCCTTCTGCCCAGGCAACGAGGAAAGCACTCCGCCAGAAGTCCTAAGTTATCGCCCAACCAGCACGCAAAAGGATTCGGAAGGCTGGTGGCTACGGGCAATACCCAATAAATTCCCAGCTTTGCGTCCGGAAGGGCCGCTGAAGCGCAGCGGGGAGGGTATGTATGATCGCATCACTGGTTACGGCACCCACGAAGTACTTATAGAATCGCCGGATCATGAACATACATTTGCGGATCTCAGCGTCGAACAGATTCAGGAAATTATCTGGGCAATGCGCGATCGTTGTGTAGACCTCCAAAAAGACGCGCACGTCCGCTACATACTGGTATTTAAAAATTGGGGCAGCGAAGCCGGAGCCAGTCAGGACCATCCCCACTGCCAAATCATTGCTCTGCCCATTGTGCCGAAACTAGTGCAGGAAGAGCTGGCCGGGGCGCATAGATATTTTGAGTATAAAGAACGCTGTTGCTATTGCGATATGATTCAACAGGAGCTGAAAGGAAACGAGAGGCTGCTAGTGGAAAGCGACATGTTCGTCAGTTTTATGCCTTTTGCCAGTCGATCTCCGTTTGAAACCTGGATTGTTCCAAAAGAACATAGTAGTTTCTTTGACCAAATTCAAAAGAACCAGGTGCAGGATTTTTCGCGGATCATGAAGACCACACTTTCTTTGATGAAGATGGCTCTCAATGATCCTGCTTATAACTTTGTTATTCACTCAACGCCGTATGATGGAACAGGTAATGTTCCCTATTACCACTGGCATATGGAAATTACGCCCAAGCTTACCCGAAGCGCCGGATTTGAGTGGGGAACTGGTTTTTTTATCAACCCAACCGCACCGGAAGAGGCAGCAAAGTTTTTAAAATCATTTCTGGTTAAAGATATGGTTAAGGCAAAACCTGTCCAGAAATTGGCAGGAGTGAAGTAGAACTCCAAATGCCGAACAGTACGGTCGTTTTCAGAACTGTTGTAAACCTGGTCCGTAGGTTGGCACTGACCCTGTTCTTATATCCGGCAGTATCGGCAGCCAGTTCCGATACTCTTTCTGCCCGGGGAACTGCTATTCCTGAGGATTTTCCAAGTTTTAATATTATAAATCATCCGGATGAGTCCCTTGCGCTGCGAGATTTCTTCTACCAGCATTACGGCCCGGCTCCAAAGGCTACGTTATGGGATGAATGGCTGCTGCCGCCTTCACTTTGGCCAGCAACTCGCGCCGATGAAGCCGCAACCGCCTGGCGCGATACCTTGCTGGAGCGTCACATTGATTTAGATGGTTATGTCGCTACCCATCAACACGGATCTATTGCCCATCAGCGTGGCTGGCCGTTTCCATTTTGGAATCAAAGCGCTAAGAGTTTTGGCTGGCATTTTTCGTTTCATAAAACTGTTGGCCCGACCTGGCGACCAAATTCCATTGCCACGCCGGAAGATTGGAAAACCACCGGGACGGAATCTTTAGGCCTTCAGGAAGAAGGCTGGACGCTGCGGCTTACTACTGCCGATGCCCTTATTTCCCCGCCACCTTTTACAAGCAATTCACATGAAGCGCCTTTTGTCCAAATTCGATGGCGTGCCGAGGGTCTGCCTGCCACTGCCACACCATATCTTGAGTGGACTACCGACGCTGCTCCCGACTTTGCTGCCGAACGACGTTTTTATTTCGACCCTCCAACCAACGGAGCAGTTGAATACACGATGGTCCCGGTTTACCGTCATCCTAAATGGAGAGGCGTTATTACTAGTCTCCGTTTTGGTATCGATAATCCAACTTCGGGCGGGTTGGTCACCATTCAGGCGCTGTTTGCGCAGTACGATACTCGCCATAATGTAAATAACCCCAGCTTCGTTTCGGCCTGCATTGATTATTTCTATTGGACTGGTGACCTGAATTTCCTGCGCGACAATATAGAACGTATTCGACTAGCCATGCGGTTTATGGAGACAGAGTTTGGAACAGATAAAGACGGAATTGTCACAGTTCCATGGGTCGGTCACGAAGGACTTACTGGAGTCCTTCGCGATCATAATGGAAAACCAAAACCGCAAGGCGGAATGGGGATTGGCAATAACTACTGGGACCTATTGCCGTTTGGCAGACAGGATTCTTATGCCACTATTCGCCATTACGGTGCCGCACTCAAGATGGCTGCAATTGAGGAGGAAGTAGCGAAGAATCCCGGTTGGAATATCGCTCCATCACCACTTGCGCGTTCTGCTGATCACTGGCGGAGGCAGGCCGCGATGGGAAAAGAAAACGGAAACCTTCTGTTCTGGAATGACGTCACCGGACGCTTTACTCTTGGTATTGACTCCGCCGGAGGCCAAGCGGATTTCGGCTATACATTTGTAAACCTTGAAGCCATATATTACGGATTTGCCACCAGCGACCACGCCATGTCAATTCTCGATTGGATAAGCGGAAAGCGCGAAGTCGCCGATGATACCTCTCAAACGACTGACATCTATCACTGGCGATTTGCACCGCGCGCCAGCACCCGCCGCAACATCAGCCACTACGGCTGGTACTGGCATGGTGCTGATTCTATCCCTTTTGGAAATCAGGTGCAGGATGGGGGAGCAGTGCTTGGCTTCTCTTATCACGACATAATGGCTAGGCTTAAGACGTACGGCCCGAACGACGCCGCTAAGCGCCTTGATACTATTCTCGAATGGTATAGGGAAGTTATGGCGGAAGGCGGATACCGCGAATATTACGACGGGGAAACCCATGAAGGCACCCTGCAGGGCGGCGGCCCTCCCGGCGGATTAGGTATGGACAACGAGTTTTTTGAAAGCGTCATGGTTCCCCATGTAATGCTCGAAGGCTTCCTTGGCTTCTCCCCAACAGCTAATGGCATTGCTTTAAAGCCAAACCTTCCGATGGCGTGGCCTTCACTTTCCATTAATAACATTCAGGTACGAGGGCATACGGTGTCAATTATAGCGACCAGCCAGACTCTTACAGTCTTAGGACTTTCCAAAAAGCCAGGATTAGGCCATTTAAATGTAAGTGTGGAAGACGAGTGGCACCTCCAGGAAGCTAATGCGTCAGAGGTTAAAGCGGTAGATGATAAAGTATCCAGCACGAGAGTTTGGACTAGAACCAGGTAAGGCAGCATTGTGGAATTACACCGCCGCATCTACTATCCTTCGTAACTCAGATGTGTTTATCGTACACTCTGTATTCCTAGTACTCGGAAAGTCTTGGTAGTTGGGAACGTGAAATGTGACTGACCACTTTAAAATTCGCTAGTATGTCAGGCAAAAGATGGAGAACCAAAAACTATGGGACAAGACCTGGCGACTAATTGCCAGATCTTGCCCCGTTAATTTGCAATACGGTATTATTTCGTGTGGCTAATTAGTTCTTACAAGGAACATCACGCATCCCGCCCAAAACTTCTTCTGCGGAAGCTTGATAATTTTTCACGGAGCTTGTGTGCTTGCCCCAGACAGACGGATCCATTGCGTCCTTGTTGTTACCAAGGTTTTCTCGGCGTGTGTTTTCCTTTGCCGTAAAAACCTGGCCTGGTAACAAATCCAAGTGTTTTACATCGGCAGCAGTCATGCTAAAGTGACTTCCAACTCGTGAGCCATAATCATCATGAACCATAAAAAAGTGCCAAAGCATGCGCTCCTGCACGTCGCGCTCGCACTGGGAAAGTAAGCCTCCCATGTTTAGCACCAGATCATCACGCTCCCAGTCCATCATTGTGCAATAACGGGCACGTGCCTGCTCGTAATCGTTCGTCCGTTCGAGAACGCTCTGGGTTAATTGACCCTTGATCTCAGGCTGGTGATTCGGTTTGGGGTCCGCAGTTTTTAGTCCGTTGTGGATCGATGGTTCAAAATTTACATGAGGATTTTGTCCCGGAGCGAGGTCCGTGCTGAAGGACATCTGGCCGCCGCGCTGATTAGTGTACGGACAGCCTCGAGGCTGGTTTACCGGCAGTTGCAGGTAGTTAGGCCCAACCCGATACCGCTGTGTATCCGAATAGGAAAATGTCCGTCCTATAAGCATTTTATCATCTGAAAAATCCAGTCCATCTATGAGAACGCCGGTGCCCATGGCAATTTGCTCATTCTCGTTGTGATGGTCAGAAACATTCCGATTAAGTGTCATGACACCTATGTGACGCAAGGGAAACTGATCCTCTGGCCAAATTTTGGTGTCGTCAAGCGGATCCCATTCGAGCTCTGGATGATAACTATCGTCCATGATCTGAACTAGCAGGTCCCATTCGGGAAAATCTTTCCGCTCAATAGCCTCGTAGAGATCTTTGGACGCGGATCCAAGATCTTTACCCTGTACTTTTTCAGCTTCAGCAGCGGTTAAGCTGGCTAGCCCACAGCGCGGATGGAAGTGGTATTTTACCAGTACGGGCGTTCCTTCCGCGTTAATCATCTTATAAGTGTTAACGCCAAAGCCTTCCATGTGCCTATAGCTGGCGGGGATGCCGCGGGGGCTAAATAGGTGCGTCAGCATATGCATAGATTCAGGAGTCTGGCTCATAAAATCGAATATACGGTTTGGTTCCTGACGGAACGTAATTGGATCTGGCTTCAGAGAGTGAATCACATCTGGAAATTTTATGGCATCGCGAATGAAGAAGATTGCAAGATTGTTACCGACCAAATCCCAGTTGCCGTCCTCAGTATAGAATTTAACTGCAAATCCGCGGGGATCGCGAGCGACTTCTGACGAATCGCGCCCACCGATAACGGTGGAGAAACGGATAGCAAGAGGAGTTACCTTGCCCTTTTCTGCAAAAATCTTTGCCCGTGTATATTTCGACGACGGATCATCGCCAATCATGCCGGTCGCCTTAAACTCTCCGTAGCACGTAAAGCCGCGGGCGTGGACGACGCGTTCGGGGATTCGTTCGCGATCAAAATGGCTGATTTTTTCTAGAACATGGTAATTTTCCAACGTAGCAGGGCCGCGGTCTCCGATGGTACGCTGGGACTGGTTGTTAGCCACCGGATGGCCCTGACGGGTTGTCAGGACATTATCACCGACCGGTTTTTTTGAATCATCTTTTTCCGACATGTAAGCCTCCGTGTGCTATTGTAATCTATTGTCTGTTTTGAAACTATTTTTTCGGAGCTATAACATACGGGAAAGTTTATTGCTACGCTGTCAAGAAGCTTAGGTTTAAACCATTGCAGACGACTTAAAGTAGTGGTTTCGAACTAATGCGCGCTCAAGTATTGGTAGACCGCCTAAAATTAATATCCAGTATGGATAAATGTTTCCGAAAATACTTAAGCAACGTACTGAGTCATAGGTCACAGATTGGCTGGATACGCGCATGCGGGAGTGTAGTCTCAAGATATTTACCTTAAAGCTTCATCCATGTAAAGACCGTGCTGTAAGATGTAATCCAGTACGAGCGCAGGAACGGCCCCCGACGGTGTATCTCCGGAGGCAATATTTTGGCGGATTTTTGTGCTACTGACTTCAGGAAGGGCGGCCTCAGATATTGTACCTCCCTGAATATCGCCGTCAGTAATGCGTGGAATTACAAGCAGCGGGGCGAGGCTGATTAGTTCTTCGAACTCTCGCCATTTCTGTGTGTCAGGAAGTATATCGCCGCCTACCAGTAAACGGAATTTGGCTGACGGATGCTGGCGTGTCAGTTCTCGCACAGTATCAATTGTGTAACTAACGCCACCCATTTGACGTTCGACGTCGCTTAGTTCTACGTAATCACGTAAGTGCATAAATGCCAAGTGACACATGGCCAGGCGGTCTTCAAACGGTGGTAGGGGCTTGCCAAACGGGTGGGCGAAACTGGGTAGAACTATTACTTTTTGAAGGTTCCAACGTAGAAGCGCGTAGTGGCAGGCAAGTACATGGCCCATGTGGGGCGGGCTAAAACTGCCGCCTAACAAGCCGACGCAACCGTGCGCTGTAGCCGTTTTGTTCAAAATGCCGCCGTTATACTGTGCGTGCTGTAAGATACTCTGTGACTTCAAGCAACCGCTCACGAAGGTTGACCGGTAGCGGTTGAAGGGCGATTACAGCTTTTTGCTTTAGTTCCTCGCATCGCGCATCCGCCGCCCGCATTGCACCGCACTTTTCGAATATGGCGAGGACTGCTTGAATATCGGCGTCCGTGGTATCGTTGCGCGGCAGATCGAGAATAACCATAAGGCTATCTTTATCCACTGGGTCAGCGTTTTCTGAGGCATGAGCTACCAGAAAACTGCGTTTTCCTTCTCGAATGTCATTACCGATGGAGCCGCGTCCCTTGCCATGGGTTAGATCGATTACGTCGTCCCGAATCTGAAACATTGGGCCAATCATGAGGCCGAAAGTGCCAAGGGCGGCAGTCACATATGCCCCTGCATCCGCACAGATGCCGCCAGCGATCATCGGCGCGGCCAGATAATGTCCTGTTTTTTCAGTAACTAAATGCATGTAATCATCAACGGTAATCCGAGATTCACGAGCATTCATGTCGAGAGCCTGCCCCCGGTGAGTATGATCCAAAGTCGAGCGCATCAACTCGAACAGTCGGACCTGACGGTCGGGCGGCATACTGTAGCTATCTAAAAGCAGAGCTTCAAAAACCTTGGTGAATAGGTAGTCTCCGATGTTTATGGCGTGGGGCAAGCCGTATTTTTTCCAAACGGAGGGACGCCCGCGACGCATTTCGTCTCCATCTTCAATATCGTCGTGTACTAGGCAAAAATTGTGCATCAGTTCTATTGCGGCCGCGAAAGGGAGGGCAGGACGTGAGTTTCCGCTGAGTTCCCGGCATACTAAAAGACAAAGCAGGGGTCGAATACGTTTTCCGGAATCCGAGCCTTCGGGATCCAAGCCAAGGGAATAGGCAAGGCCGTCGTCGAGGTTTGCAATGCGATGCTTGTGGGGCGTAATAATCTTACGTAAGGTGTCATCCACAAGGCTCTGTGATTCGTTAAAAAAGCGTTCCAGTTCCGGAGAAAGACGGTTCATAGAAATAGATTATACATCCAGAGGTTTGTTGGCGGGAATCTTATGAAGAAAAAATTCCCTGAACGGAACGACCTTGGTCTTTCCGAAAACGATACGAACCTAAACACTATCCGTTTGCAGAAATTCCTTTCGGAGGCGGGTCTGTGTTCTCGCCGTGGCGCGGCAGAAATTGTGTATGCCCGGCGCGTAATGGTGGATGGTGTGCTGGCCGATAGTCTGGGCATGCGCATTGATCCGAAGCGGTCGAAGGTGTTAGTGGATGGCAGGCCTGTGCAGTCGGCACGAGCGCGATCCTTTACTTATCTCGCGCTAAATAAGCCACGGGGTTTTATTACCACACTAGACGATCCGGGTGGAAGAAAAACCGTGCTGGATTTGCTAAAAGGCGTGCGGGATCGAGTGGTCCCGGTAGGGCGTCTTGACCGTGATTCTGAAGGGCTTTTGCTGTTTACGAATGATGGGGACTTAATCTACCGGCTGACTCATCCAAAATACGAGATCGAAAAAGAGTATCAGGTCACAGTGAATGGCAGGCCTCGAGACGAAGACATTCAGGACATGCGCGACGGCATCGACATAGAAGGTCAGATAACCTTGCCAGCGCGGGTGTGGGTGCGTGAGGTCCGTGAGGGAGCGGGTGAGAACGGTGCGCCAGTTACTGTAATGGGAGTTGTTTTAAAAGAAGGGCGTAAACGCCAGGTTAGGCGTATGTGCGAAGCTGTAGGGCTGGATGTGCGGCGGCTTATGCGGGTGCGGGAAGGAAAAATAGAACTGGGCGATATGAAACCGGGCAGCTATCGCGTGCTTAAGCAAAATGAAGTGAAGGCGTTGAAGAAAGAGACGGGGCTAATTGAGTAGTTGAGTGGCTTTACGCACCACTGCTGCGTGAAAAATTCGAATACTACATCCTTGATTCCTTCAGTAATTTTAGCGTTTCCCATATGGTTTTAAACAAGGGAAGTTTGCTGCGGCTACGCTTTTGATCGTACCGCAGTACAAAGGGCACTTCTGTGATGCGCTGAGTTATGCGGCTCAAGCGCACTAATAGCTCATCTGTACAGGCAAACCCTTCTCGCTGTATTAGTCCATCGCCATGTTTTGCAAGTGCATCACTTATCAGGCCGGCATGATAGGCGCGGAATCCACACGTATAATCGCGGACACCTGGCAGACGTAGAATTGTCTGGAAAACGTAGCGGGCTGTTCGGCTGAGTAGAAGTCGAAATAGCGGAACGCCAACTTCCTGGCTTCCAGGCTGATAGCGGCTCGCTATCACAATATCATAGCCTTGACGCCATACCTTGTTAGTCATCAGTGGTATGTAGTCGGGGGAATGGGTGTTGTCGGCGTCCATGCAGATGATAATATCATCAGCGGATCTAGACGCCTCTACTGCTCTACGGAGGCCAGTCATAATTGCACGGCCAAGTCCCTTATTTTCCTGGTGGGTGATGACTTGGATGCCGTATTCGTGCCGCAACTCCTCCAAGACCCCCCCAGTTGTGTCTGATGACCCGTCGTTAACGACTATAATAAGCCAGTTGAAACTGCTTTGCTTAAATACTTTAACTGCGTGCTCTACAAGCGCTCGCAGGTTATCAGCCTCGTTATAGGCAGGCAGTGTCAAAATTACCTGGTGCTGATTGCCCAAACTTAAAGGCTCTGGATTATTGACTTAAGGCTCCAACAATTTGGTCACGCTGGCGGCTTACCATTTCAACTCCGGCATTTATTAAGGTCAGAGCGTCTCGTTCGCTAATGGCAAGCATGGTGGCTCCGCTATCCAGCTGTTTGTGATAGCTTGCGTCTCGCAAATTAAGAGGAATAATATTTACCGACTGGGGAGCGTTAAACATTACAGTCGCCAGTGTCTGCGCCCTCGTGCCAAGTGTCATTGCGGCCCGGTCCGCATACTCTATACTGCTTACGTAGCCGTCAGGGTCTTGCGTTTCTTCTGGTTTCATTTCACTCGCCACATTAATCGCCAATACAACAAGCTTTTTCGAATTTTGAGCTTTAGCCAAATGACCCAAGTAGAGCCCAACAAGGCTATCGACACCACTATTGTCGTTAATTCCGCCATCTGCCAAGTGAACATAACCTGTTTCTGCATAATTGACAAGCGCTGCGGGGCCGGGGATTACCGGGTAGGCGCACGAGGCGGCCACTGCGTGGCTAATACGAAACGCCCCGATATCACTATTGATGGCGTCAAAACCGAAAGGCTGAAACATATTCGTACCCATTGCGGTTGCCATCGAAGTAAGGCCCGGACGGTCGGCAGCCGGCCCTACTTGTGATAGCCTGCTAATTAAGGATGACGAGTCAAAAGCCCAATTATCCTGCACGTTAAGACTTGTAAAAAGGAATTTTTTGCCTGTATCAAGAGACGTAGCATTAATTAGCGTAACAGGAGAAACTCCCGAGACCTCCCGATCATGAAGGTAACTAAATGTATTACCTTTAAAAATATGCTGGTCGAACGTCTCTCCGAGCGTCTGGACAAAGCGGTATCTAGTATAGTACTTGCTGACGGCCTCCCATGGATGGGTAAGATAATGGGCGGTACCGCGCATATGAAAGTCTGTAGTCATATTTGACTTATAACGTTGAAAAAATTCGACGTTGACGTCCTGATTAGAAAAGTCTGCGGGTTTATAGAGCGAGTAGTAGGCAGCGGAAAGACTCCCACCACTTACTCCGCTAATTACATCCACGCCGTCGAGAATCGTGCGGCCAGGGTGACGAGGGTCGGGGATATAGGCAAGCTGCTCAAGCACGGCGCTGGAAAAAACGGCTGAGCGAGAACCACCGCCGCTAATGGCGATGGCCAAATTAATTTTTTCTTCCATAACTGGCACAGGCACGGGCGGCTTATAACCTGCAACGTTATCAAAAACGTAAAGCGGGAGGGTCATGAAGGTCCAGCGGAACTGGTCGAGTTTGTCGCCCAGTACTACGCAACCAGACAATAGGGCTACAGCCATTGCAGCGACACAGATACGCAATGAACGTTTAAACAATCGAATCTCCTTCGTACATACCAGCACGGTAATGGCTTGGTAAGACTTCCTGTCCTGATGTTATTAAATTAAGGTGAGTTGTTGAAACCAACTGGATGATCGGTAATTCATCAGTTAGGGCGCCGTGTATTCAATATATGCTTCTTTATATTGAGCCAAACCCGAATAATTTGGAGTGCGATACATGCATGCATACTTCCTCCGTGGCTAAAACAGCTATGAAACTTTTCGCGAATGCCGTAATAAGCTGTCTTACGATTCACTGATCCGTTCGAACACCCCTTTGTCGGTTATGTATGCAGTTACAAGCCTTGCAGGAGTTACGTCGAAGGCTGGATTAAAAACTGCGATACCTTCCGGAGCGATTATGTTATCCCCTGAGAGTGTGATTTCCTCCCGAGTACGCTCTTCAATAGGAATGTCTGCTCCTGTTAGAGAGCTTATGTCTACTGTTGACCATGGCGCGGCAACGTAGAACGGTACATTGTGATGGTGAGCAAGAACAGCTAGTGCATATGTTCCAATTTTGTTCGCAACGTCCCCGTTAGCTGCGATGCGATCGGCGCCAACAATAATTCCGTCTATTTTCTTCGCGGACATTACGCTGGCGGCTGTGCTATCGCAAATTAATGTTACAGGAATGCCAGCTTTCTGAAGTTCCCAGGCCGTTAGCCGCGCGCCTTGTAATAAAGGCCGAGTCTCATCTGCGTAAACTGATATTTGTTTTCCCTCGATATGCGCCGCCCAGAACATTGGGGCCAAAGCAGTCCCAAAGCCAGAAGTCGCAAGGGCACCCGCATTGCAGTGTGTTAGCAAAGTATCGCCGTTTTTGATTAAAGCGGCTCCCAAACGACCAATTGCTTTACACGATTCGAGATCTTCGGCGCGTATCGCATCTGCTTCTAAAAGAATAATATTAGCAAGTGCCGCACCGCTGGTGTTATTATCCTTAATTATGATTTTAATACGGTCAAGGGCCCAAAACAGGTTAACAGCGGTCGGCCGACTAGAAGCCAGACGTTCGCATGCCTTCAAGGCATTAGCCCGCACGTCTTCGCCTGAGGCCAAAGCCTGCCTGGCCGCAATCCAAACTCCATAACCTGCAGCCACTCCAATTGCTGGAGCGCCTCTAACGCACAGGCGTTTAATCGCATCCCACATGGCGTCAACCGATTCTATTTCAATCACTTTTTCTACAGTGGGGAGAAGCGTCTGATCAAGCAGGAAAACACGGCCTGTCTCGTGCCAAACAGTGCGTATCTGGAAAAGAGTAGTTTCAGTAGCGTGGCTCATGGTGGAAGTCTTACAGTAAGGAGGCAATGCCGTTCAATTCCCCTGAATGTTTTTTTTCCGCCTCCTGTACTAGGCACACGGTTGCTCACGTAGCTCAGTTGGTAGAGCACGTCATTGGTAATGACGAGGTCACCAGTTCAATCCTGGTCGTGAGCTCCATTTTTATTTGTAGTATCCAAACTGAATCACCGGGGATTTTTCGCATGAACGCTAATGAGATCCGCAAAGGCATGGTCCTTTTATACAATAATGATCCGCATAGCGTAATGGAAAGCCACCATCGAACCCCCGGCAACTTGAGAGCATTTGTGCAGGTTCGCCTTCGAAATCTTCGGAGCGGCAATAGCTTTGAGACCCGTTTCAGCAGCACAGAATCCGTAGAACGTGCTACGCTTGAGCGGCATGATATGGAATTTCTTTACCGCGACGAAGATCTTTATCATTTCATGAACACGGAAGATTACGAGCAGGTTGCTATCAACGGTGACGCTCTCGGAACTGCAGCGAAGTATATGCAGGAAGGCCTGAAGGTTCAGATTGAATTCTATGGTACAGAGCCTATCAGTGTTGACCTGCCAGGCTCGATTGTACTGGAAGTGGCCGAGACAGAGCCTGAGGTAAAAGGCGGAACCGCCAGCAACAGCCCAAAGCCCGCTAAACTAAGCAATGGCGTGCTGGTCATGGTTCCTCCGTTTATTAAACAAGGTGAAAAGATTCGTATCAACCCGAGTGAAGACAAATATCTCGAGCGAGTTAAGTAGAGAGTAGAGCCTACTTCTGTAGAGCCTACTTCCAAGGTTGCTCTCGTAGCTTTCTAAGTCTCTTCTGTTGCATGTGGTAGAGCGGAAAACTTATAAGCGCAACCAGCACCACGCCCAGTAAAGCTGCTCCCATATATTGAAAGCTTTGTCCAGCCATTGTTGCGCTCCTACCAAACTGGTAGTCCGGCACTGGCGCGTTATAAATTTCTGAGTAACGGGCAAGACCTATGGGCGCTTGCGGCTGATTTGCGACCCGAGCTGTTTCTTCCGGGCTCCATTCTCCCCAAGGTTCTCCGGCATTGAACAGCCCCGGCAGGATAACTCCCGCAGGTACGAGCAGGACCATAGCAACTAACGCCGTTGCTATCCAACGCCCGACATTGCGCCGAGTGGCCTCCGGCTCGGCAATTTTAAATTCCGGAATTGCTGCAAGAGCTTTAATCGCGCCTAGCGTGACTCCTCCCTCAACAATGCCTACTAGAAGGTGAGAACTTAGCATTGCCGGTAAGCTTATATTAAGCTCTAAGGGAAAATATAACGGTATTCCGGCAATGTCTCGATGCAGCAGCGGCTGTAGACCCAGCAGGAGTCCCGTGGCCAGGGCGCCGGTAAGCACAGCTAAATATCCGGATACGAACGCCGCCGCTCCCATACGTATTCCCGCGGTGTTTCTGCCCAACATATGCCATACTACCCATGCAACCCAAGCCTGTATGACGGACATGGTTAGCACGTTTGCGCCGTATGCTAGTAATCCGCCGTCGCCGAAAACCAGCGCTTGCAGGAGCAAGGCCATAGAGGCTGCAACGATGGCTGTTGCGGGTCCGAGCGCAATTGCAACAATAGAAGTGCCAACGGCGTGGCCGCTGGTGCCACCCGGTATGGGCACATTAATCATCTGAAGCAGAAATACAAACGCTGCGGCCATTCCCACATAGGCCGCGGTTGTGGACTCAAATCGACTTTTTAATGTGCGCCATGCAGCATACCAAAATGGCGCTGTTGTGGCATAGCAAAGTGCGCAGGTCTGCGGGCTCAGGAAACCATCAGGGATATGCATTTTGTAACTAACTCCTTTTAAAGAAAATGATCAAAAGTTTGATCGTTGAGAGTTACCGGGTTACCAGAGGTAAGAACTTCGACACCATTGCCTGAGTTCGTTCTCCCTATTAGCGTGAATGTGCATCCTATTCGCAGACCCGCCATTTTCTCATGCAATTCGTCCGGGTTCTCTGGTACCGCAAATAAGAGTTCGTACTCTTCTCCGCTAAACAGTGCGAATTGGTGCGCGTCTACGTTTCTGCTCAGACAGTACATTTTTACTTCGTGCGATATAGGCAATGAATCCAGATTCAACGATATCCTTACACCTGACGCTTCTGCCATAAGCAATGCTTCGCTGTAAAGACTATCACTAATATCGATAATCGCTGCTCGTTTAAGTCGTGTAGAAAGCGCAAGACCAGCTTCTACTCTCGGCGTACGGAAAAAGTGATTCTTTGTAAACTGATCTAAAAAGGAAATTGACTGGGGAGTAGTATGCGCTTTCGCATTCTGATTCAAATTTAGATCAAAAGCTATCTGCTTGGGTGGCTCTGAAGCTTCCGATGCATTGAGGATTATTTCTAAGCCTGCGCGGCTCCTGCCTAAATCGCCTGTGACGTAGAGATAATCTCCAGGCTGCGCATCGCTCCTTAGGCAATCAGCGCTGTTGTGGGTTTTTAATCCTAATGCCGTGACACTAATGCAAATTTGTTCGGATCGCGTGGTATCGCCGCCGATGATTGCAGCGCCGTAGTGGCTGCTCATTTTATACATTGCCCCGTATAAAGCGAGCACATCGTTAAGCAAAAAGTGGGCAGGCAGGGCAATGGAGACTAAAAGATATGCAGGTTGGGCGCCCATGGCCGCAATATCACTGATATTTGCCACTGCTGCTTTATGGCCAACGGCGGCCCAGTTCGTATTGCAGTTGGATACAAAATGAGTGCCCGCGATGAGCATGTCTGTTGTAATAACTGTTTGCCGGGCTTTACACGCTGTTAAAATGGCGCAATCATCACCGATCCCAAAAACGCCGTTATTCGATCTGCCGAATTGTACCCATGGAGCAAGGCGACGAATGAGCTCGCGCTCGCCAATATCGCTAACAGTTTCCGTGGCTGTCACTTCCAGTCCACAAAAGAATCCGCCAACGACTTTAATTCAGCAGCACGACCGGCAATATCTGGGGCGGACATTAGCGCACTAATTACCGCGACGTTTGAAGCTCCGGCTGCCAAGGCATCGGGAATTGTTTCCGAAGTAATACCGCCAATAGCGACGCTTGGTAGTGGAATGTGTTGGCGCACCCATCTGATTAGAGATGTCCCTACCGGGACGCACTTTACTTCTTTTGTGGTGGTTGGATAGATTGGGCCAATGCCAATATAGTCAATTGGCCATGTCGTGGCCGCTATGGCCTGTTGCTTGGAATGAGTAGAAAGTCCAACTATTTTGTCGGGCCCGATGACTTCACGCACAATATCCGGCGGAAAATCGTTTTGTCCTATGTGAACGCCGTCCGCGTCAATTTCTCGCGCAAGGTAGGGGTTGTCATTCACAATAAGAGTGGCGCCGGCGGATCGTGTGATGTCTCTGATTTCCGCGCCTATTTCCAGAAGTTCTTCAAAAGTGGCGGACTTATCTCGCAGCTGGATTACCTTAACTCCGGCATTTACCAGTTCACGGCAAACCTCCGCGTGGGACTTTCCCGCCATTTGCGCATCTATTATGGCATAAAGTCCCCACTGGCATTTGTGGGATCCAGATGGTCTTGGCGGAACATTCGCCGGGTTTGATTGATCAGTCATAGGAGACTATTATTTGCGGAGATTGCGTTTACTCTTCGCGCGAGGCCTTAATAAATAAATCCCCGGCAAAGCCTGAGGCTTTGCCGGGGACATAAACTACACGTTTAGCTAAAACCTTAGCAAGGATTGCAACCGAACAAGCTGGCAAAGCCGTTAACGGTTGAACCGATAAGAGCGCCAACACCCTGGACCACGCCAACAACGGGGGCCAGTGGGTTGATGCAAGGGCTGCCGCAAGATACGGGCGCGCAAGCTACTGGAGCCGGAGCACAAGCTGCCGGTGCATACTGTGGTGCGTACTGAGGAGCATAGCCCTGGGCAAACGCGCTGGTGGTGCATGCTACTGTGATTGCGATAACTGCAGCAAACTTCTTCATGGTAAAACCTCCGAATGTATCTACTATTTATGTACAACTAACGGGGAACTTATGCAAGCGCCGTGCCCGACTATTCAAGAGAATTAATCGGGTAATATGATAACAGAACGCTTGTTCTGTGACGAAGCGATTTAAGTAGACTGCGGGCATGGGTTTTGTTGGCTTAACGTTTCTAATGAATCGTCGCAAGGTTGGCAGGCCGGCTGCTAGTTATCGTCTTTTGAAGTTTGTCCTTATCAAATGGATTATGGATGAAGGCCCGCTGCTGGGAGCGGCGCTGGCATATTATTCCCTTTTTTCACTTGCCCCTATGCTGCTGATAGCTTTGACTATTGCGGGCATTATATACGGGGAGAATGCGGCGAAGGGTGAGCTTGAACATCAACTTACCGGCTATTTTGGAGCTGGCGTTTCTAAATCCATTCAGTCGCTTTTGACGGCGATGCAGAACAGGCAGGGGGGAAACCTCGGCACGGTTATACTTGGGATCGGCGCCATATTGTTCGGTGCCAGCAGCGTTTTTAATACTTTAAAGATTGCTCTCGATCGCATCTGGAATGTGGAGCAGCCCCGCGCCGCGACCTTTAAAAATATTATCTTTGGAAGATTGCTGGCGTTGGGTATGGTCATTGTCGTGGGACTTTTACTGCTGTCCAGCCTGATCATCAGCACGGCCATCAGTCGGCTGGAGGCTTTTGCTACGGAAGTGCTGCCGGTGTCGCCACAGGCTTTGCAGATTTCCGATCTGGGCATAACGTTTTTGCTGCTTAGTATCCTTTTCGCCATTATTTTCAGATACCTTCCTGATGTCCGGATCGGATGGAGCAACGTGGTGCTGGGGGCAATTGTGACGGCGGTGCTTTTTGCAGTCGGGAAATTTTTGATTGGCCTCTATATCGCCCGTGGGGGGGTGGAGGATAGTTACGGAGCGGCAAGTTCGGTGCTGGTGCTCCTGGTTTGGATTTACTATTCGGCCATGATTTTTCTTTTCGGAGCTGAGTTTACCTACGTTTATTCCCGGGCCCTGCATCTGCCGGTTGAGCCGATCGAAGATGAACCAGATTCCGAATAGCCTTCACCAGTAAATTCTTGCGCTCGCGGTCTCCTGCGGCTTCCGTATGTTTATAATGACAACCTCTCATGCTCTCTACCCTGGATCTTTTGACGGGGTTACTTTTGGACATCTTGATATTGTTCGGCGGGCGGCTCGGCACTATGGGCTGGTAACGGTGGCGGTGGCGGAAAACTCCGGCAAGCGGTCGCCGACTTTTTCTGTTCCTGAACGGGTGGAGATGCTTAGCCATTGCCTGGCGGAAATGGGTAATGTCGAGGTGCGGAGCTTTCCGGGGCTTACGGTGGAATTTGCTGCTTCGATCGGCGCGGATGTTATCCTTCGGGGGCTTCGGGCGGTGAGCGACTTTGAGTTTGAATTCCAGATGGCCATGATGAACGAAAATCTGGCTCCTGATATCACGACCTTGTTCATGGTGCCGTCTCCGCAGTTTTCTTTTGTGAGCAGCAGCCTGGTGAAGGAGATTGCGCGGTATGGGGGCGACGTGTCGCATTTTGTGCCGGCGAATGTGGCGGCGGCGATCGCGGAGCGGATGGGGCCGGGCAAATGACGGACTTTCGTGAGCTTTGGCGAGAGACGGCGCGGCGGAATCCTCGGCGGGTGCTTATGCCGGAGGGGGATGATTTGCGGGTGTTGCAGGCGGCGGCGACTGCTAACGCTATGGGGGTTTGCCGGGCGGAAGTGATGGGTGATGTTGATGCTGTGGCGGCGCTCTGGCGGTCGGCAAGGCTGGCGGGGGAGTGTCCGCCGGTGATTCCGATGCCGTTGTCGCATCCGCGGTTTGATGAGCTTTGCCTGGAATATGCCCTGCTGAGGGCGCGGGATGGGGAACGGGCGCCTAATGTTAAGGTGGCGGCGCGGTTGCTGGCGGGGCCGGTGTTTTTTGCGGCGATGCTGCTGAAGACGGGGGCTACGGAGGCGGTGGTGGCGGGCGCGGCGCATACTACGGCGGACGTTATCCGGGCAGCCAAATATATTGTCGGACTGAAGGACGGGGTTGGGGATGTCTCTTCTTGTTTCGCTATGCTGGGGCGGCGGCCGGAATTTGGGCACCATGGGGCGTTTATTTTTGCGGACTGCGGCGCCATTATGGAACCGGACGCCGATACGCTGGCGGGGATCGTGGTTGCTTCGGCTGAGACGGCGCGCAGGTTGCTGGCTTGTGAG
>JBBSQY010000012.1:0-76644 GCA_038243585.1 Candidatus Sumerlaeales bacterium | reverse complement strand
GCATCGCCGCCGCGATCTGCCCTCCGCAAAATCCATTTTTTGAACCGTCCGGGTAAACGCAACCGTCAGAAAAAACTGGAGCGCGTAAACCTCTGTCACAACGGCGCTGCTCCAGTGAAACCGCAAAAACGCCGCCGTCAAAGCCCCCGCCGCCGCCCATATCAGCAGCGCCTTCTCCGATTCAGTTTTCCATAACGCGCGTAAAAGATCAGCAAGGATGAGTGCGGTCAGGCCAACGGTGGCCGCCATTAAAACAGCGTTTAGCAGGGTAGCGCGGACAATGACATCGCCCGCCACGGTTATCACCAGCCAAAGTTTTGACAGCAACATATACAGCGGGTAACCCGTTGGGTGGGGCACCCCGAGCACGTGTGCCGCGGCGGCCAGTTCCGTCCCGTCGCCCATCTGCATTCCGGGAACCATCGTGCGCAGGTAAACAAGAAAGGCAATCGCCCCCACAATCCATGGGAGGAGCAGCCATGCCGACAGGCCTCGTACATCAGCCGGATCAGGTGACGGGTCTGTGCCTAAATTATTGCCTACCCGCCGGCGCTTTAACTTTATTTCATGAGCCATAGGTGCCGCCGTCGGCCACAAGCACGCTCTTCTTCGGACGAACTACAAAAAGTTGCGTTGCGAAGTACTGGGGCGAGTAACGCATAACCCACCCGAGAGGATTCTGATTAAACATCGGGTCCGTCATGATGTCGTCCATCAGGGGAGTCAGTTGGGATCGAAACGGCTGCGGCATCAACGGCTGCAAAGTATACCGTTCTGAAAGCGCCTGCATTAATGCCCCCACAGCCTCGTCGCCCCCATAAGCCGTCCCAAGGACCACTACCGAGCCCGGCTCTAATAGTTGGTCTGGAGAAAGGAGCGTGGAAACCCGTCGCCCGCTCCAGAACGACAGTTTTACCGCGCCAAGATTAGTAAACGAGCCATACCGTTCATTCGCGTAAATGGGCGTGTTTGCCGGCACGCCGTCCCTAATAAATGCTGCGGCCTCGCGCTGGTCGCCAAAAGCCTCCCGCTGAAGTACCACGACCGCCAGGCTGAAAAACGCCAGGTAAATAACCGACGCCATCAGGGCGACAGAGTATATCCACCGTCGGCCGGAAACAGCCCGTTCCAGCCACAGAAATCCAACGGCCGCCAGGGCCACAACAATCGGCAGCAACGGCATCATATAACGATACTGAAAAGATCCAAAGGCCGCATGAAGCCCAAGAAGCATAATCGCATAAGCGCTCCAAAGCCATGCAGCGGCGTGGAAGCCAACTGGTTCGGCGAAACCATCCGTCAGCGAAGAGTTTCCGTCGACCAAGCCATGCGCCTTATCCAGGTCGTCCGGCAAGTCCAATCCGTCCGACCCATCCAACTTACCCATTCCATTCGGGCCATCTACGCCATCGGTGCCATTTACCGGCTTTAGCCGGTCAGTCTTTGCCCCCGCATTTATGCGGGGGGGGGTATCACCACTACACCAAAAAGCCCGCTTCAGCGGGACTTCTCGAGCCGCTTCAGCATCACCCCCCTGCGCTGATCCGCGCCCAAAGGAAAACAATCCAGCAACCGCCGCCACAAATAGCGGATAGCCAAAGTAATACGGGCTGATCAGCACAAAACTTTCCACGGTATTCCACCAGGCGATCACTGTCGCCAATGGGGTTAGCGCGGTACGGGATGTAAACTGCCCCTGGTGCGCAAACCCATTCCAAGCCATCCAGGCCGGCACCAGCAGCCAAACCCCACCCGCCACCACGGAAAGCCAGGGTACGCTTTTAAATTGCCGGAAAAACATCACAAGAACAATAATCAGCAGCGGCGCAAACAACACGCCCTGGTAGCGCGTAAGCGATGCAAGTCCCGCCGCAGCCACCGCGCCCGCCAGGCATCTGGCAGCCAAACGCCGGTCACGCCCGCAGGTCCCCACCAGCAGGACCATAGCCAGTGTGCTGAGCAGCAGGAAAAGAGAATCTGTCATCACCCGCACAGACCACCGCCACGGCATTGGCGCTACCGTAAAAAGCAGCCCCGCCAGCCGCGCCGCCCCCGCCCCGGCAAGCTGACGGCCCATCCAGTAAACAGGAACGACGCAAAGCGCCGCCGCACACAAACTGACAAGCCGTCCCGCCGTTTCCAGCGACAACCCCGCAAACGAAAGCCCATGAGCCAGCGCCCCATACAAAGGCGGGTAAAGCCCTGCCTTGGTTGAGAACACCGTCAGCTGCAACACACCATCGGTGTATTCCCCGGTATTGATCCCAAGAAAAGCACCCTTAGCCGCCAGATTAATGAAAATCAGCGCAGCAAGGAAAATCCATTCCGGTCGATGTGTTTCCCGTTCAGCAAGCATGGCCTTATCTGTGAAAAGCCAGCCGGCGCAAAGCAAGGGAAAGAACGGCATTAGAAAGTTTCAGGTAGGGACGGCTCGCCGAGCCGTCCTCATGTTTCTATCCTGAAACTAATCCAGTCAGGCCCCTACAGCTTCGCGCACCTCAATTTCAATGTCCTTGAACTCCGTGTGGCGACGCAGCTTACCGCACCGGTCGGTTATTTCAGTCGGCGTCAGATTGGCCAGGCGGCCTAGAGAAAATTCTTCAACCGTAAAGCTGGCCATAGTTGTTCCGACGATGACGGCTTGCCGATAGATATCTTCGGTCAGATTTTCATGCTTCGACAGGAAACCGATAAAGCCACCCGCGAAGGTATCGCCCGCACCGGTAGGATCTTTTACGACTTCCAGCGGAAACGCCGGCGCAGCGAAATACTCATTGTCGCTGAACATCAGACAGCCGTGCTCGCCTTTTTTAATGATCACCCGTTTCGTGCCCATTTTCATCAGCTCGCGGGCTGCCTTCTGCAGGCTCACAGTGTCGCAAAGCTGGCGCGCTTCTGCGTCGTTCAGCAGAACCACATCGCAGCGTTTGATGACTTCCAGCAAAGCGTCGCGCTTGCTTTCAATCCAGAAATTCATGGTGTCGGCCATCACCATTTCAGGGCCGTCCAGCTGATCGAGCACCTGAAGCTGCAGTTCCGGATCAATATTGCCCAGCATCACGCAGCGCGATTTGCGCAGTTCATCCGGCACGGTCGGATTAAAATCCGCGAAAACGTTAAGGGCCGTTTCAAGGGTGTGGGCTTGATTCATGTCATACTCGTAATAACCACGCCATTTAAAGGTTTCACCCGCGTTGTTGATCTCCAGGCCGCGTGTGTCGATGCCCCGGCGCTTAAAAAGTTCAATGTGTTCAGCGGGAAAATCATGGCCGACGACGCCGACAATGGATGGCTTTGAAAAATAAGAAATGGCCGTAGAAACATAAGAGCAGCTGCCGCCCAAAGCGTTTTCAACTTCGCCAAAAGGCGTGCGAACATTATCAAGGGCTACGCTGCCCACTACCAGTACCGACATGAAAATTCCTTCCGAGATCGTGCCCCGCCTGCGAGGCTGAAATGAGTGTTGCCGCTTTCGAAAAGTATTCGTGTTGGATAAATATTGTTAAGGGAATTTCATGACCCGTGGTCCTGACAGAAAAAACTTGCAACATCTACCCGTCGCCCGCTGATTATAACCATCGCCACTACTAAAGGTTTGCCATGTCCTGTCTTAACTTAATGAAAGCCGCCTTTTTTTGCGGAACTGTTTTTGCCGCCGCCATGTTGCCGTGTTCAGCATTCGCGCAGCCGCAGGGCGCCACAACAACCCCACTAATCCAGGTGAAATCTCGTTCCATGGGTCCGGGCAATGTCCTTACCGGACTGGACGTTCTTAAACGCGACAGCTTTAAGTTACTTAAAAACAAAAAGCTGGCACTGCTGACAAACACGTCGGCCATAGACAAGGACGGGAACCACATTCTGGATGTGCTCCATGGCAAACCAGACGTGCAGCTTGTCACTCTGTTTGCTCCAGAGCACGGCCTTTATGGCGACCTCGATACCCACGTGAAGGACACAAAGGATAGCGCCACCGGGCTGATGGTTTACAGCCTGTACAAGGGGGCTCGTCCTGGCTATCCCGACCCTGAACAACTGAAAGGTCTGGATGCTGTGGTCGTGGATCTGCAGGATGTCGGCGCCCGCTACTACACCTACCTGGCATACATGGGTAAGATGATGGAGGCCTGTGCAAAGGCAGGCGTTTCGGTTATCGTGCTAGACCGTCCTAACCCCATCGGCGGCCTGTACGTCGCGGGCCCGCTGCCGGATTTTGACAAGATCGGCGACATTACCAACTACTTCAATATGCCTATTGCCCACGGCATGACCATGGGCGAGTTGGCGCGGATGTTTAATAAGGAAAGCAAGATCAACTGCAAACTGACGGTTGTCCCGGTGGAAAACTGGACCCGAAATATGTATCTGGACCAGACCGGCCTTCGCTGGGTAGACCCGTCTCCCAATATCCAGGACCTCGAGGCGGCCCTAGTCTATCCAGGTATTGCCATGACGGAAGCCATTATGAGCATGGGCCGCGGTACAGAAAAACCTTTTCACGTTTTTGGTAGCCCTGTCATTGAAAATCCGGAAGAGCTGATCAAGTTCGTCGAGGACTCAGGACTGATCGAAGGGGTGAAGCTGTCGCCGGTGGATTTCGTTCCAACGGGAACGCTGGCCCGGTATCACCATGGCGAGGGACAGAAATGCCGCGGCGCGAGCATGGAAATAACCGACCGCGAGAAATTTGACGCTTACGCCCTGGGCCAGGTAGTTATCGATTATATGCAGGAGACCTATGGAACGCGCATGAAAAAAGACAGCAAGGGCAATGATGTTCCAACATATAACATCTGGCCGATCCGAACGGCCGCGTCGGCATGGGTATGCGCCCGCACAGTGGAACGTAAGGCTTTAAAAGATACACTGGATCTGGTGAAAAACCAGGTGGCGGGTTTCCTACCAATCCGTGCCAAATACCTGATGTACCCGGAGCCAGGACAGGAAGCGGCAAAATTGCCGGCGGCGGAGTAAAATATACCTGGGCATTAATTTCAGCGCCATGGACTGCGGCTATCTTCGCCGCAATCCATGGTGTTTTAACGTTCGCTTAAATTGAAACTAAAGTTCATCGATGTGCTTCTGAGCTGCGCTCACCGGAGATAAGTAGCCAATGACGAAATCCGACATCGCTGCCGCATTGCGCGAAATCGCGGTGCTTTTACAGTTTCGCGATGAAAATCCGTTCAAAATAAAAGCGTTCGATAACGCTGCTCGAGCGCTTATCGCCGACCTCGCCCCGCTGGACGAATTGCTCGTCCCCGGCCGCCTTGAGAAGGTGCGGGGGATTGGCAAGGCAACAGCCGAGATTATCCGTAATCTGGCAGCCAGCGGCCAATCGACCATGCTGACCGATCTGCGAGAAGGCGTTCCGACAGGCCTGGCGGAACTGATGCGAGTGCCCAAGCTGGGCGCGAAAAAAATAGCGGTGCTGCATGGGGAACTCGGCATCAACAACCTGCAAGATCTGGAAGCGGCCTGCAAAGACGGTCGCGTAGCGGCGTGTCGCGGTTTTACATCGAAAGCCGCGGAGAAGGTGCTGGAGGGGATCGAGCAGGCGCGGCGGTACACTGGGCAGATGATGCTTTCAACAGCCGACACTTTGGCAGAACCGATTTTGAAAGCGCTGCGCGAATGCCCCGCCGTCATCCGGGCAGAAATCGCCGGGAGTCTGCGGCGTCGCAAGGAGATTGTGGGCGATCTGGACTTCGTGGCAAGCACAGATAACCCCGACGAGGTAACTGCCTGCTTCGTCGGACTGCCATGGGTCACCTCTGTCATTGCCACCGGAGCGACAAAAACCAGCGTTATGTTGCCCGACGATGTGCAGGCTGATCTTCGCGTTGTTCCCGACTCGCAGTTCGCGACTGCGCTCCATCATTTTACCGGAAGCAAAGAACACAACACCCAGATGCGCAGCCGTGCGCTGAAACTCGGCTTGAAAATCAACGAGTATGGCGTATTTCCGACCGCCGATGCCAAAGCCGGTAAACTTGCTGATACGCCGCTTGGAATAGAAACCGAAAGCGACATTTTCAGCGCGCTGAAGCTGGCGCCGATCCCGCCAGAGCTGCGAGAAGGCCAGGGCGAAATTGAAGCCGCAGCGGACAACGCGGTTCCAGCGCTCATCGAGTCCGGAGACTACCTGGGCGTCCTGCACTGCCACACCACCTGGAGCGACGGCAAAAATACCATCACCGAAATGGCCACCGCCGCCCGCGACCTCTACGGCTGGCAATACTTTGCCGTGTGTGACCACAGCGAACTGGCCGCTTATGCCGGAGGCGTAAAGAAAAAAGACATTCCCGATCAGCAGGCGGAAATTGACGAAGTTAACGTTACGCTGGGTTCCGCTAATTTTCGCATCCTTAAAGGGTGCGAATGCGACGTACTCGTCGACGGCGCCATGGATTATCCTAATGAAATATTAGCAACCATGGACCTTGTAGTAGCGTCCGTCCATAGCCGGTTTCAGATGCCGTCGGAAGAGATGACCGCCCGCATCATCCGCGCCATGGAAAACCCCTACGTCACCGCCATCGGCCACGTAACCGGTCGCCTGCTTCTCTCCCGCGATCCCTACGGCGTCGACATGGAAGCCATACTCAAAGCGGCCGCCCGCACCCGCACCGCCATGGAAATAAACGCCGATCCCCGCCGCCTCGACCTAGACTGGCGCCACTGCCGTCGGGCAAAAGAACTGGGCGTAAAATTTACCGTAAATCCCGACGCCCACAGCGTCGCGGGCATTGCGAACGTAGCCTACGGAATCAGCATGGCCAGAAAAGGCTGGCTAACGCCAGCGGATGTCATAAACTGCCTGCCGTTAACGGAGTTTCTGGACTGGACTCAGCAGCAGCGAGAGTGGAAGCTGCAGCAGGCCGCAATTAATTGGGGTTAGTCGGCAAGGGTTTACTATTGTAAAGCGATAGGGCACAGCCTTTGCTTAGCTGTATAGGTTGGCTTTCGCCTGCATCAATCAGCACCGCAGTAGCTAAATTGCCGATAGCACACACCAGAAAGGGTGTATTAGGATCATGAGTTCAAATAAATTTTTCGGAGGGTTGCTCTGCCTTCTCTCTATGGGCTTCACCGCCACGCAGTCTCAGGCTGAGACGGTATACGTCGTGACGACGGGCAATCAACTTGCCCGCTTCGACAGCCTCACGCCAAACAACGTGCAGTCGCAAATTCCTGTTACAGGTCTGCAGGGCGGCGAATCGCTGGTCGGTCTTGATTACCGTATCACAGACCAGCAGCTATATGCCGTTACTAACCAGGATCGACTGTACACGATTAATTATACGACAGGCGCGGCTACGGCGGTGGGAACTGGTTTTTTACCACCAGCGGCAGGATCCAGCGTCGGCTTTGACTTTAATCCACGGGTTGATCTTCTACGTCTTATCACAGATCAGGAAGAAAACTACCGCATTAACCCGAACACCGGTGTCACTACCGCCCAGGATACCGCACTAACCTACTCCCTTTCCGACAGCAACGTCGGCGCAGACCCGAATGTAACCGCGGCGGCTTATACTCGCAATGCCGGCCTCGAAACCAGCACCACCCTTTATGGTATCGATACCAACCTCGACGTTCTTGTGCGTATCGGCGGGCTAGATGGACCGCCTTCACCTAACGGCGGCTCTCTTACGACGGTTGGGCCTTTGGGCGTGAACACTAATGACTTGGCCACCCTTGATGTATCACCTACTGAAGTTGGCGGTCTGACGGCAGTGGCTACCTTAACCGCTCCTGGTGCCTCCAAATCAAGCGCTTATCTTATCGACCTCACATCCGGCACCGCCACGCTTATTGATGAAATCAACATCTCTGAGCGCGTTACCGGAATGACGCTTGTGCCCGATACAGACGGAGACGGCATTCCTGACAGTCAGGATCAATGCCCTGACACCACTACTGGCACAGTCGTGGGTCCAGATGGATGTTCTACTGCATCCATTGCGCAGGCAAACTTAACTGGCGTTTGGGTAAATCTGACTGAAAAATGCAAAACAAACAAAAAGGGCGTGACCAAGTGCAACACTAACAGTCAGTTCCTTGTAGTCAACAACGGCAATACTGACGCCGCGCCCACGACAGTTAACTTCTACGTGTCAAGCGACGCAACATTTGACCAGGCCGATGTTCCTTTTGCTTCAAAAAATGTTAAGCTTAAAGCCGGTAAGCTCAAAAAACTTAAGGCTAAGTTTAAATCAAATCAGGCTGTATTTGCGGGCCAATATGTAATTGCAGTAATTGACCGCACACAGCTGGTTCCAGAATCAGACGAGACGGACAACACGGTAGTATATGGTCCGGAACCGTTTTAAAAAGCAGCATAACAAACAAATAACTGATAAAGCAGGCCGGATCATTTCGATCCGGCCTTTTTTATTGGAAGTTGATCAGGGCCGGGAAGTTAAATCATTGTCTTTTTTCAGTTCAGTTTTAGCGAGGCAGGGCAGACAATTACTGCCGGGGTGCGTTTGTGTCATCACTAGTGACAAGTTTACAGGATTAAGTACGCTACGCTCGAAAAGAGTCTTTTAAATTGATTCTCCATCACCCGTTTAGACCGCATTTCCTAAGTGGCCATGCGCGGATAGAACTCGCGTTCTTCCAAGTGTTTATTCTCAGCCAGAATAATTAGATTAATGGGTCCAGGATAATAGTCGCACCAGTGATGCGACTATTTCATTATGATGGTAAGTCTCGTAGACCACTATTTGGATATGTTCCGAACCATGCGTACTAGGAGTATACCGCCGTCTCCACACTCCCTACACAAAGCAAAACCCCGGGACAGCGGCGCCGTCCCGGGGTTTATTTTATATCCTGACTTATGAACGTTGAACCGTTTCGCGCTTGTTGCGCTTACGGCGCAGGACGGTGAACTGGTTAATTTCGGGCTATCCTGTTGAGACAGTATCCTTTTAAACTAGTTCGCCGCGGATTACTGACTCGAGGCTAGCTCGCAGCCACCTCGCTGCAACTGTAATAACTCAAATAAGATCCCTCCCTTCTCAGCGTTGAAAATATATACAGCACGCGTTTCTGGAATTTTCACTAAAATTTTCATTATTTCACCCTCAGTTGAAATGCCGAGGGTGTAGAGGGCAACACGATGTCTAAAATTGTAAAATGGCGGCGCCTGGGCCTGGCGTCGGTTGACGCCGCAGTGGTGGCGGCCGCTCTGCTTGCTGCGTATTATCTGCGATATGAGCTCACCCTCTATAACTTCGCACAGCGCCAGTATATACTGGTCGTTGCCATCTTTGTAATTGTGCGATTGCTGATGTTCTGGGCTTTTCGCCTCTATCGCGGCGTACTGCGATATGCGGGCCTCGGAGAAATGCTGGCAATAAGCGCGTCTGTAGCTGTCGGCACAGCTATCCTGTTCGGCCTGAATCTTATATATGAACGCCTCCCGTTGGAAACCTGGCTCGTGGAACCCTTGGCCACATACTTCCGCGGAATAGAAGGACGAGTACCCATGGCGGTGCTGGTTCTTGAAGGGGTTTTGAGCCTTCTCGGCGTGGCATTTGTCCGATTCTCCCGGCGCATTCTTATCTATCAGGTTCTCAATATCGCAGAAGAAACTGGCGCACAGCGGCCTCGTCGCCTGCTCATAGTGGGCGCAGGAGATCTTGCAGACACGGCCCTTCGGCAGATAAATGCCAGCCCTAATCGTCCATGGAAACCGGTGGCCATGGTTGACGATGATAAAGAAAAGCAGTCACTGCGTATCCACGGTCTGACGGTAGAGGGTGGACTGTCCGACATCGGCCGCATCATCCGCCGCCACCAGGTGGAAGATGTCCTTGTCGCACTAAAAGGTATATCGCCAGAAAAGCTGCGCGAGATCGTATCCGCCTGCGCCGATGCCAATGTGCGGTTTCAGATTCTGCCATCCGTACATGACGTAATGAGCGGCAGGGTGAGCCTGAACCAGATTCGCCCTGTCGAAATCGAAGATTTGCTGGGCCGCGATCCGGTCAAATTGACCCTGACCGATGAAAGCAATTATGTGCGCGGCAAGATGATCATGATCACCGGCGCCGGTGGGTCCATAGGCAGCGAGCTTTGTCGGCAACTGTTGAGTCTCGAACCCGCGGGTATCATCATGTATGGCCACGGCGAAAACTCCATTTACGAAATTACCCAGGAACTTAAACGGGGAGAACACGCAGACCTGATCCACCCCGTCATTGGCGACATCCGAGACGCCGCGAAGCTGCGGAGCATCGTCGAGCGCTACCGTCCGGCCATTTTCTTCCACGCCGCCGCCCACAAGCATGTTCCGCTCATGGAAGCCCACCCGGAAGAGGCCGTCAAAAATAACGTGACAGGCACGCGGAATGTGGCGCGACTGGCAGACGAATTCGGTGCGGACCGTTTCATCCTGATCAGCTCCGACAAAGCCGTTCGCCCGACCAATGTAATGGGGGCCACCAAACGTCTGGCGGAAATGATCGTCTTTTCCCTGGCGCGCACTTCCTCCACAAAATTTATGGCCGTCCGGTTTGGAAACGTACTCGGCAGCCGGGGCAGCGTAGTTCCTCTGTTCAAAAAACAGATAGCGGCGGGCGGACCAATTACCATCACGAGCCCCGACGTAACGCGCTACTTTATGACCATTCCAGAGGCAGTCTCTCTGGTGATCCAGGCAGGCAGCCTGAATCAACAACGTCATCTTTTTCTACTCGATATGGGACAGCCGGTCCGTATCGAGGATCTGGCGCGCAACCTGATTCGCTTAAGCGGCTTTGAGCCCGACAAAGATATTAAGATCGTCTTTACCGGTCTGCGACCGGGAGAAAAGCTGAAGGAAGAACTTCTGACCGATGGCGAGGACGTGAAGAGCACCGACATCGGAAAAATCTTTGTAACCCAGCCGGAAGAGGTCGATGTCGATACACTACGACGCCAGCTGGCGGAGCTTGAGCGGCTCGCAGAGGCGAATGATGCCCAGGGAATTAGAACCAAACTCCCCGACCTTGTGCCAGATTACGGCCCCGAAGAGGCCGTAAACGCGGGGCCTGAAGTAAAACCGGTAGTGGCCGCGGTGTAAGCTACAAACCTTACTCGAAGTATCGCGACACGACACCTCGCTGGCTGGGGCTTATCTGCGTCCGGCTTACGTTTGTTCCCTGCTGTGCGCCGAAGTCTTTCACCGTTCCCGCCTGAAACATCCCCGGATCAGGTTTCGGGTCCATGGGCGTGATGCCGATGTCGGTCAGGTCCGCGGCTTCGAAAAACTGATTCTCCAGTTGTTTGGAATCAAAGGCCGCATTTTCCAGAACCCTCTCATCGCCGATAACAAACGGCGCATCTCCTCGTTCGCGATCTACCCCACCGCTCCCGAAGTCCTTACCGTCCGAACCCGCCTTACTAAGCTTTTTCGAAAGTCCTTCGACGTGTTTCATTAGGTCGCTCAGTTCGCCGGATTTACAATTCCCAGCCTTACAATCTCCCGTGGCTTTTTCCAAAGCGTCCTTCATTTCCTTGCTCAGCGGGACATTGTTTTTCTTCATCTGCTCCGAAATCGAAGCCGCTAGGGATTCAATGTCCGATTGCAACTCTGCGCTATTCACGTTGGGCGCTTTCGATTCCTGTTGCGATATCAGCCCCGCCAGTTGATTCATGGACGAAGATAGTTGATAGGTAGATGCCTCGCTCTGGGCCAGGGCGTTTTCCAGGCGCTGTTCCATATCTTCGACGGCTTCCCATTTCTCACGCGATATTCCCTCTGGTGCCGCCTGCACCTGCTCCAGTTGTTGCTTCAATTTTTCCCGCTCCGCCTCGGGCAGCACATCTGTCGTCATTTCGATCTTCTCGGCAAGGGGCTGCGTTATCGCCAACATAATATTGTCGTTGGCGTCGGGGGGCTGCTTACGGGGCGGAACCAGAAACACCGCGCCGGCAAACACTAAAGCGGGCAGGATTCGCCACGCGAACCAGGCACCGTTAAGCCTTAGCGGTAAGGTGTCCAGGCGATTTCCAATTTTTTCCCAGCTGTTGCTGCCAGGGATTGACCGTTCATAGGCAGTGGCCGCCAGTCCATCGCTGCCGGTCAGATGATCAGCAAGTTCCACCAGTTCCGTTTCATTAAAAAACAACCGGTCGCGACGGCATACTACCCACGCCCACGCCAGCGCCGCAGGGACGCCCACAAGGGCAATAAAGGCATAGCGACTGTATGCCGGCGCCAGCATCCTGGAAAAAAGAAACAGGATGGCAAACGCAATCACCACTGCGGCCACAGGCCCTGCCGCCTTGCTTAAATACACACCCATATTGACACGCCTGCCCACGCGGCGAAGCAGAGGATCCGCCAAGGGAGCGTTTTGCGGGATTTTTGCGTGAGGAATGTCTGACATAAGTTGAGTGCCTGTGAGACAAGATCGAAGATGTCAACGTTCCAGAAGATCCGACCTTCCCGTTAAAGCGCTACTCCGCTGTTGGTGGAGGCTCGGGCGCAGGCGGTAACACCAATTCTTTCTGACCACGGCCGGATAATTTATCAGTCAGTTTAGTGACAAGCACGAAAAACAGAGGCACGAAAAAAACAGCCAGAACCGTGGCGCCTATCATACCACCCATCACTCCGGTACCGATTGACTGTCTGCCGCTCGCCCCGGCCCCCGTGCTGAGGGCCAGCGGCACCACACCCAGGATGAAAGCTAGAGACGTCATCAGAATCGGACGGAACCGAAGGCGTGCCGCTTCCATGGCTGACTCAATCACGCCCTTGCCACTCTCTCGAAGCACCACGCAGAATTCGACGATGAGAATCGCATTTTTGGCCGACAGCCCAACGAGCGTAAGCAACCCAATCTGGAAGTAAACGTCCCGGTTGATCTCCCGAAGGTAAATAGCGACCAGTGCGCCGAAAATCCCCATTGGGACCGCAAGCATAACCGCAAAGGGCAGGCTCCACCGCTCATACTGGGCGGCAAGCACCAGGAACACTACCAGCAGCCCAAAACCCAGCACCATTGGCGCCTGGTTTCCCGCAATGATTTCCTGGTAGGAAACCCCGCTGTATTGGTAGCCATAGCCAGGGGGCAGATTCTCCGCCACCTTGTTCGCCGCAGCCATTGCATCCCCGGAACTGAACCCGCTGCCCGCGGCACCGGTCACCTGAACGCTTGTAAATCCGTTAAACCGGCTGACGACATTCGGTCCGGCGCGAAAGCTGGTTGTTACAATTTCGCTAAGCGGAACCATATTGCCCGCGCCACTTCTCACGAAAAGCTTCCCGATATCCTCCGGCTTGCTGCGGTACTCCGGTTCCGCCTGTAGCTGCACGCGGTAAACCCGGCCATACTTATTGAAATCGTTCACGTAAAGCGCGCCAAAATAGGACTGCAATGTCGCAAACACCGTATTGATCGGTATCCCCATAGACTTGGCTTTTTCCCGATTCAGGTCCACATAAAGCTGCGGCAGTTTCACACTCAGCGTGCCGCTGGGTGCCTGAATCTGAGGCTGCTTGCCAAGTTCCGCGATAAAGTTTTGCGACACCTCTGCCAGTTCCCGCACATTTTGTCCAGCCTTGGCCTGAAGCTGCATTTCGAAGCCGGCGCGGAGACCAAGCCCTCGGATCGGCGGTGGATTAAAAGCCATCACGATGCCTTCGGGAGTTTTCCCAAAGTTCCCCATAACGCGCCCCACGATAGCGTTAACATTGCTGTTTTCGCCCTCCCGCAGTTTCCAGTCTTTCAGTACCACGTAAAACGCCGAGGCATTGGTATTACTGGTGCCGCCAGACAGAAAATTAAGTCCGCCAAGGGTGACGATATTGGCCACCTCTGGTTGCTTCAGCAAAAAACTTTCAACCTTTTTCGCTAGAATATCCGTCCGGTCCAGCGAAGCGCCGTCCGGCAGGAGGATTGCGACGATAAAGCTGCCCTGATCTTCTTCCGGCACAAATCCACTGGGCGTGGCATTCCAAAAAAGAAAAATGCCGTAGAGCAACGCACCGAAAATCAATAGGGAAACAAACGCAAACCGGATGAACTGACGCGTAGTCCACACATACGCCCTGGTAAACCAGTCAAAAGCGCTGTTGAACCACTTGAATGGTCCCCGCCGTGCTTTATGGCTCGGCCGAAGTAACAGGCGGCAAAGGGCCGGGCTCAGTGTAAGCGCAACAAGTCCCGATATGGCGACAGATATGGCTATGGTAACGGCGAACTGTTTGTAAAGTTGCCCCGTAAGCCCCCCAAGAAATGCGACCGGAACAAACACCGCGCTTAACACCAGCACGATTGCGACAACAGGACCAGTAACCTCTTCCATGGCCTTTATGGTTGCTTCGCGCACGGGCAGGTGTTCTTCCTCCATGATACGCTCAACGTTTTCCACCACCACAATCGCGTCGTCCACCACGATGCCGATCGCCAGGATAAGACCGAAAAGGGTAAGCGTGTTGATCGAAAACCCCAGCGCGATCATTCCGGCAAAGGCGCCGATGATTGACACCGGAACCGCAACAAGCGGGATAATAGTGGCCCG
Source organism: Candidatus Sumerlaeales bacterium (assembly GCA_038243585.1). GTDB lineage: Bacteria > Sumerlaeota > Sumerlaeia > Sumerlaeales > Sumerlaeaceae > JAKFFN01. The sequence continues at coordinate 62,118 of JBBSQY010000012.1, read as the reverse complement.
CCAGCTTTGAAGAAATATAAACACCACCAGCAACACCAGCGCAACGGCTTCCATAAACGTGTGCATGACCTCGTTAATAGAAGCGTCAACGAAGATGGTGGTATCGTAGGGGATTTTGTAAAACACAGATTTGGGAAAGCTTTTCGCCAGCTCATCCAGTGTCGCTTGCACCGCCTTGGCGGTATTTAACGCATTCGCCCCCGGCTGGAGATAGATCGGCATCAGCGTTGTCGGCTTGCCGTTCAGACGGCCAAACAAATCATAACTCTGAGCGCCCAGTTCCGCGCGGCCCACATCCTTCATCAGGACCTTGCTGCCGTCCGGGTTTGCGCGCAGAATAATATTTTCAAACTCTTTAGGCTCTTCAAGCCGTCCCCTGGTAATAACCGGGAAAGTCAGTACAACCGGGTCCTTGTTCGGCTCCTGGCCTACCGTTCCCGCCGCGAACTGACCGTTCTGCTCACTGACGGCGGTTGCAATGTCCGTGGTGGTAATGCCAAGGTTTGCCATACGATCTGGATTGATCCAAAGCCGCATGCTATAATCTTTTGCCCCATACACGGTTGCATCGCCCACGCCAGGGACCCGCTTTATACTGTCGAGCACACTGATGGTTGCGTAGTTGTTGAGAAACAGTTCGTTATACTGCTCACCTTCAGACTGAAGCGCGGCCACCATCAAAATCGCGGTGCTCTTCTTCGTGACGACTATGCCCTGGCGAATGGATTCCTGCGGCAGGCGCGGCTCCGCTCTCTTTACGCGGTTTTGCACTTCTACCGCCGCCAGATCGATGTTGGTTCCCGTTTCAAAAGTGACAGTGATGTTCAGCGAGCCGTTGTTCGCACACTGTGTCTGGAAGTAGAGCATGTGCTGAGCGCCGCTAAGTTCCTGTTCTATCGGCGCCGCCAGAGACTGAGCGACAACTTCGGCGCTGGCGCCAGGGTAGTTGGCACTTACGCTAACGGTAGGCGGCGTGATCTCGGGAAACTGCTCAATCGGCAAGTTCCAGATAGCAACCAATCCCGCCAGGGTAATGATGATGGAAAGTACTGATGCGAAAACTGGTCGATCGATAAAAAACTTACTGAACATGGGTAATTATTCCGTCTCGGCCGACGCACTTTTGGTGGTTGTCAAGGTCTCGGCTGACACAGTTTGCGTTGTTCCCGCCGCCCTGGCTTGAGCCTCAGCTTTTTCCCTCGGCGAGGCCGGCATCTTGCTGTCTTTTGGGTAGGGACGGCTCGCCGAGCTGTCCGCCGCGGGGGTTATCCCTTGGCTCTTCGAGCTGTCCGCAACTGGAGTTTCCTTATCAAGTTCAGTCGTTACCGTGGTCACACTGACATCCGCGCCAGGTTGCGTCTTGTTAATGCCTGAAATAATGATTTGTTCTCCCGCAGCGAGACCCTCTTCAATTATCCAATTAAGACCTTCCCAGTCTGTCGCGGTCACCGGTCTCATTTCTACCTTATCGTCATCGCCGACCACATAAACATAGCTTCCCTGCATTCCGAACATCACAGCGCCCTGTGGAACCATAACTGTTTTTGTGCGGTTAGCGCCGATGATGCGCACTTCCACATATTGGCCCGGCTGAAGCAGCCCCTCGGGGTTTGGAAACGCGGCCCGATGCGTTCCCGTGCCCGTGCGAGGATCTATGGTAACATCAGAAAAGTTAATACGTCCCCGTTCGGGGTAAGTGCTTTTGTCCAAAAGACCGATTTCAACTATGAAATCTTCGGTTTGAGGAGCTTCAATCCGTCCAGCCTTCAGGTTGTTCCGATACTCCAGCATGTCTTTCTCACTAATAGAAAAATTGACGTACATGGGGTCCTGGGTTGTGATCCGACACAGTAGACTGTTTTCGCCGGTATCTACCAGATCGCCTACTCTCTTTAGAGCTAAACCAATCCTGCCGCCAACCGGTGCCGTAACCGTCGTAAAGCTCAGTTCAAGCCTTGCTTTAAGCAATTGCGCATCCGCCAGCCGCAAAGATGCCATAGACGTCTCGTAAAGACTGGTAGCGTCATCCAGTTCCTCCCGGGCAATGCTTGCCGACTCGGTCAGAGAACGGGTTCGATTTAGGTCGCGCTGAGCCGCCTGCACGGCAACCTTGGCTTGATACGACCGAGCATCGGCAACCTGCAAATCAGCTTCAAATGGGCGCGGGTCGATACGATACAGAAACTGGCCTGCGGTCACAGAGGTTCCCTCTGAGAAGCCCTGCTCCCATACCACTCCCTGCACCCGGGCACGCACGTCTACCTCCTGGCTGGCTTCGGTTTGCCCGATATACTCGAAGGTCAGCGGTACACTTGTCGCCTTCGCCACGTAAACCTCGACCTCAGCCGGCGGCGGTGCCGGACGGGCAGATTGTTCCCTTTTGCATCCAGAAAACAAAAGGAGCCCAGATACGGCAAGCAACATCAGGCGAAAATGCCTGGAGTCGACGACGGAATTATTAAAATCCCAGGAGAAGAAGAAAGCCACGGATACTCTCAATGCGGAAGAAATAGATGAGGTTGCTTACCGGGACAATTGCAGGCAAATTCCGTGACAAGCTGAGTAATGTTAATTTACGAAACATTCACCAACGAAAGAATCTGCGGTATTTGTTGCTTTTTTTCATAGGAATATGCGGCTAAAAGGTGCACCTGTAGATTATCTGGAGCAAAAAAAAGCCGGCCCGAGTAAGGGCCGGCTTTTTAATTATAACAATTCGAGCGTACTGGTTACTGCATCAACATCCATTCAGATGGATCAATGCCTGCCGCAGGCGCACCCGCGCCGCCGTTAAGAGGGCCACTGGTGGATGAAGCCGTCTGGTACGCAGGATTAGACGGACGCAGCACATTGGCGTTTCCAACGGCATTGCCTGGCTTACCCGCACCCTGAGCCTCGCTCCAATCATAATCGGCAAGTCTAAGCATGTAGTTTGGGCTGAGAGAAATCACAGGGGCCGCAGTTGGAGTGCCCGCGCCGGTAAAAGGCGGATTCGCTAGCGACTCAGCAACAAACCCGTCCGTAGGCAGGGCACAATTTACAAATTCAATGGCCGCAGGCGATGCGATGATGACGGTACCATTATTCTCACTGGTAAAAATACTATTAGTCAGCGTGAATGGATCAGCGACACCGGCGGGGACGTTCATAGGATTAAAGTTGCTGCCGCTCCCGACAAACGTGCTATCTTCAACGACACCAATAGTTGTATCGGTTCCTGAGACATAGAACGCCTCATTGGCCCCGGCGTCGAACTTGCCCAATGCGCGACAAAAACGCATCACGTCAAGTTTTGTGCCTCCCTGGATACTAAACGCGTTTGCGGTCTGAACACTCGCGCTGTCTACATACTCCATCAACGTAACCTCACCGGCGATTTCCACGCCGTGCGAATTCCCAGCGGTGATGTTCGTGCTGCGAACAACGCGCAGACGATCGTCGTGAGTACCCTGGAGTGTTACGCTGGTGCTCGCAACGCGAATGCCGTCCCGGCCACTATGGCCATAGATTCCACCTTTTATTAAAGTTGTGCCGCCAGTGGAATTTATGTTAACTGCGCCGCCAAATCCGATGCCCGCGTTACAATGATCCAGTACAATATTGAAAATTCCTGCGCCGGTACCATTGTCAGCTTGAATGGTGCCGTAAAGCACGACATTAACATGCTGAGCGCCATTAAAACCGCCCCATTTTTTGTTGCTTCCGTTATACAGGTCGGCCCCTGAATCCAAAGGGATAAACGCGTTGCCGCTATTGGCTTCACTACCGGATACAAGCACATTGGTCAGATTGTAGTTTCCCACATCTGTAGCTCCGACTGGATTCCACATACGGATTCCCGCAACAATCGTGGCAACTTTCGCAGCTGCGCCAAATTTACCGTTCGCACTCGGATGAATCTTCAAATTGTTGATAGTTACTGTGCCCGGAGCGCTGATTTCCAGGTAAGCCTTACCAAGTTGGCCTGCGTCAGCTGTAGTCTCCTGCTGTATTGATCCCTGATCGGCAAGAATATCGCAGTGGGAATCTGGTGCGGGACGGCTATTTGCGTTGCCGTTAATCGTGATCGGCTTGTCCAGCACAATCTGACCGTCGGGGGTCAGGAGGGCAGCGACGTTAAGATTAATGACGTCTGGGCCATCTGCCGCCGCATAAACTTCGGCCACTGCCGCGGAAAGCGTATACGTGCTTCCGTCATTGATGTTCAACGTCATAGCGTCAGCCGAGGCGGCAAGCGCCGCAAAGCCCATCACCAGACCTGTGTTTAAAATATTTTGGAGTTTGAAACCTGACATTGGGGCTCTTTCATTTCTTTAATGGGATTTATATTTAAGAATTTGTTAAAGGGAAACTTAATACCAGTTTGACCGGCTAAACTGTTGCCGGCGCGGCTTCCTTCTATTAAAGGAAACCGCACCTGCCTGACAATTACATCAATAATTCTACTGCATTAACATCCACTCAGATGCATCGATACCGGCTGGAAGAGGGCCAGCTCCACCCGTTAGTGCCTCGCCGCCTGAAGCCGCTGTAGCATAAGGTATATTCGTGGGATTCGGACGATACACATTACGGTTGCCTGGGCCATTTAGCGGATCAAGAGACCCCTGTGCTTCGCTCCAGTCGTAGTTTGCGAGAGTGAGCAGGTAGTTAGGGCTTACAGCAAGCTGCGGGTTGGGGGTCAGTGTAACCGCTGCCGCGGCTGCTCCGATAATCGGCGGAGTTGCAAGAGATTCACCGACAGCCCCATCTGTAGGCAGAGCACTGTTGGTAAAAGACAATGTGCCGACCGCGTCGCTATTTTGATAATCAACGGTGCCCAGATTGGCGCTTGTGAAAATAGAGTCTGTGAACGAGATCGTTCCATCCGAATTCGCCGTCCCCTGAAACGGATTGATATCCGTTCCAACTGTACCGTTTGCATGCACCGTAATATCCTCAGCTGTCATTGAAGCGGCGGCACCCATAAAAATAAGATGATTTGTTGATGGCGCGGTATCAGCGATTTTTCCCATAGCTCGAACAAACCGTGCCATTTGGACATTAGTACTCCCTGTCAGACTTAAATTATTACCTGTTTGAATCGTGGCGATATCCACATATTCTATAAGTGAGACGCTTCCTCCGGCAACTTCTACCCCATGGGAATTGCCCCCACTGATTCCTGGAGAGCGAACCACTCGCAGCCGATCCGTCGCCGTTCCTTTCAGCGTTATATCCCCGCCAGTAGCGGATACCCGAATGCCGTCTCGGGCGGAATGGCCATATACTCCGGAGTTTATAGCTATGTTGGCATCGTCGTTTGGAATGTTGATAGCCGCGGATTGCCCGAGGCCCACATGGCAACTATTAAGTGTCGCATTATAATTGCCGGTCGCCGTATCCGGCGCTCTCGTCAGCTGAACAACCGCGCGGGAGGCGCTGCTGCCGCCGCCCCAGCGCTTTGCGCCTGAATTGTAGAGGTCAGCGCTGGTGTCGAGAGGCACGTAAGCGTTATTTGCGTCGCTGCCTGAAATCCACACACGATTCAGCGTATAGTTTCCCGTGCCGCCGTCCGGACGATACATCCGCACGCCATCGACTTGTTCCGCAGCAACAGTCCCACCATCCGCATTGGGATGAATTCTGAGATCATTGATGACAACATCGCCGACAGTCTGGATTTCAATGTAACACTTTTCCGCCTGGCCGGCGCTGGTGCCAACTAGCTTAATAGCCGCCATATCCACCAGAATGTCGCATTTTGTTTCCGGTCCGGTAACATCTCCGTCAGCGTTGCCGTTAATGGTGATTGGCTGCGTGATAACTATTTCGCCATCTGGTGTAGGCAGCGAATCCGCCGTTATGTTGATTATGTGTGGTCCGCCTGGCGCAGCTTGCGCCGCCGCTACTGCCGCTGAAAGCGTAACGTAAGTAGACGGTGTGCCGTCAACTGTAAACACGGTTGCATTTGAAACCGATGAAGCTCCTGTCATTGATGCCAATGCTGCGACAGTAAAAAATAAGTGTGATTTGCCTTTAAACATGGTCTCCCTTTTTTGCTGCAAATGATCACGGGCGGTACTTAGCTCGCATAATGTCGAATATGATAAACGCGTATACACGCGTCAAGAAAAATAGCAAAGTGCCCGTGCTACCGGTTAGAGTCGTATTTACGTAAATAGTTTCCGTCGAAGGTTAATCAACGCGCATCAGTAAAAGACACCTCCAACCAATCCGAATGCTTCCCCGCGCCCGCTGTCCCTTTTCCTGTGAACCATATCCTTGAAATTGCCCGGGAACAATCTCCCGAAAATCAGCCTTTGCCAGCCGCTTCCCGCCCGGAAATCCTCGCCCCTGCTGGAAACCGCGAAATGATGCGCGCTGCCATCGAAAACGGAGCGGATGCCGTATATTTTGGCCTGCAGGAATTCAACGCCCGCATACGCGCCGCAAACTTCTCCCTCGCTGAATTGCCGGAGATCATGGCCTGGCTGCACACTCGAGGCGTGCGTGGTTATGTGACCTTGAACACGCTGGTTTTTGCATCGGAACTGCCTGCTATCGCGCAGGTGGTCATGGCCTGCAGCCGCGCCGGGGTAGACGCAGTGCTCGTCCAGGATCTTGGGCTGGCGCATTTATGCGCGCAGATTGCCCCAGACCTTCCTGTCCACGCCAGCACGCAAATGACCCTTACCGCTGCCGAATCCATTCTCGGAGCCGAAGCCCTTGGGCTGCGTCTGGAACGTGTAGTAGCCGCCCGAGAGACCAGCCTGAAAGAACTTCGCACGATGCGCCGGGGCACAGATAAAGAGATCGAGGTTTTTGTCCATGGGGCCATCTGCGTGGCGTACAGCGGTCAGTGCCTCACCAGCGAAGCCCTCGGCGGGCGCAGTGCCAACCGGGGCGAGTGTGCCCAGGCATGCCGCCTTCCTTATGATTTGATCGTCGATGACCAAAAGCAGGATCTGGGCGATGTGCGCTATCTATTGTCGCCAAAAGACCTCGCCGGCTACGAAGATATCGGTGCCCTTATCCGCGCCGGCATAGTCAGCCTTAAAATCGAAGGACGGCTTAAAAGCCCGGAGTACGTTGCGGCGACGGTGCAGGCTTACCGCAAGGCCGTGGATGAAGTGATGGGTGCCGCCGGGGAGGTCATCGATCCGGTCATGGACATGGACACCCGCGAGATGCTTGAGATGACCTTCAGCCGGGGATTTACCGGCGGATACCTCCACGCGACAGATCACCAGGCTGTGGTAGAGGGGCGATTCCCCAAGAAGCGCGGTCTTTACCTGGGCGAAGTTCTGGACGTTTCTCGTGATAGTGTCGCCATGCGTCTGGTCGCTCCTCTGAAACCGGGCGATGGCGTGGTCTTTGACGCCGGACGCCCCGACGGCGATGAGCAAGGTGGGCGGGTTTACGAGATAGAAGAACACGAGAGTTCTTCCCGGGCGCCTCGGCGAGCCAATTCTGAGACGGCAAATATTACCTCTCCAGATAGTCCCCTGGATGCCATTCTCCGCTTTGGGCGCGGTGCTTTAAATTTTTCCCGCATTAACCCGGGCGATCGGGTCTGGAAAACAAGCGACCCCGCCCTCGATAAGCGCCTCGCGGAAACCTTTGCCGGAGAGGCCCCCCGTTTTCGACGTCCGGTCCATGCCCATGTTCAGGGCCGGGTTGGGGCGCCCCTGCGTTTGACTCTCACCCACGCCCAGGGAGAATCCGTTTTCGTCGAAGATGTCGAGCAAGCGGAATATGCTATGGCACGTCCGCTTACTGAACAAGTCCTGCGAGATCAGATAGGCCGCCTCGGCGGCACCCCTTTCTTCCTTGAAAAAATAGATGCCGATCTCCAGGGAGACCTGATGGTCCCCATGAGTCGCTTGAACGCGCTCCGCCGCACGGCCGTGGATGCGCTGTTACAAACCCTCGCCGAAAGAAATACCAACCGCCGAACCGGGACCCGCCCTGAAAATCTCTCCCTCGGAGCCCCGGCGTCCAGCGAGCCAGTTCCCACGCTGTCGGACGTGCGAATCCGGGACGAAATTAGCGCCAGGATCAATCAGGTCACCTCAGGTTCCAAATCTACACCAACTGAACCGATGGTTTCTTCCGCCGCAACCACCCCCGCCACTGCATCCCTCTCCGTCCTCTGCCGCACCCTCGACCAGGTCCGCGCATCCATAGATCACCCCGGCGTCGACACCATCTATACAGACTTCGAGGACATCCGCCTCCACCGCGAAGCCCGCGCCCTCATTTCGCCCGGCCAGAAGCGATTCATCCCCGCGACCCTTCGTGTCATAAAGCCGGGCGAAGCCCCCTTTGTGCGAAAACTCATGGAATCCCAGCCCGACGCCGTGCTTGTCCGTAGCCTGGCCGCATGGGAGATTCTGCGCACCACGCCAAACCTGCCATTGCTTGCGGATTACAGCCTCAACGTATCCAATGATCTAACCGCTGCCCTCCTTATGGAAAACGGCTTCGCCCGCCTCACGCCCAGCTATGATCTCAACATTGATCAGCTCTGCGATTTGCTCGGCCACTCCCATCCGGAATGGTTCGAAGTAACAATCCATCAGCAATTGCCCATGTTTCACATGGAGCACTGCGTGTTTTGCCGGTTTTTAAGCGAAGGTACAGACTTTACCAATTGTGGCAGGCCCTGCGAAAGTCATGAAATAGAATTACGCGATCGCTTGGGGTACCACCACCCGGTAAAGGCCGACGCCGGGTGCCGCAACACCGTCTATAATGCCATTCCGCAAAGCGGCAGCGCATATCTGGATCGCCTGCTGGGCGCTGGCGTCCGGCGATACCGCATAGAACTGATAGCGCAAACAGCAGACGAAACTGCAAAAGCCATAACCGCCTACCTGCCCGCCATTAGAGGCGAAAAAGATGGCCGCCAGGTCTGGAAAGAACTAAAGGCAGTAAGCAAACTGGGCGTGACACGGGGCAGCATGGACAGGGACTGAAGATTTACATCAGCTCAGCTAATTTCCTGATACTCCTCTTGCTTCAGCTTTTCCTTAGCGTCCTTTGCGACTTTGCGTCAAATGCTTTACTCCGCGCCTACCGCGCCGCCATTCGCCTGGCAAACAACACCCGTCCGCCATACGCTTCATCTGAGTCAGAATCTTTAGGCTCATCCAGCCGCGTCAAATGGACACCCTTGCCGGCGGAATGTATAATACGTTCATTCCCCAGGCTGACGGCAACATGGTTGATTCGCCCGGAATCGGTGGCAAAGAAAATCAGGTCCCCCGGCTTCGCCTTTTTTAAAACATCCTGGCCCCATGCCACGATATGCCCGCCCGTAGCCTGCTGGACCGCGTCGCGCGGAATCATCACTCCGGCAGTCCGCATAAAAAACTGAGAAAAGCCGCTGCAATCAATTCCTTCGTCCGTCACGCCGCCCCATACATAGCGGGTTTCCATAAACGGTTTCATCAGCGCTTCAATCTGCTCGGCGGTAAAATTGGACCGTAGATCAGACACCCTGGCCGTGGCCGGAAGTTTTTCCCCGGAAAATAAACGCCATCCGGCTTGAGGATCGCCATAAACAAATACACCCGCCGGCAAAGTCGTGGCGGCATCAGACGCGGCCAGTGGCAGTGTCAAAATTCCGTCTGGAAGCTGGTAGTCCTCGCGCATTTCAAAGTCCGCTTTGCGCGCAAATCCTAAATAACCTTCCATAGTTTGAGCAAGAACCCAGTCGCCGGGAATATCATTCTCAAGCTTGTCAGCGCCCGGACCACGCCGGAAACTCGTTGTTCCTGCGGAGAGGTCTGTATCATTGGCAGAACGTAACACGCGGATCCAACCGCCAAGAGCGATACTGTTAAGTTGTTCGGCCCGGGCACGGGGTTCGCGCCGCAAGGTGGCTGCACTCGTCGTAGATATGCCGTAAGGCGCCTGGCCGGCGGCCAGGTTCGGCAGCGCTGTCACCTTGTTTTCTGTGACATTGAAGCCCAGCGATTCCAGCGCATCTTGCACTCCGGCGCCGTAATGATGCGGATAACTTTCACCACTGAGTACCACAGAACCGGTGGTGCCGGGCACATGGGACGCAGTTACTTTATACAGATAATAGCGGGGATCGTAAACAGTAAAAGCGCCAAATTTTTCCACATAGCGGTCAAGGTCTTCAACCTTTGGGGCACTGCCGTCAGGAATATAACGGGCAATCATGGCGCGCCGCGAACGCTCGTGGCGCTGCTCCCGGGAAAGGGAGCGCCATCCGTCATCACTCAAAAAATCCGTAGACGTATCTTGAGTATCAGCCACCTGTGTGGTGGTTGTCGGCTGCTGAGCGGTTGCCGGGGCTGGAGAAAAAGCTGTCGCAAGAGCAAGGCAGAGTGTTGTAGCGGCTTGTCGACACACCTGCATTGATACGAAAAAGCCTGAAAAGTTGCAACCGTTCATGTGATGGGAGGGTTCCCTTTTTTGGGTTTGGAAGGCTTCCGTGATTTTGGCAGCTTGAAGCCAAAGTGATTGAGATCGAATTCCTTCTTGCGCCAGTCTTTGCGCACCTTCACCCAGAGTTCCAGAAAGCATGGCTTCCCCGTCAGAGTTTCAATGGCGCGTCGGGCGTCAGTCCCGATATCCTTAAGCACCCGTCCGCCGTCGCCAATAATGATACCTTTCTGGCTGTCGCGTTCGGTATAAATCATCACGCGGATGAAATCTTTTCCCGTCCGCTCCACGAACTCTTCCGTCTCCGTATAAACAGAATAAGGAATTTCAGCTCCGGTGCGGCGGAATACTTTTTCCCGCACGATCTCCGCCACGAGAAATCTCATGTCTTTATCTGAAACCTGTTCAGCGTCATAAAAGAGAGGACCGGGCTTTAGCTGGCGATAGGTACTCTCAATCAGAATATCCAGCGCGTGTTTTTTTAGGGCGGAGATCATAAACATCTGATCGTAATCCGCAGTGTTCACGCCCGGCGGCACAAACGGTTTTCCATCCGAACCGCCCGGAAATTTTTTATCGATTTTATTGATGACCAGGAAACGGATCGTCGATTTAGGAACTTTGTTAAGTATCTGGGCGATCCGTTCGTTAGGCGGTTCCCGATCAGAGGCGTCGATCAGATGGTAGATAACATCCACGCCCTGAAGGGCGTCAGCGGCGCGGTGAACCAGCGCCTCATTAAAGCGATCCTGCGGCACCAGAACGCCCGGCGTATCCAGGAAAATCATCTGGAACCGCGTTGTTGTAAAAATTCCGGCGATCCTGTCGCGGGTGGTCTGTGGTTTGTCGGAGGTTATGGCTACCTTTTCGCCAACAATGGCGTTCATCAAGGTAGACTTTCCAGCGTTCGGCTTGCCAAGAATGGCAACAAATCCAGAACGAAATTCTTCGCCGGCCGGGCCGGCAACTGCGGAGTTTGAGAGGCTGTCTACGTGCTGGCCGTCAGGCAGCGGGTCAGTTTGACCGGGTTGATTATTGTCGGGTTCCATTAAAAAGCTAAACCCGCGTTTACACGGAGAATTCAAAAGAAGGAAAAGCGCTCCGGCTTTGTTCGGCGGGCGATCAGCGAAAAGTTTGTTAAGTGCCTGTCCTGGCATCGCATCCACTGACGCAGGCGAGGCTCTTTGCTAGAATTACCCGGTGCGCGTAATGGCAGCGTTGGCAATCAGCGGAATACTGATGTCTATGTTTCCACCAAGCGTGGGCAGCTTTTCATCTTCCACAAGAATCTGCACCGCGTCAATGCCTTCGAGATTAAACAGAAGACTGTTGACCACGGCATACACGGCCAGCAGTTCCGCGTCAATTCCTCCGTGCAGATTTGAAATCATGTGCGATGAAAGGTTTACCACGACTTCTTCATCGTTCACAAAGACGTTCTTCAGGCTTGTGCCTTCGGGCACCGCTGACTTCATTCCCACATTGCGCTCACCTTCCAGCAAAGCCACCACAATTCGGCGGGCTTTTTCGCTGTGGTTCATTCCAAGATCACCGAGGGTCACTGGGGTTCCCACCAGTTGCTTGCCATCCTTGGTATAGTATAGCATGGCCTGATTTGGAGGAAGAGCGTTTCTGTCACGCAAAATATTGAGCGACCGTTTCGCGCCGCCGGGGCCGCCTGCCTGGAATACATAATAGATGCCCGTAAGCCCCAGCGTCACAACCACCAAGGCAATTGTGATAACCGTAAAGGCGAACCGTGCAAATCCCGGGTCTCTTTGATTCGGCTCCATACTCATTGTTCTCCCGATCCATCGCCGGCGGCTTTGCCTTGGCTTACCTGGGCTGCAAAATTTAGCAGCCCCTCAGCCAGGGCTTTGGCCATGGCGTCCTGCTGTGCCACATCCGTAAGTCTTTGTGCATCAGCAGGGTTGCTTAAATAGCCCACCACTACAGCGGCAGAAGCCATGGGCGCCCGCCTGGTCAGATATTGAGGAGCAGGATTGGTACCCACTGGTTCACGATCAAGGGTAGCACTTATGCTATTCTTAACGGAAGAAGCAAGTACCTTGCTAGCCCCTTGAAAAGGACGGTAGTTCAGCTCAGACGGTACAACCTCCGAGCCGTCGAACGTGCGCGGTTGCAGGCTGTTAAAATCTACGGACTCGTTCATATAAAATACACGATAGCCGCCAAGATCTTTAAAAGCTGTGCTGTAGCCGACCGAGACCACAATAAGCGCCTGCGCGCCGCTCTTGCTGATCAGTTCTATGCTTTTGCCGATTGTCACGGGATCTTCGTTCTGCCTGGAAAGTTCCGCATCAATCCCGGCCGTGTCCAATTGGTTTTTCAATTTTTGAGCAATTTCGAGAGAAATGCGGGCACTTTCTTTGCCGTATTCATCTTCCCGCTCCAGACCGCTTTCATCCGGATGTATAACGATTTTAGTAACCTTGCGGGTGGCTGCCATCGCTTCAAGCTGGGTCATGTTAAAGGTTGCCATGGCCTGTGTGCTCACCGATACCCGGTCGCGCAGCGCCGCTTTAAAACTCTCCGTGCTCAGCGTGGCATTGCGCTTCGCGGCTTCAGATATCTCTGCCTTATTAGGTGCTGGTGTTGGAGTCGGCGTTGGCGTCGGAGTGGGTGTCGGGGTTGGCGTAGGGGCAGCGGTAGCCTGCGGAAACGGGGTAGCCTCAGATGTGGCCGGAGTTACAACCACCGGAACAGGCGTTGCCGCCGGGGTGGGAGATAGGACTACATCAGGTAATATGGATGCCGGTGTATCTGTTGTTTTTGGAGTTGGCGTCGCTATCAGAGGTCCGACATCCGGCAGGATTCCGCCTGAAGGCGACGGCTCCGGCGAAACTACGGGCGTCGGAGTCAGAATGGGTGCGGGCGTAGGCGTAAGCGCGGCAGATGCCGTTGACGGTAAATCAGTAACCGCGGGGGCAACCTTCTTTTCCAGTTCCACCCCAATTCGGGAAACGATGTTCTGGGGCACATAAACTTCCCCATTTCTAAACTTCAATGGAGGGGTCTTGGCCTCAACATCTCCGTTGATCACCATTTCCTCGCCGGTTGGGAAGATCGAAAAATCCTGACCGTTGGCCCGGATGCGAAGCATTTTCCCGTCCCAATCCACCTTAGCCTTAGGATCGATTTTTCTCAACGTCTTCGCCAGGTCGCCTGCGAAAACAAATTCGCCACTGTCGGCGTCTTCCGTGCTTAATGTATCGGCATTTGCTTCAGGCGAAGACGAATCAGGATCGGCTGAGGAGGGCCTGTCAGCGGCAGCTTCGGGTGCTTCTTGCTCCTCTGTCGGCGCTTCCAGTATCTGCGCCAGCTCCAGTGGTTGTTTTATGAACACAGCGGAATCAGCGTCGCCAGACCAAACGGTTTCGCACTGGACAGCACCTGCGCAGATGGAAAAGGCCACCATCATGGATACAGTTATTGCACGGGCAGCTTGTCCTGCGGGCATCCGCGGTTCCTTAGTAGTTAAAAAGATTGGGATTTTAGATAAGATCAATGGTTGGATACTTGTAAAATTTTAACCGGCCTTGCTTCGTTATCGAATGCTACGCATATCCAACAGGTGGAATTCCGTATTCAACAAGGAATTAAGCAGAAATCGTTCCTCATTTTAATTAATGAAGTACAAATTTTAAAAATGGGCGAAACTTACAACAGGTAACTATTACCGCTTTGGAGCGCTGGCCGCAAGAGAGACACCGGCATTGCGCAAACCAAAATCCGTAATGAGTTGAGGCCTCTTGCTGCTGTATAGTATAATGCCATGCCCATAATGCCTCCAATTTCTGATTACTCTCAGGCCGAAGCCTGGCTGCTATCCATGACCGACTATGAGCGGATGCTGGGAACCGGCGCTGTACAGTATGATACCCATGCTTTTGATTTGGACAGGTTTCGGGCACAATTGACCGTTTTGGGAGATCCCCATCTGCGCTATGCTGTCATCCATGTCGCCGGAACCAAGGGCAAAGGAAGCACCTGCGCGTTTTTAGAATCCGCCCTGCGCCGGTGCGGTTTTCGCACCGGCCTGTATACTTCCCCCCACCTGTTCCGCTTTACTGAAAGAATCCGGATAAACGGCGCGGAGATATCGGACGCCGATTTTTGCCGACTGGTCGGTTACCTTGGGCGTATGATGACAGATGACGGCGAGACCGGCGCCAGTCCTGTCCGGCCGGTTGGCGATCCGGGATTTCGAACGGTCTTTGAAATACTGACCGCCGCAGCGTTTGTCCATTTTGCAGAGCAGCAGGTCGATATAGCCATCGTAGAGACTGGTTTGGGCGGTCGTCTGGATTCCACAAATATGTTCGATCGGCCGGCAGCGGGCCCGCTGCTCAACATCATTACGGCCATAGGTTTGGATCATACGGCAATTCTTGGAGATAGCGTCCATGCCATCGCGGCGGAGAAGGCGGGAATTATCCGCCCTCACGGCATAACGATTGTCGCGCCGCAGCCGCCGGGTACTTCGCGTGCCGTGACCGATGTAATAAGACGCCGGTGTGATGACATTGGAGCCGCTGAGCCGATAATGGCGATCAATCCGTCCCAAATGTCCGGCGTGGCAGAAAGTTTAAGCGGCTATCGTTTTCAATCCACCCCAACTGAAACGCCCGCGACCACGGATCTTTCCGACGCGCTGGCCGATGGCATGACCTTGTGCCCGTCTCTCGAAGGGGCTCACCAGGCGTCAAACGTCGCGACCGCGTTGACAGCGCTAATGCATCTGGAAACAGAACTCGCAAAGCCTGAATTCGCCACAAGTCCTGGTGGTTACGAGTGGCCTCAGCTAAACCCTGATACCATCAAAGCCGGTATAGAGCACACGGCGTGACCGGGTCGTTTCCAGCTGATAGACGGTCTCGTGCCCGTGGTTATTGACGGTGCCCACTGCGCTATGTCCGCCAATGCCCTTGGCCGTGCCTGCCATCGGCGTTTTGGCTCACGTCCCGCCGTGATCGTGACCGGGTTTCTCCGAGATAAAGCCGGAACCGAGCTGCTGGGCGGTATTTTCCACCAACTGCCGGTGTCCCGTGCGGTGGCAGTAGTCCCACCAAGTCCCCGAGCCGTATCGGCAGATCACATTGAAAAGGCGCTCAGTCAATTCCTGACGCCCGAACAAATTACAATCGCCCAATCCGTGGAGGAAGCTCTGCAAGAAGCCCGTTCCGCCGCTCAGGAAAGCGGCGGATACGTTATCCTGTTCGGCTCCCTCTACCTCGTCGGACCAGCGTTAAACGCGCTGGAAGAGTCCGGAAAAGTGTAAACCACGGCTTACAAACGCTAGAATTTCTTTCTTACTTGCTCCCGATCGGCGCTTCCGCCACTTTGCCCGCCTGAACTGTGACCTTTATTGTTCCAATAGCCCCATCGCCGTTCTGCGCCGTAACCGTCTGGTTGCCTGGCTGCACTCGCGCAAAAGCGTAAAAACCCGTGCCGTCTGTCCTAGTGGACCTGTTGCCCAGTTGCACGGTCGCGCCGTCCACCGGCAGCCCGTCTTTGGAAACGACCCCTTTGATAAGGCCCTCCGCTGGTCGCGTCAGCCACGTCGCCTCCGGCACATTGGCCCATCCCGTAAAGACGTCGCGCCTGATAGTGTTGAAAAATTCCAAATCCGGAATCTTGCCACTGGAGGCGCGGGGCTCCGCATAGGCATATGTCGCGATGCCGTCCATGCCCGGCAAAAACCTGGTCGCGGAGATCTGGGTTAAGATGCCCGACAACGAATTGAGCTCTTCGCCATCCACGATATTAACGCCGGCTCGGCCCGAACGCTCGCTCAGGTCCGCAAGAAAATGCGCCCATTCTCTATGATCCCGTGCCTGTGTTGCCACGGCCTCCCGCTTGTAATTCATGGGCATAATCACGTCCAGCCAGCCCTCCAGCGCCATGGTTTCCCAGTCCTGCATGATGTTGGAGTAAGCGGAACTTCCCTTGAAATTCTCACTGAGCCCGCCCCAGGTGATGGTCGCCGCGCCAATCTTCACCCGCGGCCGCCACGCCCGCACATGGGCATAGATTTTTCTCGTATGGTCGGAGATCTGCTTTCTGCGAAACTCAGAAAATTGCGGATCAGAAGCAGACGGCTTTCCGGTTCGCCCGTACAGCTTATTGAACCTGGCAAGAGCAATGGGATTATAACCCCATTCATTGCCGGCACCGTCATAGTCAGGATAGCGTAGGTAATCAAACGTGATTCCATCCACGTCGTAACGTGACAGGATATCCCGCACCACCGTCAGGTTATAATCAGTTACCTGCGGGACGCCCGGATCGAGGAAGTAGGTGCTGTTAGGGCCCACCTTGGTGCCGTTGCTCTTCTCGCTGATCCATTCAGGATGCTGCTGAAAAACATGAGCCGGATTTTTCCACATGGAATCACCGCTGATGCGCGCGCGATAGGTGACCAGCCAGGCATGAACCTCCATGCGCGGGGCACGGTGTGCCTGCTCAATAATATACGCCAGCGGATCAAAACCCGCCTGGACCTCCGGGTTTTTGGGTTCAATGCTGGATTCATAATAAGCATCGCAGGCCTTGCGAACTTCTATGACAACGGTGTTATAGCCCGCGTCTCGCGCCGTCTTAAGCATAGTGTCGGCCTCGGCCTGGCTCCGCAGTCCAGCGTGAAACAGATCCACCCAAAGGACCCGGTACTCATCTTTTGCGCAGGCAACCTGCGCAAAAACTAAAACGCAAAGCAGAAGCAACAGGCGACCGGCGCCGCGGCTTGAATTCGTCAACACGAGAAATGCCTCCGGGAAAAGTTACGAAGTAATGGTATTCTTTCCTATCACGGAACAAACTTCTTATGCACAAAGGTAGGGATGGCTCGCCGAGCCGTCCGTCGCTCGCCGAGCCGTCCGCCCCAAAATGCACGAACGCCTATGACTACGAATTTCCGGCTAAAGCCAGTTTTCATGGAACTGAGTTGCGCCCTATAACCAACCGTTTTAAGTTTCCTGTTGATTCTTAAGTTTCATGCCTTTGCTTCTATTGTTCTTGGCGTAAATCGTCATTTGCGATTTTGTATGCATCCTCATTTTCTTTCGGAGAACTGTCATGGTGGAAGAGTCCTATACGCGTCGCGCGTTTCTTAAAAAAGCAGCAGCACTTACCGCTGCCGTTACAATTTTACCTCATGCGCGTATTTTTGGCGCAAACGAAGACATCCGCGTGGCCGTGGTGGGGGTAGGCAATAAGGGCAGCCAGCATGTGGCAATGTTTAAGTCAATGCCCGGCGTGAGAGTCGTGGCGCTGTGCGATGTCGATAGCAATCGCGTGGCCGAAGCCCTAAAAAAACATTTTAAAGAGGCAGGCACGCAGCCGAAGACATACACCGATGTGCGCAGGCTTCTGGAAGACAAGGAAGTGGACGCAGTGTGCGTGGCCACTCCGAATCACTGGCATGCGCTGGTGACTGTTTGGGCGTGCGAGGCGGGTAAAGACGTCTACGTGGAGAAGCCGGCATCTCACACGATCTGGGAAGGTCAGCAGATGATTGCCGCGGCGAAAAAACATAACCGCATTGTACAGGTAGGAATGCAGTCCAGGTCCGACGCTGGCCTGCAGGGCGCGCGGCAGTATATCAAAGAAGGCAACATCGGCGAGCTGGATTACATCCGGGGGATTTACTACAACCTGCGTCAGCCGCTGCCCAAGGTAACTGGTCCGCAAGCGCCGCCCGCCGGAGTGGACTATAACCTGTGGCTTGGGCCAGCCCCAGACGAGCCTCTGACGCGAAAAAATCTGCACTATGACTGGCACTGGTTTTGGCCTTACGGCAACGGAGAACTGGGAAACAATGGGGTACACATGATGGACCTCGCATCGTGGTTTCTGGATATTAAGGAATTCCCTACGCGAGTCGTAAGCGTAGGCGGACGGTTCGGGTTTGATGACGACGCACCGACGCCCAACACTCAAACGGTCCTGTATGATTACAAACCTGTACCGATCTTTTGTGAGCTTCGGAACCTGCCCGCATCGAAAGGCGCAAGCGAAGCCGACAACTTGAATGGCCTGCGAGTGGGGATTGAAGTCAAAGGCAAGGAAGGCTATTATCTGGCCTACAACAACGGCGGCTGGGTTTACGATAATAAAGGCAAACGTGTAAAGCAGTTCAAGGGCGATGGGGGCGGATCTCACCATCAGAATTTCATTGATGCCGTGCGGTCGCGCAAAGCGGAAACAGTGGCGGCCAATATCGAATCAGGACATTTGGCGGCGGGACTTGCGCACATGGGCAACATTTCCCACAAACTGGGCAAGCCGGCAAACGGCGCGGAAATTTTGAAGTCAGCCGCAGAATTTCCTCAGTTGAGCAGAATGATCGATCAGTTTAATGAGCATCTGCTGGTAAACGGCGTGGACGTTCAGAAGAACCAGCGTATGCTGGGTCCATGGCTGACTTTTGATCCGGCTGCCCAGAAATTTACTGGTGAGCAGGAAGCGGCGGCCAACGCATTTTTGACGACAACGTATCGATCCGGTTTTGAAATCCCTAATCAGGTATAGGGATTTACCAGCAGCGGGTTTTTGTTTACACTGCCCACGGGCCGTTTACCTACACTGATCATTAATAACATTTTACAGAATTTAAACAAGGCTTACTCATGACCAACGAAGTCCCCGTGTCCGCTACAGGCGAGGCCACGCCTCAAATCATCTCGAACAAAGCAAAAATTCTGACCCTCCTTGCGGCTTTCCTCGGCTGGATGTTCGACGGCATGGAGATGGGGATATTTCCTTTAATCGCGCGTCCCGCGCTGATGGAAATGCAAGCGCCGGGCGCTGTTTTTGATGAAGGATTTGTTCAGGTCTGGATGGGTATCGTTACGGCATGTTTTCTTATTGGAGCGGCCGGCGGCGGATTGGTCTTTGGCTGGCTGGGCGACCGGATTGGCCGGGTGCGCGCCATGACGTACAGCATTCTTTGTTACTCGATTTTCACGGGGCTTTGTTATTTCGCGCAGGAGCCATGGCACCTTGGCGTGTTGCGGTTTCTGGCTGCTCTGGGTATGGGCGGCGAGTGGTCGCTGGGCGTGGCGCTGGTCATGGAGATATGGCCGGCTCGTCTGCGGCCTCTGATGGCCGGCATTATCGGGGCCGCAGCCAACTTTGGTTTTGTAATTGTTGGGATTATAGGAATTATTTGGCCTGTTACCCCGGACAGTTGGCGGTGGCTGTTGCTGGTTGGCGCATCGCCAGCCTTGCTGACCTTTTTTATTAGACTGTTTGTGCCAGAGTCGGAAAAATGGAAACACGCGGTAAAGGGGAAAAACGTTCAGCCGCTGCAGGAGATTTTTTCTGCGCCGCTGCTGAGCCGAACTATCCTGGCGACTCTTTTCGCATCCATCCCGCTGATTGTAACCTGGGGCATTGTTCAGTGGATTCCCCTCTGGACAGATATGCTGGCGGGGCCAGAGCGTCCGGCGGCGAAAGGCTACAGCCATTTCGTGGTTGCCCTGGGCGCGATTATGGGCAGCCTGGCCGCTCCGCTTGTAGGACAAAAGATAGGTCGTCGTCCCACTTATTTTCTCCTGTGCGCGTTCTCTGTCGCGGCGACCTACTTCCTGTTCATCTATGTGAAAGAGTACGGCCCGCTGTTTATCTTTGCCACCGGACTGGTCGGCTTCTTCACCGCGTCGTTCTTTGGATGGCTGCCGCTTTATCTGCCAGAGCTATTCCCTACGAGAGTACGCGCTACCGCGCAAGGGTTGGCCTTTAACGCAGGTCGTATATTGGCTGCAATCGGCGCTTGGAACATGGGCGCGCTGATGGGCTTCTTTGATCAAAGCTACGCTCGGGCCGGCATGGCCATATCGATGGTATACGTACTGGGAATGATAGTGATCTGGTTTGCTCCCGAGACCAAAGGGAAGCCTCTGCCAGATTAGACGGTTAAATTCTAAGTGGTCCGGGTGCCGCCAGAGAGCGCAACTCAGCATAATATAGGAAGGACGAGTTTCCGGCTTTAGCCGGATCCATCTTTGCACCCTCATTTTATAGGTGTTGCTGATTTGTAAAGATTTACAGCGCGCTTCGGCGTGGCTTGTTTACCGCTTTAGCGCCAGTACCGGCATAGTAGATGTTTTTTAGACTAGAACCAGCCGCGCATTTGAAACTGGAAAATTCCCCTATTGTAATGCGGACTTGAGTTGCGCCACCGCCAGGGCAGTGGAAGCTATCTCACATTTGCCTTAGCTGTTCAATGGCCGATGTGGACACATCCTTCATTGCCGTCGGCACGTAAAGCATATATTTTATACCCATCCCATAGAACCTGCCTGTAGGCATGGCGCGAGCTCCGTCGTGAGACACAATGGACACCCGCTCCACTCCGCCGGTCAGGTTCTTTTCCTTGATTGGTATCTCAACAATCTCCGTTTTCCACTTAACAAATGCGCTGGGATGAATCAGGGCTTTCTTTACATGGTTGCCGTTCAGGCTGATGGTAAAGCGCGCCGGGGCATAACTGCTGCCTGTGCCCATCCCGGCAATGTACAATTTGCCGGGGACCTCGTTGAAGTGCATCGTCATAACGCCCGGCATCGCTCCTCTGGTCCATGTGCCCCAGTCCTCCTGACCATAAAAACCGGAATACAGAAATTGAGCGCTTTCCCGCATCCCAACCTTGTAGATGTGCCCAGGGACGACTTCATAATAGTCAGGCGATTGAAATCTGTAATAGGGATCGGCATTGCCAGACCAGGCATCGGCGATAATATTGTCACGCCAGTCCCAGGCGACATCGTCAAATCCCGCGATTACGACTCGCCCGTCCCAGGCACCGTCGTAGCGCCATGCCCCAAGCGCCTGAACCCCAATAGACCAGATAAGGCACACTGAAACAAACGCCATTGCAGGAATCGATACCAGCCCGCGCCGGGACATGATGTACTCAAGAGGAGGGACCATAAGCAGCAAAAGGAACGGATGGATGTCGCTTAGGAAACGAGCTCCGTAACACCACCCCTGCCACCAAATCTCAAAACCAAGATACACGACAAATATCCCCAGCGACGACAGAGCAAGCAGCCCTGATCTGAAATCAGGCGCGACAGATCTGCGGATTCGCTTAAACGCCCACAGCACCAGTACCAGCACAAAAGGCGAAAAAATGACTATGCCTCTGCTGGGGTTAAACAACAGGGCCAGGAAATTGTGGACCGGCTCCAGCTCGTCGAAATATCCATTGGTAAATATCAGCTGGAAATACCCCCCCTCGTTTCTGGGGAGATAAGTTAGATTGTACAACACCTGCGGGATAAATCCGAGTACAACGCCGATGCCGTAGGGCAGGGCAAAGCGATAATTCTTCCACATGAGGTAGAGTCCCCACACGGGAATCAGAACATAGCCAGTAGGGCGCATAAATCCGGCAAGCCCCAACAGCACACCACACAACGCGACTCTGAAAAAGCTCTTTTTAAATTCCAGATGGCGGGGCAGCGCAAGCAGAGCGAGTATCTCAAAAATCTGGAGCGGAGTATGTTGCCACAACCCCTGGGAATTGACCACCCAGTTAGATGACCCGAACGCGAAAGCAAGCCACACAATGATTCGAATGCCTACTGACGCATTAGTTCTGCGCCTCAGCAGCACCCAGAAAAGCACCGATAATAACGCGCCAAGGTTAGCTGCGGCCCATTTTTCCAGCTTCGCAAGTCCATCAAACTGATCCGGTGAAAGCCCGGCCAGCATGCCCGCGACATAATACGGCACCGCCATGAACACGGCGCCGACAGGATACTGAGAAATGAGCTTTCCGTCGACTTCTTTAATAACATAAGACAATTCAAGGGTTTCTGCCTGGTTTCGAATTTCAGACAAATCAAGATCATGATCCCTGATCAGAGAAAGGACCAGGTGACGGGCGGGTCCTGTATCCACAAAGGCGATTCCTCTTCCGTTTGCCAGATACACCGTTAGGGTAAATAGATAAATCAGTAGCAGCGGGCTGTGTAAAAGCTGCCGGGGGATAAAACTGCGAAAGCGGTAAAAGATGCGGGTTAACGAGGCCATCGGGAGTCGTTGCCTTACGGAGGAAATCGGGTTAGCCAGCGCAAACGATAATCGTTGGCCGGTGTTGCTAAAACCGTATCAACAAAGAAAGAAGGCGGGATAATCAGTTTTTGTATTTGTCGGACGAAACGTCGGTTCCGACGCTCGAAGATGAATATCCCGCCGATTTTGGGAAATTATCAGCCATGGCTCATATTCTAGATCAAATCGTTGCGTATAAAACAGAGTTTGTAGATCACGTCAGCCGGACGCGCAGCCTGGCGGACATCCGCGCACGACTGGACGGGCTTGATTTGCCCCCTGCGTTCGGTGCGGCCATACAGCGCAAGCCCGACGCCCCCCTCAATGTTATAGCCGAGGTGAAAAAAGCGTCGCCCAGCAAAGGGATAATCAGAAAAGACTTCGACCCGGTGCATATCGCGGAAAGTTACGCGGAGCACGGGGCTTCGGCGATTAGCGTACTGACCGATGAAGAGTTTTTCAAGGGACACCTCGATTACCTCCGCCAGATTCGGAAGGCGCTGCCACAGACGCCTCTGCTGCGTAAGGATTTCACCATTACCGAGTACCAGATATATGAGGCGCGAGAGGCGGGGGCGTCAGCCATCCTGCTGATCGCGTCTATTCTCGACCGTTATCAGCTTGTGGACTTTCGAGAGCTGGCAGCAAGCCTCCAGATGGATTCTGTGACAGAGGTTCACAGCGAAGCCGAAGCCGACATCGTGGCGGAGTCCGGCGCGAAAATCATCGGGATCAACAACAGAAACCTGAAGAATTTTGAAGTAGATATCGAGCAGACAGAACGAGTGATGCGACTCCTGGGCGCGCCGCTGCCGGGATATGTTTTCATCGGGGAAAGCGGAATCCACACCCCTGACGATGCCGAGGTAGTGGCCGGTTACGGAGCCGACGCAATATTGGTAGGGGAGTCGCTAATGCGCTTGGACGAACCGGGCGCAGGTATCCCCGAGCTGCGAGGAATTTAATGCGGCTATCTCAAGTTGAAACCTCTGGCGCTTCCTTTTTAATCAGACGGAACCAGTAGAAACCATAAGGGCCAAGCGTAAGCAGGTAACTCATGGAGCCTATGGTTGGAAACCGGGTATGACCAAATAAATCGATAGGCTCGTAGCCGTCGTAAGCAGACAGATCAAGCTCCACGAACTGGCTGAACCTGGACAGATTGTTTACGACAAGAGCGAGATCGTCTTTGTACCGACACATATAGGCCAGTACCTTCTTGTTAGGATTATCGAAAAACTCGACCTTCCCACGGCTGAAGGCTTTGTGGCTCTGGCGAATCTGGATGGTTTGGCGTAGCCAGTTGAGAAACGATGACCGCAGCGCCATGGCGCTCTCCACGTTGACGGCCTCGTAGTTATAAGACGGATCGATAATGACTTGGCTATAGAGACGGCTCGGGTTTGCGCGACTGAATCCTGCATTCCGATCATTGCTCCACTGCATCGGCGTCCGAACCCCGTTGCGATCGCCGAGGAAAATATTGTCTCCCATGCCCAGTTCATCGCCGTAATATAGAATCGGGCTTCCTGGCAGGGTAAACAACATGCTGTGAAGCAGTTCAACCTGGCGACGGTCATTGTCCATAAGTGGGAACAGGCGGCGACGGATGCCCAGGTTCAGGCGCATTCTGGGATCACTGGCATATTCGTTCCACATATAATCGCGGTCGTCGTCGGTCACCATTTCCAGCGTCAGCTCATCATGATTGCGCAGAAACGTTGCCCACTGGCAGTTCTCAGGAATTAGAGGCAGCTGACGAATGATGTCGATGATGGGGGTCGCGTCTTCCCGCCGGATAGCCATAAACATGCGCGGCATCAGCGGGAAATTGAAGCACATATGAAACTGATCGCCCTTGCCGAAATACTCCACCACGTCCTGAGGCCACTGATTTGCTTCGGCCAGGAGAAGCCCGTTTGGATATCTTTCGTCGAAGTGCTTACGGAGGCGTTTGCAGAACTCATGGGTTTTCGGAAGGTTTTCGCAGTTGGTGCCTTCTTCTTCGAACAGGTAGGGAATGGCGTCCACTCGGAAGCCGTCCAGGCCCTTTGACATCCAGAAGTCCAGCGCCTTTAGCATCTCTTCCTGCACGGTCGGGTTCTCATAATTCAGATCGGGCTGATGGCTGAAAAAGCGATGCCAGAAGTGTTGACCCGCCACGGGATCGAAAGTCCAGTTGCTGGCCTCCGTGTCGCAGAAAATAATACGGGCGTCGGCGTATTTCGTAGGGTCGTCGCTCCAAACGAAATAATCGCGGTATGGCGAGTCCGGATCCCGTCGAGCCTCCTGAAACCATTCGCAATCACTACTCGTATGGTTCATTACGAGGTCCGCAACAACGCGAATACCCATATGATGAGCCGTATCCAGGAATTCCACCAGGTCTTCTATGGTGCCATAGTCCGGGTTTACATTGTAATAATCGGCAATATCATATCCGTCGTCCCGCAAAGGCGACGGGTAAAAGGGCAGCAGCCATATGCAGGTGACTCCCAAATCGCGGATATAGGCCAACTTGCTGGTTAGACCTTTAAAGTCGCCGATGCCGTCGCCGTTGCTGTCTGCGAACGCCCTAACATGGACTTCATAAAATACAGCGTCTTTATACCAAAGGTTTCCGATGCCCGCGTCCTGGCTCGGAAGTTCGCCTAGGTCACCCGGAACAGATGCAAAATTTTCACTCATAGTGAGAGCATCTACAAAACCCGTGCCGGATATACAAAATTATTTTGAGTATGTTGATTTATGGGCGCAAGGGAAATTTTTTGTGCCATGCTCTTTACGGTTGTTTTCTCGGAGCCGGGCACCATGCCGGCTGTTTCGAGCGACTGTAAAACCGGAGACCGGCACCGTGCGTATATATGATCAGATAGAAGAGATGAAAGACTACATCGCCGAAGGCGATTGGGATGGTCTGGAAAAAGCAGCCAAAAAAAGGTGCGAAAAACTTGCCGGGAAAGACTCGGCAAAAAAAATCGCCGAAGTTGACCTGGCTGATTACATGGAAGAGCTTGAAGAAGGCCTGAAACGCTCTTACGAAGAGGCGGAAGAGATTGACGCCGTGGCGGTCTATTTCGAATACGAAATGGAAAACCACTGGACCGGCGCGTTCTTCCTTTGCTCTGAGTACAACTCAGAAGAAGAGGAAGACGACGACTGGGCAACGGTTCCCGATGAGGAAATCGAAGGCCCCGCCGCTCCCGAGCTGGCCGATCTCTTTGAAGCGTCTTTTGACACCGAAGACAAAGATCGTGGCATTAATGGTTACCTGATTGCCCGCACCATAGCGGCATTTGGCCGCTGCGTTGATATCCTGCCGGATCCAGAAGTTGTGGTCTGCATCGGATTTCACGATCAGGAAGGCGTGCTTCGCATTCGTGAGATGGACGAAGAAGAATATGACTCGGACGATGACGACGACGACGAGGAAAACGACGAAGAATAGCATTAAAACCGCCGCCCGCAAGGCGGCGGTTTTTTTATTACCCATATTTGCGATTCTGCTTGGCAGATTCCGTATCTGCAACTTCAACCCCGGCACCAACATGCGCGTATTTGGACTGCGGTAGCAGAGCGGGTAGTGCCCGCCCGGCTACCGCTTTTCTATAGACCAAAGCCACCAGGGAGTCTGGCTGAACGGTGATGCGCCTGGATTTGAGGTGGGTATGCGGTACAGATGGTTTCCTCGGCTTATACAAGAGCATCACGGCGCGGTTGAAAATATTAACTTTGACGCGGGTTTTACCTGTTTCTGTTAGCTAGCCAGGCTAGTAGTTGACAGCGATCCTGCTATAGATGGTATTGTTGCCTATATCGTTACTCGAAAGCCGACGTATGTTTAAAGGCAACCAGATCAGTTTTTGCCCGATGGCAAAACTTAATTTACCGGCAAGACTTTTGCGCAGCTTCCACAGTGCCTTGCGCACGGTTCCGGCGCTACTAATCTTCGTCCTATTATCCCACTCATCTCACGCCGCTCCTAATCAATGGACCTGCTTTAATGGGAGCCCTCAGCCCCGCGACGCGTTTTACGGAGCACTGGGAGAATCCGCGCCTGCAAATTGGCCGGGAGTCAGGTCTAGTGCCTCCGCACGGACAGGAACAGATGGGAATTTGTGGCTCTTCGGCGGAAATAGCTACGGAATCATGAATGACCTGTGGAAGTATAACACCGAAACCGGCTATTGGACGTGGATGAAAGGAAGCAGTAGTCCTAATGCACCTGGCATATATGGCACAAAGGGAGAGGGTAACCCCGCGAACTCTCCAGGGGCGCGAGATGCGGCATCTACATGGGTCGATAGTTCCGGAATTTTGTGGTTGTTTGGGGGGAGCGTCGGATCACCGGGATCTAGCTTTAACGACCTGTGGAAATATGAGCCTTTAACAGACAATTGGACATGGAAGCATGGCAGCGACCAGAAAAACCAGCCGGGCAATTACGGAATTCGTGATATCGCAACTACGGAAACCTGCCCTGGCGCCAGGTATAGGGCTGCCTCATGGGCAGACAGCAAAGGCGATCTGTGGATGTTCGGAGGAAGAACAACCTCCGGTTCGCAACAGGTAGCGTTGAATGATTTCTGGAGATATAATCCGACATCCAACAGGTGGACATGGGTGGGAGGAAGCAACACTTTTAACAGCCGTGGAACGTATGGGGTGCAGGGAGTGCAGGCGCCAGACAACATTCCCGGTGCAAGAGACGGCAGTGTATCTTGGACGGATTCTCAAGGAAACTTATGGCTGTTTGGAGGGTCTGGATTTGGCGCTACGTCAGGCGGCTTCCTTAACGATCTATGGAAGTTTACGCCGTCAACGGGGCTTTGGACCTAGATGAAGGGTGTTGATCGGCCAACAGGAGAAGCCATATACGGTGAACAAGGGGTTCCCGCGCCTGGCAATAATCCACCGCGGGCATTTGGAGCTATAGGATGGAATGATTCCACAGACCATCTGTGGCTTATGGGTGGAATTGTCGGGCCGGCAAATGAAACTTCAGCAGCTTTATGGAACTACAATACTGCAACCGGAAACTGGACATGGATTAATGGGTCATCCCGAGTTGATGAAATGGCAGTTTATCCAGCGGAAGGAGTTACAGCACATCCCGGTGCCCGCTCGCATGCGCCGGCTTGGTATGGCGCATCGGGACGGCTCTGGCTATTTGGCGGAATAGTTAGCTATGACCCCTATCCCCGTATTTTACGGCAAAACGATTTGTGGTATTTTGAACCTGAAACCGCACCGGCTCAAGTCGATTGGAATGAGGCTGTCCAATATTGATTCCGGAGAAACTTTAAACTGGATCCTCCGCCTCCGGGACGTGACCGTACGCGGCACGAACCCCGGACTGCCGGCGGAGGCGATAAACGCCCGCACCCCCCGCCAACAGGTTACAGCGTTGAAACCAAGCCGATCATGTTTGGGTGAATGAATGGCTATTTAGGGTTATATTTCCCGCCCGCGTCACACAGGCGGGACGCCTATGCTACTTCTTTTCGGCGGCTTTTACCAGCGCCTCATATACTGCCAGATGTTCCGGCGCGGTGGTCAGGTGTTCCGGGTGCCACTGAACTCCCATGGCGAAAGGTTGATTTTCCACCTGAAAGCTTTCCACGATGCCATCCGGCGCACGGGCCATTACCAAAACGCCGCTGCCCAGGCGGTCACAGGCCTGGTGGTGGCTGCTGTTTACCTGCAGGGTGGTCGTGCCAGTGATGTCCTGTAGCTTCGTACCCGTGGTTACTTCCACGAAGTGCGCATAGTTCTCAACGTTGCCCGGCTTATGGGCAACGGTAGACGACGTTTCCGTGGGCAGATCCTGAATCATGCTGCCGCCCAGCGCCACGTTTAACTCCTGCGATCCGAGACAAATACCCAAAATCGGCTTTTTTGCTGCCAGAACCGCATCAATGAGCGCGAAATCAAAGTTTTCGCGGCGCGGGTTTACGAGTTTCGTATAAGTGCTCATCTCGTTGCCATAGCGGCTGGGGTTTATGTCGCGCCCGCCAGTGAATAGAAAGCCGTCGCACAGCTCCGCATAACGCGCAACTGCGTCAGGATTGAGTGCCGGAGGCAGCAGCAGGGGAATGCCGCCAGCGCTGGTGATGGCGTCGACGTAACTGGACGAGAGGACAAAGCGGGTATCGGTCACGGAGTCGCCGGAAGCGTCGACGTTAATGCCGATAAGAGGGGCTGCCTGCGCGAGGGCAGATGTGGCAAGTATGAGCGCCACTGGAAGAATTTTTGAGATATACATGAACCTGTTTACCCGGTTTGCCGGTTCAGTATTCCGTGGGCCAGCTTATCCGCGTGCACAATTCGCATGGGCTTCGTACGGCTCGGCGGCCCATCCCTACCCGTTCAAGGAATACCCCGGCCACGAACTCATAACTGATCCGTAACCAAACCCATGACAGACCAATCAAAAGAGCCGTCCAAAGCCAAACCAGCCAAAAGCGGCGTCGGTGAATTGACCCCGCTGCTGCGTCAGTATCAGCAGATTAAGGCGGAACACCCGGATCACGTGCTGTTTTTCCGGTGCGGCGATTTCTATGAGATGTTTTTCGAGGACGCGCGCACCTGTTCCGAAGTAATGGGCATCACGCTGACAAGCCGCGGGACAGACATAGACGGCAGCCCTGTGCCGCTGGCGGGAGTGCCTTATCACAGCGTGGACGGCTACCTGGCGCGGATGATCCGGGCCGGGTATCGCGTGGCCATGTGTGAGCAGACAGAGAACCCCAAGACAGCGAAGGGCGTGGTGCGGCGCGAGGTTGTGCGGGTGGTCACGCCCGGCACCGTGCTGGAAGAATCGCTGTTGTCGGACAAGGCGAACAATTACCTGGTGGCGCTGATCGCCGCGGATACCACTGAGGATAAGCGTGCCACGGCGTTGGGGCTGGCGGCGCTGGATTTTTCCACGGGCGAGTTCCTTGTTTGTGAGTTTTCGGCGGCGGATTGCGCAGCGGAGTGCATTACGGAACTGGTGCGGTTATCCCCGAGCGAAGTGGTGGTGACTTCTGATCAGCGGAACTGGTTCGAGGGCGGCGATGTGATCGCTGCGCTGTCGCTGGACAATTCTCCCGGCGGCGCGAACGACCTGCGGGGGCAGACGTTGCCGCTGGCCACGGTCGACCCATCAGGGGCGACCCATTACGCAGCACGCCAGGCGCTGATTCAACATTTCGGGACCCGCGACCTGCACGGCTTTGGGCTGGAAGAAAGCGTGCTGGCGACGCGCGCGGCGGGAGTGATCCTGCAGTACCTGGCCGAGACTCAGCGCGGACAGCTCATCCATGTGAACGAAGTG
Source organism: Candidatus Sumerlaeales bacterium (assembly GCA_038243585.1). GTDB lineage: Bacteria > Sumerlaeota > Sumerlaeia > Sumerlaeales > Sumerlaeaceae > JAKFFN01. Next base: position 32,315 of record JBBSQY010000012.1, on the reverse strand, counting down.
CGGATGCACCACCCGGGCGATTACATGGTGCTGGACGGCACCACGCAGCGCAGCCTGGAACTGGTGACCAATTTGACCGACGCCTCGCGGCGTCATACGCTGTTCGAGGTGCTGGACCGCACAGCGACGCCCATGGGCGGCCGGATGCTGCGCACATGGATTTTGCAGCCGCTGCGGGATTCCGTTCGCATCAACCAACGACTGGACGCCGTGGATTCGCTGGTGATAAATCACGAGGCGCGGGAGAAAATCGGCGCCCTGCTGAAGGGCATAGCCGACATGGAACGCATCGTAAGCCGGTGCTCCTGCGGGTCGGCAAACGGGCGAGACCTGCTTTCGCTAAAAAACAGCCTTCAGCGGATCGGGCCGATGCGAGACTTAATCGTCGCTGCCGCCACTGTCCCCATAGTCGGAGTCAAAGGTGCTGGTTTTGTCGAGATGGTCGACGGTTCCGTCAGTGCTTTTGTTGTTGCGAATGGCCAGCCACCCGAGACCGCCGATAGCGGCGACGATGACGATTCCGATCAAAATATCCATGACTCACCTCATATCAGAAATGACTACATCAAACGCGTTGAGACAAGAGATATCTCCCCGCAAAAGCAAGCGGTAAACGAGAAAAATCTTCTTACTGTTCTTTCCGCAAAAATGAATCCGCTCGAAGCGCTTTCAGCCCGGCTAAATGCTGCCATTGCCGATCAACCGCCGCTCTCTATTCGAGACGGCGGAATGCTGAACGCCGGTTATAACGCTGAACTGGACGAGCTGCGCTCCCTCACCGGCGACAGCAAATCATGGATTGCCGCCCTGCGCCAGCGCGAGGCGGAACGCACGGGCATCAATAATCTTAAAGTCGGATTCAACCGCGTGTTTGGCTATTACCTGGAGGTCAGCCACAGCCATGTCGCCAAGGTGCCGCCAGAATGGATCAGAAAGCAGACACTGACCAGCGGCGAACGCTATGTGACCCCGGAGCTGAAAGAAAAAGAAGAGGTCATCCTCAACGCGGACGAGCGTGCGAACGAACTGGAATTCAAACTTTTCGAGGAGCTTCGGGCGGCGGTTTGCGCGGAGGCCCGGCAGATACAGGCCACAGCCCAGGCGGTAGCGCAGCTTGACGCGCTTTACTCGTTCGCAGTAACCGCATGCGCGCGGCGCTATGTGCGACCGACCGTCGAAGATCAAGGTAGGGATAGCTCGCCGAGCCGTCCGCAACCCCCATCCGAAATTATCATCCGCGACGGCCGCCACCCAGTGCTGGAAACCCTCCGCTCAGAGACACCATTTGTCCCTAACGATACGCGGCTGGACAACGTGGCGGAGCAGATTCTTATCATCACCGGCCCGAACATGGCGGGTAAAAGCACGTATATCCGCCAGGTCGCGCTGATCACTCTAATGGCCCACATCGGTAGTTTCGTGCCGGCCACGGAGGCGAGGATGGCGCCTGTGGATCGTATTTTTACGCGGGTGGGCGCCATGGACCAGATCGCCAAGGGCCAATCCACGTTCCTGGTGGAGATGAGCGAGACAGCTAACATCCTGAACAACGCCACGGACAACAGCCTGGTGATTCTGGACGAAATCGGGCGCGGCACTTCCACCTATGACGGGCTGTCCATCGCATGGTCGGTGGTAGAATATCTGCATAACACGCCGGGGCGCAGACCAAAGACGCTGTTCGCAACCCATTATCATGAGCTAGCAGGCCTTGAGGGGCCGCTGGAGCGGGTGCGAAATTACAACGTGGCGGTGCATGAGGAAGAGGAACGGGTCGCCTTTTTGTACCGGATTCTCCGCGGGCATACGGATCACAGCTATGGCATCTACGCGGCGCAGGTAGCGGGCCTGCCGCGGACGGCGGTGCAACGGGCGCGGCGGATACTGGCGGACCTGGAAAAGGGAAATGCGATCCACGTACAGACCGGCGCAGCGGGTAGTGGCGGCGGGAAACCGGAATCCTCGTTACGGGTAGAGGAGCGAACCGTACAGCTCACCTTCTTTGATCTGCAGGATCATCCGGTGCTGGAAAAGATTCGGGCTTTGGAGATCAACGCCCTGACGCCGTTCCAGGCGTTGTCAGTGCTGGCGGAGCTAAAGCAGGACGCAAAGAAGTAAAAGGCGAGAGAAAGATCTCTCCGCACCCTCTCCTTCTTTGCGTGTCTGCACTAAAAGCTTAATTTTGTTAGCGCCGCTCCGCAACGCTCAAGATCCGTTGCCTTACTTTTTCATTGCCGCCTGAAGCGCCGCGCCGAAAGCAGAACCCATACTGCCGGATTTTGGCGCATCTTGCGATCCGCCATACTGCTTAATGTTTTCCCGTTCTTCATCCCGAACAGCTTCTTTCAGGCTGAGCGAAATGCGCTGTTTGTCTTTCGTCGTATCGAGAATCTTAACGCGCACTTCTTCGCCAAGACGAACGACCCGCTCCGGCTTATCCACTCGCTCTTCATCCAGCTCGCTTATATGAATCAAGCCTTCCAGACCGGGCAGAAGTTCAACAAACGCGCCAAAAGGAACAATGCGGCTGACTTTCGCGACGATGACGCTGCCAACAGGGTTTTCGCTGGTGAATTGCTCAAACGGAGAGCCGGTGAGCTGCTTCACGCCGAGACCGATGCGGCGGCGTTCCAGGTCGTGGGACAAAATTGTGACGTCGATTTCCTGATTTTCCGACACAAATTCTGACGGGTGGGTGGGGCGCTTTTCCCAGCTCAAATCGCCGATGTGCAACAGACCCTCCACGCTTTCATCCAGGCGGACAAACGCGCCAAAGTCCCGCAGCTTCGTCACCGTTCCCTTGTGACGGGATCCGACGGGGTAGCGGTCGACGAGGTCGGTCCACGGGTCGCGGCTGAGATGTTTCAGGCTCAGGCCCAGGCGCTTCGCGGCAGGGTCAACTTCCGTGACGAGACAGGTAACAGTGTCGCCAATTTTAAACATGTCTTCAACAACTTTGCGCTCGCTGTCCCAGCTGATGTCGCCCGCGTGAATCAAGCCCGTGATGCCTTCCTGAAGCTGGACGAACGCTCCGAAAGACTGAACGGAAACGATTTTCCCCGAGACGTTGGTTCCCACGCCATAGGTATCGCGGATGGTGCTCCATGGATCTTCACCAAGGCGCTTACGGCTGAGGGTGATGCGGCCGGACTCCCGGGAAATTTCCATCACCTTAAAATCGGCTTCCTGGCCAGGAGCAAGAAAATCTTCCATTTTGGCGGAGCGTTCATAGGAAATTTCGCTGCGGGGCACAAGGGCCTCAACGGGACCAATCTCGACAAACGCGCCAAAATCGAGAACCTCGCGGACTTTGCCCCTCACGACAGCGCCGGGGGTGATCGTCTCCATAAACTTTTCTTTGTCCGCATCCTGACGTTCAGACAGCAGAGCCCGGCGCGACAGTATCGCGCGGTTCTGGCTTTCGTCGAACTCCAGCACGTAGGCCTCAATGGTCTGGCCAATGAGAGTGTTCAGATCGTTTACGCGGCGCACATCGGTCTGGCTGGCCGGCATAAACGCCTGCACTCCGCCGACATCCACAATCACTCCGCTGTTTACAGCCTTGGTAACCACACCGCGCACCGGAACCCGAGCCTTGGCCGCCTGGGCCAGCATCCCGAGAGATTCCGCCTGGAGCGCCTTTTTATAGCTGAACTGGGGTATGCCGTCGTCATCGTGGCCGGTCATCTGAAGGCGCATGCTGTCGCCCGGTTTTACCATGACCACGCCGTGGGCATCCATGAACTCGGCCGCGAGCACGCTCGCTTCCTCTTTGCTGCCGTAGTTCAGCAGCACCACATCATCAAGCAGGCGCACGACCGTGGCATCGACAAGCTCCTGCCGCTTGGGCACCTTCGTCGGGAGATGGTTCTCCAGCAGCGCGCCGAAATCCTCGTCCATGTCATCGCTGAAAGTGTCCTGGTTAGCAAAGCTTGTCATGTCAGTCATACCTTAATTATAGTTGGTGCGAAGTTGCCAGAGTCATTGACAAATTTCCCGGCGCGTTGTGCCCGGAAAAGTGCGATGGTGTCATGCAGATGCTATTCCTGTGGGGGTGGATAAAGCTAAGGCAAGCGGATTAGAACGTTTCACGCTATTATCAATCCGCATCTACACCAAAGGTTTCAGCGGCGTCGCCGTTGTTTCGCCGCTGATCTCGCAGGCGCAGATAAAAATCGAGGGCCTCGTGACGCATCCGATATTCCACATACAGCCCCATCAGGCCGGCCCAATACAGCGGGGCGGCAATTATCCCGGCGGCAAACTCGAACAGGTTCAGCAGATTTGAGACGGGGGGACTTTCCCAGTCAAGGGGCGCTCGGATTTCCAGCCGCAGGTACGCATAGGCACCAAACGCCGCCGCGATGGCCAGCATCAACACGCCGGGCAGCGCAGCCGCAGCCAACCAACGGAATACCGGATTATCCGACCGGCGGTGCGAAGTGGCAGCGCGAGTCGACGTCAGGAGCCGTGAACGCACAAAGGCCGAAAATGGCGATGCGTCTTCAATAAGGCAGATGATGGGAGCGAGGCTCAGGCGAACAGTCATCCAAAGGCCGACGATGGCGACAGCCGTTCCGGCCAGCGCTCGGCCGTATAGGCCGCCAGGGATTGTTTCGAGGGTGAAAACAGCATAGGCTACAACGGCGATAACCATGACCGTAAACAGGTACAGCAGGTTGGTGAGAAAAAAGCCGGGCAGTTTGCGCAGTGCCGTGCGAGTCAGGGGTTTAACCCCCAGTGGGCGACGGGGAAAGATAAGCCCCTGGAACAGCGCCAGCAGGGCAACGGCAATTGCGTATTCCGCAAAAAGGATAAGCGGCAGGATGCCCGCGACCATATACGGATTTGAGGTTTCTGCACTTTCAATCCAATCCATTCCAGCAGAAAGCGCGTAACTGCCGGTGGCGGAAACAAAGGCGCATCCCCATAAAATTGGCGCAATGCGGACAGAGACCGCATAGGCCCGATCCAGCATTTCCGGCGCGGTGGTTGGGCGCAGGTGCCCAAAAGATGCGTCCTTTTTGCTCATTGAGATAGATCACCAGTCTCGGCAAGATACCGGCGCAAACCGTCCTGCCAGGGCGGCAACGGGGCGACTTGGCGATCCACCAGGCTCGTTGACGAGAGCTGACTATTGGAAGGGCGACAGGCTGCCGTCGGGAAATCCGCCGTTGCGCAGGGGATTAGTGACAGCGGGTTAACGCCGGACAGGGCAAAGATTTCCTGGGCAAACTCATACCAGCTGCAAGCGCCCGAGTTGGTAACATGGACAACCCCGCCTGCCGCGCCAATGGCCATATCAACCAAAGCGCGGGCAAGATCAACCGTATAGGTCGGCGCGCCGCGTTGATCGCTGATAATCTTGAGATATTTACCATCGCGAGCCAGCCGCAGCATCGTCTTTACGAAATTTGGACCATGGGCCCCATACAGCCATGAGGTCCGGGCAATAGTCCATTTCCCATCTGGCAGCGCGGCGACAACCGCCTGCTCGCCGGCAAGTTTCGTCCGGCCATAGGCATTGATGGGATTGGTTAAATCCGTCGGCTCGTATGGTTCCGGTTTGCCCCCGTCAAAAACATAATCCGTGCTGACATAGATGCAGGAAGCGCCCATATCGGAACACGCCTGCGCGACATTAGCCGCTCCGTCGCGGTTGACCGCCATCGCGAGATCAATTTCAGACTCCGCCCGGTTCACATCTGTATAGGCGGCGCAATTGATGACGACCGTCGGTTGACCGTCGGCAAAAGCCTGTCGACAGGCTTCAGCGGAAGTCACGTCGCACTGCGCACGACCAAGAGAGAGATGGGCAATCTCGCGCCGTCGCAATTCCTGAACAACGTCCGAGCCCAACATCCCTTCCGCGCCAACAACAGCGACGCATAACCGAGGCGTACAATTTTGCGAATGAGTAGAAGATGCGGAAATCGGTCTGGCTCCAGGGTCGTAGCAATTTTAAGATTACAGGGTACAAATTATATCCGCGACTGATTCCCAAGACCGCGTAGACGAGTTGATATAGAAAGTCCGCCGCTGCGCCCCCATCCGACCTGCCGTCCAATTCTCCTTGTAAGTTCAGAAAGGCGTTTGTCCCATCCATTTCGACAGTAGGGAGTCATCGAACCAATGACATTTCACCCCAGCCCCTCGCTCTACGCAGTAACTCAAATGTTTCGCAGCGGTCGCATCGCCTGCGTTACCATAGCCGTAATGGTCGCCCTGCTATGTCCCGGCTGCGATGACGGTGCTACCACCAATTCGCCAGCGCGCAACGTGTCAATCGCCTCCGAAACTCCCGCCGCCGCGAAAATCACCACGTTAGAGTCCAGGGAAAATACCAGCGCTCGTGGCGCACAGAAAAATCGTGGATCATCGCAAAATGATTCAGCGTCCTCTGCCCACCGCACCCGTCCGGATAATCGCAAAATCACAGAACCCACCTTAATAGTAACCGGGACTGTTAGATTCGAAAATGGCGCTCCCGACACTACCGCCACCATTGAGCTATGGCGAAACGGCGATCCTCTCCAGCCTGTCAGCAGTCAAAGTTATCGCCTCGACGTTTCACCCATAGATGCGAACGGCCGTTATACTCTCAGCGGCCGCGACGGCGGGTCCATGCGAGTCGAACTGCGCAGACCCGTCCGCGCCATTGCAGACCTCGCTTCCGCCAGCGATGCCACCACCGAACCCCGCATCCGCCGCCTGACTCAGGATTTTGTCATCCCCGCGCTTCATACTATCCGCGGCCGGGTAACCGACTTCAACGACAATCCCGTCAGCACCGCGAATGTCCACCTGCGTTCGGAAGACCCCCTTAGCGACGGCTGGAATTACGACAACCAGCGGACCACTGTTTCTGTGTCCGGCGACTTCATAATAGAGAACGTCCCAGCAGGCATCGCCACCATCGGCGCGGAAGCGAGAGACTACCCTTCCCAGAAAGGCTGCCCCTCCACGGCCACCAATATTCTCGTCCCCACCACCGGCCCCGTCCACCTTCGCATCACCAGCGGCACTGCCGCTATCGCCGGCCACGTGTTGATGTTTCCCGGCGATTCTCCCGCCGCCGGCGTCAAAGTCAGCGTTCTTCCCGCCGGGAAAGCCGCCGCCCACGCCACAACAGAGGCAGACGGCTCCTTTAATCTGGAGCAGCTTCCCTCCGGCCCCGTAAGCATCGAAGTCAAAGCCGCCAACAGCGGCATCCCCCTCTGGTCCGCACCCGGCGAACCGTCCGATGCCTTGTCTCCCATACTCACCGACAAAGAAACCACCGCCATAACCGTCCGCGTCTTTTCCGGGTATAACCTGACGGGAACCGTCTTAGACAAAGACACCAGCGAACCGCTGCCCTCCGCAAATGTGCAGTTCTACAGCGGTGACCAGGCTAGTGACCTCGCCGTCACCGACGCCGCCGGCAGATATTCCTTTTCGAAAATTCCCCCTGATGCCAGCCCGGATATTACCGTAGAACTACCGGGTTACACCATTGCCGCCAACCCCCGCACGTCCTACCACAACGGCGTTCCTGCATATTCCGGCGTCGATCTTCCTACGGATTCCGATTCTCTAGTGCATGATATGCCAATGACCGCCGTCGTGCGAGTAAGCGGCTACATACAAAACAAAGAAGGCGCTCCCGTAGCCGGTGCCTCCCTCACGTGGAACGGCTCAATAAAATTTTCCGCTACCAATTACAACCGCACAACCTCCGATGCCGACGGCCGCTTTACCTTCGAGCTCCTGCCTTTCCAGAATGGAATGATAGAAGTTACCGCGCCGGGCTATGCTTTCAAGCGGTCTATCGAATACCCCGTTTCCAGCGACGATCAGACCGATATAATAATTATACTGGACGAAGGCGCAACAGTGGAAGGCCGAGTCCTAAATCCATCCGGTGATCCCGTCAGCGGGGCCAAAATTGATACGTCAGACCATTACTCAGTCGGATTCAGCACAGTTGTGGATCGAAGAACTCTTGGGACTTCCGACAGCGATGGCAACTACCGCCTCGAAAGCATGGCTCCGGGGCAGATGACTTTTACGGCCTTTGCCAAAGGTTATGCCCCCGGCGGTGCCACAGTCGATCTGGCTCCGGGAGAAACGAAATCTGGCGTGGATATAAGCCTCGGCGAAGATATGACGGTAGAGGGACACGTGGTCGGCGCAGGCGGCAAACCCGTTACCGCCCATATCAATATTCTACACACCGGGCTGCCTGTCCAGAAGACAGACGAGAGCGGCCATTTCAAGATAGGAGGCCTGTCTCCGGGGGACGTAACACTCATAGTCATCTCCCATAATCCCCAGTTGATGAAGCAGGTAACAGTAAAAGCCGGCAACAAAAAGCTGATGATTAAGATGGACACCCAGGTGACCATCAGGGGGCGTGTGATCGACGGGACCACCCGACAGCCTATAACGGATTTTAAAGCTCCCGGCGCAGGAGAAATACTCACGGACGGCGAAGGGCCGGGCGGCTTCCGCTTCTATTTAGAACCCGGTCAATCCACATATCTGAAAATCTCCGCAGAAGGTTACGCGACGAAATCTTTTGAGGTGGTCGCCCCAAAAACGGGATCGGAAACGACAAAGATCTTCGAACTGGGATTGCCTTCCGGCGTAAGCGGCCGCGTCCTTTTTGCGGATTCCAAAAAGCCGGCGCCCGACGTGCCCATAGCCGCCTTTGAAACCGTTCAATTCAGCACAACCCCGGCCGGCAACTCCGTCACCGACGCGGACGGGACATTTCTGATTGCGAACATACCTTCCGGAAAACTGCGAATTACCGCCATGCCGAAGCCGCCCATGGTCGCGGTTGATAAAGAAATAGAGGTGGAAGAAGGCGCTTTTTCCGACCTCGGAGATATCTTGATCAGCGAATCCGCAGCCATCACCGGCTTCGTCGTATCCAGCCCGACAGGGGAGGGCCGGGCCGGCGTTCCTGTGACCGCCAGGACAAATGTCAGAGGGCAGACACTGGAATTAACCAGCCAATCCGGACCCGACGGAAGTTTTAAGTTTTCAAATGTCCAGCCGGGCCACTATACGGTGACCGCCCAATCCACCGTACAAACCATCCTGCTGGCATCCGGGGAAACTCGTGAACTATACTTCCGCCTGGGCAGCGTAACCATGAGAGGCACAATCTTTACAAGTGGCGAACCGGAGGCGCTGGTAATCATTGCCCGAAACACTATAGCTGGCCAAAGCGTCCATAGCTTCCAGCCGAAAAACGGCAGCTATGTTCTCCCCAATCTGGAGCCTGGTCCCTATGAGATAACCTTCGGAGGAACGATCAACAAGCTGGCCAATACAGGGCTACGCATGGAGCAATTCACCGTCCCCGACCAGGATCAGGTGTACAAGGATTTCGACATTCCATAACGCGAAATTCTGAAACAGCAAACCGCAAAGTGAGACGATAACACCGTAACTTGTTTAGCCTGCAGTATTACCAGACAGCGCCTGCAACCCCCGCAGACACCTCAGCGCCCCGCCGCTGCTGATTGATTCCCGCGCAAGCGCAACACCCTCCGCCAGCGTCGGCGCCAGTTCCGCCACATGGATGGCCGCTCCCGCGTTCAACAGCACAATATCCGTTTTCGGCCCCGTCGCGCCGGAGAGGATCTCCGTCAGCATCCGGGCATTATCCGCCGCATCGCCGCCAAGCAGATCCTCCCGGCTCGCCAGGCCAAACCCAAGCAGATGTGGGATGATTAGGTGCTCCTCAACCCGCCCGTCGATCACGCGGTAGGCGTAGGTGTCGCCAGTAATCGTAATCTCGTCCAGGCCATCGCTGCCATGCACCACCATTGCGCCTCTTGTCCCGAGCAAGTTAAGCACCTGCGCCACCAGGTGCGCCTGCTCCCGGCCAAACACCCCCACAAGCTGATGGCTCGCCCGCGCCGGATTCGCCAGCGGCCCCAGCATATTAAACATCGTCCGAAACCCCAGCTCGCGCCGCACCGGCGCCACATGGCGCATGCTGCCGTGATAGCACTGCGCGTGCAGAAAACAAATGCCCACCTCCCGCAGCGCCCGCTCCATAATCGCGCCGTCACACTCCACATCGATGCCAAGCTCCGCAAGCACGTCGCTGCTGCCACACTTGCTGGTCATGCTGCGATTGCCGTGCTTCGCCACCTTCACCCCGGCCCCCGCCGCCACAAACGCCGCTGTAGTGGAAATATTAAAAGTTCCGCTATGATCGCCCCCTGTCCCACACGTATCCACCACCGTGCCCTCCGGCGTCGCAAACGGCGCAACCCGTTCCCGCATCACTCCCGCAAACGCCGCCAGCACCCGCGGAGTCTCCCCCCGCGCCCGCAGCGCCGTAAGAAAAGCCGCCATTTGCACCGGAGAAGCAACGCCAGTCAGCATCTCCTCCGCCGCCCCGCGCATCTCGGCGGTCATATCATCGATAGGCTGGTCTTCCAGCAGGTGAAGTGTAAGGGTCTGGATGTTCATAAGAAATAGATGTATGGCAGCCCGCGGCTCGGTATCAATAGAAAATAGAGGTTCTGGCCAGAACGGTAATATTGCCCCCAAACAGCACCTGTAACCAGCTATCGTTAGTCGCCATCGCCGCCCTCCGCGCCACCTTCAAACTCAGCCTGTCTAAGGCCGGAATCTCCCCGTATTTCGCAGTCGAAGCATACATACCAGATTTCATCTCCGCCCAGCGGAATGCGACGCTGCAGCCGCCTGCCACATTGGCGACAAGCAGGCTCAGTGATGTATAATATTCCATCCATGGCAACATAGAGAATCACCAATACCATCCCGAGATAAACAAACAACATTCGGTTTCCGCCGGTCATTAGAAACAGCATCGCCGAAAGCATTGCAGCGACAACTATAGCGAACTTTCCAAGCCCAATCACGAGTTCGACTAACCATTGCCATCGCGATTGGGCAAAATCATCTATTACGTGAAGCGAGGTCCACCCATCGTCGTCTGGAGTCGCGGGTGCAACGCGTTTGCCGACCCAATCAACAAGGAAATACACGGCAAAAAGCCCAATAACCAATCCGAATTTAAAGCCCTCAGAAATAGGCAGGCTTGTGATAGCGATAATATTAAACAGTAGGGCAAAAAGCATAACTGCCTTTAAGCTCTCTAGTGCCCATTCCACCAGCCACGACCTATTCTTGGATTGGCTGCGCATGATTTCCAATACCAGCGCCTGATGAGGACAATCATCTTTAACCATAATGGGCGAGCAGTAAGATCCTTAACAGCAAGAAAAAGAAATTCGGCACGGCACCGGCCCGGTTTCCAGGCGTGCCGGAGCGCCCATAACCGCCCCTGAGTGAGCAAATCCCCCGTTTGTTTTGTAGCTTTAATCAGAACTTTCCGGAAGCGGGAATCGAAATTGAAGTGACCAAAACAAATACCCCGGTCGGGGCGGCATCAGGAAGCTATTCTAGCAATTCCTTCAGCGACTGCAAAAATGATCCTCTGCACCTTATGGGTCATATCCAGCCCTGCGGAGCTTTATTGGCGGTCCATACGTCCCATAACCGCATCGTTTATTGTTCGGCGAATTCAGCCGATGTTTTAGGGATGCAACCTGAAGATCTGCTGGGACGAGATGCCGAAAGTCTCTTTTCATCCCGCTGGCCGGAAATGCTTCAGCTAGCGTTGAAAACCGGCATGCTCTTATTGCCCACGGGGATTTTTCCAGTCCCGCTTAACGTAGTCGCTCACCAGCAGGATGATCATTTGATCTTTGAATTCGAAGTGGCATCCGGAACAACAAGCCACTGGTGGAATTACAGCAAACGCATCGTTTTTCTCGCAGAACTGGAAGAGGCCCGGACTCTTGATCAATGCCGCAATCTGCTCGTCCGGTGGATGTTTAACCGTTCCGGATTCGATCGTGTGTTACTTTACGAGTTTTTCCCGGATATGCACGGTGCGGTGGTCCAGGAGATGCGCCAGCCAGGCATCGAATCTTATCTCGGCCTACATTTTCCCGCCAGCGATATCTCACCCGCAGCTCACCGCCTCTACACCATAAACCGGCAGCGAATTATAAGCGATGTTAATTCTCCGGATGTACCGCTGCTTGCGTTGGAAAGCGATGCGCTTCCCCTGGATCTTACCGGGTCTATGCTGCGAGCGGTTCACCCGGTTCACATCCAATACATGAAAAATATGGGTGTTCATGCATCTTTCAGCGTGTCCGTTATCGTAGCGGGGAAATTATACGGCCTGGTCGCTTGTCACCACAAATCGCCCCGCACCCTGGCGCTCCGCGATCGCCTCGCGTTTGAAGAAATGTCCCGCATCTTATCCATTCACCTGGAGACCCGGCTTGATCTTTTGGAAGGCGATACGCGCGCGGCTCTTCGCCAGCAACTCTCCCGTTTAAAGGGCGCCCTTTCCACCTCCCGAAAGGATATCGCAGGCGGGGTGTCACTCCACCTGCCTCTCATACGAGAGCTGCTTTCGGCCAGTGGAGCGTGGCTGCGCTATGATGGACATGATTACGTTTCCGGAGACATACCCGATAAAAATGAGCTGGAACAATTGGGCGACTGGTTTAAAACTCTGCCTGTCGGCGAAATCAGCTCCTGTCAGACACTGCCCAGCTCCTTGCTATCTTGCCCGAAGCTCGCCTCTCGCGCCTGCGGCGTTCTGTTCATCCCCTTAGGCGATCAGGGCTTCGTGGCGCTGCTTCGCCCGGAAATCATTAAAACAATTTCATGGGCGGGCAAGCCCCAGCAGATTGATCAACCGGATGGCGATCTCGAGCCCAAATCGCCGCGCAGCTCCTTTGCCACATGGGTGCAACAGACCCGCTTCAATTCAGAACCCTGGACAGCAGCGCAAAAAGAATTCGGTGCGAAATTGCAAGCGGACCTGCTCGATTTCTTCAGCAGGGCGCACGTTGAAAAAATGGCTCTCAAAATGGCTCTCTATGATCCCCTCACTGGCCTGGCCAATCGTGAACTCTTTGATCAGCGCTTGCAAGAGGCCATGGACCTTTTCCTTTTCAACGGCAGCCCCTTTGCAATTCACATGCTCGACCTCGACCTTTTTAAACCCATAAACGACACCCTGGGTCACGCGGCGGGGGATCAGGTGCTACAGGAAGTTGGCCGGCGTTTGCTGAAGCTTGCTCGCCGTGATGACACCGTTGCCAGGCTAGGCGGCGACGAGTTCGCCATCATTCAGGCCAGTCTCTCAAACGATAAAGGCGCAATCATTCTGGGTGAAAAAGTCGTGCAAACCATAACACAGCCATATGACCTTGATGGTAAACCAGTAGCAATTGGCGTAAGCGCGGGAATAGCCACCTGCCCGGAAGATTCCGTAAACGCCACAGAACTAACCCAACTCGCAGACACCGCCTTATATAACGCCAAACGCTCCGGAAGAAATCGTTTTTGCAGATACATCCCCGGCATGAAACTGCGTTAACAACCCCCCACTCTGTTCCTTCGATTAGATCGTGTGCCATCCACATCCCGCAGTTCGCGCCGGAGGTGCGGTTCTGTTGAGCTCGTGAATAGGTGAACGCCCAGGCGAAGAGGGTTGGTAATGGATTTAAGAGTAGGCGCATCATTTTCTGTAGAAAAAACTTGCGAGTACGGAACGGCTGTCACAAGTTCTTTTTACTTTCGAATTATTTCAGTCGCTGTTTATCGTCCGTCTTAACGCATTTACTTAGATCATTGATTGCTCGAAAAGTTGGCATTTGTACTGCTCGTCGCATCGGAATTAACCAGACGTACCGAATGGTTTTTTTACCATTTGGTGCGGCTTTAGCCCAGGATTCTCTCACATTCTGTTTAGGAGGTTATGCTCGCGTTTTTTCCCTAGATCATTGCAATGCCGCATTGTCCGCCGTGAATTTTAAACGCCGTTTTATAAATTTCCAGCCGTAACAAAATCCCCCCATACCTGGCAATTTGGAAAACCGTGGATATTAGGATTCGCGCCTTGCGCGCCAATGGCGATATTGCAAATCCCGTTCTAATTTCATGGAGAAAAAAAGATGTCGACAACTCGGATATTACTTTGTGGCGCAATCTTGTTTACAGTCCTGGCACCTGCCACTCTTGAAGCCGGACGCATTGTCTGGCCCTGCAGCGGACGCGTCAGCAGCCCGTTTGGCCCAAGAAGTTCGCCATGTAGCGGCTGCTCCAACTATCACTACGGCATCGATATAGCAGTGCCCAGCGGAACCGTGTTGGGTTCGCCCGGCAACGGCACAGTTACTTCCTACGCCTATAGCAGTTGCGGCGGGAACATTTACAAAATTGGCTACGGTGGCGGATGGGAAACCAGGTTTCTCCATAGCAGCAGCGCCATTCTCGGCGTTGGAACCGCGGTAACACGCAATGTGAGCGCAGCCCGCTCCGGAAATACAGGTAGCTGCACCACAGGCGCGCATCTTCACTTCGAAGTGCGTAAAGACGGCGTGGCCCAGCTCGTACCAGGCGCGACCAACAGCTACGTGACCCGCAATACGGAGGTTCCGAAAGAATATCCCGGACTGAACGACATCGCCGCCGTCTCTGTTGTGGTCGATAACACCAGCTCCGGCTTCAGCGTTGTAGGAAGCTGGTCAACGGGCACTTCCGCCGCAGACAAATACGGCTCAAACTACCGCTTTCACGCCACGGCACCTGTTAGTGAACCAGCCAGCTGGACCGCAAGCCTGACTGCCGGCACTTACAAAATATATGGCTGGTGGACCGCCGGAACAAACCGGTCGTCTGGCGCGCCATACATCTTGCCAGACGGCTCCAGCGTAACGGCCAATCAACAGAATAACGGTGGTCGTTGGAATCTGCTCGGCACCAAGTATCTCAGCGGAAGTTCAACAACGCAACTGTCCTGTTGGGCCGCCGGTGGTTATGTCGTGGTGGCCGACGCAATTAAATACGTAAAATAAGCAACTGTTCTGATAATTCCGTCGGGGCGATCGGCTGTTAGCCTGTCGTCCCGACGTTTTCTTTATCTTAACCGCGAAAGCTTTCGCGTCGACCAAGGTCTTAGCCTAAGGGGGCTGTTGAATGAAACTCCGTCCATTGCTGATTTTCTCTGCCGTCGCAGTCTGTATTGCGCTGGTTTACCTCGCAAGTAAAACAACAGACGGCACCGGCGGTGCCGCACGTATTTTCAACAGAGAAACCGTGGGCGCGCCAAATCTGGAAAACCCCGAAACATTAACCAAAATAAGCCAACTTAATGTTTCGCCCGGAACGGCTGCCGCCGGCCGCGTAAATGCGCTTCGCAAATCCCATCTGGTCGTCGAAGAAAACCTCAGCGCAACCCTGATGCTGTCCGAATCCGAGGCAGCAGAGTTTGCCGAGGTCAACAACCGCCGAACCGCCGAAGCCGAAAAAAATCTGATCGATTCCCTCACCAGTCTGACCCAGCATCTGGTAAATGAACAGGGTTCCACCACCAGCGTAATCGACCTTCTGCGCGAGGAGCAGGATCCCCAGTTAATGATTCTGATCGCCCAGTCATTAGGCGAGGCCGCCGCAGCTATCGGCGAGGATTTTCCATACGAATCCCTTGCAGACATTATCTTCAACGATTCAAATTTCGATCGTCGCCAGGCGGCCATGTTAGCCCTCGGTTACATGCGGAAAGTCCCGGACGCGCTACGGCTTCAGATGACGGAATTCGCACAATCCGCCCCGTCGCCAGAACTTAGAGGCGCTGCGGTCGATCTTATGGGGCAATGGATGAATCACTCGCCGGAATTGGCAGAGACTATTACCGAGGCCCTGCTGGGTGCCCGCGAAGCAACAGACCATCCGTTCGTGCGTGGTGTCGTCATCCAGACCATCGGGAACAGCAACGCCCCCCTCACGCCAAGAGTGTTTGAAGCCATGACTGACGCGCTACAGGGAGAGACAGTCGCAGGAAACCGATCTCTGGCGGCCGTAGCGCTGGGTAGCGGGGCCACCCCCGAAAATCACGACGCCGTAATCACCGCCCTGGAGGCAGGCTACCAGGTGGAAACAAATCTGGATACCCGGCGACACATAATAACCCAAATTGCGAAAGCAGCCCGTGGCGACGCCGCAAGCTACCTCCAACGCCTACCCACGCCCGATCCACTGCTGGCTCAGGACGTGAGCGATTACATGGAAATTATGGCAGCAACCGATCCCACCGACTGGGGTGCGATCTGGGAACAAAAAAGTGATCGGGACAGCATGCGAAACACATATCCCGTAAGTGACGGCGGCCACGGCGGAAACCATTAAAAATGAACACAACCAAATCCGCAGCGTGCCTGCCCCATATGAAATAAGCGCTCAAGGGGACTGCTTTACGCGTCGAATTATGCAGCAGCTCGAATAGCCACATAGACGGCGACAACGGCTATAACTCCCGCAAATATTTTCTGTATTACAGCCGCTGGCAGGCGGGCACCTATCGCAATTCCTGCGAGCAGACCTGCCACGCCGCCGGCTGCGAAAAGGGAGGTTGGCAGGATAGGGATGCTCCTTCCAGCCAACAAGCCACTCGATACTCCTGCAAAACTTACCATACCCACGGCCAGCATGGAGGTTGCCACTGCACGTCGAATACTTAATCCGGCAAACATGGTGAGAGCGGGGACGATAATAAAGCCGCCACCCACCCCGAATATGCCTGACATCACACCGGTCGCCATTCCGATGACTCCAATAACCATCAGGCACCGGCTGGTTATGACAAGCTTACCCGAAGGGTGGATTTTACAGGTGGCGCCCTGCCTGGCGCTGTCATTCTGGGTAAAGGCGGCGTCTCGATATTCCGTTGCGTCTTCGCGCTCGCAGCTGGCGCGCATCCACATGGCGGCGGCCACCACAACCATAATTGCGGCAAAGATCAATAGCATTATGCGTGAAGGCAGAAACTGAGACACCCAAATTCCCACTGGCGCGCCCAAGACCCCACCGACGCCAAGCGCCGTACCTGCCGTCCATTCCACTTCGCCGCTTCTAAGTTTGCGACCCGCGCCGACAAGCGCCACCCCGCCAACAGCCACCAGCGAAACCAGCGCCGCTTCATTTGGGGCCAGGTGTACACCATACACAAGCATTGGCACTGCCAAAATAGAACCACCACCGCCGGTCATCCCTAGAGATAGCCCGACGATGATGCCGTAAATTATTGTTGTGAGTACTTCCAACCGCTTTTAGTTTTCAGCAGGATCAACAGTAGAAAATCCGGCGGCTTTCCACGCTTTCATACTTCCCGGCAGATTCCTTACGTCTTTATATCCTTTACGCTGAAGAACGCTGGCGGCAATGCTGGCCCTGTATCCAGATCCGCAATAGGTCAAAACCGGCTTATCCGGATCCAGCTGGCTTCCGAGTTCCTCGTCAAGATGTCCCAGGTAAGCATGTTTAGCAGACGCAATTTTCCCCGAGTTCCATTCGGACTCTGCACGCACATCTAAAAGCTGAAGCCCATCTGCCCCGTTCTTAAGTTGCTCATGAAGTTCGTGGACACTAACGTTATCAATATGGTCAAAATGTCGACCTGCCTCGATCCAGCCACGTATGCCCAGCCGAATAAAGCCGATAATGTTTTCGATACCAATCCGCAGTAAATGCCGCTGAACGGCGTCAAGGTCACTATGTCGCTCAAGAACCAGAAGAATCTTCTGATTCGGTTCAAGCATCCAACCGGACCACACCGGGAATTCGTCTCGCAATGCAATGTTCATGGACCCGGGAATATGGGCCCCTGCAAACCCTTCTATCTCTCGCGTATCCAAAACCAGGACCGTCGAGTCCGACTGCGCTGCATCAACATCATCCGGTTCCATTGGTTGAATAGTAGGAATGCAGCGAAGCGGTGATGGTCCCTTCGCATTAACCTTTTTCATACGCGGATAGTATGACGGCGCCGGTGGCAGATCTTTCAGCACCATCTCCACAAATTCGCTTTCGCTTTTAGCCGTGAACTTGGGGTTATGCAGGCGCTCATAACCAATAGTGCTCGTAAGCCGGTCGCCAATGTTGCCTCCGCAAGGCGAGCCTTTTCCGTGTGCCGGATAAATCTCGACCTCATCCCCCAGCTTCAGCAACTTATCGAAGAGAGTATGATACAACTGTTTTGCCAGGTCCTCTACCTGGTCAGACCCCAGAAGATCCGGCCGCCCCACCTCACCTGCGAAAAGCGTATCCCCCGTAAACAGCCCCCATGGTCCCTTCGAACCCCGACCGCCACTAACCAGGTAGGAAACGTGTTCCGGCGTATGGCCCGGAGTCTCAAACACCCGAATCGTAATCTTGGGCCCGACTTTTATCTCTTCGCCTTCCTTGACCTGCCTGATCGGAAAACCATAATCATCACTTGCACCCCCAACAATTTCCGCCCCAGTCACAGCCGCCAGTTCTGTACTCCCAGAAACAAAATCCGCATGGATATGAGTTTCAAGGATATGAGTCACCCTGACACCATGGCTGCGACAGCGCTCCAGATACACATCAATGTCGCGGCGGGGATCGATAACCACGGCTACTCCCACATCATCATCGCCAAGGATGTATGAGATGTGTGCCAGTCCTTTGGATTCTATGGTTTCCAGAAACATGCAACGGTCCTTTCTGCCCCTTAGCCCTTAGTACTCTTACTGTGTGAGTCCACATACTGAGTCACAAACTGTTTCAGCTCCGGCTTATCACACTCAAAACCCATCTTTTTAGCCTGCTCAAGAACGTCACTTCCGCTCATGTTTTTGCGAATCCCCTGGTCCATCATAACAAAAGCTCCGGCCCTCTGTCCGCTTAAACAGTGAACATAGGTCGGGGTCGGCAGGCTAGCCAAATCGTTGCGGAACTTGTCGACCAGGGCCGGTTCCATGTTCTTCATAGACACTGGAATATTACGATACTCCAGGCCCTTCGACC
This sequence comes from Candidatus Sumerlaeales bacterium, assembly GCA_038243585.1. GTDB lineage: Bacteria > Sumerlaeota > Sumerlaeia > Sumerlaeales > Sumerlaeaceae > JAKFFN01. Next base: position 13,424 of record JBBSQY010000012.1, on the reverse strand, counting down.
TGACCAGATCACCCTCAGCATCAGGACGTAGTGGCTGATCTTCTTCCTCGTCAGTGCGAAGGTTAACTATGGATTTAAATCCCTGCTCCGCCAGATTATCCAAATCCTGCTCAGTGGGCTGAGAGCCGACTGATACGGTATCGCTGATTTCTTTAACGTCCATTTTTCGAATCCACCTATTTTATAATGATGATAATTTTGACCTGAAAAGACGCAATAGTTATTCCAACGCCGAGCCATAGACGACCATAACAATAGAATATATTCCTGTATGGGAATAGAGCCTTATGCTATGCCCAAAGAACTCACCCCAGAGATAATCAGTCTTGCCGTTGAAAGACTACGGGCACTTGCCGACGAGACCCGCCTGCGAATCATGATATCACTTCGGGAAGCCGGCGAGATGAGTGTAAATGATCTGGCTGCCAACCTGCAGCAGAATCAGCCAATCACCTCTAAACACCTGTCCGTTTTAAAACAGACCGGCATAGTTGGCTCGCGCAAAGCCGGAACCCAGGTATTCTACTTTATTAAAGACGACACCGTGTTCGAGGTCTGCGATCTGGTCTGCGCCGGAGTCCGCCGTCATCACCAGGCACTAAGCCGGTCCGCTGGAATCCTCTAACCGCTTTTGCCTCATTTAAACAAAAAATAGAGCAAAGCAGCGACAACATAGATGCTCCAGATCATGACACACGGCGGGCATCGCCACTTACTTGAACATGATCCGTGGGTGCTACAATCCCCGTTATTCTTCTCATCTTCAGTTCGGTTTGTAACTGATTCAGTTCGGTTCGTAACTGACGGCATCGGCTCGCTCCTCACTTAAGTCATTATCGCCCTCAACTGCCTTTTGCTGTTTACCAGCCCTGATCCTGCCCACCACCCCAATGCCAACCAGCACAGGAGCAGCAATTATACATAACGGGCAGACAGACCCTAACAACATGGCACTGCCCGCCCCGAAAGTAGCCAGACCCGCACCAGCACCAAGCATGGTATTTGCATCTTTGATTTGTTGCTTACGATCATCTTCCATCTCAACTCCCGGCCACAATAGTAATTTTGGCCATCATATCCCGCCGGCCAAAAAGTGTTTGCTATGCCCTACACCATTATTCCAACATTCCTATGTAGGAATGAATTCATTTCCTGTGTGGGGTTTCCCGCAAAGCACAATAGATAACTTCCACCCGACCACGGAGTGGTCCCAGACGTTAGCCCCGGGTAAGGAGCAAAGCGACGCAGCCCTGGGTCTCAACCCCACCCCAAGTCCCACCCTGAAGGGGTGGCATAGAACTTAAGCTCTGAAATTAAATAAGGAGCATAAGCACCCCGCCTGCGTCAGGACGAAAGGCAATCCCGCCAGTCCCAAAACCCACCCCCGTCCCACCACCTACCACATACCCGCAAACAACCAAGACCAACATCCTGGAGTGCGGTGATTCATCACCGCCTTAACCCAAGCGGAGCGACCACCCCACGAAAATCCGGAATCAGCCGAAATCATATTTTATCATCAATCTCCCCATTAACTTCGCTAGCGTTTACCAAACAAAAAAGCTTGATCCCTTTGACAGCGGGCGTATGTCATGGTCGCCATGGCTAAATTCCTAAATACCAGCGCGACAAACTACTTCCTCGAAGAACTCATCAAAGGCGCAAAAGACCGGTTGATCATCATCAGCCCGTTCCTCAAGTTCAACGACCGCATGAAAGAACTCCTCGAGGATAAAAACCGACTCAAGATCGACGTCCGCGTGGTATTCGGCAAAAGCGAACTGCAACCCCAGGAGATAAAGTGGCTTCGCTCCCTCGATTTTGTCAGGACCAGCTTCTGCCAGAACCTTCACGCAAAGTGCTACCTCAACGAATCATCCGCAATTATCACCTCCATGAACCTCTACGAATTCAGCCAGGTTAATAACAACGAAATGGGCGTGTTCGTAGAGCGGGACAAAGAGCCGGATCTGTATAAAGACACCTATGAAGAGGCTCAGCGGCTGATCCGTGTAAGCGAAGAGATTCGTCTGTCTGCCGAGACTGTTGAGAAGACCAAAGAACCCGATGAATCAGCCCTGATAGCCGCCGAAGAGGAAGAGTCAGAAAAGCTCACCACGTCCAGGCTTGCAAAAGAACTGGGTTGTAAAACTCAGGAACTCATAGAAAAGCTGCTGGCGAAGGGATTTCTCGAAGGAGAACCCGCCAAACACACCCTCACAGAGACCGGCAAAGCCGCTGGCGGAGAATATCGCTACTCTAAAAGGTTCGGGCCATACTTCCTGTGGCCAAAGGATTTGAGCCTGTAACATGCAATTGAGGCTCATCATCTTCGTAAAATTCCTATATAAAACAGGCAGCATTTAAATGGCCCAGGTATACGGCAAGAGCGGAGCCTGGACAGACATACAAACCCCGCTAAAATGTATAGGCTTATATCCCGACACCCCAGATGATTTACGCGCACTGGTGCCGCAACTGGAAAAGGACTGGAACCAAAGCGAAATCGACGCTCTGGACGCCTTCAATCTCACCACGCGGGAACTGACAGATCTGGTGTCGCTGAAGCGTGCGGAGTATGTCACCGCACTGGCCGCTCTGCAAACCAAACATACCTACGACATTGCTGAGCTTGATCAGCGCCTTAGTCCAGAAGGTAAAATATCCACAGCCCGCCAGATGCAGAGGTGGTTCCTCTGGGGACCCTTGAAACTGCGCCGCCTCTATCTGCAAAAGCAGCATGCCCGGCGCGCCATCGACTTGGAAAAACTACCCCTCCATACAGAAGCGATCCTCCAAAATCATATCAACAGCCAACACCATCTTGTGGAGTCCTACCGCCAACCTTTCCGCAAAAAACTAGATGGAGCGACCGCAGCCTTAGAGAGTAAAGAATACGCCGGCGCTGTTGCCGAAATCGACGTCCTTCGCCACTTGGAATCTCTGCCAGATTCCTTCACCGTCCTGGCCGATGTGCGACTGGAATACAACCGCTACCTGTACTACGAAGGGGAGCATTTAAAGACGGCACAAATTGACTACGTCGTCGTTGGTCCGCCGGGGGTATACCTCATCGAGGTAAAACTCTGGAGCCGGAACTTCACCGACTCCGGAAACTTCCATGACCCCTACAAGCAGGTAGCCCGCGCCTCTTACCTCTGCTACAGGATGCTCAAAGAAGCCGGTATGGAAACAAAACTTCGCACCATAATCGCAACCCGCAGCAGCCTGCCGCCTAAGCCCGCAAAATCCTATGCGAAAGTCCTGACGCCATCGGCACTGTGTGGCTATATTAATTATTTTCCAGAGAAGCTGGGGGTGGATCAAGTTGACAATCTGGTGCATTTCTTCTGGAGTAAATGCTGATTGCAAGCTGTCGTTAACCCAACTGGAGATGATAAGTTCCTCGAAGAAATGAAGACCAGACTGGAGCGCATCCAGAAAGACCAGAAACCTGGCCCAATATCCAAATCCGGTACCATTGCGAACAAACTCCGCGACGATTGCTGAGAAAACCCCGCCCCGAAAGGGCATATAAGATATCCAAGTGTCAGGAAGCGAAGCGACACCCTTGGGTCTTAACCCCCATCCTAAAAGGGTGCCATAGATCGATATTCGCGTTTTTGGCCAGTTATAACCCAAAACACTATAATCCTGAAGATAGTGCTTGCCACCAAAAAATATCCCGCTAAGAAGAATTCCGAATGGCCGTCTGTCCGAACCAATGACGGTTGTTTTCTACTTTCCACATCAGGAATAAAACATGAGATTAGCATTCGGATTTACTTTTGTAGCCCTGGGCATTCTGCTTGTACTCCCGCGATCCGGCTATAGCGCAGCCACCGACACCATCAATTCCGGCGGTGGATTCAGCCAGGGCGTTGGAGTAGTCATGTTCTCCACCGTGGGCCAGCCCCTCGTAGGAATGTCCCAGACGGCAAACGGCTCAGCCGCCGCTCTTGGATTCTCATACCTATGGGATGCCGGATATTTCCCACCACAGCCAACCGCCGCTCGCCTCTGGCACCTCTATGCGTCTGATTAAGCATAATAAATTCACAAATGAACGCCTTAATAACAATAACCAACCCGGCAACCACAGCCAGCAAATTTGGAGTGCGGTAGCAGGACGGGGTTACCCGTTCAGATACCGCTTTCCCATTAAAGACTCAACCGATGTCACATCAAGCTATCATCGCAATACAAAACCCTAAGAAAGCACAGGCCTAGCTTTGGAGCCGGTAAACCTGCAATGACACCATTTAAAAGTTCAACAAAAACCCAAGCCAGCGGCATTTCCTGGGAGCTCCGGCATCCCGGCGGTCTAATCCCAGGCGCACAGTCAGACACCGCGAAAATGAATGAAATTCCAGTCGCAAGTCTCTCCGGCGCAAGCAGAGCGGCTGTCATGCGGAGCCTAAGCCGACGGGATGCCGGCGCTCCCAAGAGCTACACTGTCATACAGGCGACACATTACTTAACAGCCGCCTCCATTTTACTTCTCGCTCCCACCGCCGTCCGCGCCGACGTCCCCCTCACCTTCAACTATCAGGGAAAAGCCTTCACCCCCACCGGTGCGCCGCTGTCCGGCAACCAAACCATGTGGTTCAAGATACTCCACAAAACCACTCCCACAGACGCCGGCACAGTCGTCTACGCCGAAACCGCCGAAGTTGTCCTGTCACCCGACGGAATAGTCAACCACGCCGTCGGTACAGGCACACCCGCCGCCGGACAAACACTGGAAGTGGCAGACTATAACGCCCCAGCAGGCACAACCATCCACCTCTCCGTCGCCGGAGGTGTAGAAGAAAACGTTCTGCTGCCTCACACGCAAATTCACGCAGTACCCGTGGCTGTGCTGGCTACTACTATTACAACCAACAGTCTAAAGTTGGATAGCTTGGCAGCGGGCACAATAAGAGCAAGTAGCCCAGTCGCTGATTCAATTGCAGGATACAGTACAACTGCAAATCACTCAGGCATAACAGGCATAGGTACTAACGGTGGCGTGGGAATTTATGGTAGATCCGATACTGGAAGAGCTGGTGCATTTGATGGGCCTATCTATGCTACTTCTATACAATCCCCTGAAATACGTAGCGAAAGCACTAACAATGACGCAATTGGAGGATACACTAGTGCTGTAAATCACGCAGGGGTGGTAGGCATTGGAACTAATGGTGCAGTCGGTATATACGCAAGATCGGATTTCAGAGCTGGATCATTTGACGGCCCTGTCTTTGTATCTGATCTTCTCTCCGCAAAAACAATAGAAGTCCGCGGCGCGGATGTCGCCGAGGGCTTCGACCAGACCGACGGCTCCTCCGCCGAACCTGGAACGGTTATGGTGATAGACGAAGCAAATCCCGGCGACGTCAAACCCAGCGCAACCGCCTACGATTGTAAAGTCGCCGGCATCATCAGCGGCGCGGGCGGCGTAAGGCCGGGCCTCAAGCTCACTCAAGACGGCGTGGCCGACGGAAACAACCTGATCGCCATGGCCGGCCGGGTATACGCCAAGGTCAGTGCCGAAAACGGCCCCGTCACCCCAGGCGATCTTTTAACCACCGCTGACACCCCCGGCCACGCCATGAAAGCCTCCGACAAAGAAATTTCCCACGGCGCAGTTATCGGCAAAGCTATGACAGAACTCAAAGAAGGAACAGGCCTCGTCCTGGTACTGGTGAACCTGCAATGAAACAACTAATGATTTCTGCCAAGCCGTTCACGCCAAATATTATGGCAAGGCCGGCGATGTATGCCCTTCTAGCCGCCACAATCTTCGGCGCACCCTCCGCGTTTGCCGAAGTCCCGCTGACCTTTAACTACCAGGGCAAAGCCTTTACCCCAACCGGCGCACCGCTTTCTGGAAACCAAACTATGTGGTTCAAGATAATCCACAAGACCACCCCCACCGACGTCGGTATAGTCGTCTACGCCGAAACTGCCGAAGTTGTCCTGTCACCCGACGGAGTAGTAAACCACGCCGTCGGCACAGGCACACCCGCCGCCGGGCAGTCACTGGAAACGGCGGATTTTAACGCCCCCACAGGAACAACCATCCACCTTTCTGTCGCCGGAGGCATAGAAGAAAATGTTCTGCTGCCCCATACGCCGATTCAGGCAGTGCCCATGGCGGTTATAGCGAAAACTTTGGGTGGGGAAAAGTTCGCATTGGGAACTAATAATCAGGCAACCGGCGCTTATTCCGCGTCTCTAGGCGGTAATCAAAACATTGCATCAGGAAATTTTTCGTTTGTCCCAGGAGGCTCCTACAACAATGCGACAGGTAACCATTCACTTCCCGCTGGTTTTCGCGCAAGTAGTCCCAACGCCAATGGATGTTTCGTATGGAGCAGTTGGATTAGTGATAACCAAGATTATTACCAACCGCCACCGATTGCTGGTTCATTTAATGTAAAAGCGCCCGGTGGTATTCGATTTGGGACAGTAACAGATGAAAATGGAAATGTCACACAAGGTCTTGAAATTTTTAATAATGGCCAAGTTGCTGTTCAAGGAAATGGTAAGCTGTCTGCCAGTCTGATCGAAGTCCGTGGCGCGGACGTCGCCGAGGGCTTCGATCAGACCGACGGCTCCGCCGCCGAACCCGGCACTGTAATGGTCATCGACGAAGCCAATCCCGGCGACGTAAAACCCAGCGCCATCGCCTACGACCGCAAGGTCGCCGGCGTAATCAGCGGCGCGGGCGGCGTGAGACCCGGCCTCAAGCTAACTCAGGAAGGCGTGGCCGACGGTAACAATCTAATCGCCATGGCCGGACGCGTTTACGCCAAAGCCAGCGCCGAAAACGGCGTGATCACTCCCGGCGATCTCCTCACCACATCCAACACCGCAGGTCACGCCATGCGCGCCGACGACACCGGCCCGGAACGCGGCGTTATTTTAGGAAAAGCCATGACAGAACTCAAAGAAGGAACAGGCCTCGTCCTGGTGCTGGTGAACCTGCAATGACACAACTAATGATTTCCGCCAGGCCGTTTGCGCCTGGTATTATGGCAAGGCCGGCGATGTATGCTCTTCTAGCCGCCACAATCTTCGGCGCACCTTCAGCATTTGCCGACGTCCCCTTAACCTTCAACTACCAAGGCAAAGCCTTCACCCCTACCGGCGCGCCGCTTTCCGGCAACCAAACCATGTGGTTCAAGATACTCCACAAAACCACCCCCACAGACCCCGGCACAATCGTCTACGCCGAAACTGCCGAAGTTGTCCTGTCACCCGACGGAGTAGTCAACCACGCCGTCGGCACAGGCACACCCGCCGCCGGGCAGACCTTGGAACCGGCGGATTACAACGCACCAGCGGGCATGTCCGTCTACCTCTCCGTCGCCGGTGGCGTAGAAGACAACGTTCTACTGCCCCACACGCAGGTTCAGGCAGTGCCCATGGCGGTAATGGCCGAGGGGCTTAGTGGAGGATTGCGTATTGAGCGTAACCCATTAGGCCCTAATATTATTGGCGGTGCGGCAAGCAACCAGATTGCTCCAGATATCTTCGGGGCAGTAATAGCGGGTGGAGTTGATAATCATGTTTATACCAACCGAGGTGTAATTGGTGGTGGCAGTTCTAATAATGTTGGAAGTGGGCCGAATACTACGGGAGTTGTAGGAGGTGGAGCCGATAATAATGCCGATGGCTATCAAGCCACTATTCCTGGCGGAGCGTTTAATCGAGCCGGCGGAATAGCGTCCTTTGCTGCTGGAAGAAAAGCAAAAGCTGACCATGCCGGCTCCTTCGTTTTTAATGGATATGTTGACACCGAGAATGATGTAGAGTTCCATTCAAGAGGAGTCGGGACGTTTAATGTGCGTGCCTTAGGTGGTGCGTATTTTAGTCACAGTCTCTCTGCTTCCGTAGTCGAAGTTCGCGGCGCGGACGTCGCCGAGGGCTTCGATCAGACCGACGGCTCCTCCGCCGAACCAGGAACGGTTATGGTGATCGACGAAGCCAATCCCGGCAACGTAAAACCCAGCGCCACCGCCTACGACCGCAAAGTCGCCGGCATCATCAGCGGCGCTGGCGGCGTACGGCCGGGCCTTAAGCTCACTCAAGACGGCGTGGCCGACGGCAACAACCTGATCGCCATGGCCGGACGGGTGTACGCAAAGGTAAGTGCTGAAAATGGATCAATAGCGCCTGGCGATCTACTTACCACCTCCAACACTGCCGGTCACGCCATGAAAGCGACAGACACAGAAATTTCTCACGGAGCAGTCATCGGCAAAGCCATGACAGAACTTAAAGAAGGAACAGGCCTAGTCCTAGTGTTGGTGAACCTACAGTGACAGTATATAAAATTTTAGCGAGTAATCCCTTCAAAGCGGCTCTCGAACACCCAAAAATCCGTCCGCTCCTGACAGTTGGGCTTATCCTTCTACCGCTGGTGTGCGGGGCCACTACCACACTAACACAAATTCCAATGCTTTCGCTTGCTGATTATTCCACCACTGCACTTGCACAAAATCCGATGCTTCCATCCCAGCTTGATTTAACTTCCATTCCAGTCGCCAACAAGGCCTTTTTGGAGATTCCACCACCACCTATCAATAAGCTTTACAGCGATGTCGAAATACTGGAACCGTTCAGCGAAGGCACTTCCGTAACGGCCGTAATCGTGAGACTCGCATTTGAATCGAAACAATTGACAACAGTGTACACCGAACCCGCTTCGGTGAAATCATTGGTACAAACCAATGAAACAAAGGTTGAACAAGCGCTGGCCCGAAACTTATCAGGTATCATTAAAGTCAAGCATAAATATACGACAGTGCCTGGCTTTTCGGCTGATGTCACTTTTGAAGGACTGCAACTCTTGCAAAATGATCCTGATGTAGTGGCAATTTCTCCAGACGAAATTGTCATCCCACACACCAGGCAAGGCATACCTTTGATTCAGGCGGGGCAAACACGATCTGAGTTCAATGGCTCGGGGCTTGCAATAGCAATTGTAGACACAGGGGTCGACTACCGCCACCCAAACCTTGGAAACGGCGGATTCCCTAATGGAAAGGTAATTGGCGGGTACGACTATGGGGATGGAGACACTAATCCACTTCCTCCAGACCATTCTTCCGCGAACCACGGCACGGCATGTGCCGGAATAGCAGCGGGGGATATTCCGCCTGAAGGTTCGGTGGGAGATTATATTGGTGGGGTTGCGCACGCTGCACGAATTTACGCTTTAAAACTTACTAAAAATTCGGACCCCAATCAATCTTCCGCCGCCGGTACTATAGAAGCCGCTTGGGATTGGTGTCTTCGGAACCAGCAGAAAGACCCGAATAACCCGATTATGATTATCAGTACTAGTTTTGGCGGCGGCAATTATACTAATACGTGCAACACTGGTAATTACACCGCTATAGCAGCGGCCTGTAATGCCGCCAACATAACTATTTTTGCATCTTCAGGTAATGATGGATTCTGTAATTCTATGGGAAGCCCCGCTTGCAACGCAAACGTAGTGGCGGTTGGTGCCGTATATGAGGCAAATTTAGGAACACTTGGTTGGTGCGTAAATTCCGGATCCTGCCTCTCCCACGTATCTTCGAGTTGTGGAAGCGGACGCGCTTTCTTTGAGGACGCTATTATGGATAAAGTGACAGCTTATTCCAATTCCTCGCCTAAGTTGTCTTTGCTGGGTTCTTCTAACAACGCGTATACATGTGATACGATAGGTGCAGGTGGAAATAATTCTGGAAATTTTGTTACCAATTTTGGTGGAACTTCCGCCGCATGCCCATACGTAGCAGGAGCGGCGGCGTGCCTGCAACATGCGGAACGGGTGAGAATCGGACGATACGGAGCGCCTCATACACTGGAACCCCTCCTAAGGCAGACTGCCGACGGTATTCATGATCCTAAAGCCAATCGAACAACTGGTAGAGTCAACCTTAGCCGGGCGATTGAGGCATTAGGCAGTATTTATGTAGATACGACATATACCGGCCCAGAAAATGGAAGTATTATAAATCCATACAACACATTTAATGACGGATACATATCAATGAGACCTCGCGGCGGCACAATTCTTATGTTACGCGGAAATCGTCCATCAACGCCAGGTGCGCATAATATTACCGAACCCATGACAATAAAAAGCTATTTGGGCAATGCGGTTATTGGTCAGTGATTTTTAAGTACATATATGGAACACTGCCTCGTCAGCAACTCAGTAAATACAATTAATTACAATTTCTTACTCCTCCTGCCTTTGTGTAATTTAAATTAATGGACTGGGTTCGGGAATTGTTTGGTCGTTCCGCGCCCATACTCCCACCCCCAAAGTCTCCTTATCTGCACCCATAATTCCTAAGGAGACGTAAAAAAATGATAACAGATAACACTAAAAATATCAGCAGTGCAGGACCAAAAATGCTCTGGGGAAAAAATCCCGCTCCTTCCGATCCATACGTCCCCGTCGCCGCCTGGGACGAAAACGACATCATAGACAACCCGATAAAAGGATGGGTGCATGACGTCAGACCCGACTGGCGGACCGGTGAAATCGAAGCCGAGGACCTGATCAACTGGGAAGCCGACTAGGCCGAAGAGTACGTCGACGACAAGTCCGACCGGTCCTACCACCCTGATCCGCCCCAGCTATATCAGCCCGAACAGCTCGCGCAGGTCCAACTGCCCGAAGAACCCGAACCCGCCCGCTACAAGCGCCACCCCGACGCCCCTATCTTGCAAAAATTTCACCAGCGCGACTACGACTGCAATTGAAGGAACAGGTTAGGGAACTATTCTAAGATACAAAAACGCGCTAGGAACTTGAAGTTGAACCTGAGCCGATTCTGCGGACAGCTCCAGCACCCTAAATCTGGCGAAGCAATTCTCTGCCATCCGAAGAAGCGTGACTACATGGTCGAGCATGTCGCACCCGTAATGTAATAACCTCCAACCAGGCAATCTCGCAGGCGTCCCATTACTCCCGGTGCATAAGACTTGCCGGGTTACTCTTCGCGCCCGCCGGCATATTTCCCAGCTGGTCAAACAACCGGTCAGCCACATCCGCCGGAATCTCCACCAGCAGCTTCACGCCATCTTCCCCCGTCGTCGCCTTCAGCGGCGTCAGCACCTTTTCAACGTCCGGGTTATTTGCGATCATCGGCGCGTATTTCGCCATGGTCAGGTAAGTGTTAATCGTCGCCGCCAGATCGTCCGCAAGCGCTTTGTCCGACAGGTGCAGCATCAGCTCGATTGCCGGCCGCGCGTCCCAGTTAAACGCCATCGAAACCATCGACACCTCCTTCACCGCCGCGACGGCTTTAGGCTCCCGGCCCTCCAGCGTCGCCAGCAGGGGAGCGGCCATGGTAATCAGCGGCTGCGCATTTCCCGCCGTCACAAAAGCGTGATCGTTCAGCATACTGTCCACATAAGCAAACACACTCGACGCCCGGGCTCCCGGCTCCTTCTTTTTGCTCACGGCCACCATTCTTTCCAGCATCCCCGCATTTTGAAACACCAATATGCCCGAATCGCCAATCGGGGCCACCGATACGCCTCCGCTCGTATAAGTCGAATGCGACGCCGTTTTCACTTCCGTTGCGCCATTCGCCTTATAGCGCTCCACCACTTCAGCCGCGAAACCAGGCGCGCCAAGAGCCATGCCATAAATGGGCGGGGCCGTGCCAGCATCCTTGGGAGCGTCAAACGCCAGGTAAACTTTCTGCGCCTTATCCGACGTAAAATCCGTGGTTCCCGCCTGCATCTTTTCCATCTCGTCCGTCAGCCGCTTCAGGCCGGCGCTTTTTCGCATGGCAGTCATGTTAATCCCCACATATCCGCCAGACGACTGCGGCAGATAATCCATGGGGTTTTCAGACTGACAACCGGCCAGCCCCAGTCCAACAGTCAGCATCACGCAGGTTTTCAATTGACCCAAAAGGTTCATGGTTCGGTGTCTCCAGAAGATTATTGGCATATGGGACAGTGGAAGTCATCACCGACCGAAACCAACAACAACCGGCACAGGCGAACTAATCAAAACCGATACGATTGAGACTGGCCGCCAGACGACCGCTCCCGTCCATATTCATCGAGATTTAGGCCCGTACACACCCTCGTGTTGACAAAAATCCCACGACCCCCCGAAACCCCTGTAAATACAAGGGCTTGCGTTTTTTGCACACTAAATAATCAATATGTGGTAGTTTCTGGTTTACATCCAATAACTGATTGTGGTTCCTTTCTTGGTAAGTTGCTCGGACCAGCTGCCGCTCTGGACTCGCGAATCCAGGACGGCATTGGGCGAAAAAACCAAGCGCAATTTGCAAAGACGCATAACAGAAAGAGAATCAAACGGAAAGGGCGCGTAACCCGCATCTTTTCCCCGCACAAAAAGTTTAAGGAACCATTTAGGTTCCGATTAGTATATAGAAAAAAAAGACCATAACAAGGATTCCACACAAAATGTCCGCGACAAATCTCTCACCAGATACAAAACAGTCCGTCACCCCCAATCCCGATGGCCCCGCCGCCTTGCAGGTGCGCAAGCGCAATGGAGATATTGTACCGTTCGACGGCGAACGCATCCGCGTCGCCATCGAAAAAGCGTTCAAAGCCGAACACGGCGTAGAATCTCCCGCCGTCCTGCCCAGCCAGGCCGCCGGCACCGTCGCCGCCCTCACCCAGGCCGTTGTTCGCTGGGCGAAAGAGCGCGGCGTCGCCCCCACCGTCGAACAGATCCAGGACGAAGTCGAACGCGCCCTCATGACCGCCGGCGAACAAAAGATCGCCCGCCGCTACGTCCTCTACCGCGAGAGCCACGCCCAGCGCCGCCGCGCCACCGGCATGGCCATCGTGCAGGAAGACGGCACCCGCATCGAGCTGGACCGCGCCGAACTGGCCGCCCGCATTGGAGACTCCTGCGACGGCCTCAACGCCGACCATAAAGCCCTCCTCGACGCCACCATCGTCCAGCTCTACGACGGCATGCCCGCCGCCGAACTCAGCCAGGCCATGATCCTCGCCGCCCGCGCCCGCATCGAAAAGGAGCCCGACTACACCTACGTCTCCGCCCGTCTCCTCCTCCATAATCTTTACGCCGAAGCCGTCGGCCACAACGTCGCCCTGCGCGACGCCGGCGCCATGTACGCCGAATACTTCCCCCGCTGCCTCCAGTTCGCCGTCGACAACGAACTGCTCGACCCCCGCATGCTCGAATTCGACACCCGCCGCCTCTCCGCCGCCCTCCAGCCCCAGCGCGATCTCAAGTTCGCCTACCTCGGCCTCCAGACCCTCTACGACCGCTACTTCATCCAGCACGACGGCCGCCGCACAGAGCTGCCCCAGATCTTCTGGATGCGCGTAGCCATGGGCCTCTGCCTGAACGAAGGCCCGCAAAAGAACGACCGCGCCATCGAATTCTACGAGATCCTCAGCAACTTTTT
>JBBSQY010000011.1:0-81429 GCA_038243585.1 Candidatus Sumerlaeales bacterium | reverse complement strand
CCACCCGCGGATCTTGCTTGGATTCGTTGACGCTTTCCGTCCACCATTCGATATCCATATACACATGGTCCGGCTGCACCAATGCGGCCAAATCGGCAATGCGTTTTATCTCGTTCTGAAAGTACTTTCCGCGATACAAGATGTCCATCCATTGACCGCGTTTGCCGTCGATCCGGGTGAATATCTGATCAGCTTCGGCCTCGCCAATTTTGCCAGCCTTTTTATTCTTTTGGATGGTATTCCACATCACGTGAAACGGCGATTCATTATAGATAATTCCATAACCATCAACTCTGGCTCGTTTCAGAAATGCCAATTTGGCGTTGACTGTTCCTGTGCTATTATTAATAAAGTCGCGCGGGAAAGTGGAGACATATCCAAAACCCAGCTTTTTGAAATCGCGCAGGAAATTCGGCCATTGCAGTTCGATGTCATCGTTCATCCAAGCGAGGCTAACATCCAGCCCTTTGATGGGCGCAGTTTCGGGAACCTCCACCAGCTTCAATGGAAACTGCAATACATGGGAATCCGTGCCTTGCACAATTCCGGTAAAGGTTACTTTCGCGTCACTGGGAATTGTCGCGCTCGTTTCTTTTTCAATCCACAGTGGCCCTTTCTGTTTGCCATCATATGTAAATTCATAACTGTCCATGCCAGGATTGGCATCTGGCACTTGCTTAAATTTCGGTTGGGTAATGGGAAGGATGCGCAGGCCTTTTGGCAATTCCAAACGGAAGCCGGCGGAGACTTTTGAAAGATCCAGATTGGTATTATCGATTACTGTCAGCCAGTTGGCCGTTGTGATATTTGTGGTCACCACGAACGTCGGTTTGCGCGGCATCACCGCAAGGCCATCAGTGAAAACCTGCTCGTTAGGAAATGAAGAGAGGTCTTTTAAAGGTGTTCCTGTTGCTGCTTTTGATACCGATATTTGATCGATAAAGAGAGATTCGTTACTTAGACGAAAAGCGATATAGCGTGCCTCCACCGGTTGGCGGCAAACAAAAGGATGCATAAACGACGTGCCTTTTTCCGGCAGATAAAAGCCGGTTTCTCCATCAGCCAATTCCTTTTCTGCCGGATTGAGCTTCACCAGGTTCTGTAGGCTGTAATATTGTTTGCCGTCGACGCTGGCTAAAAACTGCACGTTTTTTGGCAAGACGAGCGACTTTTGCTCCTGACCACCGAGCACACGAATAGCTATTTGGCCAACCGGTTGGGTCTCCCCCAAATCGATCATCAACAGCACAGTTTTATTTGTGCTGCTGCTCATATTCCAACCCACCGCGTCCTTATTAAACCACACACGATCATCCGTGAGCGAAGACAGGGTGCCGTCCGTCAAATCATGCGGATCGTTGCTATCGGTCGTTAAAGGATAGTTGGGGGCTGGATTAAAGAAGACCTTTTTACCAAGCGCCAGCTCGGTTCCAGTCGTCAATTTCGTCCATTGCTCGCGCGCCTCTGGCGCGGATTTGCCAAGCGGGTGTTGATCATCGATGGCGGCGGTTTGCGCATCTGCATCAAAATGAAGACTGGATAATATGATACATCCCAGTAGTAAGAAGAGATTTTTCATTGCTGTCCTTAAGGTGATTGGTTTTGTACCGACTGCTAGGAAATTCCGTTTTAACCCTGGGGCAAAAAGCGGTACAGGTTACGAAATCATTCCCGTCTATCACGATAGCTTTTTTTCGATATCTTCTGCATGCGCTTACACGTTCTCGGGAAATTACAACGTTGTAATAAACACGCTCTCGCGCGATCTCTGCCATCCAAGCTTTTCGGAGAACGACTGCTTCTATGGACGATCGACGGTTCCCTGCCAGCCTCTCGGCCTCGATCTGAATGTTAGGATCAATATGCGTGCTGATCAATCAACGGTCTAGCAAACTTTCTATCGCATACTATTGATTTAATTCAGTGCTTTTCGGTAGAAACTAGCTATCCTATTTAATTGAAATCATATGCTTTTCCGGAGGGTGGACAATGACCCGGACGCGCAATGCAAGCAACGATTCTTTATCATATCCAAACCTAACCTCATGGGAACCAACAGGTAAAACTATCATTGGTTGTGGAGTCGCAACGATTGTCGCCTGTGTAACGGGAGCACCAAAAAGCATTGCTGGCTTGTTCGGTTCCATGAACAAATATTGACCCTCTGTCATGTCGCCCTTCCACTCCATACGTTGACCCGCAACCTCAACCCATGGATTTTTTACAGTGGGATTATCCAATGCAGGAATGGCCTTAATCCCGTCGATACCACAACATATCTGTGTGTTTGATGGCATGGTGTTAAAGTAAAGATTAAGTGCTGTCACAGAGCTATAGTCGATCTTGTCTCCAGAGGAGCGGGGCAGTTGGTGGTAGCGCCAGCCCGTATAGTCGTTATGGATGTAACGATCAACTGCGTCTTTACCGCTTAATAGCTGGACTTTGAAAAGCCCGCCGTTTCCATCACCTCGTAACCATAAGCCTAGTCCGGCTGATTGTGAAAGATCAATCGGAGTATCTAAGTGGTGAGGAAAACAAGCCCAGCCGTCGTCATTATTTGACGAGCTTGAGGCGGTATAAACGGCAAAGCTGGTTCCTTCGGGCGTATGATCGGTCGACAAAGTAAGGGTTTGTGTCACACCGTCCGAAGTTGTACCGAATTTACCATCACCTACCCAACCATCAAGGTTCTCAAAACCTTCCAACAGGATGGCAGATGAAGTAGTATAAGATGCACTAGCGTTCGGCCATGGCCCGCTCTGTGCCTGGATCTGCAGGCCAATTTGTGCCGGACCTGTCGTCACATCAACCTTCCATGACAGTTCTTTTCCAGGAGAGTCGGCCGTTTTCCACGGCGTATAGACAATACGCTGAAACGCTTCTTTGCCGTCGACTTCTGTCAGGTGATAGTCGCGCCGCAATTCCGTAGGACGGTTTGCATCTTCAGGCGGCCTGCCCATCAGTTCTTTCGCAACTTGGAGAAGTTGCCGCATCTTGTCGGGCACGCGACCGGAGAGGCGCAGCAACTCATACTGCTTAATCAGGTCAAGGATCTCGCCCGTAAAAGGATGTTTCTGAGCGGCAGCTACAGAAGCCTGGTAAGAGAATGAGCCACTGTAACCGATAGTTGTTCCCAGAATGTACTCATACATATCCGGTGTGGCTGAGGCATCGTAGCCATAATACCAGCCAATATCAAGAGGCATACCGTCGCGTTCCATTAATGCAAATCCCGGAGATCTCTCTTCAAGGTAACCTTTCAGATCTCCGTGACCATCTGCCGAAGCCGAACGCGCCAACAGATGCCATGAGTAGTGGGAGTAGCTGCTGGCCTGGATGATAATATCTTTCCGATCCAACTTATCAACGTAGGCCTTAATCAACTTTGCATTATAACGACGATGGTCGCCCTGAAGCCATTCGGAGCCATCAAAGTAGAGCATTCCAATGTCACAGGCATTGGCGACGACCGCAAAATTGGACGTTACTTCATCCAGCAATGTAGTGTCCATATCGAACATGTGGTAACCAAAGGATCGCGCCAGATGCTGCACCTGCGCGCCACTTGAATGAGTCGCAGCGCGAGTGCCGAGGTATCCGCGCTTGCACCTTGTAAAAGTATACGGGGCGCTGTTGGTGCGCTCACCATAACTGACGAGTTCATCGCCAATACGCAGTACTGTTCCTTTACCCTCATACCCGCCATCTTCGCTCGGAAAGCCTGCGGGCATGTCTTCAACAATGACCGTGGTAGTTACCTCATCCATATTTGTTGTCAGGGTAGTAGATGCATCAGTTACCAGGCGCGGATCAGGTACCGGGGTAATGTAAGGGTCGTTTGAATCTATGGATGCACCCAGCAAATGCAAGCCTACATCAATGCCCTCATCGCGGAATCGCTTAACAATTCGGACAAGCCCCGGAAGACCATCCGGGAAACTCTTACGGTTGATTTCATAATGTCCTGTTGATTGGCACCACGATCCCTGTCCAAGAAGAATCTGTTCAAAACCGCCACGTTTCGCCAGCGCCAGCGCATCATCAAACTGCGCTTCAGAAAACGACTGGAGGAAGAGATACGATTTTTGCACAAGTGGAGAATGCTTGTTCCATACGCCACCGGGGCGGGGAACCGGAATTTCTGCAGCCGATTCAAATCTTTGAACTACGTCGAAGAAACGCTCTTCCGGACAGGCAATGATACCAAAAACGGCATCTTCATAACCATACTGTTCTTCCATTTCCAGATTGATCGTCTGAACTGTATCACTCCACCAGGGTGATTCCGCCTTTTCAAAATCTTCAATCAAGACGGTTGAAGTTGTGCCGTCATCCTTTTCAAATATTCCGCGGATATCGTCAATGACACAAGCGACGTTCGCTTCTGACGGGACGCTGTTGTAATAAAGATTCAAACCCGCAAGGCGGTCTTCGCCCATTGTGTCTAGTGATGCTGAAGTCATTTGGACGTGACGCCATCCTTTAAAATCAACGGGTACATAGTAGTCTCGGGCACCGCCCTTGCCGTCATCAAGTTGAAACTTTAGCTGTTCACCGAGACCATCTCCGTGAATCCAGGCACTCAGGCCGATCATCTTTTCAATGTCTATCGAGGGGGTAATGGTCCGGCCCCTCATGCTCCAGCCACTTGGCTTCTCATCACAGATCGCGGTAAACTTTGCGGCATGATCTCCATGCTTAGAGCTTGTGGTCTGTTGGAACTGATGACTACACCCGGCACGATCTGCGGAGCGAGAGCCACTGAAGGCTGTTGACGCAAGCACATCAGGAGTTCCCGCCATTAAAGCAACCGCTTTATCTTTAATAAAATATCCGTTTAACGTCCCACTCACACTGGCACCTTTCGGAATGGGCAGGCTAAAAAGTCTCATTTTCGCCGCTGAGGTTTTAAGGTCAAGGACTTTCAGGCGATACAGTGTGAAATCAGGATCCGATTCCAGCTCGAAACTAGCGGTTGATCCGTCTTCAAAAATAACCTTCAGGGTCGTTTCGTTGGCTTCGACTGTCGTCGGTGCAATGTTGCCTTTTTCTGTCTCTAAAAAACAAATCGGTACCTGCATATTAAACCTGAACTCGACGCCATCGGCGAATTGCAATTGAGTGGGCTTGCCAGCAGCATCCATTGCCAGTGTCCCACTTCCCACAGCTAAATTATCCGCTGAACCATTTGCACAAAGCCAAACAAAAATGCAAATTCCCAAGGTGATGTTTATGAGTTGGGAAAACCTGCCGCGGGAAATTAAATTGTAGAGGATCATACCGTAATCAGTGGCCGTGGAAGACAGGTGTTGCAAGTTCAAACCAGCCGGCAGGGTTCGTTCACGCAAGTTGATGAACTCCATAAACAAAAGCTTCCGATGAAGCCAGGAAAACGGACTTCTATTGAAACGTGATTTTCTCTCAGAATCTCCACACCCCATGGAAAGTTTCTTCTGACTCAATACCTGGGCAGGCACCTGGTTGGCTAAACCACGTTATTGTATTGCTTTTGGCCTTACGAGAATGCTGTCTCTTGAGACAAAAGTGAACGGTATTGATGAACGATCTTTCTAAACTGCAAAATGCTGCTGCGATACCTGAAAAGGGCCTGCGTAACGTTGTCCGCGATTTCCCACCCTCTTATTTTGCGATGGCAATGGCGACCGGGACTCTGTCCATCGCCGCCCACTTGCTTTCGGTGCCATGGCTAGCCGAGGGGCTATTCTTCCTGAACCTGGCTGTTTACCTAGTATTGATGTTTGTTAATATGACCCGGGTGGTTTATTATCCTCGTCACTTTTTTTCAGATATGGTAAGTCACCAGGTCGGTCCTGGCTTCTTTACCTTTGTGGCTAGTACCTGTGTCGTGGGATCACAGTTTATAATAATATATCAGCAATTTAACATTGCCGCTGCCATGCTGGCCATTGCGGCGCTGTTGTGGGTAAGCCTCACCTATGCAATATTTACCGCATGGACCGTCAAAGAAATTAAACCGGATTTATCCAGCGGCATCTCCGGGGCGTGGTTGCTTTCTGTTGTGGCCACGCAATCCGTAGTCGTTTTAACGGCGCTGATGGCGGCACACCTGCCCCAACCGTACAGGGTTGAACTCAACTTCGTGGCGCTCTCTATGTGGCTTTGGGGCGGTATGCTTTATACCTGGATGATTTCGCTCATTTTTTACAGGTACACATTTTTCAAGTTTTCACCCGGCGACCTTTCGCCGCCGTATTGGATAAATATGGGAGCAATGGCCATATCCACACTAGCCGGCACTCGGCTCATTCAAAATTCGGTGGATGCGCCATTCCTGATGTCGATGCTCCCGTTTCTCAAAGGAGCTACCATCTTTTATTGGGCCACCGGCACATGGTGGATTCCGATGCTGGTGATACTGGGCATCTGGCGTCACCTCTTTAAACGTTACCCTCTTCAATATGATCCGCAGTATTGGGGGGCTGTGTTTCCGCTAGCCATGTACACCGTCTGCACCTACAGTCTGGCAACAGTAATGCGGCTGGACTTTTTGCTGGTTATCCCACGGGTGTTTATCTACATAGCCCTGGCGGCCTGGATAGCGACGTTCCTGGGGCTGATGAAAAGGATGATTTCCGGAATGCGCTCTTTCTAACCGATTTAAAGAGGGCGGAATCCTTCAGCCTCGGAAATCAGCTTTGCCCGGAAATGGCGTAGAAATTCGGCTTCCCGCTCCGCCATGTTTCGGCCAGCGTTTGTGTTCATCGTCTCTGGCAGCGTCAGCAGTTTCGCTGCGATGTGATCCAGAGAAAACCTGTTGTCATCGAGCGGGCGATTGACTGCCAATATGTCTTCCGGATCAAACAATGCGCTGCCCATTTTGCCCGCCGTGTAGAACATTCGGGCAAGACCGATAGCGCCTAATGCTTCCATGCGATCTGCATCCTGCAATATTGCCGCTTCCGGTGTTTGCACGGGAATCTGAGCCGAAAAGCTATGGGCATGGATCGCATGGTGCACCCCGTGGATTAGTTCCCTCGGAAAATCTTTAAAAGTTTCATCTAATGTCAGGAGCGCCTCAACCTTATCCGCGCTCAAAAGGGAAGCCTGTGCCCGTGCGGGATTGTTCTTCGGCAAGGTCACAAAATCGTGGAAATAGCAGGCCGTCAGTATGACAAGTTCATCAGCGAGATTGCCTTCTTCGCACCGGAGCAGCTGGCACGTCTTCCATACGCGGTGGAGGTGGTGGATGTCATGGGCCGCATCATCGGTTTGCCAATGCTGTTCAAGATACTCATTGAACCGCAGGCGCCATTTATCGATATCAGTCATATGTCGGCGTCTTTACCACCGCTTGCTGCCGCAGAAACATAATGTTTGAAAGATCTCCGGGAGAGTCTACGTCGGCAACGGCCCCAGCGTGAACCTTTGGTAATTCGATCAGCTTAAAATTTCCCGCTTCAATCAAACCCTGCATCGAAAGCTGCTTACAGGTCATTCGTCGATTAACCATTGGGAGAACTGACGAAAAGTAAACCGCAAATAGAGGTTCCGGCTTTCCTTCCCAAGTCGCCACAACCCCGTCATATTCCGAACTACCATATGCCGCCGCCTGAGCGGCTAACCATCGAAAGGCTTGAGGTTCAATCGCGGGGGTATCCGTTGCGCAGAGTAGCACACTGCTTCCACAGGCATAGCGCAGCGCTGTGGCCAGCCCTCCCAGGGGGCCTTGGTCTGGTTTATCATCGGCGATGGTTTCCCATTGAGATGGGACAGGCACAGGCCTGTTCGAAGTATTCCGTCCCACTACAAGCACTGGGTGCCCCGCATCTGAAGCGGCACTGGCAACCCGGTCAAGCAGGCTCATTCCGTCCAGTTCTATCGCCGCCTTGTCTCGCCCCATTCTTCGGCTTTTTCCGCCAACCATTATGGCAACAATCATGGGAGGGCGCGGACTGCTCTCTGCGACCTGGATCGCATTATTTTTCTGCAGCGCGCGATGCCATATTATACGATCCTGTGATTTCTTGCTTATCAAAATGCTCTTTCAGATGAGGTGCCGACTCATTAACCGCTGAACGGAGCACCAGCCGCATCCACAACAGACACCCGACAGTAATAAGAAAGAGAAACACCCAGCATGTCGTCCAGATACCTGTGGTCGAGAGCAACCAGCCAAAGATTATCGGAAGCACAAATCCCCCGAGACCGCCAATGACTCCGACCAGCCCGCCGACTATGCCAACATCATCGGGGAAATACGTGGGGATGTGTTTGTAAACAGCTGCCATTCCAATTCCCATGGCCATGCCGAGCAACAAGACCAGCAGCGTGAAGATGTATACGTTTGCCTGAAAATAAATATGGGTCGAACCCTTGGCAAGCAGTTCCCGCTGGGCTATTTTATCCCCGGTCTTAAAGCGCTCGTACTTAATCGTCCCGTCTGGCCCCATGCTACTTTTGCCAACCCATTCCTGCCAACTGTCCGTCTTTGGGATAAGCGTAAATTTCTGGTCTCTTTCAGCACCGGAAGACTCTGTCACGCCTTTGGGCGCTTTACCGCTTAGTTGATATGTATCAACCTTATCAGACTTATCTCGCTTTACGGAAATTTCGGTATCGGTTCGAGAAACTACAATTCCTGGAAATTTTGCGAGGATTCCCTCGCCCGGTGTTATGATGTCCATCTTTGGAAAGAATAATGCAAAAGTGATGAGAGCGACAGTGGCGAGAACACCGTGCATAACCATCCTTGCGCCCAGCCGGTCGCTGAGCCATCCGCCTACCGCTCTAAACAAGCCTGACGGTAACGAAAAAATGGTGGCGTACAGCCCGGCGGCAGCCAGGGTAAGACCGTAAGCTTTCACGTAATAGGGGACCAGCCAGTTGGATAAGGCAACAAAGCCGCCAAACAACAGGGCATAGTACAACCCGAATCTCCAAACGCGCACCTGACCCAGCGGAGCGAGGCGTTGCCTCATTGTGCGGTTAACTGCAGCAGGCTTTTTGGCAAATGTCACAAAGTAAAAGATGACCGCCGTAATTACAAGAATTACCGCGTAGACCCGAGGCAGATTCCGCCAGCCATCCAGGTTTGCTCCACCGTCGGTCAGCATCTTCAGAAGTGTGGGAGCAAGCATCAGTGTCAACGCCGTCCCTGCGTTTCCCATTCCAAATATGCCCAGTGCGGTGCCTTGACGTTCTTTCGGAAACCATACGGAGGTATAAGCTACGCCCACGGCAAAGGACGCTCCGGAAATGCCGAAACCCAGCGCCGCAATCAGAAACTGTGTGTAGGAATTCGCATAGGAATTAAGAAACAGCGCCGCCGCCGCCAGGAGCATCAGTACAGTGTAAACGACGCGTCCTCCGAATCGGTCGGTCATCATTCCAACGGGCAACCGCAATAATGAGCCCGTAAGCACCGGAGTGGCCAGCAGCATTCCTACCTGACCAGAAGTCCAGTCGAATACGCCGTTGGTAGATAGGAACGTTACGAGCACAGCATTCATCATCCAACAGGCAAAGCAGATGGCGAATGCTATAGTGTTCGCGGTGAGAACAACGGTGGCTTTAGTTTGATCCTTCATGGAGGGGGAACGGCTTTCTATAATTGCGGCAGTGGCGAAATAGACTACAGGTGTGGCTAATCAGCCGGAGTCGCCGCCGCCTGCTTCCGTAGTCATCGTTTGACTCGGTGAGGGAGCGCCGCTTGGTCCAGCGCGGTTAACCGGGGGCTCATACGCGTGGATTTTCACAGGCACAGCCGTATTTTTTCGAAGATAATCCTGCTGTTTCATCAGCGCGATTTCTCCCATCAGGGTGAGTGCCACAGCCATCACAAAGCAACCCACTGATGCCAGGAACGCGCCCAGCGGCAGGTCGTCGTCACCCGCGTGGTATGCTTCTAAAGTCGCTGTAAGCAGCCAGTACTGAAACACACAAAACATGGCTACGAAAATAAGTATGGCGGTGCCGGTCGCTGCGACTCCGGCACGTTTCGGAAAATCAGGGGTCGGTACAATTTTTGTTGGTGGAATAGGAGATGTGTCGACCCAGGTTTCGGGAGCCGTTTTTTTCATGAGCGGCCAATCCCTCTATGATAATCGAATCCGACAGCGAGTATCTGGTCACCCTTAAATTCCAGCTTAATACGCGGCAGTGGCCGAAGCCCTTTCGGTGGCCCCGCGATTCCTTCACCGGTGTTAATATCGAAATGTCCATTATGACAATGACAGGATAATCCTTCACCGCCGCCGTCACGATCCTGCTCGTAAGCAACAGGGCAGGCGAGATGGGTGCACTTCTGCATATAGGCGATGAAGTCTCCGTTGAGGCGCCGGATAAGCATGGCGGGTGTTATATCATCGGGATACTTAAAAACCATCCATTTGCCCGGTTGCAGATCGCCTGTTTTGCAGACAGCGACAACAGGCGTCTTATGCTTTTTATCCACGAGGGACTTCCCCAGAATCCACGCATTGCCGGTAGCGAAACCCGCGCTGATGATGCAAAGAAAACGGGTGAAGTCGCGGCGGGTGATAAAGTCGTCACCTTCGGTTTCATAGGGAAAATCTTCACGCCATTTTGGCGGGAGAGGATTTTGCGGATAGTTCGACTGGCTCATAAGAATTCAGGCCCCCCTGGTACCGTTGTTGGTTGGAGATTTTCGGGAATCTGGTTTGGTGTCGCCGCTACAGGCCCGAGAGGAACTTCCGTCGGAAGTTTTCCCATTTGGATAAATCGGTCACGCAGTTGAACAGCAAGGTCCACCGGGCCCTGTGCACCCTTTAACATCTCCGGCCAATCAACGAGCATCTCGTCAATGTCATGCGGTACCATCACGTAAACTCGCGTCTCAACCAGTTGCTTTCCAAACCGCCACTGATTTATCGGCTTGGAGTGAGGGCGGTTCCGTTTCATATCTTCCACGTTACCATAGGATATGGCACCGGTTGGACAAACCGTGGCGCACATAGGTTTTTTGCCCGCGCTGGTGCGATCATAACACATGTCACACTTCTGCATCTGCTGGATGTCCTCTTGAATGATGGGCACGCCAAACGGGCAGGTGAGTTCACAGTTGCGGCAAGCGATGCACCGGGGCTTCAGCGAAGAATGCACAATACCCTGCTCGTCCATTTTAATAGCGTCCGCAGGGCAACTCATGGCGCAGGTGGGCACCTTACAGTGCATGCAGATCATGGGTACGGTCTGAGTGCTGTGACCTGGATCAACCTCATCCACGTGGATCATAGAGTTGCCGCGGTGGGTGTGGCATTCGGAGCATGCGGCCACGCAGGCCATGCATCCGATACACCGTTGAAAATCAATGAACATATCCTGTATTACGACAGTCATGGTCGGTTTTCTCCTCTAGGCGAAGCGTCTTTTGAAGTGGCCAGTAGTCTAAGGTCGCCATAGTCCACACGCAGCTGCTGTGCTTCCTCTGGCGTGGCCGGCCGAACCCGGCAGGCTGCTACCTTAAACTCGGGCATTTTGCTGATGGGGTCCAGAGCGCGAATGGTGATCTGATTCGCCGCCAGGCGTTCGGCCCAGTGATACGGGACGAATACGGTGTCATGACGAATAGTGTCGACGACCTCCAGCGGAACTGTCAGCTTGCCGCGCCGCGATTCTACCGTGACCAGTTGCCTGTCCACGAGTCCCAGGGCCGTGGCAAGTTCCGGGTGCATCTCACAGGTGGGGCCCGGGCATTGATCGACTAGAAACTTGATGCGCCGAGTTTGGGTGCCGCTAAGATAATGAAACACGCTGCGGCCGCTGGTATAGTAGATGGGGTACTCCGCATCCGGCACTTCCGCGCTCAGACGGTACGGCGTCGGGTAGAGGTGAAACTTGCCGTCGGCGTGGTAGCTTTTCCGATCCTCGAAAAGGCGGGGCGTGCCGGGGTGATCCACTGTAGGGCAGGGCCAGAATACGCCCATTTCCCGTTCGATGCGTTCCCAGGTGATCCCCGCGTAGTCGGCGGTGCCACCGGAGCTGGCCAGGCGGAGTTCTTCAAAAATTTCCTGAGTGTTTCCGTAAGGGAAGTATTTACCCTGACCCAGCCGGCGCGCTATTTCTATCAAGATCCAACTGTCGGACCGTGCATTGGCGGGTGGCGTAACCGCCGCGCGTATGCGAATTACTCGCGCCTCCGCGCTGGTGGATGTGCCTTCTTCTTCCTCATGAAGAGAGCCCGGCAAAATCACATCCGCATAGCGCGCCGTCTCGCTCATGAAGAAGTCGATGACGACAAAGAACTCCAGCCGTTCAAGGGCCTCACGAAGATAATTGGTGTCGGGATGGCTGACGATGGGATTACAACAGATGTTGATCATCGCTGCCAGCTCACCGTCGTGGGCCTGTTCAAACATTTCCACAGCGGTGACGCCTTTGTGGGGCAACTGCTCGTCTGTGATGTCCCATACCTTGCAGATGTGGGCGCGATGCTCCGGGTTTTCGATGTCGCGGTTACCCGGAAGCTGATCGCATTTATGCCCGTGCTCGCGCCCGCCCTGGCCATTACCCTGGCCGGTGATTGTACCATAGCCGCAGCCCTTGCGCCCGATACGTCCGGTGGCGAGTACCAGGTTGATGCAGCCGAGCACGTTGTCGGTGCCCTTTGTGTGTTGTTCGATGCCACGGGCGTGCATCAGGAAACTGGTTTTCGCCTTGCCCCAGACTTCGGCAACGCGACGAATGAGATCGGGATCGAGACCGCAAATTTCACCGGCCCATTCAGGCGTACAGGTTTCAACAGAAGTACGCAATTCTTCCCAACCGGTGCAGCATTCCGCGATGAACTCGTGATCCAGCCAGTTGTTGCGAATTAGTTCATGAAGGAGCGCCTGGTAAAGAGCGCTGTCTGTGCCCGGACGCAAAGCCAGGTGATATTCTGCGGTGCGCGATATAGGGGTCAGGCGGGGATCGACTACGATAACCTGGGCGCCGCGGTCACGGGCTTTCCAGATATAATGCATTAGGGTCGGAAAGCATTCGCTGACATTGGAGCCGGCAACAAACAGCACCTCTGCCTCCGGAATGTCCTGCCAGGTGTTGGCCGCGCGATCAATGCCAAAGGCTTTTTTGTTTCCCGCTCCCGCCGATACCATGCAGAAACGTCCATTGTAATCCAGTTGCTTCGTCTGCAGTCCCAGACGAGCGAATTTGCCAACCAGGTAAGACTTTTCATTGGATAAGGACACACCACTCATCATGCCGACGGCGTCATGGCCGAGGCGCTTCTGAATGTCCTGAATCTTGGACACGATCAGATCCAGCGCCTCGTCCCATGTTGCCTTGCGGAAACCGGAATCTGTGCGGATCAACGGGTCCAGCAGGCGGTCCGGATGGTGGGTCTGCATGTAGCGTTTGACGCCCTTCGGACAGAGGCGGCCTTCGTTAAAAGGAAACTCCTCCCAAGGTTCAAAACCCACAACCTTATTATCGGAAACTGCGAGCTTGATACCGCACTGCATGCCGCAAAAACAGCAATGAGTTTCCACGAGTTTATCTGGAATGGGTTTGTCATTCCAGCCTGTAACCGGAGAATCGGAAATGTGAGGTCCATATTCCTCTATTAAGTGTCGAGGATCTGCCGCTGGAACGTCTGCCATTTTAATAACCTTTAATCAAATTTGCCACGTCTTGCTATGTTGTGGGCACGCCCGATAACGATCCGGCGCCCCTGCGGAGAAATCTCATTCCACGCCGGAACAGGCGTGGTGATTGGGTTAGTCTCGACTGTAGATGGTGGCGCCACCTGCGCTGAGTAGTCAAACCCCAGTTCTGGCAATACGTGCTTAAGATCGTTTGTCTGGAGTTCGGACGCAAACGGTTGGCCGGTAACGGGACAAACCGCCGGCTTGCCCATCTCGCCCACCACCCGGTAGAAGACAACCCCTAGGGAGGCGGGACGCTGGAAGATGTGAAAGAGCTTTCCGAACGGCAGATAAACCAGGAACGCAATCACGGTAATAGCGTGAAAAGTGGCTAGAGCATTATAGAACTGCCCGTTGAACCACTCATAGCTGATCCAGAGCAGCAGCCCGCTCGACGCGACCGAAAACAATAAAAGCAGCGGAAGATAATCCCTTGAGAACCGCTCCACGGCAACCGCCCCCATGTCGAACATACGGCGCACCATGACGATCATAACGCCTGCCATTACCATGACCGATGCAATAACCAGGGCATGAAAAATCGACCAGCTTATCAAGCCCGTCAGGGGAATGGTGGAGACCTGAAAACCGAAAAACATTACTTTGTAGGTCTGTACCGGTTCAATGGCATTTTGCTGAAAGTGGATCCAACCGAACACCAGGGGGAATGTTACTGCAAACCCAAGCATGCTGCCCCAGGCCAGCAACATGTGACCCAGCCAGCGCCGTTTGCTCCGTTTAAGAACAAAGGACTGAAATATCAGACGCCCCCAGATGGCACTTAGCAGCAGTTTGATTCTGGCCCCCATCCGCCAAGTGGACGGGGTAAATAATAGCTGCCATCCGCGCGTCCAATACCGCCGCGTTGGCGGCTTGCTGATCCAGACAGAGTAACGGTATACTGTGCCGAACAGACAAAACAGGCAGGCGAACGTATAGCCAACCAGGGCGGCGTCAAAATCCGCAAGATTTCGACTGCCGACCAATATCAGCACCGCAAGGACACTCATAGCCAGCAGCCCCCAGAAGACCGAAGGCCAGTGAAGCTGCTGTATCAAACGTCTTATAAGAGTCAAAGTTCGTTTACCTCCGGTTGTCGTAATAGGGTTTCCACGTTAGCAGCGTCTGAGGCGTCTTTGCGATTCTTATGCTTCTTTTGTTTTTTGTCTTTTTTGCTTTTCATATCTTTTTCAATATAGGCCACGAAGCGGATCAGCTTTCCATTTTCTCCAGCATATTCCCTTCGCACGTATATGCCTTCGTTTGACGGATTAGCAAGATCGGTATAGTCTGTCTCGCTTAAAACCAGGGTCATGCCGAACGGGAATAAGTTGAGATCAGACGCGGCAATATCTGGCAGGTATTGAACACCATATCGCAGCGTGGCGACTTCGCCTCCGCCTTGGGGGACATGGGTTTCAAAAGCCAGTTGCCTGTGCGTCGATAACTCCAACATTTCATCCATCGTAATTCGGAATCTTATGCTGTGACTCTTAATCTGAAGTTTCATCAGACTCAACTGGGGTTGATTCTTTTGCAGAGGGTTTTCCACATTTAAGCATCAAAAGGAGCATTACTGTTTCAGTCGTAGCCAGGATGCTGTGAGGCAGATTCGGGTTCATGTGAACCCACAGGCCGCCTGAGGCTTCCTTCTGCTGATTGCCCAGTGACAATTCGGCTTCGCCTCTGACAAAATACAGGATGCCAGGCATGGGTGCAGTGTGTTCAACCAAACCCGCGCCGGGCGCAAAGCCAAACAAAACCGCTTTCAGGTGTTCGTCCTGGTAAATCACCTTGCTGGTTTTACCGTTCGCGGGAACAGAAATATCCGTGTTCAGGTTGCTTACCAAGTGGAACATATCTTCGGCCATGAGGAATCTTTCATTAAATCCACGGAGTGTTTTAGTGGAATTTTAACACTTGTCGCGCAACCGGCGCCCAGTAGCAAGTCTTTTTAAAATGGGTACCGATGTGGTCCGCTTTGTCCGACTTAACCGAGTTCGAAATTTATATCTGCGGCCCCCAATTTATCCATTTATCGCCGCCGTCTGTACGCTCTTTTTTCCAGACCGGCGCTCGCTTTTTGAACTCTTCGATCATATACGAAAGTCCCTCAAGCGCGTCGCGGCGGTGTGCGCTGCTTACACAAATAACGATGCCGGTATCACCCACCTGCAGCAAACCCACCCGCTGCACAATAGCCATCTCATGAACGCGCCATTTTTCGTTGGCTTCCGCAGCGATGCGTTCAACTTCTTTTGTAAAAAGCTGTTCGTACACCTCATATTCGAGATTCAACACCAGCTCACCCTGATTCTCGTCTCGAATATTGCCCTCAAACATAGAAACAGCTCCGCACGATGGGTCGCGAACATAGGCAAGTGCTTCTGAAACGTCAATCACATCCGATGTCAGTTTTATCAGCATCCTCACCCGCCTGCCATGGGGGGAATAAAGGCTAACTGATCGCCGTCTGCCAAGGCATAGTCCTTTGCGACAAGTTCATCGTTGACCGCGAACAGCAAAGTCGCATCCGAACCCATAAGCTGCTTCGCCATGCTTGACGGCGTTTCGCCGGGAGCCACTTCAATTGTGGCTTCCGCCTGGCCCATCTGCTCTCTTATAGCCGCGAAATACAACACTCGAATTTTCATACAGCTAAAAGGTGAACCTCCACCTTGTCTCCTTTGGCTAGATCGTTAACAGCCTCGCCCAAAACCACCAGGCAATTTGCCCTGGCGAACGAAGACATCATGTGCGATCCCTGACGCTCAAGAATTTCGACCGTTCCGTCCGAGGCAAGGTTGCCCTTTAAAAAATGGGTTAGGCCAACGCGTTTTGAGAAGTCGTTTTTAAGCGTTGCTATTGTGGCTGTAAGAAAGGGACCTCTCATCCCCATGGCACTCAATAGCGCAGGGCGCACGTATTCGTAAAAGCTAACTAAAACAGAGGCCGGATTTCCCGGAAGGCCGAAAAAAAGTTTGGTCCTGTCAGTGGTGGCTCCAAAAAATATCGGCTTGCCCGGCTTTTGTTTTACGCGCCAGAATAACTCTTCAATGCCGACCTTCGCGGCCGTTTCTTTCACGAAATCATATTTCCCCACGGAAACCCCACCAGTTACCAGAAGCACATCGGTCTGGTTCAATCCGTCAATAAGCTCCCGCTGCAGTGTTTCCCGGTCATCAATGCAAGTTTTCTGAAACGTGACTGGTATGTCCAATTCCCGAAGTGCTGCCGCAAGCGCGAATGAATTCGAGTCGAAAATCTTACCCGGCCGAAGGTCAGCCGTTGCGCCGACGATTTCCGAACCAGTCACTAAAATTCCCACTCGTGGTCGAGAAAATACGGAAATGCTCGTTTGGCCCAAACTCGCCAGCACGCCCACTCCGGCGGGAGATAGCCTTGTCCCCGCCGTCAGCACCTTATCTCCGTGCCTTATTTCTTCCCCCATAAACCGGATGTTTTCATTGAGCTTAACTGCCCGCTTAATTGTAATCTTTGTTTCCTCTGCGGTTACATCTTCCTGCCGTATCACGGCATCCGCCCCCGCCGGCACCATTGCCCCGGTAAATATCTGCGCCGCGTGATGCGGCTGGAGCATCATTCCGGATTCAACGCCATCTCCCGCAGCCACTTCTCCCGAGAGGGTCAGATAAACTGGATTGTCCTCCGTGGCCGCTGCGACATCGCAGCTCCGCAAAGCATAGCCATCCATTGCCGAGTTGTCAAACAACGGCATGGAAATAGGCGACGCCAGGTCTTCAGCCAAAACGCGCCCGCAGGCTTCCGACAGCCCGCATTCCTCAGCCGGCTGAACGCGAACGGTTGAAAGGATGATCTGTTGAGCTTCTTTCACATCAATCATATCAGCGCCCAGAGCAGGCGGCCCGACACCAGCAGAATTAAAGCCCCCGAAAGTTTCTGAATCGCAAGCTTCGGCAGTTTATAAGTGCCCAGCCTGCTTCCGATCTGTCCTCCCATCAACACGGCGACAAGGAGCGGAAGCAGAAGGTTCATCTCAAAATTAATGCCTCGTGTTGCCTGTCCGGCCAGGCCCGCCAGTGAATTGACAAGGATGAAAAAACTTGCTGCGGCCGCCATTTCTTTGGCGTTAGCCCAACCCAGAAAAAGGAGCACGGGAGCCAGGTAAATCCCTCCGCCGATTCCCACAATGCCCGCAAGAAATCCCAGCATCGCACCCAAAGGGGCTCCGACCAACCATATAGTTTGCGGTTTCACTGTTGTAGTCGGCTCAATGGCTTTACCCACCCATAACATTCGCGCCGCCGCCACCGCCAGCGATATCCCAAGCAAGAATGTAAATAGAGTCTTACTAATCTGGATCGTGCCGCCCAAATAAGCCATGGGAATTGACGTTACCACGAACGGCAGAACCTTTTGCAGTCTCAGATGTCCGCCCCTGGCAAAATGCCAGGTGCCGAAGGTCACCACAGCTACATTACACATTAACGCGATTGTTCTAACTGAATCGTGAGGCAGATCAAAAAGAACAAGGAGCGCCAGGTAGGTGGATCCGCCACCAAATCCCGCCATGGAATACGCCAGGGCCGTAAGAAAAAACAGGGGTATTAACGCGAGCATTTAATGCCCTCCTCCTTCCATTATCGGAAAGGCGTGAAAAACCGCTGGAAAGATCGCCGTCATGGATTCGTCCACCCCTGCGGTTGACCCGGGCAGGTTGATAATCAGCGTTGTTCCGCGCAGCCCCGCCACGCCCTGCGACAACATCGCAAACGGCATGCGGCGCTGGCCGTAGGATCGCATAGCCTCCGCAATGCCCGGCGCCTCTCTATCAATAACATCCCTGGTGGCTGCGGCGGTAACATCGCGCGGTCCCAACCCTGTACCACCAGTGGTTAACACAAGATCGCAGCCATTCTCCTCGAGATCAATGAGAGCCTGGGAAATCTGTCCTTGTTCATCGGGCAGCGTCTGCATTATCGGATCCTCAACGCCATAGGATGCGAGGCGCTCACGAATCAGCGCGCCGGACTTATCAATGCGAATTCCCGCCGCCGTAGAATCAGACACCACCACAATCGCGACTTTCAATCCCACCGGCGCGCCCGCTGGAAAGCTTGACTTGCCGCCTTTTTTGTCGATCAGCTTGCAGCCCAGAATCTCCATGTCTTTATCCACTGGCTTCAACATATCATAAATTGTCAACGCCGCCAGCGATGCCCCGGTCAGCGCTTCCATTTCCACGCCTGTCTTGGCCACCGCTGTCACGGTAACAGTTATAGTGACCGAATCATGGCCAAGCTCGAAGTCAGCCGTTACACAGTCGATCAGCAGGGGATGACAATAGGGGATCAGATCCGATGTCTTCTTCGCAGCGATAATGGCTGCTATGCGCGCATGGGGAAGCGGATCACCCTTCGGCGCCTTTCCATCTTTTAAAAGCTGAATGGTTGATTCATGCATATGCACAACCGCTTGCGCGGTGGCGATTCGCAGCGTGTCGTTTTTGTGCGCAATATTGCGCATGCCGCCCTTATCCACCTATCGTCCTTATCATGGCAGTCTCTTCCGGTTTTACCTGGCTCTTGCCGTCTACCCACGGGTGGCTTTCCGGCTTGCTCATTACCGCCTTGCGCACCTCCGCCTGTATCTCCTCAATAGAGGCTTCCTTGCGAAGCGCTGGCAGCAGGTTATATGTAATATTAGAAAACAAACAAAGCTGTATTCGGCCGGTGGCGCTGATGCGGATGCGGGAGCAGGTTGAACAAAAAGGCTCTGTCATTGACGCGATATATCCCACGCCACCTTTACCGCCGACCATGCGATAACTTTCTGCCACTTCGCTGCCGCGGGGGAGAGGCTCCAGGTTGTAGTTCGTGGCGATTTGGGAACGTACCACATCAATAGGCAAGGTCAAATCCGGACGCCAGCCGGTGCCGCACAGCGGCATAAACTCAATAAACCGCACCTCGACAGGCTGCTCAAAAGCGAGCCGCGCGAAGTCGTCAATTTCCTCCGCAGTGATGCCGTTCATCACGACGACGTTAATCTTTACTTTAAGTCCAGCTTCCAAGCTCTGATGGATTCCATTCCAAACCTTGTCAAAAGAACCGGACAACGTCAGCTCCTTGAAGCGCTCCGGATTCATGCTGTCCAGACTGATGTTCAGGCGGCGAAGGCCAGCCCGTTTAAGATCACCCACCAGTTCCGGCAACCGTTCGCCGTTCGTCGTCAGCGAAAGGTCTTCAACGCCCGGTATCTTCGAAAACCGTTCCACAAGCGAGACGATGTCTTTCCGAATCAGCGGTTCACCGCCTGTAAGCCGCAGCCGCCATACCCCCATAGCCGCGACCGCTCGAACGAACAATTCCATTTCACCGGCAGTCATATAATCGGCACGCGGAAGCATGGCAATTCCTTCCGGAGGCATGCAGTAAACGCAACGAAACTGGCACTGATCTGTGACGGAGAGTCGCAGGTAGGTCATCTGGCGACCATAGGAATCTACCAGTTTAAAATCAGTCATCGAGAAGAACAATCCACATTCGGCCACGAAAAGTGCGATAGATGAAGCAATCCATCAGCCTGATGAAGGTAACACCGATAAAGCTCCGGCTGTTCTATTGAACGACAAAATACATCCGGTGAGCAGTGTCCCTCGCATCCTTACGCAAGGGGTTGCAGCCGAAAATAAATTTTCACTGCTATGACGTTTTCATTTTTTCATAATGGTGTCAAATGTCCACTCTCGAATAGGCGCCTCAGAGGTGTAATGGCATCTTTCGACTAAGTGCCCCTTCGCTTTAAACCGTTTCCGCAGCTGCCGCCCGCTGGCCCGCTGGCTTATAAGTTTGACTTTACCTACGGTCCGGTTTGCATATCATCCATTGTATTTAATCTAAATAATGCTGGAAAAAACTTATGCAAAAACTAAGCGTTTGTGCGATACTAGCTCCAATGCTATCCATTGTGATTTGCGCTGCATACGCGGACACTGCAGCGAGCGAAACACAACAACTTCCGGCCGTTAACGCCGCGGCAGTCATTGAATCTCCCGATAAGCGGATTAAGATCCGCTTTGATCTGGCGTCGCGTGGCGACCAGACTTCTGTGCCCTGCTACACCATATCCTTTCGTGACAAAACCCTCGTAGGCCAATCTGCCCTTGGGCTTGATCTGGCTCCGGCGGGTCCGCTGGGCCCCTTGCACATAACCGGAATCGAAGACCGCACCAGCGATACTACCTATAAGGTTTTTCCCGGTAAAACCAGCTCGGCCCGCGATCATTATAACGAGGCGGTCATTTCGCTGGAAGAGTCAGCCGGAGCTAAACGAAAGCTCGATATAATCTTTCGAGCCTACGACGACGGAGCCGCTTTCCGGTATCGGGTGCCGGAACAGCCTGCCCTGGACCGATTCATAGTAGCGGAAGAACAGTCGGAATTTAAAATCGAAAATAATCCCGTGGCTTATCCGTTGCCGGCCCCTGATTTTAAATCCCCTTATGAGTCGTATTACAAGCCCGGTCCGCTTGACGCTGTGTCCGCAGAGCAACTGCTTTATCTACCGTTGCTCGTTCAATATCCGGACGAGACAGTCATGGCTATCACCGAGGCGCATCTTCAGGATTACGCCGGAATGTATCTTGCCCCAACTACAGGCACCGCTGGTCTGCTCTCCAGCATCCTTTCCGAACTGCCTGGCCACGAGGGAATCAAAGTCGAATCTACCCTTCCGCACGACACCCCCTGGCGTGTATTTATGATTGGCGATCAACCCGGGCGGCTCATCGAGTCAAACCTGGTCAATAACCTGAATCCGCCATCGGTCATCGCCGACACCTCTTGGATCAAGCCCGGCAAAACCACCTTTCCCTGGTGGAATGGATTCAAATTGGACGACGCCGTCGGCTTTAAGGGCGGTCTGAACACAGATACCGCAAAGCACTACATCGACTTTTGTGCCGAAGCTGGCATCGAATACCACTCTCTTGACGGGGTGAAAGGTTCTGCCTGGTATGGCGGCCCGCTGCGCCCATACAAAGGAGCTGACATCACCACCACAACGCTGGCGGCGCTGGATCTGCCACAGGTGCTCAGTTATGCAAAAGAAAAAGGTGTGCGCCTGAGACTGTGGATGGCTTGGGAGGCGGCTCGAATGCATATGCACAAGGCCTTTCCTCTTTACGAAAAGTGGGGGATTGAAGGCGTGATGCTGGACTTCTTTGATAGAGATGATCAAGACGTTGTCAACTTCATCCACGAAGCGGTAGCCCTTGCGGCGAAACACCATCTGACGATCACCCTGCACAATACTTATAAGCCGACCGGCCTCAACCGGACCTATCCCAACCTCATGACTTACGAGGCGGTGCTGAATCTGGAGTTCAACAAGTGGGACAAAAAGGGTAGCTCGCCGGAACATGAGCTGATTGTCCCTTTCACACGGATGCTGGCCGGTCCGCTGGATTTTCATTCCGGCGGGTTCCGATACGTTAAGCCGGAGGATTATAAGCCGCGGTACGTCGCTCCGCTGGTGATGGGCACCCGCGCGAGGGAACTCGCCCGCTACGTCGTCTACGAGGGGTATCTGCCTATGACGTCGGATTATCCTGCCGCCTATCGTGGACAGCCGGGCCTGGAGGCTATGGTTAACACTCCGACCACATGGGATGAAACGCGAGTGGTGAATGGGGCCGTGGGCGATCACATAACTATCGCCCGGCGTAGCGGCGACACCTGGTATGTCGCTACGATGACCGACGGCGAAGCCAGGGACTTGGCCATACCTCTTGAATTCCTTGGCCCTGGCAACTTCACTGTGAAAAGTTATGCGGATGACATGGTGCCAAACGCCAAAATGGAGCAGCTTGAAATCAGTAAAGCCCCCGCGACTGCTTCCGATACCATCATCGCAAAGCTCCGGCCCGCCGGCGGACATCTGATGATCATCACAAAGTAAGCGGGCGTTACTCAGTTCAAGAGCTTATCGTGGATTGATGCAGCGTAGGCGTCTCGCTTGTGCAAATAGAGCAAAAGAAAAAGCCCGGAATGAACTGATCATTCCGGGCTTCACTTTATGTATTATCAGACATGGTTTAACGCGCTTATTTCAATTTACATCATTCAGGTTTGCCGTGGAAACTTAATATAGAGCCCAGTCGGTAACGTCTGCCAGGGGGCCAACATAGTCAAGCCGTATGGCCCCT
The DNA here is from genome assembly GCA_038243585.1 of Candidatus Sumerlaeales bacterium. Taxonomy (GTDB): domain Bacteria; phylum Sumerlaeota; class Sumerlaeia; order Sumerlaeales; family Sumerlaeaceae; genus JAKFFN01. The sequence goes on along the minus strand of JBBSQY010000011.1, from coordinate 58,593 downwards.
GAGTAGAAGCGATTGCCTGTGGATGTGTTGTTACTTACTCGAACCGAGTGGACCCCAAGGTTGGCGATAGAATCCGTTCCAAAAGGAAACTCTCCAAGCAGTTGCCACTTATTGGCAAGGTCGCTGTTGTTCTGATTTACAGTGGCTGTTTGAGAGCCGTTCAGATGATTCACCGTGTAGTGAACAGGATTAATATTGCTGCTGCTGGCAGGGAAGGCCACGTCTACTCGATACACACCCCGAACTTCGAAAATCGGCCTGAAGTCAGCGTGCTGTCCTGTTACCGTAGCCGACACATAGCGCTGCGTGCCGGAGTTCGCAACTCCCGGCGCACTGAAGCCCACACTCGAGTTTCCCCAGTTTCCCAGACCTTCCAGATACCATTGATTATTTGGTCCGTCACTGGTTCCCTGCACCACCAGCAACGGTGGCGCGCCAGTAATCGCCGGACGCACCGTCGTCTGCACTTTCAGTTCTCCATCCGCAGGTCCGAAATAACCGGTGGATGAGTTCCACAAGGCGAAGTTTTCCTCATAGCTGCGGTTGGCCGCCACCACCGGGGCTTTCAGATTCAACTTAAAGGTTGCCGTCTGGCCCGGCGCCACGCTTGAAGGCGTCATTACATCAAAATTGTTTTCGCTGCCGGCGGGAATGAACGCGCTGCTACGTCCAAAATTCCGGCTTGGCACCACGTCCACGTTAGACGAAGTCCATGTGGCGCTGCCAATGTTCGTGTAGCTGGCCGTCACGGTAACAACATCCTGACTGCGCGTCAGTGAATCGTAGGTCAGCCCTGTCAAACGCGCATCATACGCCGGCTTGACCGGAGCTGTCGATGTAACCACGAGTGCATTCGCGCAGAACCGTTGTCCGAGGTGATCGAACTCGCCGTTGTCGGAAGGATAGTTTACTACACCGCTAAAAGGCTCGCCCGTCGCCCACAATGTCGTTGATCCGCCGCCATCCAGATTCACCGCGTAATTGCAGCCCAATGCCTTCATCACCTGCGCCAGCTCCGTGCATGACATCCCAGCCGACTCAGCCGTTCGGCCGTCCACCGTAAGCATTATCAGTTTGTTGCCGACGGCGGTTTTGCCCACTGCAGAACGCGGATGTCGAGCATTGGCATGAGTGTTGTCCCCGGCATAAGTTTCTATGGAGCCGTTGTTAACCAGGATGGGTCCACTAATCATCATGTTATTCCACGAACCACTACGATTGGCCCAGGCACCAGACCTCTTGAATACAGTAACATCGTCTTTACTGTTAAACAGGATTCCCATGAGATACCGGTTTACGCTGGTACCATCAAAATTGTGTATAGTTGAACCATCTACTTTCAGATAAGTTGTTCCACCGCCCCATGGGACCGTCGGGTTGGTCGAATCATATGATGCTGTATTGAAATAGGTCCCATTGATCGCCGCTTTTGAACCAGGAATGCCCTGTGCCAAAGTGCTTGTCGGCGCCCGGGGATATAAAGGGCTTCCTGTGCCAGGGCTGGGGCCGACATAGCTGTCTCTGTAATTTATTGCAAGATTCACGTTAGGGGTGGAAAGGTCGACTTCAATGTAGGAAACGCTTTGTCTGGAGCCAAACAGGTTTTTGAAATGATAGTATTTCCAATAAACTCCCTGCCCCACAGGCCGCTGAAACCAAACCGCCTCATCGAGGAGTTGAGCCGAAATAGGCGCAACCGATAATACTGCCAGTGTCGTAACTACTATGAGACGGTGCAGCTTGTATCTGGATAAAAACAATGAAGAGCTCCCCCAACCTGCGTTCAGACTTTTGCAGACACCATCAGTTTGATTTTTAAAAACATTAATATCCTACGTTTATTGGTGGTTCCCAAAAGTCATAATATGGGTATAAGAATCGGCGGGCTGGCGTTGGATACATCTACTTCTTTCCCTGATGGCGAATCACCTGACCACCGCGTTTACCGTTAAATTTGCTCTCGTCGCGAATGATGACGCCGTTCACCAGCACCGTTTCAAACCCTTCCGCCAGCTGGTGCGGCTCCTCAAAGGTTGCGGTGTCTTGAACTTTAGCCGGATCGAAAATGAGAATGTCGGCGAAGTTGCCGGGCTTAATGGTGCCGCGCGCCTGCTTGTCCAGGCCTATCGTTTGCGCAGGAAGGCCGCTCATCTTGTGGATCGCCTCCTCCAGCGTAAGAAGTTTTTCATCATTTACAAATTTTCGAATCACCCGTGCAAATGCGCCATAACTACGCGGGTGTCGCATGGTGGGGCTTCCGTCGGTGCAGATGTTGACGCCATCCGCTACCAGCAGTCGGCTTTGCAGGTCCTCGTTCATTACGAAATACGCCGCGCTTCCTCCCCGAGGTCCCAGATCCGCAAGCACTTCCGCAAACGGTTTGCCGCGCTCTGCCGCCAGATCCGCCAGCGTCTTGCCCGCGTTTTCCCCAGTCCCAAGCAGCGTCGCTTCCGGGCCGTTTCGTTTTGTAACCCTATCATTCAGATACTGAACCAGTTCATCGCGACGCGTCGCGAGGGTCTCCGTGTAACTGTTTGGCGGCAGCGCATAGGGCGGAAACAAAATACTCAGGCCTGTATGGCTGGCGGTGTAGGGATAGATATCTGCAGTGATGGCCGTTCCCTCCGCCCGCGCCTTGTCCAATAGCGTCAGAATCTCCTCTGCGCGTCCGCTGCCTTTGCCATATACGGATTTGATGTGTGAAATATGAGCATTCGCGCCTGCGGTCCGGCATTGGTTGATAAGCTCCAGTATAGAAGAGGTAACCTGGTCATCGTCTTCGTTTCGCATATGGCTCATCACGACCAGGCCCCGCTTACCTACCGGTCGCGCGACTGCCGCCAGTTCCTCCGCACGGGAAAACGAGCCCGGCTGATATTCCAGCCCGGTCGTCAGTCCGAAAGCTCCCGCTTCCAATCCCTGCTCCACCAGGGCTGCCATCTTATCAAGCTGCGCCGGCGTTATTTGCGTCGAGAGTCCCACGCCCGATTCCGTTCGCACCGTTCCGTGACCCACAAACGTCAGAACATTCGGCCCCAGCCCCGTAGTTGCCATGTCGTCCAACCATTGACTCATTGTAGTCACGGGGTTGCTGCTCCCATCCTGACCGAGGCATAGTGTTGTAACGCCCATGGCAAGAAAGTTGTGCATATCCGGATGAGTCGCCGGATCGCCGTGAGAGTGCGTATCAATAAACCCCGGAGTTACGACCCGTCCAGCGGCGTCAATAATCGTCACGCCGCCGGTTGTATCCGCTGAATCAATGCGAAGCGATTTTTCAACCGCGATAATCTTGTCGCCGCGTACCAGCACGTCCGCTTCCACCGCCGCGGCGCCTGTCCCGTCAATCACTCGGCCATTTCTGATAAGAATGTCTCCAACCCGGAGAGACTCCGCCCGGGCCGAGCCCCCGATCAGCAGGATCGCAAAAACCTGAAAAGCTGCCAACAAAATATTACGCATGAGGGACCGTCCGCTTTTTATTAATGGAATGAGGATTACAACGTCAGTCAGGGTCTGAGACTTATGATGATGTCAACGATTCTGACGATTTGACGAGGGCTGATTTAATGCTGTAAAGCAACAGAGATTTCCCGTTCGATCTCCACAAACCCAAAAGACGCAGCAAAGTGCTTGCATTTGCCCGGGAACAATTGCCGCTTCTTTTAGACGTTATGATATCGCTGGTTACCTGTGCAACCGGTGATACGCCAGCCCATGGTGTTCCCGGCGACAGAGTTCTTAAATAGTAGGGGAAAAGATGTTTAAAATTACGCTGAATTACACAAAATGGATTGTGCAAGGCGGACTGGTTTTGACAATCGGCTCAGGGGTATACCCTGCCGCCGCAGCTGTGTCCCAATCTGTCGGTGGGGGAGAAGCGGAACCGCTTCTGGCCCAGGCATACACCCTCACGGCGTCCGGCGATAAAGCCGGCGCGGACGCCATATATCGTCAGTTGATCCAATGTTGTCCTGATACTGGTTTTCCTGCATACGCGCGGTTCCTTAGCAAAACGGCTCAAACGACTGCGGTGGAGGAGCTATTAAGTAACGATCCAGCATTGGCCGCCCTGCCCCCTTTGGTTCGCGCGCGGACCTATGTTAGCGCTGGAAGATCTACAGAAGCAGTGGAGCTCTTGCGCACCCCGATTGATCAAGGGCAGAGCGTCTACCAGAGAACGCTTCTTTTGTCCAACCAGCTGGAGCAACTCGGCCAGGCGGAGGTCGCTGCATTGGAACTGGAAAAAGCCCTCGGTTCTGCGGAACTCAGTGGACCCGATCTGCGTGATCTTTTTAAACGGCTTCTGCTTGTGGGCGGTTCCGAGCGCCTTTCCGCTGTTATCCCTAAAGTTGTTGAGACCGTAGTAACCTCATCCACCTACACATACCCGGAAATTCGAGAGCTGGCGCTGGCGGGACTCACCGCCCTGAGCATGGGATCCACCTACGAAGATTTTCATGTCTCGCTCAAGCAGAACATCAGTACTTCCCCCGTCCAGGCCTGGCTATTTGCTCTCTCCTCCCTGAAAAAGGGAGATTCCGAAACCGCGCTGGCAACTCTGGAAGCTGTGACTTCATCCACAATGACCAATAACCAAAAATCAATATGGCTTGAAGAGCTGGCCACCCTGGTGGCGCTGGATACGTCGCGGGTTATCTCGCTTTACGAAGAACTATTGCCGATAAGCAACGACGCAACCCGAATCAGGCTCCACCTGGCCCAGCACCACTTCCGTGCGAAAACTTTCCCGAAAGTCGTGGAGATATTGAAGCCTCTGGATTTTAACGAATTACAAGACGGTGAACAGCAGACAGCAATGAATCTTTACCTGTCAAGTCTCGGGGCGATTGGACCAATGGCTGACCTGGTGACGGAACTGCTGAGACTATCTGAAAAACTTCCTTACGAAAAAGTGCGCGATATTGCCGCTGCGCCGTTTATCCATTTTAGTCCTGACAATCTGGAAGGTCTGCGTACCGCCGTGGAAGCGCAAGTTTCCAGCTCTACCGAAACCGCCGCCAATGCTTACGTGTTGCTTATGGGCCTGGAAAACCAGACAGGAAACCATGGAGGGATGTATGAAGCGCTGACAAGATACACAGAAGCTCGTCCCAATGACTCCGACGCCGCCCGGGAACTCGCAAATGGCCTGGCCTCAGAGGCATGGCACCTGGTCTCTGATAATGTGGAAACAAGTCCGCCCCTTGAGCAGTTGGAAAAAGCCGCCAACTCTGCTTCAAAAGCTTTGTGGAACTCCATTCGCCTTAAGCCGTACTCGCCGGAACCCTATGAGAAACTTATGGCCCTATACCGGCTCTTCAACCAGCCCGAAAAAGCGGTAGAGGTCCCGAAATATCTTTCGGAACGGCCTAACGCCATGCCAGAGGAAGTTCACCTGGCGGCATACGTATACGCTACCCAGGGTTATCCGGAACTCTCAATTCCGCTGTATGAGCGCGCGCTGACCATGCAGGACGACACGAGGTATCGTTTGAATTACGCAGCCGCCCTGGGGCGTGTCGGGCGCTATGAAGACGCCATGAAGTTCTACCGTGAAATTATTGAGCACGGCGTGAACGGCCACCAGTATCACATTCACGAAGTCCACTCCAGCGCCCTCGCCCTGGCGCGTAAACACGGAAATGGAAAAGAGCATCTGGACTTTCTGATGACAATGCTGAACAATAAAAACGTTCCTGAGCGAGAAGTCTTCCTGCTGGAAGAAGGGCGTGTGCTGGCTTCGGCCGGACTTTATCAGGAAGCACTTCATTTCTTCTATAAACTGAAGGAGGAGTTTCCGGAAGAGGCCGTTTCTGCCACGGATATTATCGTAAGCACATACGCTGCAATAAAGGATTTCGACGAGGCACGGCGGGTTCTGAGTGAAGAAATAAGTAGAACGACAGAGCCGGCAAGCCTGGCCTTTCTCCGAAATAACCTGGCGCTGACCTACCGTTTGGAAGGTCAGATCGATCCTGCTGTGGATCAATGGCAGAAACTGGCGGCGGATCTTCCTCTCGAAAGAACAGCTACCAGGGCGCTATTAAATGCGGCACGCGCTCTCGCTCAAACAGGTCGCATCGAGCAGGCGAGGAAGTTTTATAACGATTTTATACAACTCGCGACAGGAGACGTAATAGGCGAACAGCTCGCAAGAGACGAAGTGATGCGTCTTGATCGCATGGAAGTTCCGACCAGTATGCTGGTGGAAAGCGCCATGCTGGAATACGGACCAGCACACGTGGATCATGATCACGGTCCCGGCCACGATCTCGGCGCGGCAGGACTGGCGAAAGTTGAAAGCGACAAAAAACAACCGGCTGCAGCCACTGGTCAAGACGATCATGACGACCATGATGATCACGAAAACAAACCCGCTATACACCTGGATTTTGGTAAGGACGGAAACCCCCTCGACACCGGTAAAAAACTGAACATAGAAGGCGACAACCACGCTCACTAGCCAAATTGGGTTCCCAACGGATTCCTTAATCTTCAAGTTATGATGTCTTTTTGCAGTGCGGAGCACAAAGTCCAAAAGCCATCACTTCTCTAAGACAGGTTAGTGGACGGACGCCTTAGTGAAATTCGGATCTGCCTTCTTTAATTTTGTCCGTCACCTGATCTGGTGACGGACAATTTTTTTATGACGAGGCCTCATTCCTAAGACGCGCAAAAAGGAAGACGAAACAAAAGCTGACATGTGTTGCTCCTGAGCAGTTCACCGGCGTTTACCCAGACCATTACGATATGTGGGTGCTATCCTCAACGCTTTCGCTGTGTGCGGAACACGATTGTGCTATTGCGGATTGAATTCGAAGCTGTCATGTCAACCGCCGCCACCTCTTCATATGGTTCGCACCCATATTTAAACAAAAAACCCCCGGAGCAAAAGAGCCCGGGGGTGCATAAGAGAGCACGTAAATATTACATTAATACTAAGGTGTGTAGCGAACCGCGTCTGCCACAACCAGATAGCCGGCGCCGGTCCAGCACGATAGCATTGTTGTTCTGTTCCCGGTTCCAAGGCTGACCGTGCCAAGAGTATTCCATTTCCCGCCATTCGCCTGTTGATTGGCGCTGACAGAGCTGCCATTAGGAAGGATAAACGGTGCACTTGGAGACCTATTGCTGCCAGCAGGCCACCAGGCCTGGACCTTGTAAGATCCCGCTACTCCAACATTCATGGTGAACGAAGCTGCGTCGCTGACCGCGTCAGTGGAGCGCCATTTATAATCGGTTCCATACTTGTCGGATGCCGATGTGCCTGTTGCCCAGTTTGCGCTCACCGTAGGGCTTCCATCGACATACGTTGGAAGGCTTGTTGATCCAGGAGTATAAGCAGTTATGCCGTAGTGATTTTGAAGCGCGTACATATGATACTTTGCCATTTTATCCTGCTGCGTAGAACTGCCCAGAAAACCGCGGTCACCAGCATTATCGATAAAACCAAGTTCTGCCAGGGTTGCAGGCATATTCGTCTCGCGCAACACAGAGAAGTTGGCCTGCTTGTTGCCCCGGTTTGGGAGCCCCCAAGCCTGAATCGAACGTGACTGGATATTGTTTCTGAGGTCGTTGCTTAAAGATCCATTGCTGGTATGGCTAAAAGTTTCCGTACCGCTTGCGCCGCATCCGCATGCGTTATTGTGGATGGACATAAAGCGCGCCACGCCGTTGTTGTTGGCATAGCTGGACCGAGCCGTCAATGACACGTATACATCTGATGTGCGCGTCATCAGCACCTGCCAGGATCCGCCGCCGCCGCCGTCGCTGCTGTCGGCGTTCAGCCAGTTCCTGAATTTCAATCCTGTGTTCAGCGCATTGGTTTTTTCGTATTGTCCGCCGCCGACTGCACCTGGGTCTGACCCACCGTGACCGGGATCAATACAAACTTTTGCACTATAACCTGTAGTGCAAGCAATTGCAAGGGTTGCCGCCAGGGCAATCCGAGTGTGATTTTGAAACATATTTAAGAGCTCCATTCCGGTCTTTCCGAATTGGTTCCCGCATCCAATGATAACGGGTGTTCTCTTTCGCGAAATTAGGATTCTTGAAAGATTACTGTAGGCGCCTCCTATCCATAATTAATGAACCCATTTACTTGAAATCGCCGACGAAAATAACGCCGTCGGATTCAAAAGCAATACTGCCTCCATCGGGACTGACCATAGGTTTTGTTTCGATGGCAGGCGAAGCGTTGGTTAGGTCTGAAACCTGACCTCCATCCAGAGTGGATAAATAGAGATCGCCGGCGACAAGGTTATGGCCGTCGTCCTGTGTGACGCTGTAAACGATTCCGCTACTGTCCGGCAGGAAAGAAGGATTTGTTCCAAAACCGATATTTACTGGTGCGGCGGATCCATCCAAAGGCCGTACATAAATGCCTGTTTCCAAACCGTTATACGCGATGTGCTTTCCATCGGGGGACACTACGCCACCATAGTAACGATCCTCTCCCGCGCTTATAGGAGTTGGCGCCTCTCCCGGGTTTGCTCGATAAAAGACGGTATCATTGCTGGAAAACGGGCCCGTGACCGAACTGTCGCTTATTGGAGAAGCACTTCCAGCCGGAGTGCCGTCCGGATTGAACTCCTGGACGTCGCCATCATTGGTCTTGGTAGCAATTTTTCCGTCTTTCGTCCATTTCGCGTTAAATCCTACGTTTTCCTTTGCCGTAATCTGCGTAATTCCGCCGCCCAGAATTCCCTTAGTGTAAAGGCCCGCGAATCCGGGTTTGCTGAACATCAGCTCAAGACCATCCGGAGACCAGACCGGCGACATAAAGTCTCCCTCTTCCCGGCTGGTAATCGCGCGCACATTAGCGATAGATCGAGTGCCGTTCACCTTGGGAAGCATATTAGCGCGAGGGCGCTTCGCCGCAGCATCTGTACCCGCTTCGTCCAGAAAGAAAACTTCAGGCTTTAATTCCGCCTGCACTGGTTTTTTCTCCGCTCCTGCGGTTGTGGCTTTACTCTGATTACTTTGGTTAGGTTTTGCAGAAGCAACGACTTTTGTCGAAGACGAGTTTCGCTGCGTAACGATTATTCCGACTACCGCCACGGCCGCGATGGCAATGAGTGCCAACTGTTTGGGTTTCATGAAACAGACACTCCAAAAAATTTGAACCTTACCAGCAATAAACCTCACGCAAATCCACCCGTGGGGTCTTCCAATGTCAACCATCTTTTTATGGCATAGTCACATAAGCGCATAATTGCATTTCAAGCCGCTCACCCGCCAGGGAGGACCTGCACTCCGCCGCCATAATTTTTAATTGACGAGCGAACAATAAATGAAACGCAGGGACCGAATCCACAACGCAACCTTTTTAATTGCACTGGGACAGTGTTACAAGCCTTCACTCCTTTACCCGGAGGACCAACCATTGGCAAAAAAGAAACACCCCGGATTGTATAATCCGGGGTGTGAAAATTACAGGTTCTTCGCTTATGATATATGATTTAAGGCGTGTAACGAATGGCGTCGGCCACCACGATATAGCCGGATGCAGCCCAACACGAAAGCTGCGTGTCTCTGGTGCCGGTGCCCAGGCTAACAGTGCCCAGCGTGTTCCACTTGCCACCATTTATCTGCTGGTTCGCGTTAACAGTTGCTCCATTAGGTAGAACAAAAGGCGAGCCAAGTGACCGGTTGGTGCCTGCAGGCCACCATGCCTGGATTTTATAAGATCCGGCCGTGCCTACGTTGATGCTCCACGTGGCAGGATCACTAACAGCGGCAGTTGATTTGTACTTATAATCAGAGCCATACTTGTCGCCTGCTGATGTTCCGGTAGACCAGCCACTGCTTACTGCCGGAGTGTCGTCCACATATGTTGGCAGAGTTGCTCCAGGGGTATAAGCGGTAATGCCATAGTGATTTTGCAACGCAAACATATGGTACTTACCCATGGTGTTCTGTTGCGTAGAACTGCCCAGAAAACCGCGGTCACCGGCATTATCGATAAAACCAAGTTCTGCCAGAGTCGCAGGCATATTTGTCTCGCGTAGCACAGAAAAGTTATCCTGTTTATTGCCCCGGTTTGGCAGTCCCCAAGCCTGAATCGAACGTGACTGAATGTTATTCCGGAGGTCGTTGCTTAAAGCGCCGTTGCTGGTATGGCTATAAGTTTCCGTGCCACTTGCACCGCATCCGCAGGCGTTATTGTGGATGGACATAAAGCGCGCCACGCCGTTGTTGTTCGCATAGTCAGACCGAGCAGTCAACGATACGAATACGTCAGAAGTGCGCGTCATTAGCACCTGCCAGGATCCGCCGCCGCCGCCGTCCGTGGTATCAGCGTTCAACCAGTCACGAAATTTCAGACCAGTATTCAAAGCGTTGGTTTTTTCCTGCTGCGTGCTGCCTACTGCGCCAGGGTCGGATCCGCCGTGACCGGGATCGATGCAAACTTTGGCGCTCCATCCTGCGGAACAGGTAATAGCCAAAGCGGCCATGAGAGTAATACGAAAATGCCGAACCATTATAAAAAACTCCATTTCAATCTAACGTAGCATACGGCCGAAAAGCCGAACGGTTTCCTGCATCCAGTGATGGCAGGTCTAGCTCTTCCACCAGCATTGCTGGATCCAAGGAAGAGAGCTACACATCCTTTCTATCGTTACAGAATGGCTAAGCGTTAAAGAAATAATGGTGGGACGGGCGGTACGAACCTCGGATTGCGACTAAAACTAAATTCCGGCGTACGCGCGGAGAGCTACCAGGTGAAACGTACTGATTAATTTGAAGCTTGTGCGAAAATTATGCCTGTTATTTTAACTCACTTATGACTGGTAGCACAGTCCTAATGCACCGTGTATATAAATGCTCTTCGTGCACGGCCTTAAATCGAAAAGCAACAGGATAATTGACAGGTGTGATTTTTTTTAAGCAATGGCAGCTTCTGTGTAAAGTTCCCCCCTTGCATTTGAAAAACTCGCAGACCTAGTTCGGTAGATAATTGAGGAGCTTAACTATGATAATTCGGTATATCGCATTGAGCGCATTGCTTTTAGCTTTAGGTTTAAATGGAGCCTTAGCGCAACAGGCTACGCTAACTGGATTGGTAACAGATTCGAAAAAGGTGCCGGTGGCAGGTGCCCATGTGATTGTCGTGCCGGATCAGAGTCGTTACTGGACACCTTCTGAAATGGAACCGGCAGAGAAAACGCAGACCAACAGCAAAGGCGAATTTAGCATTGACGTGTCTTCTACCAGCCCGGTCGCCTTGGTAGCATGGGGCGCCGCGCATCGGATGACAAAATATGCCATCAATCCCGCAACTGCCAAAAGCGTTAAAATCGGCCTGGCACTGGAGCCGGGCATCGCAGTGAAAGGAAAAATTACGGACCGCGCGACAAACGCGCCGATAGCTGGGGCAAACATCGGACCCTTGGTTGCGGGAATAGATACCCAGACCCAGCGTGCCCTGAGGGTCGTTCCTCAGTGGACGACTTCCGACCAAAACGGCTCGTTCTCCTTTGAAGGAGTCGCGCCGGATATCGCGCACCGCTTTATTGTGCAGGTCGAAGGGTATGTTATTGGTAACGTCGAACTTTCCGAAGGCCAGGCCACAGCAAACGTTCCCATGGACAAGGGCGGCTTTTCTGTTGGCGGTGAGGTGTATTCTAAAGGCTCGAGACCTGCCGCATTTGCCGGCACAATTGTCCGCGCCAATGGCAACGGGTTCGACGTCGTACGCCGCGCCGGGCCTGCGGGACAATTCCAGTTTGACGGACTGCCAGGAGGGACCTTTTCCGTTGAACCTCTGATAATGGACGGTGAACGCTCCGCCGAGGTCGAAGTTGTCGAAATGCCCGACGACAACAAAACCTCAATTTCCCTGGAAGTCAGCGCCGGTTACTACATTCGCGGTTCAGCCATAGATGTGGAAACCAGCGCTCCGGCAAATCAAGTTTCTATTGGCCTGGATGATCGCTGGACTACTTCATCCACAGACGGATCCTTCGTCCTGGGCCCTTTTTACCAGGCGCGGCAACTCGCGCTCGCTGTTCCTGAATCAGATGGCTGGCGTTTGGACGAGCTCGTAGCTGCAAACGAGTACAACGCGACCGATGGCTTCACCGACGTCAATGGAGTGATACTCCGCGTGCGCAGGCAGCGATTGCTTGAGATCCAATTGGATAATTTCGGGGCAACCACCCAACCGGTATCAATGACGGTTCTCTCAGATAGTGAAGAAGCAATACGTCGTTTGGCGACGTCCGCCACCTTAACAATCCCGGTTTACCGCGCTGGGTCTTACGGCGTATACGGCATATCCGGAGGTTTGGCGACCGGTGTTGAAAAAGTATCGGTAACAGATCAGACAAGCATTCCGGTAGCCCTCAAGTTAGAGCAGGCCGCCAGTGCGTCAGGACGAGTGACGTTAGTCAATACCGATGAGACCACCAGAGTTCGTGGTTTCACTTTGGGTATGGACCCATCAGGAACTGCAGCTTCTCTCTTTTCTGGCGTAAGCCCACGCCCGGATGGAACTTATACCTTCCCGGCCATGCCCACCGGAGACTTCATATTGTCAGTTACCAACGGCTCAAGAACAAGAACCACCACCCATCCGGTATCTCTTTCTGCCGGGTCTAATACCTTGCCGGATATCCAGTGGGAAGCAGGAAACCGAATATCCGGAAAGGTATTAAACCCTCAGGGAGCACCCATACCCTTTGCCCGGGTCACGTTGTTTCAGTCAGACGGTGGGCCCCTGCAGCTGGAGACGGATGAGACTGGGAAATTTCAAGCAGAAGACCTGACCGCCAACGTGCTGCCTGGAATAGTGGCCGAGGCTGCCTCCTTTGCCAATTATAGAGAGCAGAACGTGCAGCTACCCGCCGATGAAAAGATCCTGACCATGCAGCCATTGGGCAAACTTGTCATATTGGTAGAGGCGTCTCCGTCGACAGCCTGGAATGTGCATGTCGTGCGCATGTCGCCATGGGGCATCGGTGCCTACGCAGATCAGCTGATGGGCCACTCCATCTTTACGCGAGAAGTCACGGGCGGAGAATCCCTGGAGACGGGAATCGGCGAGGAGGGGAAATTCCGCGTTGTGGCTGTAAACGCCACAAACGGCGCGATTATAGTAAGCGAGTCCTTCGACTGGGCGGGGGAGCGGGCGACGGGAAAAACCATTTCTCTTTCATCCACTGCGACAGGCTCAATCTCCGGGGCCACAGGTGCTGAGAATCAGCCGGTAGTGGTGACGTTAGTAAACACGGCAGTCCCGGAATCCGCAGGTAGAGACAAGGCGGAGTTCCAGGCAACCAGCTCCAACGGGAAATACAGCATGACCGGCCTCCCTGCAGGCAATTACCTCGTAATGGGAGCCGGCGAGGCCACTTCCAGTTATGCGCTGAACGTTGAACTCGCTCCGGGGCAGAGCGTCACCGTTGACCTGGCGGCAGTGCCCATGGCCAGCTTGTCAGGAATAGTCGAGATAGCGGGCGAGCCCGTCCCCGGAGCGGCCGTTCAATTATTGTCGGAGACTGATTCCAGCTATGAACAAAGAAACGAAACCACCGGCCCAAATGGAGGCTTTTTATTTGAAGGGCTCACCCCCGACTCCTATTCCATATCTACAGAATTCAATAGCGAAAATGATACAATTAAGGCCGCCGCTTCTGTGGCTATCAAGGCCGGAGAAGAGCCCGCGACAATAAGGCTGGACCTGACGCCCCCTCAGCCGGTCATTTTCACGATCGACCCTGCTTTAAATTTACAGAGCGACTCGCCAATAATAATGATGAACCGCCAGTCACGCCAGACCACAAGTGCTCGGTGGACCGCCGAAGGCCTTGAAGCCGATGCCGCACCGGGACAATACGAAGTGTGGTCCGGCGACTCTGTAATAGGAAACGCAGAAGTCACATCAGAAGGAAAAGGTTTCATTCGCGCGTCGGAATAGGTAAAAATCCAAGAAGTACCATAGGCGTCCCGCCTGCGCAAAACCTTGCTGTAAAATAACACTTTAACAAAAATTTCAATTTAGCAGAGCCAACCTCAGACCATGAAAACTATCGATTTTTATAGGTTCACAATTCCATTTCGCCCTGCCAATGTCAAATTCGCCCCATGTTTTCTCATCCTGGCCATCTGGTTGACATCCGCGTCCGCCCAACCTCCAGCCTCTCCCGAAACCACATCCACCATCTCTACCGACGCCGGTTCCACCGAGTCCAAAGAAAAAGAAGACGAATACCATCTGTTCAAGCCCATGGTGTGGGGAGCCGAGCAGGAGTATAACCTTCAGGTAGGCGGCGAAGTTAGGGCCCGGGCAGAGTACCGGGACAATTTCGATCTTAACGATTCAAACAACTCCAGCAACGATGGTCTTGGATTCCTGCGGACCCGGATTAATTTCGATTTGACTTACGGGACGGTTGTCCGGGCTTTTGTGGAATTTGTGGATGCCCGGGTAATCGACGCAAAACAGGAGCAAAACCAGGAAGATCATGGTGATCTACACCAGGCTTTTCTGGACTTTAAACAGCCTGGCAATGGGCCATGGGCTTTGCGCGTTGGTCGCCAGGAGTTGAGTCTGGGCCGCGACAAACGCCTGGTGGACGCCAGCAACTGGAGTAATCTTCGCCGCCGATTCGACGGCGTAACAGCGATGTACCGCACCGAAGATTTGGACGCCGACCTGTTCGTCCTTCACCCCAATTACTACGAGCGGCGCCGCGGCGACGACATCATTACCGGCCGGGGAAGACCTCGACAGGATGAGTTTCTCTACGGTGCATACACAACGTCCCGACACTTCAAACCTCACACCCTGGAAAGCTATTTTCTCGGCCATACGGACAAAGATTCACACCGGACCTACGCGCCAGACCGAAAGAGCGAAGACGGAACCTACGGCAGCGCAAACCGCTATACAGTTGGATCCGTACTTTACGGTCCGCTGCGCGAAACTGACGCCGGCACTCTCAGCTACACGGCCGAGGGCGCCTTTCAGTTTGGCCGCTACTCAAAAGATCAGATCCGTGCGCATTTTCTACGTGGTGATCTAACATACGAATGGGAGCAACCATGGAAGCCCAGCCTCGGTCTCGTCGGAACCCTTGCCAGTGGAGACGATGATCCCAACGACGGTGTAGCCGGAGGGTTCAACAATCTTTTTGGAACCAACCATAGCCCCTACGGAATTATAGATTTCGTTCGCCCGCGCAACCTGCGCGAGCTGGCCCTCATCGGGAAAATCCAGCCCACCAAAAAATTATCCTTTCAGGCCGAAGCCCATTCCTACTGGATGGACAGTAAGAAAGACGAGTGGTCAAACGGCCCGGGTGAAAACGCAATTCGAGACATAACCGGACGAAGCGGCAGCGCAATCGGCCAGGAATTAAGTCTCACGGCGGAATACCAATCCAGCAAATGCCTGACCTACGAATCCGGAGTTGCCCGCTTCTTTCCCAGCACGTTCCCTGCAGCCTCAGGCCGAAGTGACCCGGCAAACTTCTTTTATTTCCAGACCCGATACCGGTTCTAGCACCAGCCTTCACACCATAAACAAACTCAGTCAGTAGTAGGCGGTAATTTGTTAGAGCTGACTATATTAAACTGCCGCGACTTGCCTGTAGAAGATAGTCCCGGGTAAATTGCGACAGCGACGCATCCCGGGAAAAAGTTTAAATCGTTTCAAAGGGTAATGAGATACAGAGAAACTCCGCGCGTAAAACGAACCCTGCTGATCCGATTTTGCCGCATGCCAATACAATGCGATTGCTCAGGTAGCTTAATTCGAAAGCAGCGTCTCAAAAGGTACTTTCTAATGTCCAAAGCCAAACCTCTTCCGTTACCCGATATCACCACTCCAGAAGACGTAAAAGCGTTTGTCGATTTTTTCTACGCCGACATTTTGCAGGATGATCTTCTGCGGCCGATCTTTGTGGATGTCGCCGAGGTGAATTGGGACGAACATCTTCCGATAATGTACTCCTTCTGGTCCAGCATGCTACTAGGCGCCCGCACCTACAAAGGCCAGCCTTTTCCTGTGCACGCAGAGCTCCAGTCGCATCTGACTGCTGCGCATTTTACACGCTGGGTACAGCTATTTGACCACGCCATAGATACTTTGTACTCGGGAGAAATGGCCGAAATCGCAAAACAGCGCGCAAGAAACATCGCACTCATATTCCAAAGCAAGCTCGGACTATCGTCTGAAATCTTTGGAATGGCCCCCTGAGAATACCTTTGCCTGGATATCAAGGAATTTTAACTTAAAGTCGGGTAACACTTCACCGCTCGTATAGCCGATGTCAGATAACCAAATCCTTAAAACGAGATATTAAACTCTCCGACAATCGGCAGGTGATCAGATTGTTTCTGTTCAGTCAGAACCTGGTAACTGAGGATTTTCTCCAGACGATTTGTTCCTACGTAGATATAATCGATTTTCTTGACCGGTATATCGACCGGGAAAGTCAGTCTGTTCTCTGCGTCGAGATCGGTAAACTTAGTCTCCAGCAGGCGGAGTTCCTCCGTGCGCGGCTCCGCGTTCATATCACCTGCTAAAACAACAGGCATCTCAGCCTCGGATAAAAAGTTAATAATTTCTCGTGCCTGAATCATGCGCGACGGCTGATCCAATGCCATATGCACACTCGCCATCGTCACTTTTTTGCCGTCCGGCAAAGTAGCCACCGCCGAAACGAGCGCGCGGGTGTCCGTGGTCCCGTCTTTTTTTATCAGCGTAATTCGATCGTTTTTGATATTCGTGAGCGGATACCGTGAAAGAAGCCCCTGCCCATAAAGTCCGCCGTCATACGCAAAGTGCTCTGCAAAAGCGGTATGCATCCCCGTCAGCTCTGCCAGCCGCTTTATCTGGTCAACTTTTCCAGACCGGTTGCAGCCAATATCCACCTCCTGCAAACCAACCAGATCCACGCCCGATTCTTTAATTACATAGGCCATCTCATCCAGCCTGTCCCGCTCCAATTTGTCGGCCCCATGATGAATGTTAAAACTCATCACGCGCAGCGTCAGCGACTCGCTAGCTTCAACCATGCTGGAGATGAGGAAAAACCCAATAATAAGAATTTGATGCAGAGTCATAACAAGCGTCCTTTCCGGACTAGACTATGAAACTTTTAAAGGTCTACATCCAACATGGCTTTCCCGTGCAGAGCATGGTGTTCCAGTCCCCGAAGGACGCACTGAATCCCCCGTCTTGTTCCGGTTCAGATTTTGCTTCATGCTTTAAAAAAGGACCTACGCAAACCATGTCTCAGACTCACGAATCTCATGAAAAAATCCCGGTCAACGCTACCGCTACGAACCCCAAAGCCGAATACCTTTGGTGGGAAAAAGGGATAATTTACCAAATATATCCACGGTCTTTTCAGGATAGTAACGGTGACGGCGTAGGTGATCTGCAAGGCATCATCCAGCGCCTGGAGTATCTCAGTTGGCTTGGCGTCGACGCCATTTGGCTCTCGCCGATTTTTAAATCACCCATGGCGGATTTCGGATACGATATCGCCGATTATTGTGCCGTGGATCCTATCTTCGGCACAATCGAAGACTTTGATCTACTGATCAAAAAAGCCCATGCCCTTAACCTGAGAATCATATTGGATTTTGTGCCAAATCATACTTCCGATCAGCACGCGTGGTTTCAGGAATCCCGGTCATCCAGGGACAGCCCGAAGCGAGATTGGTACATTTGGAAAGATCCAAACCCCGACGGTTCCCCTCCAAACAACTGGCTCAGCGTATTCGGTGGATCGGCTTGGGAACTTGATGAGCACACCGGACAATACTATTACCATGGATTCCTGAAACAGCAACCCGACCTGAACTGGCGAAACCCTGAAGTGATTGACGCCATGGAGGCCGTACTACGCTACTGGCTTGATCGAGGAGTTGACGGATTCAGAGTCGATGTATTATGGCATATCATTAAGGACGATCAATGGCGCGATAATCCCATTAATCTTGGGTTTAAAAAAGACAGCCAGCCGTCCTATGACCAGCTCGATCCCATCTATTCCACGGATCGCCCTGAGGTCCATGCGCTTGTTCAACAGATTCGAAGCATCATCGATAGTTACGGTCACGATAAGCTTTTCATAGGAGAAATCTACCTCCCCGTCGAACGCCTGATGGCCTATTATGGCCCCTCTGCCAACGGCACAAATATGCCTTACAACTTTCAGCTGGCTCATCTTCCGTGGCGCAGCAAACCAATCATGGAAGCGGTGGACACTTACGAATCCCATCTCCCCGAAGGTGCCTGGCCTAATTGGGTTTTGGGCAATCATGATCAGACGCGGACGGCTTCCCGGCTCCAGCCTCACCAGGTACGCGGTGCGCAGCTGTTGTTGCTTACGCTGCGCGGCACCCCAACCATGTACTATGGTGACGAAATCGGAATGCTTGATGTGCCCATCGCTCCGCACCAGGTTCGCGATCCCTTTGAGATACGAGAACCGGGTATCGGGAATGGACGTGACCCACAAAGGGCTCCTATGCCATGGGACTCGACCCATATGGGCGACTTTACAGATGGCGACGCCACTTGGCTGCCTATGGGTGACAATCTAGCCTGCAATGTTGAAGTCCAGAAAAACGACGAGAATTCTTTGCTCAACATGATACGTGAACTCATCCAACTGCGACGCCAACACAAGGCACTTAGCGTCGGATCCCATCAGCCTGTCCCCGCCAAAGAACCCATTGCCGCCTATTGCCGCCATTATGAGCTGGAAGCACTTTATATCATCATCAATTTTGCTAACGAGAACATCGAGTATCCGCTGCCTGATAAAACGATACCGGTCATTTTCTCGACCTCTACCGAAAGGAAATCCACTGACACAGTCTCAAGAGCAATACAGCTTGGCCCCGGCGAAGGAGTCATTCTCATGCTAAAAACAGATGATATCGGGAACCTGTCAATTGGGTAAATGTGAAAAAATTCAAAGCCTGATGTACTCACAATACTAGTATTCGCAGGCTCTTATGAAAGACTTCCCAACCACGACATCGGAATACCCAGCCGCCGAATTGTAATGTCAAACTACCAGGCACATTTTCCAGCCTGTTCCATAACTCAGACCAACAAAGGATCATCCATTGGCCACGCTTAAACCTTTTCGCATACTCAGACCCGCATTTGACAAAGCCCCAGAAGTTTGCACGCTTCCATACGACGTAATGAACACGGATGAAGCGCGGGCCATGGCCGAGGGACATCCCAATAGTTTCCTTCGCGTTACTCGCAGCGAAATAGAATTCCCGTCCGATGCAAACCCCTATAGTGATGACGTCTATCGGCACGGCGCAGAAAATCTCCAGCGCCTGATCAAGACCGGTGTTCTCATCCGCGAAGACAAGCCCGTCTATATGATTTATCGCCAGGTAATGGGCGAACACGCCCAATTCGGAATCGTCGGTGCCGCCAGCTGCAAAGAGTACGACAACGGCATAATTAAAAAACACGAGTTGACCCGTCCGGACAAAGAGGACGACCGCACGCGCCACATCAATCTTCTCCAGGCACAAACCGGCGCTGTGTTTCTTACGTATCCCGCCGAGCCCGAGATCAACAATATAGTCGACAGCGAAACGCAACGCGACGCCGACATCGACTTCACCAGCGAAGATGGCATTCAGCATACCGCGTGGATGATCTACGATGAATCAGTCATAGCTTCTCTGGAAGCGGCGTTCGTAAAAGTTCCCGCGCTATACGTGGCAGATGGCCATCACCGTAGCGCCGCTGCCCTACGCGTTGCCAAAGAACGCGCTGCCGGCCCGGATAATCCAGCAGGTCTTTTTCTTACCGTAAACTTTCCTCATGACCAGGTTCAGATCCTCGGATATAACCGCGCCATTCGAGACCTCAACGGCCACGAGATCGACGACTTCCTCTCCCAAATAATGGAAATAGCCGAAGTGCTTCCTTCTCCTCCCGATAATATGCCTCGGGAAAAGGGCGAGGTCACGATGTTCCTGAAAGACAAATGGTATCTCCTGCGCTGGATGCCCGCCATCGCGACCCGCGGCGACGCCGTGGCGCAGCTTGATGTGTCTATATTGCAGGATAATGTATTGGCGCCTATGCTGGCAATCGGTGACCCCAGAACTGATAAACGAGTAGCTTTCATCGGCGGAATTCGCGGTACGAAAGAACTCGAACGACTCGTTACGTCCGGTGAACACGCGGTGGCCTTTTGCCTGTATCCCACGTCTGTCGAAGACCTGATGGAAATTGCCGACGCCGACGGTCTGATGCCTCCAAAGTCAACTTGGTTCGAGCCAAAGCTGCGCGATGCAATGGCGGTTCATCTCATAGAAGACGCCAATCAGTGAGAAAGACTAATTAAATAAGCTAACGGGAAAAAGGAAAATCCGGCACGGCGGGGTATAGCCCCAAATAGTAAATTTTCAATGTCGCTCCGGAACCTTTCCGAAACGACTCTGTCTTATCCTTATCTTAACACTTTCGGCGGAGTGCAAGTCCTCGGCAAACGAGCTCGCCGCCATTATACCAACCGCCGCAATGCGGCTGGCATTTTAACCACCGGGGCGCCTCCCTTCAGGCGTCCCGGTATTTTATTTCCAAATGTTTAATCTGCCACGCTAGCTCGTGCGCTCCAACGTCCGTCCTTACGGCCGATAGTCAGAGGAATCTGAAACAACTCACTCAGGTTTTCGCTTGTAAAAACCGTCTCAATCGGACCCGCCGCAAACACCCGCCCGCCGCCAATAAGTAGCGCATGAGTAAAACCCTCAGCTATCTCCTCCACATGGTGGGTTGTAAACAGCAGCGACGCATGTGAGGCAGACTTATAAATGCTCTCAATGCTATGCAATACCCACTCCCGCCCTGCCAGATCCAGACCGGTGCATGGTTCATCCAGAATCACCACTCGAGGGTCCGCCATCAGCGCCCGCGCAATCAACACCCGTTGCCGCTCGCCCGTACTCATTACGGAAAATGCCTTATCCAGCAGGGGAGTAACGCCAGTCACGTCGGCCACTCCGCGCGCCTTCTCCAGTTCCTCTGCCGTTGGCACATCAAAAATATTAAGATGCGCCCGTGCCCCGGTCACCAGAACTTCAAGTCCGGTCAGGTGATCATGAATCATCCGCCTTACAGATTCGCTCACCACCGGCATTGTCTTGCGCATTTCCCGCACGTCCACCCCATTGCCAAGGGTGCCGCCAAACACGCGCGTCACACCGCTGGAAGGCCATAGATAACCTTGGATTACATTAAGAAGCGACGTCTTACCCGCCCCATTTGGGCCAAAGACGACCCAGTTTTCTCCCGCGTTTACCCGCCACGAACATGAATCCAGAATCAGCGTATTGTCTCGTTCAACCCGGATGTTATCTACGTCTATTAAAGGGACTTGCGACATCCCGACACGCGAGTCTTCTGTCATTTTACATTACAATCGAACGAAGCCGAAAGACCACTGACTATCGCATCCAGGATGTTTTCCGGAGTCTGATTAATGTCCACTCGAAAGGCATCCGAAGGCACTTCCAGATCGCGGTACTGCCCCAGCAATATTGCCTCAAAATCGGAAATAACATGCTCGCCTCTGGCAGCGCGACCCCGAAGCCGTTCCGCTATAATCGCCGGATCACCATGAAGAAAGACAAAATGCACATTATCTGCAGCCTTGCGAAATCGCGACCGATATCCGTGCTTTAACGCTGAACACGCCAGAACCGCCCCGCCGTTTTCAGACCACGTTTTAATCTGCGAAACCAGGTACGCAAGCCACGGCTCACGATCAGCGTCATTTAAAGGTATGTCATCTGCAAGCTTTTGCTGGTTCGCGTCAGAATGAAAATCATCTGCATCATAAAAAGGCAGACCTATCCGCGTGGCAAGTAAATTGCCGACAGTCGTCTTGCCAGACCCGGTAACGCCCATAACAATAATAACGGCTGCGTCCTTATGCCCCGCGTCCCGATCAGTCATTCAATAACACATTTAACCCCTGGAATGTCTGCGCACTATTAAGCCGAAAAATCGGCTGTGCATACCATCCGCCACCCACAGCTGTTTCCGTAATCACCTGGTAAGATCCCGCCTGCAAATTCTCAAAACTAAACAACCCGTCCGCACTGGATACTGTAGGACGGATCAGCTTATTATACAAATTCTGCGATAGCCGCGGCATATTAAAAATCGGGAGCACCTGCACCGCAACGTTAGAAATTGGCTCTCCCGCTCCGGTCATGACCTTGCCCTGAATTTTGCTCGATCCAATTTCCACGTTCGTGTGGTTCTTTCCGCGTTCCAGGAAGATATCTTTCCATGCACTTAAAGAGGAAGTTGCTCCCTGCCCTGCAACCCATAAAAAGTACTGTCCGGGCGGAACTTCATTAATATCAAAATTGTTAGAACTTGCCTTAGCGTCATAATGCACGTTTTCCAACACAACATTGTTTTCGTCATAAGCGTGGATGGCTACCGAGCCGGAGCGTAGGTCAGATTCTCCAGACGCCATCAGGCGACCGGAAAGGTCTGCCGTAGTCTCCAACATAAAATCCAATTGTTCAGATTCGTCCCGTTCAAAATCTGAAGTTTGAAAGGCGTAAATGGGTTTGCTCGACATAGTACCCTCGACTACCACAGACCAGCGGCCAAACTGAACGCCCTGAATCATATAATTTCCCGCAGCATCGGTAGTCGTTTGCTTCGTAGGGGTTACCCCCTTCACCGTAACCTTCATATTCGGGACAGGGTCGCCCAGGTGATTTTCCACAACCCCACGAACAGCCCCGCCCGGCTCCAGAAACAACTTGCCCAAATCCCGTTCTTTCTTTTCCGTCACGTGGATCATTTCCAGCTTTGTACCTATATAGCTTGGGTGATCAATGCTTACCCGATACATCCCCTGCGGTACAGTCGCCACGCGGAAATCCCCGCGCATATTGGTGCTGCCAGAAACAACTGTAGGTGCTTCGCCCGCCAGGCTATCCACGCTCTCCAGCTTAACCGACGCGTTATTAACAGGACGGTCTGAAGTCGTCGAATACACCCGGCCAACCACACCCCCTGCAGGATTTAGCCTAATCTCCGACAGTACGGTACGCTTGTGCGGGCCAATGGCAACTTCGTCTTCCACGTAAGGCTCAAAGCCGTCCGCAGTCACCGTGACTTTGTAAATGCCCCTCGGCAGTTTGCTCAGGCGAAAAAAGCCGCCCGAATCCTTCAGGCCTCTGGCAAGGTTAAACACAAAATCCTGCGATGTTTTTGTATCCGTTTTGCTATTTAAAGTTACAGTGAAGTTGTCGACGTCCTTACCTTTTTCGCCCTTCACTTTTCCAAGGGTAGTGTTTCCAAGATCGCATTCAATCGACGCCTGCGCCGTACCTGAGCGCACGCTTGGATTCGTAAAGCTATACGCTTGGACTCCCTCTGGCGTCGTAATATTAAAGGTCGTGTCCAGACGAAAGTCCCCCTTGCCCAGATTGTTCAGTTCGAAGTTCCCTTTTTTATCCGTTGTATCCTCTTCGGAACCGGCCGACCCCTTAATCCCGGTAGCTTTAACCTTTGCGCCGGCTATGGGATTACCATCTAAATCCTCTACCACACCGGCTATCGTAGTGCCACTTTCCAGCTCGAAATTAACATTGTCGTTGTGTTGCGAATCGCGAACCGTGACCCCGCGCCCCTGCTTCACGAAGCCCGCCCGGCTCACCGTGAGGGTCGCACCTCCCGGCGGAACGCTGTCCACCCGATAGGTTCCGTTAGGCTGCGAATGGACAACAATATGAGACGGCGACGGATCTCCCGGGAAAGCCTGGCTGTCCATGCGAACCTCTGCCCCTGGAATAGGCATCTTGTTTTTATCAGTCACAATTCCGGTTACTTCTCCGCCATCAGAAATGCTGATCTGCACTGCCTGACTCATGGCCTTGGGAGATAGCTCAACCATGTCGCTCCGGGTTTTGGTATAGCCCGCTTTAGACGCGCTGGCATAAAGCTGCACCCGTTCGCCCACCTCGATGCCCCAAACTTTAAAATACCCAGTGCCGTCCGTCCGTCCCTTTAATTTGGCCGGATCCACCGCTCCATCAAACTGCGTTGCCGCGAACAGTTGGATGTCTACATCCGCCACGCTGCGCCCCGCTGGATCAAGCACGAAGCCTTCCACGCTGCCCCCGTGATCCAGATACAGGATGAGATCGCTCTTGCGCTCGCCCGGTGTCAGCACAAAATTCTGCTGGGATTTAACAGTTTGTCCTTTTAGAAAGCCTCGCGCTTCCGCCTGCGCTATATGAATCCCCGATGGTAGTTTTCCAAAATCAAAAACCCCGTGGGCATCTGCAGTCAGCGTAAAGGTTTTTTGCCGGGCCTTATCGAATCCATAGGTGGCTTTTAGCGTGACCTTTGCTCCCGGAACGGACGCGTCATTCTCACTGTCGCTCACCCGCCCCTTCAACCTGGCGGTTTCAAACAACTCTACCGCGACATCCTGCGTAGGTTTTTCCCGCGCACAGGCGACTCCGTCTTTAGGTTCACTCAAAAACTTACCGTCGTCTACAGTCAGACTATACGCGCCGTAGGGTAGCTTCTGGAATCGAAAGCGGCCTGCCCCATCGCTGGTTGATTCTTTTGTAAATGTGGTCCCTTTAATTAAAGCCGTTGCCTTGATTAACACAGAAACGGCAGTCGTGGGCCTATCAATAAGCTGAGACAATCCAGAGATTTCGCCCCCTAACCCTACCTGACATACCACGCGATCCGAATTGGCCGGAACCAGCGGGTATATACCCGGCGCATACTGCGCCTCTTCCACGAGCAGGTCGTAGTAGCCCTCATTGTAGAGCTTCTCGAACTTGAACTCACCCTTCGCGTTTGTCACGGCGGTCAGCTTACCCTTATCAATATTCTGGGCTTCACTCTGCAATGGCTTATAACGGGTCAACGAAACCGTTGCCGTAGAAACAGGTTGGTTGTTTTCATCCAGAACCATTCCCGCGATAATCCCGGTTCGCTTCAGCGTCACCTTCATCTGCTCCGCGGCTTTCTCTGGAGAGATATCCAGCGCCATACGCTCCATCGCGTAACCCGGAACAAAAAACTCAAACACATTATCGCCGAGAGAAATGCCCGACAGCGTAAAGGTGCCTGGCTTGTCAGTTATCTGCGTATGATAAGTGCTGTCATCCAAAAGAACGGCGCCGTTCTTTTTGCTTTCTGTCGCTTGTTTTCTGCGAGCCGCTACACGCACATTTTCCAGCGGCTGACCCTCTTCGTTGACAACCAGACCGTTTATATTTGCTCCCAGCGGCAAATGAAAGTCCATATGGACCATCGTTTCCACCGGCTTAAAAGTGTAACTGGGCCTGATCAGGGAGACAAACTTCTCATGAGTTGCCAGAATATCATAAGTATCCGCAGGAAGACCATCTAAAGAGAAGCTGCCATCCTTGCCCGAATCCTGTGTTTTAACAGTTTCAGAATATCCCGATCGCCGAACAGACACCTTTACACCACTAAGAGGCTTATCCTGCTCATCCAGGGTTCTTCCATGTAGCGTTATGGATGTGCTGTAGTCAGGGCCTGACAGCGTGGCCGCACCAGACGTGCCGCTGTCTTTGGCATCAGACTTGCGTGAGCTTCGTCCATTGTAAGTTGAAGGTATGACGCCCGGCGTACGGGCATGAGTCCCAGTGATTCTGGTCAAAGCTTTGGGCGCATCGTAGCCACTAACAGAATCGCTAAAGGTCAGAAGAAGACCTACCGCGAGAACCGCCAGCAATACACCCAACAGCCTACTATGTCGTGAGCTAAGGTTTTCCAGCATATGCAATTTGACTAACCTGGTAAAACAACGGGACTAATAACATGAGCGGGTTAGCTTCTATCCGTAACAGTCATGTCATCATGTTGTTCAAAATCCCATGGAAACAGGCAACCCACCCGAACGCAAACCCTTAAGTCAAAATACATGCGCCCTGTCAGCCAGCGCTGCGATTGTTGCTGAGCAAAACGTGGAATAAGAAACCAAGTTTAAGCTCAATCACGACACCGACTTACTCCCCGCGAAGTCGGTCAGTCTGCTCCTGCATGATCAGCGGATTAATAACCTGGTCAAGGTCGCCCTCAATCACCCGGTCCAGGCAATACAGCGTCAACCCGATCCTGTGATCCGTCAGCCGGTTTTGTGGGAAATTATACGTACGAACCCGCCCGCTTCGATCGCCAGAGCCCACCATGCCTTTGCGTGATGCTGCCTGCGCCTCCGCCTGTTTGCTCATTTCCCTATCCAGCAGCCTGCTCCGCAACACCTTCATGGCCTTGTTCTTGTTCTTAAGCTGGCTCTTCTCGTCCTGACACTGCACCACTAGTCCTGTAGGAATATGCGTAAGTCGCACCGCAGAATCCGTCGTATTCACGCTCTGCCCCCCAGGACCGCCGCTGCGAAACACATCCACACGAAGGTCCTCGCCGCGGATGTTGATATCCACCTCTTCAGCCTCCGGCAAAATGGCCACCGTCGCCGCCGATGTATGAATGCGCCCCTGCGTCTCCGTCGTCGGCACCCGCTGCACCCGGTGCGTACCCGCTTCAAACTTCATCCGGCTGTACACGCTGTCGCCCGTAACGGAAAATATGACTTCCTTGAAACCGTTAAGACCGGTCTCGTTGGTGCTCAGGAGCTCCGTCCGCCAGCCTTTGTCCTCAAAATATTTGTTATACATCCGGAAGAGGTCATAGGCAAATAATGCCGCCTCATCGCCGCCGGTGCCAGCGCGAATTTCAACGATGATATTCTTATCATCCAGCGGATCCTTTGGTAGCAAAAGCACCTGTATTTCCGCCAGCAGCCCTTCGCTCATTTCCTCAAGCTCCGGGATTTCCATCCGGGCCATCTCCGCCATCTCCGGATCAGCGTCCCCAGCCAGCGCCCTGGCGTCAGTCAGCCGCGAATCGACGCCCTTAAATTCGCCAATCTTCGCCACCACATCCGCCATGTCAGAATGCGCTTTAGAAAGCTTCCGTAATTCGTCTGGCCGGTTTGCGAGATCTGGCGCAGAAAGCTGCGCTTCAATGGATTGAAACCGCTGCTCCACATCATGAAATCGATGAAGTATGTCGTCTGAATTGGCCATTTGGTCGGGCTGGCTTACCGCAAGGGGGAGGGGTTTATTGGACCAAACCGCTAGCGCGGGTATTTAAATAAACAGCAAGCGCAACCCTGCCACAAAAGCAAACCCCAGCGCTATGAACTCAAACACTTTCTGATTAATGTAAGGCAACAGCAGCCGGCCCAGGATGGCCCCCGCCAGAACGGCTGGTATCAGCTTTAAGTTCAGGACAAAACTGGGCACCGTAATCAGCCCAAGATTTATGCTGAAGGGGACCTTAAAAGAATTAAGAAGAAAGAAGTACCAGGCTGCCGTCCCCATAAACGCCATCTTCGGCATCCGCATCGCCACTAAATAGAGGTTCATAATCGGCCCGGCGGCGTTTGCGACCATTGTTGTAAACCCTGCCAGCCCGCCCATGGCGGCAGTATAGGTATGGCCATGCGGCGTCTCGGCCTGCGGTTCTGCTTGCAAAGCGCCTTTCCGCCGCCGCCATCCACGGCCCACCTGCAGCGCCACCATCACCACCAGGATTAATCCGATAAGGCGGGCCGTCTGCCTGTCGTCAATATGATCCATCGCCAGCCAGCCGACCACGATCCCGATAATCGCCCAGGGAAAAAGCCGAATCAGCTGCGCCCAACGCGCGTCCTTCCAGTAACTAACTACCGCCACCATATCAGCGACAATCAGCAAAGGAAGGATAACCCCGGCCGAGGCCCGCGCGGGAATGACAGTCGCAAACAATCCCACCGCGAAAATCCCCACCCCCGGAATCCCCGTCTTCGACAAACCTACAAAAAAAGCCGCAAACAAAAGCAGCCCCCACTGCCCGGGTAGATAAGTGAAACTTAAAGAATCCATAAGAGAAAAACAACCTCACTGCTCAAGCTAATAGGTCACAAAAAATGAAATAGGATAATGTAGAAAGTTTCCTTCCGGCAAGCTGGTCCTACAGGCGTGAGAACATAAACCCGATTCAGACCTGCTATTAAAACATCACCAGGTTATCCCGGTGAATCACTTCATCATAAGTCTTTGCCCCGAGGATTTTTTCAATCTCGGCAGACTTCCGACCCATGATCCGGCGGAGCTGTTCAGAATTATAATTCACCACGCCGCGGCCAAGCACCCGGCCATCCTGATCTGCGATCTCCACCAGGTCCATGGCCTGAAACGCGCCCTCCACCGCCCGCAATCCTGCCGCCAGCAAAGACTTGTTTTTCAGGCACAAAGCGTCGCACGCGCCCGAATCCACCACCACCCGCCGCCCGTGGATTTTCCCGGACAATATCCACTTTTCCCTGCGGCTTCGGTGACAGTCCGCTGGAGGAAACCATGTGCCGACATCTTTGCCCGAAAGCGCCTCGGTAATGATCCCTGCTTGCTTTCCCTGCGCGATGACCGTTCCCACCCCCGCCGCCGTCGCCAGCCGGGCCGCCTGCAATTTTGTTTCCATGCCGCCCGTGCCCATCTGGATAAGGCCACCGCCACCGGCGGCGCCTGTCACCGTACGCATCACATCCGCCGAGATCCGATCAACCACCGGAATCAGGCGCGCGTTTGGGTTCGATTTGGGATTAGAATCATACAAACCATCCACGTCCGAAAGAAGCAGCAAGGCGTCCGCCTGCATTTTCACCGCGACAATGGCAGCCAGCCCGTCGTTGTCGCCAAACTTCAGCTCATCCACCGTCACGGTGTCGTTTTCATTAATAATGGGAACGCAACCCCGCCGCATCAGCTCTTCCAGCGTGTATCGGGCGTTCACGTAACGCTTCCGGTTTTCCATATCGCTCAGGCTTAAAAGCATCTGCCCAACCACTACGTCATGCCGCGCAAAAATGTCGGCATATATCTGCATCAGTCGCGACTGCCCTACCGCCGCCAGCGCCTGCTTCACTGCAATGGTCGGCTTCGGATCCCATACGTTCAAAACCCCGCGCCCTGCCGCCACGGCCCCGCTGGTCACAATAATAATCTGTCGCCCGCCCTTGACCATAGCGGCAACCTGACTGCAAATTTCTTCCAGCGCATCCATGTCCAGCGCGGCGCTGCCTGCCTGGGTTAACACGGCAGACCCGAGCTTCACCACAATAGTAGACGCGCGGCCAAAACCATTATCTGCCCGCGTTGGCGTCTGGAGTGTATCAGTCATTATGGCAAATCATACCGCTGGACTCATCCGCCTGTTCAGCGGCAGTAGAGCGATGTGGGAAAACTGAAAGTATCTTAATTGCTATATTGCGTCCACCGCGCTACTATCCCCGTCGCCCCGTTCCTTCACGCTTTCCGTAATCGAATCCGCTTCAATAAAGATCTTTTTCACCGACGGAAATTTTTTCTGAATCTGGCTCTGGAGATTATCAATTACGCCTGCCAATTCAACTCCCGACAGGTGAGACTTAAACTCTATCGACATGGCCAGCAAAACGTCATCAGGGCCAAAGTGCATCGTCAATGGCGACTTGACCGCATGGACCGTTGCATCTTGCTCTGCTAGTTCTCTTACACCTTGGACAATCGTCTGATCGGCGCTCTCTCCCAGCAGCAAAGCCTTACTTTCATAGGCAAGAAACACCGCCACGAGAGCCAGGATTCCGCCAATTACGATCGACGCAACGCCATCCCAGACCGGGTCGTTCAGCCAATGGCTTAAAAAGATTCCAACAGCGGCCACCGTAACGCCGGCCAGCGCCGCCGCGTCCTCGGCCACCACAACATAGATCGCCGGATCCTTGCTCGCCTTCATGGCCTGCCACAAATTCATACCCTTTTGTTTTCTGCGCTGAAGTTCCCGTATAGCGATTATAAAGACGATGCCTTCAATGAGAAACGCCAGTGCAAGGACCACATAGTTCCAGGTTGGATCCGACAGCTCCTTTGGATGGCGCAAATGAGATATGCCTTCATAAATCGACATGCCGCCGCCGATGCTAAACAGCAGCATCGCAACCACCAAGCCCCAGAAATACAAATCCTTGCCATGGCCAAAGGGGTGCGACTCATCCGCCGGCTTCTTGCTTTTACGAATCCCCAGCAGCAAAAGCAACTGGTTGCCAGTGTCTACCACAGAATGGATTCCTTCCGACACCATGGCGGAGCTTCCGGTAAAAAACGCAGCTGTGAATTTGATGACAGCTATAAGAGCATTCGCCGCAATAGCGCCATATACGGCAATCGGTTTGTTGGCTGATGCCATCGGTGGTATTCTCTTTTCCTATTATATGGATATGCATGGCTACGCCAACTCCGTGCCGTAATAGGCTAAGGCTAGTTTCTTAATAAACGCGGGCAGGGCCCTGACACGACAAGCTACCGCAACGGGAGAAGGCTGGACAATTTAGTCCCGGCTGCCTTAATTCTGCGTGTCGTTGGTGCTCTTGCTTTTTTGTCGGTTTCGCCGTTGTCTTACGCGCTTTCTGTAGCCTTTTTTTGTCAACGGCGCGTAAATTTTCTTTCTTAAAAATCGACCAGCGGCCAGATGCCAGGGCACCTCGTCCAGAAGCTGACGCTCCTCCGAAGTTACGCTGTCGGGGAAATAACGCGCCCGAATTTTAAGAATCGTAATATTATCAATGGTTGAAACGGCCCGAAAAAGCCATCCGCCTCCAGGGCTTTTTTCCGCATGTACGGCGGTTTCGAAGTCGATAAGTTTTGGCGTTCCGTCCAGCCCTCGCAATATATTGCGCCGGCGCAAATCCCCATGAGCCACCCCGCGGCTGTGCATTTCAGCAACGGTTTCCGTCAGGTCTTGAAAAAACTCCAGACCCAGTAAATCCCGCAGTTTGGTAACCGGCAACGTCCGTGCGTCCAGCCACTCCATAACGAAGCCATGGCTGCCCAACGTGGAGATCAGCTGCGGCACACCCTTCATTCCGCGCAGTTTTTGGTAAACCTTTATTTCGCGAGACGCGGCCACACGGCACCATGTGCCCCGAAACAGGAGAGAACGAGCCCCCCAGTCCTTCATGACGAATTTCACTCCATCAGGCGCCGTCAACAACACCACGTCAGGACCAACCCACGACGTCGACTTCTTCAGATAAGTTTTCTCAAACTGATCAAGGTTGTCGCGTCCCGGCACAAGAATACAGTTAGGTATGGTGGGCATAAACGGCGTAACAACATTCGGCTCCATTCATTTCATTCAGCGCACCACTACTTGTACTAGTTGATAGATTCAATGTGGTTAAAAAGAACCACAAATATTTCTATTGGTTTTGAGAAATAAATTCTTTAAGGGGTATGTTTTCACTAATCATACGCGCTCAGAACCAACTGTTGATCAAAATCAAATAGTTCTTCGGAAGCGACTGATAACTGGCAAGGAGCAATTTTCATGAATCAGGAAGACGGTCCCAAGTCTCCCAAAGACGTTTTAAAGCTGGCGGATGCCCAGAAGATAGAATTTGTCGATTTTAAATTTATCGACATGCTCGGCACTTGGCACCACCTTACAATTCCCCGTCAGCGGCTTGACGAGGATATTTTCGAAAACGGTCTCGGTTTCGATGGATCATCCATTCGTGGTTGGCGCGCCATCAATGAGTCAGACATGCTCTTCATGCCTGATCCTGAAACAGCATTTATTGACCCCTTCACCATGCACCCGACTATGTCACTCACATGCAGTATTCTTGACCCTATTACCAAGGAACGCTATAATCGCGATCCCCGCGGCGTCGCGATTAATTGCGAAAATTACGCAAAATCCCTCGGCATTGCCGACACCATTTACGTCGGTCCCGAACTGGAATTTTTTGTGTTCGACGGAATCCGTTTTGAGAGCAAGCCTCAGGGCAGCTTCTACGAAATCCTCAGCGACGAAGGCGCCTGGAACACCGGCCGCCCCCATGAAGACGGAAACCCGAACCTGGGCAACCGCCCTGGTTTCAAAGGCGGATATATTCCCGTTGCCCCGACAGATACGCTGACGGATCTCCGCAGCGAAATGGCTCTTAATCTAATGAAGACCGGCATTACAGTTGAAGCTGCCCATCACGAAGTGGCTTCCGGCGGTCAGTGCGAACTGGCCATCCGTTTCAACACGCTGTTAAAGATTGCCGACCAGGCCATCAAATATAAATACGTGATTAAGAACACGGCCAACCAATGGGGCAAAACCGCGACATTTATGCCTAAGCCAATGTTTGGCGACAACGGCAGCGGGATGCACGTTCACTGCTCGCTTTGGAACGGCGGCAAAAATTTGTTCTCCGGAACCGGTTACGCTGGTCTGAGCGACACTGCCCTTTACTTCATTGGCGGCGTTTTGAAGCACGCTGCGGCAGTGCTTGCCTTCACCAGCCCCACCACTAACAGCTATCGTCGCCTCGTTCCTGGCTATGAAGCTCCGGTAAACCTTGCCTATTCCATGCGCAACCGCTCCGCTGCAATCCGCATACCCATGTACCACGGTAACGAAGCCGCCAAGCGCGTCGAGTTTCGTCCGCCAGATCCGTCTGCCAATCCATACCTCGCATTCTCGGCCATAGTTATGGCCGGCCTGGACGGCATCCAGAACAAAATCCATCCGGGCAATTCTCTGGATAAAAATATCTACGACCTGCCACCAGAGGAAGCCCGGAGCGTTCCTCAGGTGCCGGCAAGCCTAGAAGCAGCTCTTGACGCCCTTGTGGCCGATCAGGATTTCTTGCTGAAGGGTGACGTGTTTAGCAAGGAACTCATTGATTCGTACATAAGCTACAAACGGGAAAATGAAGTCGCTCCGCTAAAACTTCGTCCTCACCCACACGAGTTCCAGATGTATTTCGAAGTCTGATTAAACGGAACACCGTGACAGGCTTTCAGATCACCTGCAAGCAATTGATATCTGATATGCCAACATAATTTAACGCCCCGAGCTTATTGCCTCGGGGCGTTTTTTTTGTTTAAATAATAGGAACACCGCCGCCTAAACGGCGCACTTCAGCAAAATGAAGCACGCGACTCAGCAGAATGCATGAATGACTATGACTACAAGGTTCCGATGGGTTATGACCACGATTTTCCGGTGATTATGACTACGAGTTTCCGCCTTTAGCCGGATCCCTCTTTGCACCCTCATTTATGAGGGGTGTTGGGATTGGTAAAAGATTATAGTGCGCTTCAGCGTGGCCTTGTTACCGCTTCAGCGTTAGTCTCGGCAACGGAACAGAGTTGATTCCTCGTCCAAAAGTACTAGTGATTTTTCAACCACTGCACAAAAAGATCATTGCGGCCGGTTTTCCACGCTTTAGTGTAGGCATCGCGCACCACTTCTAACCAAGCCAGTTTCCGCTCCTGGTTATCGCCGACATCCACGGTTCCGCCTGCGGCTTTATAATCATTAGGACTGGTACTGGCGATTCTGGCATAGGTATAAACTCGGTTAACGGGCCCACGAAGGGACGCTTCACGCTCGGCGATGGTCAGTGGCGCAGTTGTTCGGTGAACCATACCGTCGACGCGTACAGTGACTCCATCACGGAAGCAATAGGCCTTCATCAGCCCGTCACCTTCCATGTCTTCATACACGACGCCCGCCACCGGAAACTGTCCCCCCGACTGGCTGATTACGTGGTTGAAAAATTTACGTGCATCGTCCAGTACAAATGTGCCAGATGCTTGGATGCAGGCGTCGACTATCCAGCCGGCCAGCATTTCCGGAGGCGGATTTAGCAGTACAACAGGCGCGCTCTTGGTAATGCTCGTCTTTTTGTCTGTTACAGAATACTCACATAACAGAGTCGGGAGCCCCTCGTACCCCGGCCATTCAACCGGTTTGGTATTCTTCTCCATATATCGGGAAGCGAGCAAACGCGGTCCGAATTCAGCGGTTAGAGTCTCAACAGCACTTTGCGCAAGTGGTCTACTAGTTAAACCAGGATCAGTTCCTGTTTGTGCCGCAGCGAAACCAGCAACCGAAAGAAAAATGGATAAGCTTAAAAACGTTTTTCGCAAGCATTTCGATGCATTCATTTTCACTGACCTCTCTTTATTGCATGATGGGAAAAAGAATGATTTTGCTATGCACCAGCAGGATTTTAATCACTACGCTTATCTTCAAGTAACTGGATTAACCCGGTAAAATCCTGATCGCCCAAACCGGTTTCTAGTCCGCGGGCGTATACTTCGTCATAAAGCTGCTTAGTCTGTGGCAGAATCACCTGGGCGTTTGATGCCGTTTCCAAAGCAAGGCGCAGATCTTTTCCCATGTGTTTGACACTGAACTGAGCAGAGTAATCGCGCTCGCGCAACTTCGTCTCTTTCATATCGGAAAAGCCGGAACGTCCGGCGTTGACTCTTAGCGCATCAAAAAACACATCGTCAGGTATGCCTTCGGCGCGAGCAAGTGTCAGACTTTCCGCTAGCGCCTGAGAAATCCCAGCCAGGTTCAAGTTCATCGCCAACTTAAGAGACGACGCTGAGCCGAGAGGTCCAACGTGCATGATTGTACTGCTAAGCCGTGCCAGTAGGGGAGTTGTCTCTGCCACCACTTCCGGTGTCCCGCCCAGGTAAAAAACGGTTTTCCGATCCTCAGCCGCCGGCTTGCTGCCCGTAAATGGAGCCTCTAAAAACTTAGCTCCGGTTGTTTCAATCTGGTGAGCAAAGTCGCGCGACCAGCTGGGTGAAATGGTAGACGATTGAATCACAGTTTGACCATTTCGCAGCACAGGAAGGATTGCAGAAACCACGCATTGAACAGCTTCCGGATCAGACACCACAACAAGTATAGAGTCAGCACCATCGACAGCTTCCGCAGGGGTGGAAACACTGCCAGGGAATTCCTTCGCAGTGCGATTCCAGCACGAAACGTCTAAGCCGTCAGCAATAAGATTCTTTGCCCAGGCGCTGCCAATTATTCCAAGTCCAAGGATTGCGGTTTTCATAAGACAACTGGAGCGCCTGACAGGACCGCAGGCAAGCTAATTAACAAACGGATTAATCACGGTCTTGCAAACAGCATAGAAATGTCGAGGGCTGGAGCACTGTGTGTAAGCGCTCCCACGCTGATACGTTGTACTGGAAGCTCACTGTACTTTTTAATATTTTTGACAGTTATCCCTCCACTGATTTCCAGTTCCGGCATCCTAATTCCGAGACTCCTGGCCCTGCGTTTCAGCTTGTCTGCTGTCGTTCGAATCGTTGCGGGCGACATGTTATCCAGCATAATGATGTCCGCCCGACATCCAATAGCTTCTAAAGCCTCGTCGAGGCTGCGGACTTCGATACACAGGCCAAGGCGCGGTCGTCTGTCGAAGAAACCACTTTCCCCAAGGCTTTGCACAGCCTCGCTGATCCCGCCTGCCGCGTCAATGTGGTTATCTTTCAGCATCGCCATATCGTAAAGTGCAAACCTGTGGCTGCTTCCCCCGCCATCCACAACGGCCTTTTTTTCAAAAGCCCGCAGCAGGGGAGTCGTCTTGCGGGTATCATAGATTCGCGGCTTACTTTTGCCTTTGCCAATTAAAGCAACAAATTGCCCTGTCAACGTGGCGATACCGGACATACGCTGCAAAAAATTTAAAGCCACGCGTTCACCTTGCAGAAGTGCTGCAATGGGACCTGCAATAGTTGCCAGCACCTGACCTTTTTTAATCGGCTCCCCGTCCTTGAAATTCCATTTTACTTTTATACGAGGGTGCAGATGGCGGTAAACCGCGTCCACTAGGTAGCTGCCACTTAAAATGCCGTCTGCCTTCGCCACAAGTTTCGCGTTTTCTGTCTTCGGCGATGATGCGAAAAGGCCTTCAGTCAAATCTCCAGTTCCAAGATCCTCTTGCAACGCCTGGCTAATAATCGGCTTTAAATATTTTGCTGACGTAAACTTCCGGATCAGTGCGGGTGCCTGCCCGTGTACTGTATCAGTCGCTGATGCCTGTTTTTCCATTACGCTATTTTAAACTCTAATTTTAACATTTTATATCCAATCTTAACCACATGTCAGAGCCATTCCTGAAAACAGAAAAGACGGTGAACAGATAAAAATCTATCTGATCACCGCCAAAAAAAATAACCTTCTTAAACTAGTACTACAGCGTCAGGCGAGGATCGCCGTCGCGGTCGAAATAAGGAAGCTGCTCGCCCCAGACATCTGGAAGCGGAGTCTCTGGGTACATCAGTGGCTCGTAATTAGCCGGTGACGGAACAGGAAACGTAAACGTTTCATACGCGCCAGTTGCAAAACGCGTAAAGCCCCAGCCGATGCCCTTTACGCCGCCGACAATAATACCGGTGGCCGGATCGCTCTTGCGCCATTCGCGGCTGATATTTTTAGGAACTTCAACAAAACCCGTAGCCATGTTCGCAAGGCCGCGACCCAGTTTGTTCTGCATTTTTCCAAACGCGCTTTGATCACGGTATTCATCGCCATACATCTGCGCGCTCGCCACGTTGCCCAGCAGACATACAGCGGCGACAGCAGTCGCGATGCCAAAGCATTTTCTCGTCATCATTTTCAACAATCTCCTTAACCTTAACCTCAACTCTACTTTGAGCGTTCTACGTTTGTCCAGCAAAAATTAATATAGATTCGACGACCGCTGCTGATGATAATATTCTTCAGCGCCCCAGTCATATCCGTCTTCCAAAACAACTTCCGGGTATATCAGCGGCTGATAGTTGGCCGGTTGATCTTTACGGAATGTCACCATTTCATATACGCCCGCACCGAAACGTTGCGCGCCTTTATACATACCTTTGCCAGTTCCAGTAACCACACCGGTCAGCGGATCCACGTTCTGCCAGTCGCGATTGACTTCCTTGGGAACTTCAGCCCAGAAAAACAAGGTGTTAACAAATCCACGAGCAAACTTACGGGATTTTTTTGCGCCGGTATTTTCAGGATAAAATGGACCGCGCGCAAAGCCGCTCGCGCAAATCGCAAAAACCATAGCACTCAGGGCCAGCAGTCGAACGTGTTTCATTTCCCAACCTCAACAATCGATAATCGAATATCAGTTTCCGCAATCAGTAAACAAAGCGTCTATCGCCTTCCAATAAGAAGATCAATAAAAATATGCGTCTTTATCTTAATAACCGCTTTAATCCGGTGCTCGTTTCAATATTGTTGTGCTGTTTAGCGCTGACATCGGGTTGCGTAAAGCGCGGCGACGCGTTACCAGAAGCGGAAGGAAAAGTCGTGGTTGTGGCGACGGTCTTTCCGCTGGCCGACTGGACGAGGCAGGTGGGTGGAGAGCGCGTTTATGTGGAAACATTATTGCCTGCGGGAGCCAGTCCACACACATTTGATCCGGCTCCGCGAGACATGCGCCTGATTGCCCGGTCACGACTGTTTTTGAAAACAGGCCTGAACATGGACGACTGGGGAGCAAGTCTTGTGAAATCTGCGGGAGCCAACGGACCGCAGGTGATCAGCATCGGCAATATGCTTCTGGAGGCCGCGAAACTTCCAGATGTGGCGCACCTGGATGAGTCTGTGGAGAACGTGGGAGCAGAAGAGGCACATGGTCCTGGCAATCATAATGGGCATGAACATAAAGGTCACAACCACGGAGATGTAAATCCACACTTCTGGCTGGACCCGCAACTCGTAATAGAATCGGTGGTAATTATTAGAGACGCGCTGACTAAGATCGATCCGGACGGTGAAGCCGTTTACGCGGCCAACGCAGACAAGTATCTGCAGGATCTGAAAGATATGGACGCCGAGGTGGCGGCTATGCTGGAGCCCTACGCAGGGCAGGCTTTTGTTTCTTTTCACAATGCCTGGCCTTATCTCGCCCGGCGTTATCATTTAAAAATTGCCGCAGTAATAGAAGAATATGCAGGCAAAACCCCGAGCGAGAAATACCTTCGAACGGTTACCGATCGGCTGAAAGCTCTCAAGATTCGCACTATTTTTACGGAACCACAATTGAACCCGCGGGTGGCGGAACTGATCGCCAAGGCGGCAGGCGGTTCCACTAGTATGCTTGACCCCTACGGTACTGAGGGGGACAAGGAGCGCGGCAGCTACTTGCTGACAATGCGTTACAACGCGCAAAAACTGGCCGCGGCGCTAAAAGCGGACGCTAAGTAGCTTTCGGACGATAGCAATCACATGGGGTGCGTGTTTCCGGGGCGATTTCCTATCTCAAAGGCACGCTCATAGGCGTGGGCGCCGTCCGCTGTGGCAATGGCGTAGGAGTCGCGGGGAGCGGCGGAACTGGTCGTCCTGCGGGCTGTTGAGGTCCACCCGGCGTTTTACCGCCTACTATCGAGACTTTGGTGGTCAGCGGCAGGTTAAAATACATCAGGCTTAAGGCCTTCGCCGCCAGGCCCTCGTTCACTGCCAAAAACTCATAATACCAGGTTTGCCGGCTTACACCCTTGCCTTTTCCATCATACATGGTACGCTCGCGTCGCGCTGGGATCCATGTGCCGTCGGGGGTATTGCCAATGATAATCTTTGACATACTCAGGGCCTGGGTCCCGCTGACCCGGCCAATTTCCACCGGCAGGTAGCCCCGCGCCGGATCTATGATGTAATAGAGTCGCTCCGTCGGCGTTTTCGGATTTATAAAATCAATGCGAACCATTGGCTTTCCATCATGGAAGGTATCCGAAACTGTCGGGCGCTGTTCCATGTTGGGAATGGCTCCCGCCAGATCGCGCAGGGGCAGGGTTTCATCGCTCACCTGCCTCGGATGAAACGCCACCAGCGGATTGTTTTCATGCACGGCAGGGTTAAAAGATGTCGCTACGACCGTTGGGGTCGAGGCAGTTCCTTCCGGCTTTTGTATAATGTAGACAGTATCGCCGGTTACGTGGTAGGCCGCAGTGATCTGCTTCCAGGGAACCTGTCCCTGCGACCCTCTATAGATACTGGCGGCCTGCTCCGGCATCGTAAGTGTAACGCTGCGATTACCCTCGTACGCAAAAAAGATATATTGGGTGCTGGGGGTTTGGGCTTGGCCCTGCTCATTATATCGCGTTTCCGTATGGACTACGATACCCTGGGCGTTCTTAATTTTGGCGAAATTGTCTTCCTGACGAGCGACGATCTGCTGCACCGTAAGTGACGATTGACGATCGCTTATGCCGGCCTGGGCGGACGCAGCTGCAGGCGGTCCGGCCGCAGGCGGTTGAGCCGCAGGGGCGGGTGTCGAGATAGCGGATTGCCGGGCCGCCGGCAAAGGAGGTTGCTGCGCCGTGGCCCCGGAGACAATATACATCGCAGCCGCGGCCAGACCGCACCTCGTGAAAGCGCCTGCTACCATCATGCTACCAGCCCAGCTCATTTTCGCTGTCGTCTTCGTCCCCATGATTTCCGTTTACCATGAAATCACGAATGGCCTCGTTCTCATTGTCCACAATCTGCTGAGGAGCCATCTCGGAGATG
This sequence comes from Candidatus Sumerlaeales bacterium, assembly GCA_038243585.1. GTDB lineage: Bacteria > Sumerlaeota > Sumerlaeia > Sumerlaeales > Sumerlaeaceae > JAKFFN01. Next base: position 19,175 of record JBBSQY010000011.1, on the reverse strand, counting down.
TCTCGCGTAGGATAAAATATATGCAAGAGATCGCCGGATACCACGTCATGAATAGCGAATCGATTGTTTCGTTTGTCCATCAGGACCCGAATGGTGCGTTCTCTCATTTTTGTTTCCTATTTAAAATTGTCATCGTCGGGATAAAATAACGAGTCATTATTTTGACTCGTACAAAGCAGAGGAATGTCCCGGCTGTAGCCGCTGGGTCGGGTCTATCCGTTGTTTTGCGGCGTTGACAGCGATAGCCGCTTCGGACGTCGCCGTTGCGATCAATTTGATCTTGCCGTCGTACGTAGTCACATCCCCCGCCGCGAATACGCCTTTCCGGTTAGTCTCCATATGAGAGTTCACTTTGATGTAATTGCCCTGCAACTCCAGATCCCAATTTTTCACCGGACCCATATCAGCCACGAAACCCATGTTTATAATCAGATGATCTGCCCGGAGCATGAGCCTTTCGCCCGTCTTATTATTCTCAATGACCACCTGTTCCAAATTTTCCAGCCCGCCGATCTCCAGCTCTTTCACCTCGTAATAGAGATACTGATTCACATGAGAGAGGGCATTAACCTTACGCACCGACTCTTCGTGGGCTCTAAAGGTATCCCTTCTGTGAACAAGGCTTATATTAGACGCCACGTCATGAAGATTCAAGACCCAGTCAAGGGCACTGTCGCCGCCGCCCACGATAACAATTGGTTTGTCGGCAAAGACTGATTTGTCCTGAACGAAATAATGAACATTCTGGCCCTCCAGTCGCTCGACGTGAGGTATCTTGAGGCGGTTCGGGCGAAACGCTCCCGCCCCGGTGGTAATCAGAACAGTTCTAGCCTGAAATGGCTTTCCTTTCGAGTCATGCAGCGTGAAAAGGTCCGTCGTCGCGTCAAAGGTCAGAGTCTCCACGCGAGCGCCAAGTTCCATATCCTGCTTGCGATGCATGGTGGCCTGCTCATACATCAACTGGGCAAGCTCTGCGGCAGGAACTTTTGGGAATCCCGGCATATCGTAGATGAACTTTTCCGGATACAGGGTTGCGAGCTGACCTCCCGGCTGCGGAAGGCTATCCAGCAAAAGCGCGTCCATGTCTCGCATGGATGCGTAAAACAGGGCAAACAGGCCAGCCGGGCCTGCGCCGATAATGGCGATGTCATAAATTTTAGTAGTCATGAGTCCCTTAATCCGATGTCTTCCCGAAGTAGTGCGCAACTAAAACTGTTCCGCGATGGATTTTGCTTTCCTTGTGAGATCACAACATTAGGTAGTTGTTTCTATGAGTCGTATAACGGAAACATTTATTCAGCTGCGTTCCCGCGGGGAGCGCGCCCTTATTCCATATCTAACCGCCGGATTCCCAGAGCCGCGGCACACGGTTGAGTTGATGCGCAGCCTTGAGAAAGGCGGCGCGGACATCATTGAACTCGGAGTACCTTTCAGCGATCCGCTGACAGATGGTCCGACCATTCAAAAATCTTCTTCCGTAGCACTGGGGCACGGGGTAAACCTTGTCATGGTAATTGATATGGTACGTCAGTTCCGAGCCGCCGGCAGCGAAACGCCCGTTGTTTTATTTGGGGCGTATAATCCTTATTTCCATTACGGGATGGAAAAGTTTGCCGCAGACGCAAAAGCCGCTGGAGCCGACGGGGTGCTTATCGCGGATTTGCCGGCAGAGGAGGTCGAAGAAGTTGCGCCTGTGCTCAAAAAGCATAACCTGGATTTGATATGTCTGATTGCTCCAACATCGAACCTCGCCCGCAAAAAGCTTATCTGCACCCATGGCGGTGGCTTCCTTTACTACATCAGCCTGCAGGGTGTCACCGGTGCTCGTCAAAATCAACAGTTTGAGCTGAGCGAAGCCCTGGCGGAGATTCGTCAATGTACGGATACCCCGGTTGCGGTAGGCTTTGGCATATCAACGCCGGAACAAGCTGCGCAGGTGGGGCAATGGGCGGACGGCGTAATCGTCGGAAGCGCGTTAATTGATCTTATCGGAAGAAACGCAGCAGAGCCGGAGAAAGAACTGTATGCATCTGTGGAAGGCTATATGCGGGAATTAAAAGCGGCAATGTAAAAGCCTGAATTTAGCTTTTTCCGACAACCTGCATTTTAATTTTCGCAACGCCTGAGCCGACCATATCAAGCTGGCGTGCCGCGGCCCTGGAAAGATCCAGAACCCGACCCTTCGAAAATGGACCGCGATTATTAATTCTTACAAGGCATTCGCGACCGTTGCGTTCGTTTTGCACCTTCACCACCGTGCCAAACGGCAGCGTCTTATGGGCCGCCGTCATGCTATCCATATCATAACGCTCGCCATTGGCCGTTTTTTTGCCGTGCCAATCTTGACCGTACCAGCTAGCCATTCCTTGCTGCATCGTTCCTGCAAGTTTGCTCGCCCCATACGAAACGCTTCTGCTTGCCTTTCCCGCAAGGTTACCCACCTGATTGCTAACCTGCCTGATGGCACCGGGCTGCTGCTGTTGCTGCTTCCCACCAGATGGCTTACTATGCAGCAACCGGCTTAAAAAACCCGTATCGTTGCTGGACGCATTGGAAACATAGGCCGGATTGACGGTTTGCTGAGTTGATGGCTGAGAATTACTGGCAGCCTGGGCTGAGGTTGAGACAACCTGCTGCGACTGTTGCGCGCTTACATAATAGTTGGCGGCAGTTTGCTGGGTCTGGTAAGCCGCGGGAGAATTGCTAACCTGCTGAACTGAATAAGCCGGTGTAACAGTCGCTGTTGCGGAACCGCTATTCCTTCGGCCTTGCCGGGCAGTGCTAGCGGGTTTCTGAGCCGTCTGCCTTGGCGTTTGAGTCAGATAAGTATTGGCAACATTTGGGCTTGCGGGCGCCGTGACGGAGGGGCTGGCGGCACCAACTGCCTGTCGCTCACCCGTCTGGGGAGTTGTGATGTAAAAGTTCGATGCTGCAAGATTCTGATTTGGAACTGCCTGAGTTTGACTGATACCTGCTGCGGTTGTTAAAAGCCATGCCGACACGAAGACGGCGGTATATGAGTGGTTAAACATACCTGCTCACCTACCTCCAGTTTAATCTGTTGCATGATGGAATTAAATTTAAAGCCGTATACCTTTCTGCAAAGCAAAGAAAATATTCGGACTTGAGCCGTTTCAATTATGTTGACGCGGCCAGGGCAAACCGTTGGGAATTGCGTTTGTATATGAGAAACAGGAGAAACTTTATGAAATCATGCTATGGCTTTTGGTTATTATCCGTGTGCTGGATAAGCCTGACGGGATGCGCCAACTGGCAGTCTCGCGCCGGCGGCATGAATAGTCCTGGCTCCGCCGCAAGCCTGACCGCTGCGCCGGCTCCCCTGGGCCCACCAGCGGTTCAGGGTCCTGGCCCCATGTTTGGAGAACCGCCTCCGCCGATGCCTCCGGCCTCGTCTGATCCTGGAATGAACCTGGCCCCTTTGGGAAGCCCCTCCACTGAAAAATTAAATCTGGCCGCCTCACCCGCCGATGATGACAGTCCCGGCAGCGGCAAAATGTATAATTTGGATACCGCCAGCAAATCGACCAAATCGAAATCCAGCCGCAGCGTAGCATCTGTTTCTGATCCCGCACCAAAAAAAAGCAGCACCATCAGCAAGATGGCCGTCAAATCAAGCACCTCCAAAACCAAAACAAAAAGCGACTCGTCAGAGGGCATGAGCACCATCAGCCGCCTGTCTAAAAATGCGTCTAAAGAATCAGACGCTGAAGTGGCGGTCGTTCGTCCAGCGACCAAATCTGATACCGAAGCGCTACCAGTGCCCAAAAGTGTAGACAAGCCGGAGGAAGTTTCTACAGAAGAAGCTTCCACGATATTGGATACGACCCTCATGGCCCAGCCGGTACGCAAGGGAGCCGCTAGTAAGGGCGGTTCTTCGGATTCAAACAGCGATGGACCGCAGAGCAACGCGGCGCAAGGCAGAAATAACTTCAAGCCCAGCAAAGCCACTCCATTGATTTACCCGGTAAGCAACCCGGTAGTGGAGCAGCCTGTTAACATTATGGAGTTTTCATGACACTGCGCGTCTTGTAAAGACTTCATAGGTCGAACCAAAGAGTGTGGCAGATTTGTTAAAAGATTAAAGTGCGCTTCAGCATGGCTTTTTGCGGTATCGACGCCAAGCGCGCTAACAAGTGTATTTATTACTAACCACCCGCTCAATCAAAACCGAAAATTTCCTTATGATATGCACGGGACTGAGTTGCGCCCTGAGTCGGGACGCCTGTTGCTGACCTCTTGCCAAAATGTAAAACGCTAACTCCCTGACGTCTAAGCTTGGCTATGTAAAATTGCCATTTTTTTTATTTTTTCAAGTTGGCATACCACTTGCCGTAAGTACTCCATACGAAGAGCGGTCTGTGTAATAATGCTAATAGCTTAACCTGCACAGGTCGCAAAAAACTACTAGGTTTGGAGATGTTATTATGTTAAGATGGGCCATTATTTTTCTGGTAATTGCAATCATTGCTGCTATATTGGGTGTGTCAGGTGTTTCAGGCCTAGCGTATCAGATCGCAGTTGTTCTGTTTGTTATCTTCCTGATACTGCTGATCGTGCATTTTGTCAGCGGCAAAAAAGTTATGTAATAAAATTTAGTCTAAACACCACGACTAATTTTCTTAAAGCGCAAATCCGTCAACAGACGGGTTTGCGCTTTTTCAATTGAAGGACACAGTATTTCTATCGAGCAACTTGTCCGGCTCATTTAAGTGCAAAAATTATCAACTTTGACTGAACGGCATGTTATAAGAAAAGTACCTATAGTGCTTTGTTAAATGCTTGGATTCAGCTTGCTACAAACGTCCTCTTTCCCGGAAATTAATCTTATTCTGCACCATCATCCTTATCAAACATCTCATATTTTGCCATCTTATTGTGAAGGCTTTTTCTGCTGATTCCAAGTAAATCAGCGGTCGTTTGCCGATGGCCACTCATCTTTTCCAAGCCGTGCAGAATGATCTTCTTTTCGAATACTTCCGCAAGCTGCTCCATTTTCCCAGCGAGAGGCACATCGAAGTTCGTGAAAAAATCTGGCGGCAATGGCAGAGATTCCTCCATGGAACCACCGCCAGCTAAAATGGGCAGTGGGCGCGCTTCGCGAACTCCTGCCGCCAGGTCTCCCAGCTCGATCAACGTTCCGCCCGCCATCACCATTGCCCTCTGCAAAACGTTTTCAAGTTCTCTCACGTTTCCGGGCCATTGATAGTTCATCAGCGCCTCAAGTGCTTCCGGCGTAACACCAAGGATATTTCTTGCCAGGCGCGGATTAAGCGCATGGAGGAGATGTTCGACTAAAATTGGCACATCGGAGCGTCGCTTTCGTAGCGGTGGCAGATGTATGGGAAGCACGTTCAACCGGTAAAACAAATCTTCGCGAAACTTTTTCTCTTCCACATCCCGTGTCAGATCACGGTTAGTGGCTGCGATTATACGTATATCAACAGCGATAGGCTTACGCCCGCCAACCCGCTGGACTTCTCGCTCCTGCAGCACCCGCAGCAATTTCCCCTGGAGAGCAAGAGGCATATCGCCGATTTCATCCAGAAAGATACTGCCACCGTTTGCTACTTCAAACTTACCTATATGGGTGCCAATAGCCCCCGTAAACGACCCTTTTTCATGGCCAAACAGTTCACTCTCAAGCAAATTTTCAGGTATCGCCGCGCAGTTAACGCTTACAAAATTCTTGTCTTTCCGGGGAGACTGATAATGCACTGCCTGGGCGACAAGTTCTTTGCCTGTTCCGCTTTCACCAGTTATTAAAACCGTAATATCGTTCGTAACCACACGCTCCAGAAGCGCAAACACCTCGCGCATCGCATTGCTCTGGCCAATGATACGATCAAATCGCGCGCGCTGACGTAGGCGCGATTCCAGGCTGGCCACCTGGTTTAACAGCCCTTGCTTTTCCAGGGCCCGCCGCACCACCACACGCATTTCGCCCAGTTCAAACGGTTTATTAAAGTAATCGTATGCTCCCTGACGCATGGCGTCAACGGCCACAGTGGTGGTCCCATGAGCAGTAATTATTACCACCACAATATGCGGCCGAATTCGCCGCATCTCTTTTAACGCCTGGATGCCATCCATTCCGGGCATTCTGATATCCATTATTACCAGGTCAAAATTGTTTTCCCGGACGAGTTGCACGGCGCGTTCACCGTTGCTTGCCTCCTCGACATCATAGCCTTCTCTGCGCATGACCTCTCGCAGCATAAAGCGCATACTTTCTTCGTCGTCCGCGATTAGAATGCGCGGGGTATCAAAAGTCCCATCCATAGGCATCAGGCTTTCTTTAAAGCTTTCCAGTGTTCAGCAGGCATCCTGATTGATTCGAAATGGCAAATTATTGCCAAGACGACATAGATATCAACTAGCAATCGATCCTTAAAACGCATTGTCCAGTCTCATCCCATTTTTAGTTATTTTTGCCTATCTAGCGTGGTTTATCAGAAACTAGTAATAAATACAGACATCACCCATTTTGCAGATTGCCCTTAGTGCGCTAAATAGTGGTAGCCGGTGGTCAGGAGCGAAGCGGCATTGCCACCAGTTTTTGCGGGATGGAAATCTATATCGCACTTTGCGGCGTGGATGATCCCGGAAGAGACATTGTAAAAGCGATCCATCCGTCCGCACATTCAACGGCCAGCTTGCCTCCGTGGTTAACCGCCACCTGCCATGCAATAGCTAAACCAAGGCCAGTGCCCGAGGACTTCGTTGTAAAAAATGGCTCGAAGAGGCGATCCTGAATGTCGGAACTAAATGGCAGACCGTGGTTTGCTATCTTGATCTGCACAGGCAGAAGTTCCAGCGGGTTGTAATTGACACTGATTTTTACCACCCCGTGGTCGGGGGAGGCGTCAAACGCGTTCATTACTATATTCAGCAGCGCCTGACGGAGTTGATTTTTTGACGCCACCATACGCGGAAGTTCCTCAAGTTGAGTTTCAACGGTGATTTTACGCGACTGATGGCGAGGATCCGATTGCGCAAGGCTAATGATTTCACCAATCATTCGATTAAGATCGGCGGGCACCTTCTCTGCCACCGGTTGTCCATAAGCCTGAACCTCCCGCACCAGGGTATCAAGACGATTTACCTCTTTGGTAATTACATGCAGATACTCCACTGCCGGACTGTTCGGAGCAAGATCTTCCATCAGCAGTTGCGCCGTTCCCTTAATGGCCCCCAATGGATTTCGAATCTCATGTGCGAGGCCGCTGGCAAACGCTCCCATGGTTGCCAGCCGGTCGGTATTGCGCATATGCTCATAAAACTTTTCCATCTGAATCCGATCGCGGACATTTACAATAACGCCAAAGGCCGTACCGGAGGAATCTCTCATGGGTGTAAAGCCAACTATGACCGGTGATAAACCGCCATTGACGGCCAGGTTCAGCCGCTGATCCACGATGGTTTCCTGCTTCCAGACCACCCGCTCGTGCAGGCGGAGCAGCTCCGTCAACCCCGGCCGGGAGAACACCTCCCTCACACTTTTGCCATTGGCGTCCAGGTTACGCAACCCCAGGAGTTTTTCCGCCGCAGAGTTTACCGCCGTTATGGTTCCATTTAAATCCGTAACAATGAGACCGCCCGAAAAGCTTTCCAAAATGAACCGGTTCCGGGTTTCGATAAACTCGTTGAGGGATTCGACCATGTAATTAAACGAGCTTCCCAGTTGCCCCATTTCATCTTGGCGCGTGACAGAAACCTTGGATTTTAAGTCTCCGCCAGCCACCCTCTCGCTTAAGCGAATGATATCCCTGATGGGGCGCGTTAACGACCACGCCAGAATGTAACCAATTAACCCGCCGCCAACGACGAATATTACAAGAAACAACAGCCAGATGCCGCTGAATTCCTGTAGGACCGTCTCGTCCTGCTGCACTGCGGATGACAGGTAAGACTGGGCCATTAAGTAAAAGGTAGCGGCCATCAATCCCAGAAGCAGTACGATGACCGCAGGCACGGCTACAAGCAGCCGCACTCGCACGACTCTGGTTGGGTTCCGTTGAGCCGCCATGCGCATTACACCACTCTCGGTGCCTGGTCGAATATATGGAGTCATGGAAGCAACACTTTATGGGAAAATTTCACGAGAGAAGAAGAAAACAATAGCTTTTCAGGGAAAACCCTATTTGGCTTACACGTAATGCTGATCTTAAAATTCCTCTCAAATCGGAAACCAACGCGCCAGCGCCGTTTGCCGCTATTAGCGTCATTGACACTGATTGCTGTAATTCTTTCATCATGTTCCTCAAAAGAGGAAAAGTCGGCGGGTGCGGGTGCGTCGGCGCGAACTACAACCGCCACGCAGGCCACGACAGCCGACACCCAGACCACATCATCGTCTGCGGAGCTAGCTGCGGCAAGTCAATTGGATTCGTCTATCGCACGTTATTTATCAGCGGACGAGCGTTTGAAAAGACGACAAGATCGCATCAAAGCCGTGTTGAGCGGCACAACTACCACATCCGCTGCCCCGTGAGCGATGTAACTCCTGTTATAGTTTTGGCCTCGGCATCGCCACGTCGTCGTCGTCTCTTTCAGCTCCTTGAGATTCCGCATCAGGTTCAAGCCGCTGACGTAGACGAACGCGCCATCGTCGCCAGCTCGCCTCGCGAGTTTGCTTTAAAAGCTGCATTCTTAAAGGCCGGGGCCCTGGATGATCAGGTTCCGGAAGGCAGTATTGTGGTCGCGGCCGACACAATCGTCGTCTCTTGCGACAAAATTTATTTCAAGCCGGATAACCCCGCCGATGCGGTTCGCATGCTTGGCGAACTGTCCGGCCGGACTCATCAGGTCATTACAGGGATCGCGGTCCGGGAAGTTGGAAAGTCAACCCAGCTCGACGCCGTCGCAACCGATGTTCGGATTAAGACCCTTACCACCGCGGAAATTAATGACTATGTCGCCACCGGCGAGCCGCTCGACAAAGCCGGCAGCTACGGCATCCAGGGCCTCGGCGGAAGGCTGGTCGAGCAGGTCATCGGTGATTACTTCAACGTCGTCGGCCTGCCCGTAGACAAATTACTGGAGATGCTGGAGCTGCACGTGGATATGACCGCCCAAAGAGCTGCCCGCAGGCACCTGACGCCGGAGACGTTTAATAACTCCTGAAGGATTGTTTTTCGCTTCACTTCGCGGGTGCTACTGCCTGTGAAATCCCGAATTAACACAACTGTATAAGATATCGACATCACCCGGTCTGGTTTAATTTGACAGACCATGAATCGATTACTAGTTATTATTATAAATTTAAATTAAGAGATTCATAACTATGACTAAAATATTGATCAGGGGAGACTTTTCTCTGGCTAGAGCCTTTACCCTGATCGAACTGCTGATCGTGGTGGCCATCATCGCGATCCTCGCCGCTATCGCGGTGCCTAACTTCCTGGAAGCGCAAACCCGCGCAAAAGTCAGTCGCGCCAAAGCCGATATGAGAACGCTGGCGACCGGGGCAGAAGTTTATCATATAGACTACAGCAAATATATGACCGACAGTAATCCCGCCGATGTCTCTCAACCGCAATATAGTAGCGATAGCTGGGGAACGACAAATCTGGCCGATTATGAGTCGATTAAACAGAAGTACAACAAGAAGTATGACGCGTTGTTTAAGCTTACCAGTCCGGTCAGCTACCTGTCCTCTTTGCCGGCTGTTTGCCCGTTCGGTCGTTACGAAGCTTATAATGAGGGAGATATTTGGGAAGGCTACATTTACCGCGGCACGTCCGTAATGGAAAGAATTGCCGCTTCCGTCTACCCTGTGGAATGGGTCGGCAAAAATATCGCGTACGCTTTTGATTCTACCGGGCCGTCAAAAAAGCTTCGCGACTCAAAGAAAAAAATACTCGTTTATGATCCCACCAACGGCACTCTGAGCGTGGGCGGGATCTGGTATATCAAAGGTTCACCATCTCTTCACTCATTCCAATAACGGAGGCAGCATACACATTGAACGCAAAACCCATTTTGAAAGGAAACACCTTGAACTTATTCCAATTTTCAGCAGCTTTGGCGGCTCTTGCCCTGCCATTGCAGGTATCCGGGCAAACCGTCACGGTTAACCAGACAGACCCAGGGGCCACCTATAGCAGGATAGACAACGCCCTCAATCATTTTACGGTGGATCCCGACAGCGACCCGACCACCACGGTTATCCCGATCACGGTTTCTGGTGTTTTTGCCGTGGTCATCACAATTCAAACCCCGGTGACCATATACGGGCCGGAAGCAAAAGCCACTCTCGAATTAATGGCCAATCCAAACGGGTTCATGGAATATCCGCAATATGACCCTGACATCATTCGCCACGGTGAAGGCGGCATAGTGATTGACCTGCCTGCGGCCAGCACCACAGGGAGCGTCATTCTCAAAAACCTTAACATTATTCCCTCCATGAACATCAATCCGGGAACCAGTTCAACCCTTCAAACTCGTCTGCGCAGCGCCATTGAAAATCGCAATAACAACCTGTACCTGGAACTGAACGGCGTTGTTATCGCCCCCAATGAGGACCACGCTCCGCTGGTGACAGACCCCGTTAGCAGCCGCATTTTCGCTGTTTTTCCAGGGGATTCGCCGACTCGTCCCGAGCCATATAATCCATACGTCGTTCAGTTCGGAGCCCACGGCCTGATTCTTGGCCGCACTTACCTGCCCGGAATCACCGAGGGTGACGGTGTTGAGGTTCTCCTTCATGATTCCGTCATCAGTCACTTCAAGAGCCATTATCATCCGGCGGCCGATGAGCCGGAAAGGTTTTCGACGAACATTGTCATGCATGACGCCGGGGACCCATCCAAGGCAAGGATCACGCGCATTGAAGGCAAGTCGGGAGTCAGCTTCGCCTCGAATCTGCTCTCCATCTGCGGAGACCTGAATGTTGAAGGCTCCGAAGAAAACCCTGTTCACCTGCGCGCTTCTAATGATTACTCGGTCAGATTTGACGGCGCAGCCAACAATTATCGGCAGTTCAAAAACACGATCATTACCGATATGAGCAAAGTTGGCATACTCGATCGCGGCTTTGGCTCGATTCGGTGGACCATGGACAATTGTATCATGTTCATGTGCCTCAACCAGGTCTTTCAGGTGGAATACGCCACCACCGGAACCATTCTTCTGACGAACTCCACGTTAATTGGCGGGCGTAACCACAACGGTGCAGGCAGCATCTTCAACTTTGAAGCCTCGACAATCACCAACCTTCATTTGCGCAACTCTATTTTGGGCGGACGACTCGACCGCAGCATCGTAGGAACTCCGGTTCCGCCGGCTCCGACCGCGACTACGGTTGACCGCAACACCATCCGCCTGGCCGGCACCAACATCGTAACCCAGGAAGGGTCTGCGATATTGACCGAGGGCCGCTATGCGTTCCGGGCTTCGAATCCGTTCTCGAGGGGTGTCAACTCTACTCATCCTGCAACCGGCACCTACGCCAATTCCGATCCGGTTTTTCTGGTGACAGACATTAATGGCGGGGGTAATTATCCGGCCAACCCATCGTTCCTTGACGTGCAAAATAACGGTTACGCGACGGCCGGCGTAGACAATGCTGAACCACCAAACGCTGCGCCGTTAAGCGGCGGAGCAGACTTTGTCGGCGGGGTAGCAAGCATTTCCGGATGGGAAATCTACTAATACCAAACGAAAACGCCGGGCTGTAACGGTTATAACATAACAGACTCAAAGGCATGACCCCTATCGGGTCATGCCTTTTTTTTTCGCCTGCGCCGCGTACGCGATCACGATGCCGGAGTGGTTCTAATACGCCATCAACTGGCTGATATCAGCCGATCTTTAAATGCCCGCATAAATACTTTAACTTTAAGTCATTTGTTACCAGGTGTCTATGTTTTGTCCCACTGCGGATTACTTATTGCTAACTTGTATCCTCCGTACTAAACTCTGACTCGAAGGATTGTGCCTTTTGCTTAACAAACTCATATGCGGCCTTATCATTGCCGCCGTTTCCGCAACAACCGTTAGCGCCCAGAACACAACATCTACCGCCGCTACCACATCCACCGCCGCTACGGCGGTGATGCCGGATAAGATTGTTTTCGTATTTCAGAAGCAGAAGAATCCGCAGGACGTAAAAGCGTCAGCGGATAAAGTCGCCGCTTTTCTGCAGGAAAAAACCGGGGTTGAGGTTGAGGTAATGGTGCCCAGCAGTTATGGCGCCAGTGTGCAGGCGGTCGTCAGCAACAAGGCCCAGCTCGCCTACGTCAGCGCGCTGCCTTTTTTGCTCGCCAAGGCAGAAGCCCCCGTTCGCCTGATTGTCGCGGAAGAGCGCGATGGACGGACTGATTACGACAGCATCTTCGTCGTGGCCAAAGATTCTCCTATTAAAACCCTGGCGGACTTAAAAGGAAAGCGGATGGTGTTCACATCGCCCACCAGCACTTCCGGCTACATTTTTGCCTATGCCCGCCTGATCCAGGAGGGGCTGCTTAATCCCGGGCAAGATCCTAAAGATTTCTTCAGCAACGTTTCTTTCGGAGGCGGCTACGACCGTGCTCTCCTGGCCGTTGCCAATGGCCAGGCTGACGTGGCTGCAGTAAGCGATTACACAATGGAAGGCGCCAAAGCGGACGTGTATCTGAAAAAGGAAGACCGTGATAAACTGCGCGTGCTGGCTGAGACGCCGGGCGTGCCTACCCACGGCATATTGATTCGTTCCGATCTGCCCCAGGCGTTTCAGGACAAAATGACGAATGCCCTTCTGGAGCTAAGCGGTGCTCACCCAGAGTTGCTGGCCGATGTGTATGGGGCAAGCAAGCTTGTTAAAGCGGACGATGATCACGTGGCCGCCGCGGCAAAGGCCATTCAGGACACAAAGCTAAAGGTTCAGGACGTGGCGAAATAAGTTTTCGCCGCCCTTTGCTGCACATGGATATTTGTGACAAGAAAGCTGATTTGATTGAGAACGTTGTTTGATGGAAACTTCGCTTAAACGGTCCCTGGATTCCCCCCGCGCGGGATCCAGGGACACTGTCGTTTTATCCGCTTCGCGCATTTGCATTAAATACGCCGGATGCCGAGAGTGTTCGCTGGACCGCGCCTCCGTTACCCTTCATGCGGGGGAGCGGGTGGGAATTGTCGGCCCTAGCGGCGGCGGCAAAACGACGCTGCTGCGGGCGCTGGAGGGGTCGCTGGCGGTTGACAGCGGGCAGATCATACGCAACGGCACGGTGGCGCTCGTCTATCAGGACTTGCGGCTGGTGTCGGAGCGGAGCTGCCGCGACAATGTGTGCAGCGGGCTTTTCGGCGAAATCCCCTTTTATCAGGGATTGCGGTCTTTTCCGAAAGAGGTGCGCCTCCGGGCGGAAGACCTGATGGAAGATCTGGGCCTCTCACGGCTGGCAGACCGTCCGGTCGGCCAGCTTTCCGGCGGTCAAAAGCAGCGCGCGGCCATCGCCCGCGCCCTCATTTCCCGTCCGAGGGTGCTGTTGGCGGATGAGCCATTCGCGGCCCTGGACCGGGCCAATGTGCGGCGGACCCTCAACCTGCTGGAGACTCTTCAGGAAAAGTATGGTTTTGCGCTGGCTATTTCCATCCATGACCCAGCGATTGCGCGGGGCTTTTTCCAGCGGGTCCTGGCAGTGCATGATGCGACGGTGGAGGATGTGGAAAGCTACGACGCTTATCTGTCTGGCTCGCAGTCCTGGGGGACAAACACCGTCGTTAAAGAAAATACCGGAGCAGTTGATCACTTTGCGGCAGAATTTCTGCCTCCAGAGAGCCGCGTTGCATCAGTGGAAGTGGGAACTGAAACCCCCACAACGAGTGCCAGGCCGGAATCAGCTGCGGTTCAGGATCGATCCGTTACGGAGCATTCTCCGCTTATGCGGAGGTTGATGTCGGGACTGATAATGGCGGCGATAGTAGGGGCGCTGGCCTGGTCTGCGACCTCACTTGATCTGGAAGGCGCCGCATTTTCCGGCGCCGGCAGCGGAATTGTAAGATTTTTGGGGGGAATCGTACCCGAGTCCTGGGCAGAATTTGTTGCGTTACCCTGGGCAACGCTCGGCGCGAGTCTGGTGCAGACGGTTCAGATGGCGCTGCTAGGCACGGCCATGGGCATTTTACTGAGTTTTCCTTTGTCTATCCCCGCGAGCCGCAACATCAGTTCGCGCGGGGTGCAGGGCGTGTTCCGCCTTCTGCTGAACGCCATTCGAACTGTCCCGTCGATATTCTGGGCGTTGCTGTTTGTGTCGTTTGTCGGACTGGGGCCCGTGGCCGGCGTTTTCGCCCTGGCGTGCTACTCGTGCGGTTATCTGACCAAGTTTTTTTATGAGGCGCTCGAAGACGCAGATCATCGCCCGGCCATGGCGTTGCGTTCCCTCGGGGCGGGTCGTCTACAGACTTTCGTGTGGGCCACGTTTCCCGCGGCTCGGCCGGCTCTGATTGGATCGTGTCTGTTCGTGTTCGAATACAACATTCGCGCCGCCAGCGTGCTTGGCGTGGTTGGTGCCGGCGGGATCGGACAGGACCTTATGTATTACATTGAATGGCGCGAGTTTCCCAGCGCGGCCGCAGGACTGCTAATGATACTTGGCGTTGTGGTAGCCCTGGACAGCCTGAGCCAATGGTGGCGGAGACGCCTTACACTAGCGCACCGGTCGTAAGGCGTAAGTTTAACTGGCATCAGCGGGGGAGTGCTGACGCGATCGCTTTGCGTTATTTTTGGTGTTGTGGGCCGATAGTTAGCCGGCTGCCGCTATTTCTTATGCTGCCCCTGCTTTTGTTCTGACGGAAGCCGCGGCGGGATTTCCACGCGGAAGGTGGAACCCTCGCCAAGCTTGCTTTCCACGGTTATTTGTCCGCCAAACAACTCACACAGCCGTTTGGTAATAGCTAGCCCCAGGCCTGTTCCGGGGGCCGTTTTTGTGCTCGAGTCATCCAGTTGGCTAAACTCTTTGAACAGACGCGGCATTGCTTCGGCAGACATTCCGATTCCCGTGTCCACAATCGAAAAACAGATAAGATCTGTCGCCTTATCGTAACTCGTCGTAAAAGTCACCGTACCGTTTTTTGTAAACTTGGCCGCGTTGCTCAGGAGATTGAGAAGTATTTGCCGAAGCTTATTATGATCGGTGAAAAGAGGTGGGATATCGGGTCCGATTATCACTTCACACGAATTGCCCCCGGCCGCCATTTGCGGTGCGACAATTTGAACTGCTTCATTAATCACCACTTCCGCCTCAAAAGCCTCAGCGTGCAATTCCACATGACCAGCTTCGATTTTAGCCATATCCAGGATGTCGTTTACCAAGGCCAGCAAATGTTGGCCAGCATCGTTGATGTGTTGGAGATCCTGAATGGTGCGCGCTTCGGTGATTTCGTCCTGCAACATTTCTGAGTATCCAATTATCGCAGTCAAAGGGGTACGGAGCTCATGGCTCATATTGGCCAGAAATGCGCCTTTGGAATGACTTGCCGCCAGGGCCTGATCCCGTGCTACGGCAAGCTCTTCATTGGCTTTTAATACATCTTTTTTAGCCGCCTCGGCGATCGCCGTTTCGCGTCCCGCAGATTCCAGCGCAGTTTCCAGCTCGCGGCGAAGTTGATCAAGCACTGTCGTAAGCACCCGCGCACTTTTTACCTCGCTGCTTATCTGAAGCAGCTGGGCGTTAATAAGCTGAAGTTGTCGTTCTTTCTCCAGTGCCTGCCCCGCCAGGGAAAGCGGATTTACCAGATCCCGCATCAGGCTATCGATGGGCTGACCCCCAAGCAGGGCTAACACAACTCCCGTGGTTCCGCTGACTGTTACTACGGATACCATTTCACCGGTGTACGGAGACGGAAGCTGGTCAGAGGCGGACTTTATGTTTGTACATGTGCTCAGAAATGTTTTCCAAACGCGTCCCCCTGGCAGAGTTTGTGGGAACCCGACCGCCGGCAAAAGTAATTCCAGATCCGGATCCGGTATAAAGATGATCAGGTCGTCCGCGCCGAGTACAGCGGCCAGATTACGCGCGGCTTTGTGTCTGTCGTCAGATGCAAGTAGGTCTACTAGTAGTAGGCTGAGATCAGTGTAGACTCTTGACGACAAAATGAACTACTCCGGAAACGTGCAGACAACAGCTGTACAGTTATGAAACCCGCTGAATTGGTCTTCTGCCCTGGCGATTTGACCATAGGTGTTACAGCCGACATAAGCCACGTTCGGTCCCAGCATACCCTTCACCGCGCCCAGTTCCGCCTCAAAAGCGTTGCCTAACCGGAGACGAGTCGCCACACAATCGAAAAATAGTGCTGCTCGCGGCTTCGACGGGTGGGTTTGTGCAAGGGCGGCAGACACCGCCTGTGCAGCGGCTTCAGCAGCGGAATGGGCCCCGGATTTCATTATCCGGATAGTAGATCCTTCAGGAATATCCGACGCGCAAACGATCGTCCCGTCGGCTTCAACTGCTAAAGGCACCCGAAGTTTATAACCATTCTCCGTTTGAATTCCAATGACATTGTGCAGAAAAAACGGAACGGGATCGCTTCGATCAAACTTCTGGTCGGAGTCTTCTGCATGCTCAGCAAATGCTTCAGCGGCGGAAATCGCGTTGATTCCGATAAGACGGTTTCCGACGGCCTCAGTGACTCGCATGGGCGAGCCGGCGGGCAGCCATCCATGAGCCACACCCACACCAATGGGTTTTTTAGAGAGAATCTCTAATGCAACGACGGCGTCAGAAATGGCCTCCACACCGGCAAACGCGTGCGTGGTGGTGAAACGCGCATCATCTCCCGCTCCACCGCCAAAAAATTTATAAGTGCCGCCGGTCAGGGAGGTCAATTCTTCTATAAGTTCTTCTGTGCGACCGGATAGCGCATCCACAAGAATTAGAGCGCTCCGATGAGGGAACTCAGAGTTTTCGAGACCGTTAAACGATGACGATACCTGTCGGGCCGCGCTTTTTATATCATTGTGCAACCCGCGTCCGACCCCTACGGAAAACTTCATATCCTCCGACGAGATGGCCATGGCGGAAGCGGCCCCTTCGCCTCTTTTCCCATTGGCGAATTCTCCGGCGGAGGAACAGCCAACAATGATGTCCGTTTTCGCGGCGGCTTGCAGGGCCCGCAGCAGCTCCGGGTAATCATAACGGGGAGACGCAAATACAATCACGGCGTCGGGAGCCTTGCCGGATTGCTCTTCCATCAGCTGCCGGGCCAGATCGTTCCCTGCATCCGCGCTGTCCAGCGCTACGGTATATGCTGTCGCAACGTTTGTCATCACATGCCTTTATCGAATGGGGTGCTTATAAAACTTCATTTAAAGAACGATACAAATTCAAAGCAACTGCCCCCGGGCCTTACAAAATTCTCATGATACAAAGTCACGCGCCCTTTACTAAAGGCACAAACTGGACACTGGAATGGGTGGTTCTGGTTATTTCATTGGTTTCACTCTTGGTTATGATCTCCAGCTCCTGGCGGGGGCCACCATCTCCGGCTGAACCTCCAACGCCCAGATTTCCTTGGCCAGCAGTGACAAAACGGCGGCCTGATACCCGCTGCCGCTGCCGATTTCGAGGACCCGGTGGTGGGGCTGGACATCGAGGAGGTCAGTCATAAGGGCGACGATGTAGGGCTGGGAAACGGTAGAGCCGGGCATGAGAGGGATGGGGTGATCTTCATAGGCATGGCTGGCCTGTTCATCGGGCACAAACATGCGGCGGTCGGTACGGGTGAGAGCATCTATGACGCGGATATTCGTTATCCCACGGGTCTGGATTTGGGTGCGAATCATTTCAGCGTTGCCGGTCATTTCGCCTGTTCCCCCTCCACCTGTCTTATGCTAGATTATCTTCTCTCAGCATTTGAAGCAGGTATTTTCCATAGCCGCTTTTTTCCAGTTCCCGGCCAATGGTTTCCAGCTGACCTCTATCCATAAAGCCCATGCGCCAGGCGATCTCTTCGATGCAGCCGATTTTGAGCCCTTGCCGGTGTTCAATGATTTGAACGAACTGGCCCGCGTGCATGAGAGAATCATGAGTGCCCGTGTCAAGCCAGGCCGTACCGCGGGCCAGGGTCGTGACGCGCAACTTGCCCGCTTCCATATAGATGCGGTTAATGTCGGTGATTTCCAGTTCGCCGCGGGGCGACGGTTTGAGGTTCCCGGCGATTTCCACCACATCGTTGTCATAAAAGTAAAGGCCCGGCACGGCATAGGGAGAGCGAGGATTTTCTGGCTTTTCCTCGATAGACTTCGCGAGGCCATCGGTGCCGAATTCGACGACTCCGTAGCGTTCCGGATCCTGCACATGATAGGCGAAGATGATTCCGCCCTCGGGCTCTGTGCATTTCCGCAGAGATTCCGGCAGGCCCTCGCCATAGAAAATGTTGTCGCCAAGAATGAGGGCAACGCTGTCGTCGCCGATGAAGTCTTTGCCGAGAATGAACGCCTGGGCAAGGCCTTCCGGATGGGGCTGGGTCACATACTCAAATCGCATCCCCAGGCGGGAGCCATCTCCCAGGAGGCGGCGAAACAGGGGAAGGTCTTCCGGCGTGGAAATGATTAATATCTCGCGGATGCCGGCAGACATGAGCGTGCCAAGGGGGTAGTAGATCATCGGTTTGTCATAGACCGGCATGAGCTGCTTGCTGACGGCAAGGGTCAGCGGATGGAGACGCGTGCCGGAACCGCCGGCGAGGATTATGCCTTTCATGGACGTAATAGGTGGCGGGCAAGGGCGCGGCTGTCAATGGGGAACGTCGAGGCGGGTTGAACGTGTGATTTGTGCTGCAAAGCAGCAAGATCTTCTTACCAGCCCAGGGCACCGCCCTTGTCATTGGTCAAATCTAACATGGTTGAAAATTCCTAGTGTATTTCCATAAAGGGCCGAAGGCTCGACCGCATACCAGCCTGGGTCGGAGGCCCAGGTAGTAATGCAAATTATTTCAGGGCTGAAAGCCCGGTGCATAGCTCACCAGCCCAGAGCACCTCCCTGTGTCTACTCTTCCCGAGTCCGAGCCCCTCCGGGTCCACCATTTACAAGCGCCGAAGGTGCGATTTTATACTGCGAAGCAGCAAGATCTTCTTACCAGCCCTGGGTCTATTTGCCCCAACATTCAAGGACTGAAGGCCCGATTAATAAACTGCTGCTAATCAATTTCAGTAAGATGCGCTTTTCATTTAT